>NZ_CP107968.1:6870000-7470000 GCF_036084755.1 Streptomyces sp. NBC_00370
CTTCTACTTCAACGTGCCGTTCGGTGTGGTCACGTTCGCCGTCGTCTCCGTCGTCCTGCGCCTTCCCAAGAAGGCGGTCAGGGGCCGGCTGGACGTGCTCGGCGCCGCGCTGCTCGCCGCGGCCTCCACCTGCCTCGTACTGCTGACCAGTTGGGGCGGTACGGAGTACGCGTGGGGCTCGCGGACCATCCTCGGTCTCGCGGCCGGCGCGCTCGGAACGGCCGTGCTGTTCCTGGTCGTCGAGCACTTCGCCGCCGAACCGATCATCCCGCTGCGGCTGTTCCGCGACACGGTCTTCAACACCACCAGCCTGGTCGGCGCGGTCATCGGTGTCGCGCTGTTCGGCGCCGCCAGCTATCTGCCGACGTACCTGCAGATGGTCGACGGCGCGAGCGCCACCGAGTCGGGGCTGCTGATGCTGCCCATGATGGGCGGTGTCGTCGGCGCGTCGATCGTCTCCGGGCAGCTCATCAGCCGTACCGGCCGCTACAAGATCTACCCGGTGCTGGGCACCGCCGTCGCCGCCGTCGGCATGTGGCTGCTGTCCCGGCTCGACACCGGCACCTCAGGCCTGGAGACCGGGATCGCGCAGGCGGTGCTCGGTCTCGGGGTCGGCATGGTGATGTCGGTGCTCGTGCTCGCCGTGCAGAACTCCGTACCGCCCTCCGACCTCGGCACGGCGACCAGCGCCAACAACTACTTCCGGCAGATCGGCGGCAGTGTGGGGGCGGCCGTCTTCGGCACGCTCTTCGCCAACCGGCTGACCGACGCGCTCGCCGACCGCATCCCCGCGGGGGCCGGGCTGCCCAGCCCCGAGTCCATCACCCCGCAGATGGTGCACGCGCTGCCGCCCGCCCTGCGCGACGGCTACATCCAGGCGTACGCCGACGCGATGCCGCGGATCTTCCTCTATCTCGTGCCGGTGCTTGTCCTCGGCCTCTTCATCGCCTTCTTCCTCAAGGAGAAACCGCTGGTGTCCCACAACGCCTCAGCCGCCGAGTCCACCGAGGTCCCCACCGCGCGCATCGCGGCCGCCCAGGAACCCTCACCGTTCGCCCCGCCCGTCGCCCCCGTCGCGCCGACCCAGCCCGCGTACACCTCGGGTGTCGCCGTCTGCGGCACGGTCCAGCACTACGACGGCAGTACGGTGCCGCGCGCCGCGCTCACGCTCATCGACGTCCAGGGGCAGCAGATCGGCCGCGGTGCGAGCGGCGCCGACGGGCGGTACGCGCTCAGTGTGCCGGGCGCCGGGTCGTACGTGATGATCGCGGCGGCCGGCGGGCACCAGCCGCAGGCCGTGACGGTCACCGTCGGCGAGCGGCCCGTCGAGCTGGACGTGGTGCTGGGCGGGGCGGGCCGGCTCGCCGGGGTCGTCGTCACCGCCGACGGCACCCCCGTACGGGACGCGGCCGTGACGCTGACGGACGTGCGCGGCGAGGTGGTGGCCAGTACCCGCAGCGGCCGTGAGGGCGGTTATGTGATCGCCGAGCTGGTCGCGGGGGAGTACACCCTGGCGGCGAGCGCCCCCGCCTTCCGCCCCGCAGCGCTGCCGGTCAGTGTGCAGGCGTCGCGGGAGACCCGGCAGGACATCGAGCTGGCGGGCGGCGCCGTGCTGCGGGGTACGGTACGGGCCGGCGGCGGCCGGCCGGTCGAGGACGCCCGGGTCACCCTGCTCGACGCGGCGGGGAACGTGGTGGACACCCTCACCACCAACGCCGACGGCACCTTCCGGTTCGTCGACCTCTCGTCGGGCGAGTACACGGTGATCGCGGCGGGCTATCCGCCGGTCGCCACGGTGCTCCAGGTGGCGGGCGGCGGACGCACCGAACGGGATCTCCAACTGGGCCACGAGGACTGACTGAATTTCAGTCAATAATTTGCCGTGCGCGGGCGCACCACCTATTAGTTCATTGCCCGGCGGATCGCGTGTGCAGGGCCGTACCGTGGTGGGTGAAGCCGCAGATCCTGGCGGCATGGAAGGAGCCTTCCACCCATGGACAGTGGCTTTCCGCCGGGCTTGCCGCAGCAGTTCGCCGCGGCCGGCCGGATTCCGCTCGCCGTGGTCGTCGTGGACGCGGACGGCCAGGTGTCGCACTGGTCCACCGGCGCACGGAGACTTTTCGGCCATTCCAAGGAAGAGGCGGTCGGTCAGCAGGCCGGCGACCTGATGCCGGTCTCCGGAGCCTTCGCCGACGACGAACACGGGCTGGTCCACGGCCTGTACGACGCGGCCGACGAGCTGGGTCCCGAGCTGCACGGACGCGCGGCCTACCCCACGGCGGGGCGGGCGAAGGTCTCCGAGCCCGGCCGGGATCCGCTCGACGTGCTCTGGTGGTCCTACCCGCTGGTCGGCCCCGGCACGGGGCGCCATCTCGTACTGGCCGCCGACGCGCGGCAGTTCAGCGGCGGGACGACCGGGGAGGACGCGGCGGCCCAGCGGATCACGCCCGGTTTCGCCGCGCACACCGAGTTCCCCGACGGGAACGGGCTGGCCAGAAGGCTGCCGGACATCCTGCCGAACATGGGCCCCGCCGAGGCCACCCGCATCACCTCGCAGGTCCTCGAACTGGGCTATCCGGTGCTGGAGTTCAGCCGGCACGCCCAGGTGCCCGTCACCCCGGACTGGGGAGTGCCACAGCGGCCGGACGGCCGGCAGGGCGCCGCGCGTGCGGGCGCGGGACAGCCGGGTGCCGGGCAGGCCGGTGCGGGGCCGGATTTCGCCGGGCCGGCCGCCGCCACGCGACGGCCGGCGCCCCGACCGGAGACGGATCTCGAATACGCCGCCGTCCGTGAGCGGTTGGAGTTCCTGAACGAGATCAGCGGACGCATCGGGTCCTCGCTCGACCTGGAACGCACCATCCGGGAGGTGACCAGCGCCGCCGTGCCCCGGTTCACCGACTTCGCCGGCACACATCTGCGGGCGGCCGTACTGGCGGGCGAGGGGTTCCCCGAGGGGGTGCCGGACGAGAGCACCGTCTGGCACCGGGTCTGGGTCGAACACAACGACGAACCGGGCCGCTGGGACGACACGGTCCCGGTCGGCGAGGCCATCGCCTTCCCCCGGCACACACCGTTCTTCCAGTGCATGGTCACCGGCGAACCGGTACTGATCCCCCGGCTCAGCGAGGAGCAAGGGGACCGTATCTCCGGGGAGTTCGAGAAACGGGACCTGCGGCCGCTGATCAACAACCGCTCCCTGCTGCTCGTACCACTGAAGGCGCGCGACGTGGTGCTCGGCTTCATGGTGCTGATGCGCCGCAGCGACCGTGCGCCGTTCGACGACATGGACCGGACGACCGGCGCCGAACTCGCCGCCAGGGCGGGGCTCGTGCTCGACAACGCCCGGATGTACACCCACCAGGAGAATGTCGCCGAGACACTGCAGGACAGCATGCTGCCGACGGTCGCCCCGCACATGGCGGGCTGCGACATCGCCACTCGCTACCTGCCCGGCACCCGGCTCGGCCGGATAGGCGGCGACTGGTTCGACTCCGTCAAACTCCCCGGCTCACGCACGGCGTTCGTGGTCGGTGACGTGATGGGCCACGGGCTCAACTCGGCCGCGATGATGGGCCAGCTGCGCACCGCCGTCCAGACGATGGCGACGATGGAGCTGCCGCCCGCCCAACTGCTGCGTAATCTCGACGACTTGGCGCAGCGGCTCGGCGAGCGTTATCTGGCCACCTGTCTGTATGCGGTGTACGACCCGATCAGGTCCGAGCTGCAGATCGCCAACGCGGGCCATATCCCCCCGGTGTTGGTACGCGCCGCCGACGGCTGCGCCGAACTGCTCGACCCGCCGACCGGTGCGCCCATCGGCGTCGGCGGTGTCGCCTTCGAGACGGCGACCTACTCGGTGGCGCCCGGCGACCGGCTCGTGCTGTGCACGGACGGTCTGGTCGAGGTGCGCGGCCAGGACATCGGGGAAGGGCTCGCCGCCCTGTGCGAGCACGCCGCCCATCCCGCCGCCTCGATGGACACCGCCTGCGACACGATCATCCGCGCCCTGAACACCAGGGAAGGGCGCGACGACGACGTGGCCCTGCTGATGGCGAGGCTGAACGGCATTCCGGCCGACGACGTGGCCGAGTGGCAACTGGCCCTGGATCCACGGGAGGTGGCCCGCGCCCGTCGGCTGGTGCACGGCAGACTGCTGGACTGGGAGCTGCCGGAAGCGGTGGAGACCGCCGAACTGCTCGTCAGCGAGCTGGTCACCAACGCCGTGCACCACGGCAAGTGCCGCCATATCGGGCTGCGTCTGGTGCGTACCGACGCCCTGCTCTGCGAAGTCACCGACGACGAACCGGCGCCCGCCGCCCTGCGGGACGCGGGGGCGGACGACGAGATCGGCCGTGGGCTGCGGGTGGTCAGCAGACTCGCCAGGGAGTGGGGCAGCAGCACCGGTACCCACGGCAAGACGGTGTGGTTCGAGCAGGCTCTGGCGTAAAAAGTACGTTTCGGGTCGAACGTCTGAGCCGAGTGGCCCCCGCCCACTTGCCCGGCGCCCGGCGGCGACGGTAGTCCGGTGCCTCACAACCAGACATGGGAGGCCGTATGGACGTCTCGGAGCGCTACCGGGAGTCATGGGAAGGTTTCTGGCGGACGACCTCGGACGCGCCGGGCGAGGCGATGTGGGACGCGGAAGCCGGCCTCTCCGCCGTCCCGCACAGCGAACTGCTGCTGCCGCACGCCGACACCGCGCTGCCCGTGGTCGACCTCGGCTGCGGCAGTGGCACGCAGACGCGCTATCTCGCCACCCTCTTCGCCCGGGCCATCGGGGTCGACCTGTCGGACGCGGCGGTCGAACACGCCCGCCGCGCCGACCCGGAGAAGGCCGCCGAGTACGAACAGCTCGATCTGGTCGACGCCGAAGCGGTCCGGGCGCTGGGGGAGCGCACCGGCGACACGAACGTCTACATGCGGGCCGTGATCCATCAGAGCGAGCCGCAGGACCGGCCGGCCGTCGCTGCGGCCGTGGCCGGGCTGCTCGGCGTGAAAGGCCGGGCGTTTGTGGTCGAACTCACCCCGGCCGCGCAGGGCGTGCTCAAAGGCGCCGCCGAGTCGCCGGGCGGACCGCCCGCCAAGCTGCGCCGGGTCTTCGAGCACGGCCTCAAGCCGGCCGGCGCGGCGGACGAGGAGGTGCCGGAGCTGCTGCGCGCGGCGGGCCTGCGGATCCTGGCGAGCGGGGACACGGCGCTGCCGATGACGGAACGGCTGCCGGACGGCACCAGGATCGATCTGCCGGCCCGGTGGTTCGTTCTCGCCCGCGAGTGAGCCGGCGGTGGTGAAGGCGCTGGTCGTGGGCCGTGCGGGTCGCATTAGAGGTCTAGACCACCGTTAGTTTTCCACAGGGCTGGATCGGCCACACCGGGGCGCGTACGGTTTCCGCCATGAAGATCCTCATCAGCGCCGACATGGAGGGCGCGACCGGTGTGACCTGGCCGGCCGACGTCCTGCCCGGCACACCCCAGTGGGAGCGCTGCCGCTCCTTGTTCACCTCGGACGTGAACGCGGCAGCGCTCGGCTTCCTCGACGGCGGCGCGGATGAGGTGCTGGTCAACGAGGCGCACTGGAGCATGCGCAATCTGCTCCTGGAGCGCCTCGACGACCGCGTCCAGATGCTCACGGGCCGTCACAAGTCGCTCTCCATGGTCGAAGGCGTCCAGCACGGGGACGTGGACGGGATCGCGTTCGTCGGCTATCACACCGGCGCGGGCACCGAAGGTGTCCTTGCTCACACCTACCTCGCCAACTCCATCACCGGCGTCTGGCTCAACGGCGTCCGGGCCAGCGAGGGGCTGCTCAACGCCCATGTCGTGGCCGAGTACGGCGTCCCGGTGGTGCTCGTCACCGGTGACGACCTGACCTGCGAGGACGCCGCGGGCTACGCACCGCGGGCCCGGAGCGTCGCGGTCAAGGACCATGTCTCGCGCTACGCGGCCGTCTGCCGCACCCCGGCGCGTACGGCGGCCGACATCCGCGCCGCCGCGAAGGAGGCGACGGCGCTGGCCGTGCGTCATGAGCCGGTGACCGGCAAGACCTTCACCGTGGAGCTGGAGTTCGACGCCGCGCATCTCGCGGCGGCCGCCACCGTCGTCCCAGGGGTGACCCCCAGCGGCGAACGGCGTGTCGCGTACACGAGCGGGACGATGTATGAGGGCATTCGCACGTTCAAGGCGGTCACCACGATCGTCTCGTCCGCGGTGGAGGAGCAGTATGGCTGACATGCAGACGGCGCTGGACGAGGTGGTCACCTTCACCTCCGAGCTCATCCGTATCGACACCACCAACCGAGGGAGCGGCGACTGCCGGGAACGTCCGGCGGCCGAATATGTGGCCGAGCGCCTCGCCGGCGCCGGCATCGAACCCACGCTTCTCGAACGGACCCCGGGCCGCACCAACGTGGTCGCCAGGATCGAGGGCACCGACCCCTCGGCCGAGGCGCTCCTCGTCCACGGCCATCTGGACGTCGTCCCCGCCGAACCCGCCGACTGGTCGGTGCACCCCTTCTCCGGTGAGGTCAAGGACGGCGTGGTGTGGGGGCGCGGCGCCATCGACATGAAGAACATGGACGCGATGGTCCTCGCCGTCGTCCGCGCCTGGGCCAGGGAAGGGATCAGGCCGCGCCGGGACATCGTCATCGCCTACACCGCGGACGAGGAGGCCAGCGCCGTCGACGGCTCGGGCTTCCTCGCCGACCACCACCCCGCGCTGTTCGACGGCTGCACGGAAGGCATCAGCGAGTCCGGCGCCTTCACCTTCCACGCGGGCCCCGGCATGGCGCTCTACCCGATCGCCGCGGGCGAGCGGGGCACCGGCTGGCTGAAGCTCACCGCGCACGGCAAGGCGGGCCACGGCTCGAAGGTGAACCGGGCCAACGCGGTCAGCAGGCTCGCAGCGGCCATTGCCAGGATCGGCGAGTACGAATGGCCGGTCAGGCTCACCCCGACCGTGCGGGCGGCCCTGCGGGAACTCGCCGCGCTGCACGGCATCGAGGCCGACGTCGAGGCGCCGGACTTCGACACGGACGGGCTGCTCGGCAAGCTCGGCCCCGCGGCGGCGCTCGTCGAGCCGACCGTACGCAACAGCGCCAACCCGACCGTCCTCGAAGCCGGCTACAAGGTCAACGTCATCCCGGGACAGGCGACGGCGCTGGTCGACGGGCGGATGGTGCCGGGCGGCGAGGAGGAGTTCCGCGCCACCCTGGACCGGCTGACCGGACCCGACGTGGAGTGGGAGTTCCACCACAAGGAGATCGCGCTCCAGGCCCCGGTCGACTCGCCGACGTTCGCCAAACTGCGCGCCGCCGTTGAGCGCTTCGACCCCGGCGCGCACACCGTGCCGTACTGCATGTCGGGCGGCACGGACGCCAAGCAGTTCTCCCGGCTCGGCATCACCGGCTACGGCTTCTCGCCGCTCAAGCTGCCACCGGGCTTCGACTACCAGGCGCTCTTCCACGGCGTCGACGAACGGGTACCCGTCTCCGCGCTGCACTTCGGCGTCCGGGTCCTCGACCACTATCTGCAGACCGCATAGGGAGAGCCGCCACATGCTGACCACGGGCGCCTACGGAACGTGGCCCTCGCCGATCGACGCCGCACTGGCCGCCTCGCACGACGGCCGCCCCGAATTCGTCGGGGCGGTGGGCGACGAGGTGTGGTGGACCGAGCCACGCCCCGCCGAGGGCGGCAGGCGCGCGCTGGTGCGCCGGACGGCCGAAGGACACGAGGAGCCGGTGCTGCCGGCCCCGTGGAACGTACGCAGCCGGGTCATCGAGTACGGCGGCGCCCCCTGGGCGGCGCAGGCGCGCCCCGACGGCGGCCCGCTCGTCGTCTTCGTGCACTTCCCCGACCAGCGGCTGTACGTGTACGAGCCGGCGGCAGCCGCCGAGCCCCGGCCGCTCACCCCGCTGTCGCCGACCGGCGGCGGGCTGCGCTGGGTCGACCCGGTGCTCAGGTCCGAGCGCGGCGAGGTCTGGTGCGTGCTGGAGGAGTTCACCGGCGAACTGCCCACGGACGTACGGCGGGTGATCGCCGCCGTACCGCTCGACGGTTCGGCGGCCGACGACCGTACGGCCGTGCGTGAACTCTCCGACGACCGGCACCACTTCGTCACCGGGCCCCGGCTGTCCCCGGACGGCCTGCGGGTCGCCTGGCTCGCCTGGGACCACCCCCGGATGCCCTGGGACGGTACGGAGGTGATGCTCGGCGAGGCCGGCGGGGCCGGTCCCTTCACCGGCGTCAGGTCCGTCGCGGGCGGGACCGGCGAGTCCGTCGCGCAGGTGGACTGGGCGCCGGACGGTTCGCTGCTGTTCGTCTCCGACCCCGACAACTGGTGGCAGCTCCAGCGGATCCGCCCCGACGCCCTCGCCGCACCCGCCGTCGGTGCCGGGCCGCTCGCCGCCACGGTCCTGTCCCCGCGCGGCGCCGAGGAGTTCGGCGGGCCGCTGTGGAAGATCGGCCTCCAGTGGTTCCACCCGCTGCGCAACGGGCTGATCGCCGTCATCCACGGCACCGGCGCCAACGCGCTGGGCATCCTCGACCCGGAGAGCGGCGAACTGGTCGACGCCGTCGGGCCCTGGACGGAATGGGCCTCCACCCTCGCCGTCCAGGACAGTCGGGTGATCGGCGTCGCCGCCGGAGCCCACACCGGCTTCGAGATCGTCGAACTCGACACGCTCACCGGCCATTCCCGGGTGATCGGCTCGCCGCACCACGATCCCGTCGACCCCGCGTACTACTCCCGGCCCGAGTCGCGGGTCTTCACCGGGCCCGGCGGCCGGGAGATCCACGCCCATGTGCACCTGCCGCACAGCCCCACCCACACCGCGCCCGACGGTGAGCTGCCGCCGTTCGTGATGTGGGCGCACGGCGGCCCCACCAGCCGCACCCCGCTCGTCCTCGACCTGGAGATCGCCTACTTCACCTCACGCGGCATCGGCGTCGCCGAGGTCAACTACGGCGGCTCCACCGGCTACGGACGGGAGTACCGGGAACGGCTGCGCGAGCAGTGGGGCGTCGTGGACGTCGAGGACTGCGCGGCCGTCGCCGAGGCGCTGGCCGCCGAAGGCAGCGCCGACCCCGCCAGGCTCGCCGTACGCGGCGGCAGTGCCGGCGGCTGGACGACAGCGGCGTCCCTGACGACCAGCGACGTCTACGCCTGCGGCACGATCCTCTACCCCATCCTCGATCTCGCCGACTGGGCCGCCGACGGGACGCACGACTTCGAGTCGCGCTATCTGGAATCCCTGATCGGACCGCTCGCCGAGGTCCCCGACCGCTACCGCGACCGCTCACCCGTGCACCTCGTCGACCGGGTCAGCGCGCCGTTCCTGCTGCTCCAGGGCCTGGACGACGTGATCTGCCCGCCCGTCCAGTGCGACCGCTTCCTCGCGGCGATCGAGGGCAAAGGCGTACCGCACGCGTACATCGCCTTCGAGGGCGAGGGCCACGGCTTCCGGATGCGGGACACCCTGATCCGCTCCCTCGAAGCCGAACTGTCCCTGTACGCACAGACGTTCGGCTTCGACCGCCCGGACGTCCCGCGACTGGAGCTGCGCAAGTGACCGTCATCCCACTGACCCGGCCGGCCCGGCTGCGCGCGGGCGACAAGGTCGCCGTCGTGGCGCCCAGCGGACCGCTGCCCGAGGAGCGGCTGCAGAGCGGCCTGGACATCCTGCGCGGCTGGGACCTCGACCCGGTCGTCGCGCCCCATGTCCTCGACACCCACCCCCGGTTCGACTACCTCGCGGGCACCGACCAGGACCGCGCACGCGACCTGACCGAGGCGTGGTGCGACCCGTCCGTCTCCGCCGTGTTCTGCGCACGCGGCGGCTACGGCGTGCAGCGCATGGCCGAGCTGCTCGACTGGTCCGCCATGCGGGCCGCCGGCCCCAAGGTCTTCGTCGGCTACAGCGACGTCACCGCCCTGCACGAGGCGTTCGCCACCCGGCTCGGGCTGGTCACCCTGCACGGTCCGATGACGGCGGCCGTGACCTTCCTCAAGGACGCCGCGACCCAGGAGTCGCTGCGCGCCACGCTGTTCGAGCCCGAGTCGGTACGGACCCTGGGGCTGGGGACGGCCCGCGGACTCGTCCCCGGCCGGGCGGCCGGTGTCACGCTCGGCGGCTGCGTCAGCCTGCTCGCCGCCGACCTGGGCACCCCGCACGCGCGGGGCGGCGCGGCGGGCGGGCTGCTGCTGATCGAGGACGTCGGCGAGGAGCCGTACCGGCTCGACCGGATCCTCACCCAGCTGCTGCGCTCCGGCTGGCTGGACGGTGTCGCGGGCATCGGCCTCGGCTCCTGGGCGCAGTGCGGCCCGTACGAGGAGGTCCGCGCCCTGCTCCTGGACCGGCTCGGCGGCCTGGGGGTGCCGGTCGTCGAGGAGCTGGGCTTCGGCCACGGCGAGACGAATCTGACCATGCCACTGGGCGTCCCCGGCGTCCTCGACGCGGACAGCGCCACCCTCACCCTGGACGTCCCGGCGCTGATCTGACTCCTCAAGCCGTCCGGCTCCTCAAGCCGTCCGGACGGGGTGTTGGTTAAGCTGGCGGGATGCCCGAAACCACCACCCAGCTCGGCGCGGGTCCGCGCGCGGTCATCCGTCCCTACCGGTCCGAGGACGCCGAGGAGTTCACCGCGCTCGCCCGGGAGAGCAAGGCGCTGCACCACCCCTGGCTCTTCCCGCCCGACGACGCCGAGGCGTTCGCCACGTACGTGAGCCGGTTCACCGGCCCGTCCGGCGCGGGCGGCCCGGCCGGCGTCGGAGGCGCCGCCGGTTATCTCGTCTGCTCCCGCTCCGACGGCCGGATCGCCGGGTACGTGAACGTGAACAACATCGTCAGAGGAGCCTTCCGCAGCGGGGCCATCGGCTACGGCGCGTTTGCCCACGCGGCGGGCCAGGGCCTGATGTCGGAAGGGCTGGCCCTGGTGATGCGGCACGCCTTCGGCCCGCTCGGACTGCACCGTCTCGAAGCCAACATCCAGCCCGCCAACACCCGTTCCATCGCGTTCGTCCGGCGTGCGGGATTCCGCCTGGAGGGCTACTCGCCGGACTTCCTGTACATCCACGGCGCCTGGCGCGACCACGAACGCTGGGCGGTCACCGCAGGTCCGCAATCCGCTTGAGGGACGGACCGTACCCGGCGAGAATGATCGGTATGGCTCCTGTCGTGGTGATCGACGCGCCCTCCAACCTGGGGCTGCGGCCCCCGGCGCCCGGGACGGTGCCCGGCTGCTACAAGCTCGCGGGAGCCCTGCGCGAGCAGCGCATCGTCCAGCGGCTCGGTGCCTTCGAGGGCGGTGTCGTCGTCCCGCCGCGCTACGACCGCGGCGACTGGCAGGAGGGCGACGGGGTGTTCAACGCCGCCGCCATCGCCGCGTACACCCCCCGGCTCGCCGACCGGATCGAGCGCCATGTCAGGAGCGGTGACTTCCCGGTGGTGCTGGGCGGTGACTGCTCGATCCAGCTCGGCGCCTCGCTCGCGCTGCGCCGGATCGGCCGCTACGGCCTGGCCGCCATCGACGGATCCGCCGACTTCCGGCACCCGGGCAACTCGGCCGCGGTCGGCGCGGCGGGCGGCGAGGAACTGGCCATCTCCACCGGACGCGGTCAGGACGACCTCGCCGACCTGGAGGGGCTGCGCCCCTATCTGCGCGACGAGGACGTACGGCTGCTCGGCATCCGCGACGAGGACACGGACCGCGCCGAGCTGGCCCGGCTGCGTATCCCGACCGTGTCCGTGGGCGAGATGCGCCAATGGGGCGTGGCCGAGATGGCCGCCGGCGTTCTGCGGACCCTGGAGACGCCCGCCACCGACGGATTCTGGGTGCATCTCGACGCCGACGTCCTCGACCCCGCGGTGATGCCGGCGGTCGACGCCCCCGACGCGGGCGGCCTCCTGCCGGACGAACTCGCCGTGCTGCTGCGCACCCTGGTGCGCTCCGAGCGCTGCGTCGGACTGAACGTGACCATCTACGACCCGGACCTCGACCCGGACGGCAGCGCGGGCGCCATGTTCACCGATGTCATCGTGGGAGCCTTCGGCGACGACAAGGACTGACGCCTGTCCCGCGGTTCAAACCTCTGGGGCCCCTGGTCAGTGCGGCGGTCAACGTGTTCCATGGTCGACGGGCCACCGGCCGAAACGGAGCCGCCGGCCGCCCGCGGACGAAAGCGAGGCTGCCATGGCCACGACTGTGCGACGTGCCGTACTGACCCTGCCCGCCGCCCCCGTCGGGCCGGAGAACCCGCTGCCCGCCCTGCGGCCCCTCGACGAGACGCACACGATCGACGAGCGCGACAAGGCGGACCTGCCGCGCGACATGGCCCGGCAGATCGGCTACGAACCGCTGCGCACCCTGCTGCCCGTACGGGTCCTCGACGGGTACGGACGCGACCGCGCCGAGACCGGCATCGACACGATCGTTATCGAGAACGAGCACCTGCGGGTGACGGTCCTGCCGGGGCTCGGCGGCCGGATCCAGTCGCTCCTCCACAAGCCGACCGGCCGCGAACTGCTCTACCGCAACCCGGTGCTGCAGCCCGCCTGCTTCGCGCTGAACGGCGCATGGTTCTCCGGCGGCATCGAATGGAACATCGGCGCGACCGGCCACACCACGCTCTCCTGCGCCCCGCTGCACGCCGCTGTCGTGCCCGCGCCCGACGGCGGGCAGATGCTCCGGCTCTGGGAGTGGGAGCGGCTGCGGGACCTGCCGTTCCAGGTGGACCTGTGGCTCCCCGACGACGCCGCCTTCCTCCGGGTCGGCGTCCGGATCCGCAACCCGCACGACCGTCCCGCGCCGGTGTACTGGTGGTCCAACATCGCCGTCGAGGAGAACGAGCACACCCGGGTGCTCGCCCCCGCCGACGAGGCCTGGCACTTCGGCTACGAACGCAGCCTGCGCCGGGTCCCCGTACCCGAGTTCCGGGGCGCCGACCGTACGTACCCGCTGCGCGGTGAGTTCCCCGCCGACTACTTCTACGAGGTGCCGGCCGACGAGCGGAAGTGGATCGCCTCCCTCGACGGCGCGGGGCAGGGGCTCGTCCAGACCTCGACCGATGTGCTGCGCGGCAGGAAGCTGTTCGTCTGGGGCGCGGGCACCGGCGGCCGGCGCTGGCAGCGCTGGCTCACCGAACCGGGCACGACCGGCTACGCGGAGATCCAGGCGGGCCTCGCCCGCACCCAACTGGAGCATGTACGGCTCGAAGGCGGCGGGGAATTCAGCTGGCTGGAGGTGTACGGCCCGCTCGAAACCGACCCGGACCTCGTCCACGGGGCGGACTGGGGCGCGGCACGCGCCGAGGTGGCGGACCGGCTCGAAGCGGCCTTCCCGCGCGCCGACGTCGAAGCGGCGTACCGGGCATGGCTGCCGTACGCCGACGCCGAACCGGGCGAACGGCTGGCGACGGGCTCGGGCTGGGGCGCGCTGGAGACGCTGCGGACGGGCCGTCAGCTGCCCGGCACGCCCTTCGACCCGTCGACGCTCGGCGCCGAACAGGCCCCGTGGGCAGAGCTGTTGGCGGGCGGCGCGCTGCCCGAGCAGCGCACGCCGGCCCCGCCGGGCCCGACGCTCGTCGCGCCGCACTGGCGCGACATGCTGGAGACGGCGCCCGCCGAGCCGCTCACCGAGTACCACCTCGGGGTCGCGCAGTGGCACGCGGGCGATCTCGCCCAGGCGGTGCGGAGTTGGGAGCGCGGCCTCAAACTGGCGCCCGCGCGCTGGCCGTTGCTGCGCTGTCTGGCCGCCGCCGACCAGCGGGGCGGCAACACGGCACGCGCGGCCGACCAGTACGCCGAGGCGTTCGACGACCTGTGCGAGCAGCGCCGCGACGACGGCCCCGGCTGGACGGCAGCGACGGCCGCGCTCGGCCGCGAGGCGATGGCGGCGCTGCTGGCCGTGGGCCGGGCGGCCGAGGCACGCCGGGTCTTCGACCGGCTGCCGCCCGCGGTGCGCCGGCGCGGCGCCTTCCGCTTCGTCGAGGCCCAACTGCTGCTCGCCGAGGGCGACAAGGCCGCGGCGCGTGCGCTGTTCGACGCCGGGTTCGAGGTGGCCGACCTGCGGGAGGGCGCCGAGACGCTGAGCGAGGTGTGGGCAGCGCTCACCGACGATCCGCTGCCTGACGCCTACGAGTTCCGGATGCGACCGCAGGACGGCCCGGAAGGCCCGGAAGGCCCGGACGGCCGGGACGGGCACTAGGGAGTGTCCGCGAAGTATCGTCGTCCGCCCTTTGGGCGGGGCTCGCGGGGGCTGGTGCGTGCGATCGCAAGGCGCCGATGTGCCCTTGTAGCGGAGCTACTTGGGCAGGTCGGCAACGCCGCGAGCGTGCGTGCCGGGCATCGCGAGCCAGACGAGACGGCCCGGACACGACCTAGGGCGCGTGCCGGTCCTCGGTACGTGCGACCGGCCACGCGGCGGGGCGCTCCGTCATGGGCACCCGGTGCCGGTCACGGCACTACGCCCCGTTGCGGTCCACGTACTCGAAGACCGAGCCGTCCGGGTGGACGGCGATCAGGTTGCGCCCCACGGGGGTCGGCACCGGTCCGACGAGGACCTTGGCGCCGACCGCCGTGAGGGTGGTGAACGCGTGGTCCAGGTCCTTCACGGCGATCGTGGCGGTCACTTTGCGCAGCACGTCGATCTCCTCGGCGGGGCCGCTCATCAGCAAGAAGCAGGAGACGGCCGCGACCGAGACCCCACCGCGCTCGAACCGCAGCGCGCGCGTCGCTGTGAGCCGTTCGTAGAACGCGACCGAGGTCTCCAGGTCGTCGACGCAGATGCGCAGCGTGGTTCCCAGGATTTCCATGGCGATCACATTAGTTGGCCTGGCTCACGCCCGGCAGAGGATCTCGCCGTGCGGTGTCATGAACCAGCCGTCCTGGTTCGCGCCCCACTCGCGCCAGGCCGCGGCGATCTCCGTCAGCCGCTCGTGGGTGGCGTGCCCGCCGTTGACCGCGATGTCCGCGTAGCTGGAGGCGACCGTACGGTCCGCCCACAGCCCGCTCCACCAGGCCCGGTCGTCCGGGGTGGCGAAACACCAGGTCCCCGCGGTCGGGGTGATGTCGGTGAAGCCGGCCTGCCGGGCCCAGGACAGGATCCGCCGCCCGGCGTCCGGCTCGCCGCCGTTGGCGCGGGCCACCGTGCGGTAGAGCTCCAGCCAGCCGTCGAGCACGGGGATCTCCGGGAACCACGCGAAGGCGCCGTAGTCCGAGTCGCGGGCCGCCACGATCCCGCCGGGCCTGCACACCCGGCGCATCTCGCGCAGCGCCTGTACCGGGTCGCCGACGTGCTGCAGGACTTGGTGGGCGTGGACGACGTCGAAGGAGTCGTCGGGGAAGTCCAGTGCGTGGACATCGGCGACCGCGAAACGGACGTTGGTCACGCCCGCCGCCTCCGCGGCTTCCCTGGCCTTCGCCAGGACGTCCTCGGCGGCGTCGACCGCCGTCACCGTGCCGGGCGCGACCAGCGCCGCCAGGTCGGCTGTGATCGTGCCGGGGCCGCAGCCGACGTCCAGCACGTCCTGGCCCGGCCGGAGTTCGGGCACGAGGTACGCGGCCGAGTTGGCGGCGGTGCGCCAGGTGTGCGAGCGCAGCACCGACTCGTGGTGCCCGTGCGTGTAGACGGCGGTCTCCTTCGGCATGGCCGACTCCTTCTCGTGGCGTGATGAGGTCACGCTACGCCGCCATGTTGAATACTGAGACCCCAATCTCACGATGTGGTCAGCCGGCTGATCGGCGAACGCGGTCAGGGCAGGATCTGCGGCCGGTAGACCATCAGCGCCTCGTTGACCTTGTCGATCAGCAACTCCCCGGGCGACGGCGCCACTTCACCGTCGAAGGCCAGCGGGGTCCCCGGTGCGATGCCGCCGATCCGCACCCGGCGCATCCGCTCGGCCGCGTGCACGGGGGAGCGGCTGAGCGGACCCGCCAGCACGGCGGCGAGCAGCCGTGCGCCCGGCACCCGGCCGCCGTGCACGATCCGTACGTCGAGCAGACCGTCCGCCAGATCGCGCCGGTGCCCCGGCGTCGGGCCCATCCGGCGATACATGCCGTTGCCCACGAACATCATCCACAGCGCGCGCTTCCTGCCGTCGAACTCCGCGTGCAGTGGCTGCTCGCCGCGCAGCACCTTCGCCGCCGCCAGCACCCCGGCGGGCCAGCCGCCGATCCGTGACGCCCAGCGCTCCCGCTCCCTGACCAGCTCCGGATAGACGCCCAGGCTGAAGGTGTTGAGGAAGAACCCTGACTTCGCCCCGCCGAGACCCGGACTGAACCGGCCCAGGTCGACCCGGACCGCGTCACCCGCCGCCAGCGCCCTGACGGTGTCATGGACGTCCTCGATGCCCAGGTCGTAGGCGAAGTGGTTGTACGTGCCGCCGGGGAAGACCGCCAGCGGCAGCCCGTGCTCCACGGCCACGACGGCCGCCCGGTTGATCGTCCCGTCGCCGCCGAGTACACCGAGCGCGCGGCAGCGCTCCGCCGCCTTCTCCAGCGCGCCGCGCACCTCCTGCGGCTCGCACTCCACCACCTCGGCGCGCGGCAGCGCGTCGGTCAGCAGCGTGGCGAGCCCGGCCGAACCGGACGCCCGGTTCACCACGACCACCAGACCCTCGCCGCCCGGCAGCGCGGGCGCCTCGGCGTACGGACGGCCCGGCGAGGGCAGCTGCGAGCGGGTCGGTACGATCCCGCGCACCGCGAAGGCGGCCCCGACGCCGAGCGCCGCGCCCACCACCACGTCGCTCGGGTAGTGGACGCCCGTGTAGACCCGGGACAGGGCGACGGAAGCGGCCAGCGGCGCCACGGCGGCGCCCCAGCCCTTGGACTCCAGGGCGACGCCCGTCGCGAAGGCGGCGGCCGACGCCGCGTGCCCGGAAGGGAACGACGTGGTGATCGGCTGCCGCTTCAGCTGCCGTATCACCGGCACGACGTCCAGCACCGGCCGCGGCCGGCGCACGGCCCGCTTGCCCACGGTGTTGATGGCCGCCGAGGCGAGCCCCAGCGAGGCGATCCCGCGCAGCGCCGCCCGCCGCGAGCGCGCCCCGCGCCCGGCGGCGACGATCCCGGCGGCGACGCCCACCCAGAGCACTCCGTGGTTGGCGGTCCGGGTGAGCCGCGGCAGCACCGGGCCCGCCCCCGGCCAGTGCCGGTCGGCGACGGAGCGGAAGAGCCGCGTGTCCCAGTCGGTGAGGATGGCGGCGACCCGGGAGCGGGTTTCCGGACTCGCCTGGTGGTACGCGGCAGAGGTGTCAGACATGCATCGCGGGTACCCCGCAGGTGGGCGCCGCACGCAGCGGCCGTACGCCGACCGGGCACCCGGTGGCGCGGGAGCCGGGAAGCACGGAGTGCCAAACCCCACGAATCTGCATATAAAGGGCACGGGACTTCACTGTGGGAGGTGGCGGCATGCGGCGGACGGTGCCGGGCCGTGGGCCCGTACGGTTCGGGCCCGCCGCCCCCGACGCCGGGCTCCCCGCCCCCGCCGAACTGGTCGCCGTCTGCGCGGCCGCGGCCGGGCGCACCGGGCCGGAGCCGCCCGGCGGCGGGCGGTCGCTGCGCGAGGCGGCGAGCGGTTACTGGCTGCGCCGCGGGCTGCCGTGCGATCCGGACGAGGTCGCGGCGGCGTCCGGCGGCCAGCCGCTGCTGCTCGCGCTGCTCGCCGCGTACGGCGGGGACATCCTGCTGCCGCGCCCCTGCCCCGCCTGGTGGACCCCGCAGGCGCGGATCGTCGGCCGGGCCGCCTATCACGTGCCGATCCCGGCCGAGTGCGGCGGAGTGCCCGACCCGTACGCGCTGCTGGAGACCGTCCGGCGGGTGCGCGCCGAGGGCGGCAGCCCCGGGGTGCTGCTGCTCTGTCCCGCCGACGACCCGACCGGTACCGTCGCGCCGCCCGAACTCGTCCGCGAGTCCTGCGAGGCCGCGATCGGCGAGGGACTGCGGATCGTCAGCGACGAGACCTGGCGCGACACCCTGCACGAACCGGGGACGCCGGACGCGTCCGCCGGTACGGTCCTGCCCAGCCCGGCCGAGATGTTCCCGGACGACGTCACCGTCATCTGCGACACGGCGGGCGCGCTCACCCCCGCGGCCTGGCCCGCCGCCGTCGCCCGCTTCCCGGCGACCGCCGCCGGCGCCGCGCTGCGCGCCACGACCGTCGACATCCTCACCGCGCTCGGCGCGCTCGTCGCCGGGCCCGTCGCGGCAGCGGCGGCGTGGGCACTCGACGAGCCGGAGCCGGTACGGACCAGGGCGCGGGCAGCGGCCGCGCTGTACGGGCGGGCCGCGGTCGCCGCGCACCACGCGGTGCTCGTCTCCGGCGCGCTCGCCAGGCCGCCGCGCGCCGGCCGGCACCTCTACGCCGACCTCGGGCCGCTGCGCGAACGCCTGGCCGCGCTCGGTGTGTCCGACTCCATGGAGCTGGAGAGCCATCTGAGCCGGCGGCTCGGGACACCCGTACCCGGCGGCCACCGCTTCGGTGACGAACTGGGCGCGCTGCGCGTACGGCTGTCCACCGGGCCGCTGCTCGGGGCAACCCCGGAACAGCGCCTGGAGTCCCTCACCGCGGCGGCCCCGCTCGAACTGCCGTATGCCGCACACGCGCTGGACGAACTCGGCGCCGCCTTCGACGAACTGCGCTGACCCGACGAACCGTTGAACGGAGCCTGCGATGACGGAACAGGGCGAACAGACCGGTCTGCCGGACCGCACCGGCCTCACCGGCGCCCCGCCGCGCCCCGTCGGTGAACACCGGCTGTGGCCACGGTCCTTCGCCGACCGGCTGACCGCACCGCTGCCCGGCGTCCTCGGGATGGCGAGACTCGCCAGGGAAGGCGCGGTCAGACCGGGCGCCGACGGGCTCCGCGACATCCCGCACCTGCCCTACGCGCCGGGTCCGCTGCCCGTGGTGGACACCAGCACGGTCGCCGTCAGCTGGGCGGGGCACGCCAGTTGGGTGATCCGGGCCGGCGGCCTCACCGTCCTCACGGACCCCGTCTGGTCCCGCCGTATCTTCGGAACACCCGCCAGGATCACCCCCGTCGGGATCCCCTGGGACGACCTGCCCGCCGTCGACGCCGTCGTCATCAGCCACAACCACTACGACCACCTCGACGCACCGACGCTCAAACGGCTGCCGCGCGACACCCCGCTGTTCGTCCCCGCGGGGCTCGCCCGCTGGTGCAGGCGGCGCCGGTTCACCCGGGTCACCGAACTCGACTGGTGGGAGTCGGCCGAGCTGCCCGCCGCCGGCGGCGGCAGCGTCCGCTTCGACTTCGTACCGGCCCACCACTGGTCCAAGCGGTCCCTCACCGACACCTGCCGCACCCTGTGGGGCGGCTGGGTGATCGCTGACCCCAACGGCAGGCGGGTCTACTTCGCGGGAGACACCGGCTACGGCCACTGGTTCAAGGAGATCGGCGCCCGTCACCCCGACATCGACCTGGCGCTGCTGCCGATCGGCGCCTACGCGCCGCGCTGGTGGCTCAGCGACGTGCACACCGACCCCGAGGAAGCGGTCCAGGCGTGCGACGACCTCGGCGCCCGGAACATGGCCCCGATGCACTGGGCGACGTTCGTCCTCTCCGCCGAACCGGTGCTCGAACCGCTCACCCGGGTCAGAGCCGCCTGGGAGCGCACGGGGCGGCCACGCGAACAGCTCTGGGACCTCCCCGTCGGCGCCTCACGCCTGCTGGTGCCCTGACCCGGCCGGCCCTTCGGGTCCCTCCGCGTCCCCGGAAGGACCGCGCAGCTTGCGCCACAGCGTGGGCGCGGCGCTGAGCACGACCGTCAGTACCACGGCCGTCACCACGCCCTGCCAGGGCTCGGGGAAGAGCGAGCCGCCCAGGATCCCGATCAGCTGGTACGTCGCGGCCCAGGCCAGACAGGCCGGCACGTCGCCCCGGGCGAACCTGCGCATCGGCCACTTCGCCAGCAGGCACGCCAGCATCACCGGGATCCGTCCGGCCGGCACCAGACGTGACAGCACCAGCACCGCCACCCCGTGCTCCTGGAGCTTGGCCTGCGCCTGCTCCAACCGGTCGGGCGGGGCGTGCTCCCTGATCTTCTCCAGCCACCGGGAGCCGTTCTTCGAACCGACCCCGCGCCGCCCGAGCCAGTACAGCGCCATGTCGCCGAGGAAGGCGGCGAAGGCGGAGACCAGGAATATGTACAGCATCGACAGCGGGGCCGTCTGGTGGAAGGCCACCACGGCCGCCGAACTCACCACGGCCCCGGTCGGCACCACCGGCACCAGCGCCCCGAGCGTCACGAGCAGGAAGACCGACGGATAGCCGACCGCCTGCTGGGTCGACTCCGGTGGCAGCTGCGACATCAGCTGGTCGATCACCGGGCGACCTCCGGCCGCATGCTCTCGCCGTGCCGCAGCAGATGCACGGTCACGTCCGGCGCCAGCCGCGCCGCGCGCCGTACGAACTCGTCGCCCGGCGTGTAGAACTCGTGCGGCCTGATCCCGTCCATCCCGATCGGCCAGAACGTGCCGTAGTGGACGGGCACGGCCGCGGCGGGCGCCAGCTGGGCCAGCGCCTGCGCCGCACGCGCCGCGTCCAGATGCTCGGGACCGAGGTGCGGCCCCCAGCCGCCGACCGGCAGCAGGGCCACGTCGACCGGTCCTACGGCGTCGGCCATCCCGTCGAAGAGCCCCGTGTCACCGGCGAAGTAGGTGCGGGTCTCACCGCTGATCACGTAGCCGAGCGCGGGGGAGCGCTGCGGTCCGACCGGCAGCCGCCTGCCGTCGTGGTGCGCGGGCACCACCCGGACCCGCAGCGCGCCGAGTTCGACCTCGTCCCCCGCCTCGACCTCGGTGATCCGCAGTCCCGCCGGGTTGCGGCGGGCGTCGAGCCTGCGCAGCGCGGGCACCGAGCGGGCCGCGTCCTTCGGGACGATCAGCCGGGTGCCGGGCGTGAGCCGCGAGAGCGAGCGCGGATGCAGATGGTCGGAGTGCAGATGGGAGACGAGCACGGCGTCGGCGACCGTCGCCTCCGGCGGCGGCAGCGGTCCCCGGCGCCTGCGCAGATGCGCCAGCCGCTGGACGAACAGCGGATCGGTCAGCACCCGGACCCCGGAGTCCTCAACCGTGCAGGTGGCATGACCCCACCAGGTGATGACAGTTCCCACCCTCGACCTCAGCTCCGATCCCAGGGGCCGCCTTCGCGCGGCCAGGCCGTCAGCGTACGGGGACGGCCCCGGCCGGCGCTCCCCGCTCATCCGCGTGCGTACCGGAAATGCGCCTCCGGTGCCTGGTTCACGCCTCCCTCACGGGGTCACCGGCGGAGTAGGGTCGGCGCACCAAGTCGTAGGTGACTGCCGGGGGGACGGAACGGACATGGGCGACGTGAGAGTGGCGGCGATCGCCAGCCTGACCCCGCTGGAGGAGCTGGACACCGATCCCTTCCTCGTGGACTCCCACGGCCAGCACGCGATGTGCGCCCGGTGGGCCGAGGACAAGGGCTATGTCCTCACCCGGCAGCTGACCGCCTACCAGCTCCGCCCGGACCACCGCGGACTGTGGGTCGACGTGGACGAAGGGTTCGTGGACGTCTTCGTCGCCCCCAACCACCGGGTGCTCGACCGGGCCTTCACCTCACCCGCGGCCTTCTTCGCCGAATGCGAGCGCAGAGGCGTACTGCTGGAGACCGTGAGCCTGGACGAGCCGTCGTACGACGCGGGGATGAAGGCCGAGGTGCACCGCAGACTCACGCTGCCGGCGGGCGGCTTCACCGGCCGCTGACCGGCGCGGGGCCGGGCTCCGGGCGGACGGACCGGCGCGCAGTCCTGGGTGTCGGTCCGTTGTGTCAGTCTTGTGCCGAGCCCGGACACCCCGTGCGGGCCCGGACGTGAGGTGGCAGAGCGGTGCTCCGAGGGCGATGGCGGACGGCGGGCAAGGCCCTGCTGCGCGTGGTCGTGGTGTGGGCGGTGTCCACCCTGACGATGCTGGCGCTTGCCGGGATCCTGCCCGACTTCCAGCTCCAGTCCGACGACGGCGACAGCGCCACCAGGACGGCCGTCACGGCGGGCTGGGGCGCCGGTGCCTTCGGGCTGCTCAGCGCGCTCGTCTGGCCGCTGCTGGTCAGGGCGCTGCTGCTGGTGCCCGCGCTCGTGCTGGGGCTGCTGGTCTTCTTCCTCAACGGCTCGCTGCTGCTGATAGCGCTGCGGCTCATCCCCGATGGCAGGGGAGCCGCCAACCCGGAGAACGCGATCGTGGTCGCGGCCGTGATGTCCGCCGTCGCCTCGGCGACCTCGACCGCGCTCGCCGTCGGCGACGACGGCGCGTACCGGCGCAGGCTCTCCCGGCTCGCCGACCGGCGGCGGCGCCGCAGCGGTGAGGACGGCGGCCACGGCGGGCCGCCCGGCACGGTCTTCCTCCAACTCGACGGGGTGGGGCACCAGGTACTGCTGGACGCGGTGGCGAACGGGAGCATGCCGCAGGTGGCGCGCTGGCTCGGCGAGCGGCCCACCCACCGGCTGACGCCGTGGCGCACCGACTGGTCGAGCCAGACAGGCGCCAGCCAGCTCGGTATCCTGCACGGCTCCAACCACGACGCCCCGGCCTTCCGCTGGTACGAGAAGGACACAGGCCAGATCATGGTCAGCAACCGCCCGGCCAGCGCGGCCGAGCTGCAGCGCCGCGCCATCGAGCGGACCGGCGACGGGGGGCTGCTCACCCTCGACGGCGCGAGCCGCGGCAATCTCTTCAGCGGCGGCGCCGACCAGCTCGCGCTGGTGCTGTCCATGGCGGCCAGGCGCGGCAAGTCCAACCGCTCGCGCGACGGCTACTTCGCGTACTTCTCCGACCCGGCCAACGCGGTCCGTACGGCGGTCTCCTTCGTCGCCGAAGTCGGCCGCGAGATAGGCCAGTCCACCCGGGCGCGGATCCGCGGCGACCGGCCCCGGGTCGGCCGCGGCGGGCTGTACCCGCTCATCAGGGCCTTCGCCACGGTCCTCGAACGGGACGTGGTGGTCGCGGCTGTCATGGGCGACATGCTGGCGGGCCGCGCCGCCGTCTACGCGGACCTCGTGGCGTACGACGAGGTGGCCCACCACTCGGGACCGCACAGCAGGGACGCGGTGCGGGTGCTGGCCCGGCTGGACCGCTCGGTCGGCCTGATAGCCAAGATCGCCGAGTACACACCCCGTACGTACCGGATCGTGCTGCTGTCCGACCACGGTCAGAGCCCGGGGGAGACCTTCGAGGGGGTCTACGGCCTCACCCTCAAGGACCTGGTCAGGGCGGGCTGCGGGCTGCCTGTCTCGCGCAAGGCCGAGCGGACCAGGAGCGGCGCCGAGGCCAGGTACGCCGCCCGGCGCGCGGTGCGCACCGCGCTGCACCGGCCGTTGCGCGACGGCGAGGCGGGTGAGGCGGGCGAGCAGCGTCCTGAGGCTGACTCGGAGCCGATCGTGCTGGCTTCCGGGAATCTGGCGCTGATCTCGTTCCCCGACGTGCCCGGGCGGATGAGCCGCGAGGAGCTGGACCGGCGCCACCCCGCGCTGCTGCGCACCCTCGCCAGCCATCCGGGGATCGGCTTCCTGCTGGTGCGCAGCGAGGAGCACGGTTCGCTCGTGTTCGGCCCGCAGGGCGTCGAGGTCCCCGTCGCCGAACTCCGCGACCACGAGGGGCCGCTCGCCGCGATGGGGCGCGGCGCCGCCGACGCCGTGCGGCGCACGGACGGCTTCCCGCATGTCGCCGACATCATGGTCAACTCGATGTACGACCCGGCGACCGGGCGCGTACACGCCTTCGAGGAGCAGATCGGTTCGCACGGCGGGCTCGGCGGTCAGCAGTCGACGGCGTTCCTGCTGTCACCGCTCGTGCTCTCGGCGCCCGTGCCGGACGGTACGGAACTCGTCGGCGCCGAGCGGGTGCATCTGGTGCTCAGGCGCTGGCTGCGCGAAGGGGGCGGCCCGCAGGTGCCGTTGGGACCCGCGATCAGACCGCTGGCCCATGAGGTGCCGCAGGAGGCCACGGAGTCGGCCTGACGACACCGCCGGCGCCGCACGGGTGCTCCCCGTTTCTTTTGTTTGCTGAGGAGCCAAAAACAACGCGAGGTGTGGCACAGCGTGTTTCGGAGTGCGTAGGGTCGGAGAAGGATGTACATCGTCTCCGACGCCACCAGCACCGGCCGGAAACCCGCACACTTCCGTCATTCAGGAGCTCTCCCTCATGCACGACGACCGCAGCCTGGTCGAAGCTCGCCTCAAGCGCGTCCTCCAGGAGCGCATCAGGCCGGCTGTCTACCCCGAGTCGATACCGCTGGACGTCGAAGTCTGGACCGCACCCGGTGAGCC
This sequence comes from Streptomyces sp. NBC_00370, assembly GCF_036084755.1. Classification (NCBI taxonomy): domain Bacteria; kingdom Bacillati; phylum Actinomycetota; class Actinomycetes; order Kitasatosporales; family Streptomycetaceae; genus Streptomyces; species Streptomyces sp. NBC_00370. The sequence goes on from NZ_CP107968.1 coordinate 6,894,296, forward strand.
CGTACCGGTGGACGAAGGGCTGGCGGGGCCGACCGCGCCCATCGCCACCGGCGACCGCTGGGGCGCCCCGTGGGGCACCAGTTGGTTCCGGGTCACCGGCACCGTCCCCCAGGAGTGGGCGGGCCGCACCGTCGAGGCCCTCCTCGACATCGGCTTCAACGAGACCAGCCCGGGATTCCAGTGCGAGGGGCTCGTCTACCGCCCCGACGGCAGCCCGGTGAAGGGCCTCAACCCCCGCAACCAGTGGGTGCGTGTCGGCGCGCCGGCGGCCGGCGGCGAAGAGGTGCTGCTGCACATCGAAGCCGCCTCGAACCCCAACGTGCACTCCGGCGGCAACCCCTTCGAACCGACACCGCTCGGCGACATCGAGACGGCCGGCAGCGAACCGCAGTACACGCTGGGCCGGATGGAACTGGCCGTGCTCGACGAGTGCGTCTGGAACCTGATCCAGGACCTGGAAGTGCTGGGCGAGCTGATGGAACAGCTGCCCCTCGACGCGGGCCGCAGGTGGGAGATCCTGCGCGCCGTCAGCCACGCGCTCGACGTGATCGACCTCCAGGACGTGAACGGTACGGCCGAGGCCGCCCGCGCCCAGCTCGCCGGCGTACTGGCCACGCCCGCGCAGGAGACGGCGCACCGCATCAGCGCCGTCGGCCACGCGCACATCGACTCCGCCTGGCTGTGGCCGCTGCGTGAGACGGTCCGCAAGGTCGCCCGCACCACCGCCAACATGACGGCCCTGCTGGAGGACGAGCCGGACTTCGTCTTCGCGATGTCCCAGGCGCAGCAGTTCGCCTGGATCAAGGAGCACCGCCCCGAGGTCTACGCGAAGGTCAAGAAGGCGGTCGCGGACGGCCGGTTCGTGCCGTCCGGCGGCATGTGGGTCGAGTCGGACACCAACATGCCCGGCTCCGAGGCGATGGCCAGGCAGTTCGTGCACGGCAAGCGCTTCTTCCTCGACGAGTTCGGCATCGAGAACGACGAGGCGTGGCTGCCCGACACCTTCGGCTTCGCCGCGGGGCTGCCGCAGATCATCAAGGCCGCCGGGTCCAAGTGGCTGCTCACCCAGAAGATTTCCTGGAGCAAGATCAACAAGTTCCCGCACCACACCTTCAACTGGGAAGGCATCGACGGCACCCGGATCTTCACCCACTTCCCGCCGATCGATTCGTACAACGTTGTCATGGACGGCGCGCAGATCGCCCACGCCGCCCGCAACTTCAAGGAGAAGGGCGTCGCCCGGCGCTCCCTCGCGCCCACCGGGTTCGGCGACGGCGGCGGCGGTACGACCCGCGAGATGATCGCCAAGGCCGCGCGGCTGCGCAGTCTCGAAGGCTCCGCCACGGTCGAGTGGGAGACCCCGGCCGACTTCTTCGCCAAGGCCGAGGCGGAGTACGCGAACCCGCCGGTGTGGGTCGGTGAGCTGTACCTCGAACTGCACCGCGCCACGCTCACCAGCCAGGCCAAGACCAAGCAGGGCAACCGGCGCAGCGAACACCTGCTGCGCGAGGCCGAGCTGTGGGCGGCGACCGCCGCCGTACGGACCGGCGCGAGCTATCCGTACGAGCGACTGGACCGGATCTGGAAGACGGTCCTGCTCCACCAGTTCCACGACATCCTGCCCGGCTCGTCCATCGCCTGGGTGCACCGTGAGGCCCGCAAGACGTACGACGCCGTCGCCGCCGAGCTGACCGGCATCATCGAATCGGCGCAGCGCGCGCTCGCAGGCGAGGCGTCCGGCGGATCGGCCCTGGTGTTCAACGCGGCCCCGCACGCCAGGGCCGGAGTCGCCGCGGGCGGCGCAGGGCCGGTCACCGGGTCCGGCGGCACGGAGTTGCGCGCCCGGGAGGGCGGCGGCCATGTGCTGGACAACGGGCTGCTGCGGGTCGAGATCGACGGCCGGGGTCTTGTGGTGTCGGCCTACGACATCGCGGCCGGGCGGGAGAGCGTCGCGCCGGGCGAGGCGGCCAACCTGCTCCAGATCCACCCCGACTTCCCCAACCAGTGGGACGCCTGGGACGTCGACTCGTTCTACCGGAACACCGTCACCGATCTGACGGAGCTGGACGAACTCACCCCGCTCGAAGGGGAGTCGGCGGCCGTCCGGGTCGTACGCACCTTCGGCGCCTCGAAGGTGACGCAGCTGCTCACCCTCGCACCGGGGGCCAAGCGGCTCGACATCGACACCGAGGTGGACTGGCACGAGACGGAGAAGTTCCTCAAGGCGGCCTTCCCGCTGGACGTGCACGCCGAGCGGTACGCGTCGGAGACCCAGTTCGGCCATGTGTACCGCGCCACCCACACCAACACCAGCTGGGAGGCGGCCAAGTTCGAGGCGTGCAACCACCGCTTCGTCCAGCTGGAGGAGCCGGGCTGGGGGGTCGCGCTCGTCAACGACTCGACGTACGGACACGACGTGACCCGTACGGTCCGGGCCGCCGACGCGGGCACGACCACCACCGTCCGGGTCTCGCTGCTGCGCGCGCCCCGCTACCCCGACCCGCAGACCGACCAGGGGGTGCACACCTTCCGGCACGCGCTCGTGCCCGGCGCCGCCATCGGCGACGCCGTCAGGGAGGGCTACCTGATCAACCTGCCTGAGCGCCGGGTCACCGGCACCGGTGAGGTGGCCCCGCTGGTGACCGTCGACAACGACGCGGTCGTGGTCAGCGCGGTGAAGCTGGCCGACGACGAGAGCGGCGACCTTGTCGTACGGCTCTACGAGTCGCACGGCGGCCGGGCCAGGGCCAGGGTCGGGGTGGACCTCGGGGTCGGCGGGATCGCCGTGACGGACCTGCTGGAGCGGCCGCTGGCCGACGTACCGAGGCCGGAGCTCGACAACGGGGCCGTGACCCTGTCCCTGCGGCCGTTCGAGCTGATCACGCTGCGTCTGACCCGCGTCTGACGCGCATCGGACGGTGACGGGGAGCCGGCGGTCGGGTTCAGTGGATCCGGCCGCCGGGTCCGCCTGATCCGCCCGCGTCGTCTTCGTCCGTAACAGGCCCTGGGCTCTCACCCAGGGCCTGATGCGCCACGAGATGAAGAAACTCCCGCTCGTTCCCCGCCAGCCCCGCCGCGCCCAGGGCTTCGTCGGCCTCGGCGATCGGGGCCGCGAGCAGCGGGGCCGCCAGGGACGCCTGGGCGGGGTCGTCGAGGACGGCACGCACAGCGGCCAGGAGCCTGAGGTAGGCCCTGGCCGCTGTGCGTTCACCGGACGCGTGGGTCGTGCTGGACGTACTGGTCATTTCGGCTTCCTCCCCATGAATCTGTCGGACCCTCAAGTCTGGACGAGGGGTCTGACAATCCGGGGCGCAGGCGCGGGGCGCTTGGGGAGGCGGGGCGTGCGGAGCGGCGCGAGGCGCCTACTCCTCGACGAGCATCCCCTCGCGCAGCCGCGCGATGATGCGGTTCAGCAGCCGGGACACATGCATCTGCGAGACGCCCAGCTCGGCGCCGATCTGCGACTGGGTCATCTCCCGGCCGAACCGCATCTCCAGGATGCGGTGCTCGCGCGGGTCGAGCTGCTCCAGCAGCGGGGCCAGGGCGTGCAGATTCTCGACCTTCTCCATGGCGGGGTCGGGCTCGCCCAGGATGTCCGCGAAGGTGCGGCTGTTGGCGCCGGTCTTGCCCTCGTCACCGGTCGGCATGTCGAGCGAGCCCGCCGTGTAGCCGTTGGTCGCGACCAGGCCCTCCACGACGTCGCTCTCCTCGATGCCGAGCATGGCGGCGAGTTCGGCGACGGTCGGGTCCCGGTCCAGCCGGGTGGCGAGCAGTTCCTTGGCCTTGGCCAGCTCGACCCGCAGCTCCTGGAGCCGGCGCGGCACATGCACGGCCCAGCTGGTGTCCCGGAAGAAGCGCTTGATCTCACCGACGATGTACGGGACGGCGAAGGAGGTGAACTCGACCTCGCGCGACAGGTCGAACCGGTCGATGGCCTTGATCAGGCCTATGGTGCCGACCTGGAGGATGTCCTCCATCTCGCCGCCGCCCCGGTTGCGGAACCGGCTCGCCGCGAAGCGCACCAGGGACTGATTCATCTCGATCAGCGTGTTCCTGGCGTACTGGTACTCGGGCGTGCCCTCCTCCAGTACCTGGAGCTGGTCGAAGAACAGCTTCGACAGGGCGCGCGCGTCCCTCGGGGCGATCTTGCCCGGGTCGTCGATCTGCGGCAGTGCGTCCGCCGCTTCCACCGGCCCCGACGCCACGGCACTTTCTGCCTGCTCCGTCCTGGCAGCGTGCACAGTGCTGGTCGTCATGACATCACCCTCCCGAGCAAGCGGATCGTCCAGGAGCCCTTCTGCCCGCTGAGCACACGCTCATTCACCACAGGTCCGCGATTCGGTGGCGCGGATTCCCGTTATCCCTTGCAGGGAAAAGTACTTACCTGCCACTCGGGGCGGTCTCCAACTGATCGCCGGGAGCGGGTTTCCGCAGGCGGCCCCTGTCCAACGGCCTTGCGCGCGACCGGATGTGGCCGTCGATGCGTTGACGTGAGGCAATCCATTGGATTTATTGGAGCACGATGAATTTTCCTGAGATCCCCGAGAGAAGGACCGGCACGTGACCGATCGACCGATCGCGGCCCTGGCCGTCGACCCGGCAGTGGCCGACCTGGTGTTGCCGGCGGATCTGCGTGAACGGCTCTCCCGCAGTGTGCGGTTGGCGCCGACGTCGCTGACAGGACCGCCGGGCGACCCGGCGGTCCGCGCCACGCTCGCCGAGACCGAGATCCTGCTCAGTGGCTGGGGCTGCCCCCGGCTCACCGCCGGGCTCCTGGCGCTCGCGCCCCGGCTGCGGGCCGTCGTGCACGCCGCGGGCAGTGTCAAGCCGGTGGTCAGCGACGCCCTCTGGGAGCGCGGCATCGTCGTCTCGTCGGCGGCGGACGCCAACGCGGGTCCCGTCGTGGCCTTCACCCTCGCGGCGATCACCTTCGGCGCGAAGCGGACCCTCAGCGCCGCCGCGGGCTACGGGAGCGGCTGGCCCTCGACCCAGGAGCGGGCCGGGGCCGACGGCAGGACCGTGGGCATCGTCGGAGCCTCCCGGATCGGCCGCCGCGTCATCGCCGCGCTGCGCGCCTCGGACGCCGGGTACCGGCTGCTGCTCACCGACCCGTACGTCACCGACGCGGAAGCGGCCGCACTCGGTGTGGAGCGGGTCGACCTGGCCGAACTGTGCCGCGGGTCAAGCGTCGTGAGCGTGCACGCGCCGCAACTCCCCGAGACCGAGGGCATGGTGAGCGCCGAGATGCTGGCGCTGATACCGGACGGCGGCAGTGTCGTGAACACCGCGCGCGGCGCGCTCGTCGACAACGAGGCGCTGGCCCGCGAATGCGCCTCAGGACGGCTCGACGCCTACCTCGACGTCACCCACCCGGAGCCGCTTCCGGCCGGACATCCGCTGCTCGCCCTGCCCAACGTGCTGGTGACCCCGCACATCGCCGGGGCGCAGGGCAGCGAGGTGCGCAGGCTCGGCGCCTACGCCGTCGCCGAGGTGGAGCGGTACTTCGCGGGAGAACCGCTCCGGGGCGGCCTGGGCAAGGCCGATATGCCCCGGCTGGCCTGAGCCGGGACGTGCGGGTGGCTGACGGCGGCGCGGGGCCGTCAGCCACCGAACCGCGCGTGGGTGCGCAGCCGAGGCGCGAAGGTGGTGTGGAAGACGCTGGACGCCGCACCGACGGCCGCCGCCGCGTCGTTGAGCGTCGAGAAGGCGACCCGCACCTCGCGTACCCGCCGCGCCACGGGGAAGCGGTTCACGGCCGCCGAGATCTCCGACAGATACAGGTCCGCCACCTCCGGGGTCACCGCGGGACCGCCGACGATCAGCAGATCGGTGTCGTACAGGTCGGTCATCCCGACCGCGCCGCGCGCCACCACCCGCGCCACTTCCCGCACCGCGTCGACCGCGCGTGTGTCGCCGCCCGCGGCGGCGGCGCAGACGGCCTCGTACGCCCCGTCCCCCTCGACGACGAGTCCCGCGCCGGCTGCCTTCTCGATCACGGCCGAGATGGGCGCGCACTCCGGGATCATCTGCGGGCCGCCCTCCGGGGTGAGCTTGCCGAGGGTGAGCGCGCACAGCTCGCCGAACTCGCCCGCGTTGCCTGACGAGCCACGGAAGATGTCGCCGTTCAGGAAGGCGCCACTGCCCGCGCCCGCACCCAGATACAGATAGACGAAGTCGCCGGCGCGCTCGGCCGCGCCGAGCCAGCGCTCACCGACGGCCGCAGCCGTGGCGTCCTTCTCCAGCAGTACCGGCAGCCCCAGTTCGCGGCTCAGCTCCGCGCGCAGCGGCACCTCGCCCCAGCCCTCGAAGAGCGGCGGATCGAGGATCAGCCCCGCGTTGACGTCGAGCGGGCCCGGCGCGGCGACCCCCACCCCGAGCAGGCTCGCGGTGACGGGCCGCACGGCCTCCACCGCTTCCGTGGCCATCCGGACCATCTGCGCGATGCACCACTCGGGGTCGCGGCGGCTCGTCAGCGCGAGCTGTCTGCGGTCCCGTACGCCACCGCACAGGTCGACCACCACCTGCGTGATCATCTCCGGGTCGACATGGATCCCGATCGCACAGGCGGCGTCGGGGCGCAGCCGCAGCGGCACCCGTGGTTTGCCCTTGCCCGCCGAGCGGCGCGCGTCCTCGGTGAGGAATCCCGCGGTCAGCAGATTGCGGGTGATGCGGGAGACCGCCTGCGGGGTGAGCCCGGTCTGTTCGGCTATCTCCACCCGGCTGAGCGCGCCGGCGACCCGGATGGACTCGATCACCAGCTTCTCGTTGAACGAGCCGAGCGCCAACTGGTCGAAGGCGCGGTGCGCGACGCGCGTCGAGGGCGGCTGCGGATTGCCGTCGCCGGGGCGCTGCCAGAAGAACGGCTCGGTGGTGGCCGTGGCGGAGTACACCCGCGCGGACTCGGTCAGCGAGTCGAGGACCCGGCGCGCCTTGTGCGGATGGTGCAGCAGCTCCAGCTGGGCGATGACACCGACCGTCCCCGCCCAGCCCATGGACGCGCTCGGCCGCAGCCGGGCGATCCGGTCGGTGCCGAGCTGCCCGCCGTCGACCCCCCAGGCGATCACGGACAGGGCGCGGCCGGGGTACGTCTCCGCCAGCACCCGCAGCCGTTCGCCGACCGGTGGATGTCCGGCCGGAGCGACGGGAACCACACCGCCCCCGGATCCGCCGTCCCCGCCAACGCCAACGCCAACGCCAACGCCCCCGGCCCCGTCCGCCGGTTCGACGCCGCTCCGCCGGTGGATCTGGCGCAGTCCGACGGCCAGCGCCGCGTACCGCGACTGGCGCTCCTCCGCCCGCGCCGGCGGTGTGTGCCGCTGCCCCGCCCGGTCGCTCTCCGCGAGGACGACGACGGCCGCGCCGCCCGGCTGCGTCCACACGGCGAGCAGTTCGGGCCGGTGTGCGCCGAGCGGCGGGACCGTCGGCAGCTGTACGGGCCCGTCGAGGACGCCCTGCGACGTGGCCCAGCGGTGCCACACCCTGCTGAGCGCGGTGTGCGAAAGCCCGAGGTGGTCGGCGAGCGACCGGGCGGACCAGGTGTGCTGCGGCGCCGGCGGCCCCGCCAGTGTGGTCGCGATGACGTCCGCCTCGTCGATCCTCGGCGGACGCCCACTGCGCGGCTGATGTTCGAGCCCGGCGATGCCGCGCGCCGCGTAACGGCGGCGCCAGGCGGTCACCGTGGGCCGGGACACGCCGAGCGCGCGGGCGCTGTCCGACACCGACACACCGGCGGCGGCGTCCCGCACTATGCGCACCCGCACGGATCTGTCCTCGCGTGCTTCCGCCCACGACCGCAGCTCGTCCAGCTCATCGGCGGTCAGGGAGAAGTCAGTTGCTCGATGCATGGCCCCATCCAACAGGCGCGCCGTCATTTGTAAAAGTACTTACTGGCCGTCAGCCCGGCCGGGAGGCGCCTGCGCGCGGACCTGCGCCTCCTTCGGCGACACCGTACACCCCGGTGTCGGAATGCGCTTTCTACGATGGCACGGCAGGGTCCTGGCACGTTGAGCCGATGCGCTGCCCGGCAGGATTTACCTGTTCGAAGCATTGACGTAAGGCAATCCATTGGATTTACATAATCATCGCCGGCTTGGTGCTGCCCGGAGACGCCCGTACCTTGATGAAAGGGCTTTCATGCTATGACCACGCTCGATCAACCGGCCGCACGGCCGGAAGCGGCGGAGCCGCCGCCCACCGGGGAGGGCCGCACAGGGCGGCGCGACCCCCGGCGCAAGCGCGACATGGCGATGTTCTGGTTCCTCATACCGGGTGCGGTGGTGCTGCTCGTCTTCCACTACATACCGCTGCTCGGCAACGTCATCGCGTTCCAGAACTACCAGCCGTTCATCGGCATCATGCACAGCACGTGGTCAGGCTTCGACAACTTCAAGGTGCTGTTCAACGGCGACGCCGCCTTCGTCCACGCGTTGGTCAACACACTCGAACTGACCCTGATCCAGGTCGTGTTCGTCTTCCCGGCACCGATCCTGCTGGCCCTCGCGCTGAACAGCCTGGTCAGTGAGCGGATCAAGAAGTGGGTGCAGAACGTCCTGTACCTGCCGCACTTCCTGTCCTGGGTCGTGGTGGTCTCGCTCTTCCAGCAGATGCTGGGCAACGAAGGTCTGCTCAACCTGTTCCTGCGTGCCCACGAGATGGGCAGCTGGAACATCATCGGCAACCCCGAGCTGTTCAAGACACTGCTGACCTCCGAGGTCATCTGGAAGGACACCGGCTGGGGCACGATCCTCTTCCTCGCCGCGCTCTCCCGCGTCGACCAGAACCTGTACGAGGCGGCGGCGGTGGACGGCGCGAGCCGCTGGCGGCAGACCTGGCACGTCACACTGCCGGCCCTCAAGGGCCTGGTGATCCTGCTGCTCATCCTGCGGCTCGGCGACGCGCTGAGCGTCGGCTTCGAGCAGATCCTGCTCCAGCAGGGCGGTGTGGGTCTGGAGAACAGCGAAGTGCTCGACACGTACGTGTACAACAACGGCCTGATCGCGGGCCAGTGGGGCATCAGCGCGGCCGTCGGCCTGGTCAAGGGAGTCGTCGGCGTCGTGCTCGTCCTGGGCGCCAACAAGATCGCCCATTTCTTCGGCGAGGAAGGTGTGTACCGCTCATGACGACGCTGTCACCCACCCGGCCGGTGAGCCGCAGGCCGAAGCGCGCGTACAGCGCCATCCCGGGCGAGACCCCCGGCACCCCGCCGTGGCGCGCCTTCAAGTCGCTGATCCTGCTGATCTGCGTCGTGCTGGTGCTGCTGCCCTTCCTCGCCATCATCTCCACGTCGCTCGCCGACGCCAAGCAGGTCAACGCCGCCGGCGGCTACGTCCTGTGGCCCGACCACGCCTCGTTCGTCTCCTACCAGGCGCTGCTCCAGGGCGGTCTGGTCTCCAAGGCGATGCTGGTCAGTGTGGGCGTCACCGTCGTCGGCACGGCGCTGGCGCTGCTCTGCTCCATCACCCTGGCCTACGGGCTGAGCCGGCCCGGCAGCTTCGGCCACAAGCCCGTGCTGATGCTGCTGCTGATGTCGATGCTCTTCGCCCCCGGCATCATCCCCAGCTATCTGATGATCAAGCAGCTGCATCTGATCAACAGCTACTGGTCACTGATCCTGCCCACCATGATCAACGGCTTCAACGTGATCGTGCTGCGGTCCTTCTTCATGAACCTGCCGAAGGAACTCATCGACGCGGCCCGTATCGACGGCGCCTCCGAACTGACCATCCTGCGCAGGATCGTGCTGCCGCTGTCCAAGGCGTCCGTCGCCGTGATCGGCCTGTTCTACGCGGTGACGTACTGGAACGCGTTCTTCAACGCGCTGCTCTACATCAACGACGCGTCGAAGTGGCCCATGCAGATGGTGCTCAGGACGTATGTCGTCAACAACTCCCAGCTCGGGGCGGGCGAGGTCGCGGCCGCCGCCGGTGCGCCGCTGCCCCCCACCCAGTCGCTCCAGGCGGCGATCCTCGTGCTCTCCATCGTGCCGATCGTGATCGTCTACCCCTTCCTGCAGCGGCACATGAACAAGGGCGTGATGGTCGGGGCGGTCAAGGGATGACCAGTCGCACTCCCACCCGTCCAGCACCACACGAGAGGAGACTGCCGTGAACTCGGCACTCAGCCGCCGGGGCTTCCTCACCGGAGTCGGCGGCGCGGCGGCGGGCCTGGCCCTGGCCGGCTGCGGGGACGGCATCAACATCCCCGCCGCGTCCAACGCGAAGGTGGAACTGCCCACGTACATTCCGTACAAGGGCGTGCCGACCTCGATGCCCAGCTCCAACGCCGGCATCACCCCCGGCTATCTGCACTACCCGGCGAACCCGGTGAAGTCGCTGCCCGATGGGCCGCCCGCCAAGGGGCCCGGCATCGACATCATGACGCTGATCTTCAACCCGGTGCCCCCGCCCGCGGACCGCAACGTCATGTGGGACAAGCTCAACAAGTCCGTCGGCACCGAGCTGAACTACCAGATCACGCCGGTCGGCGACTACCCGAACAAGTTCGCCGTCACCATCGCGGGCGGTGACCTGCCGGACGCCATGCTGATGCTGCTGCAGAGCGCCTCACAGCGGCCGCAGATGCTGGCGGCACTGTTCCAGGACCTGACCGAGCATCTGTCGGGCGACAACATCCGGGACTACCCCTACCTGGCGAACATCCCCACCGCCTCCTGGGCGCCCACCGTCAACAACGGCGGCATCTACGGGCTGCCGATGCCCCGCATGCTCTCCGGCGGGCCGATGTACACCCGGATGGATCTGCTCAAGGAGAAGGACCTCGACCCGAACCCCAAGAACTTCAAGGAGTTCATGCAGCTCTGCAAGGACCTCACGGAGCCCAAGAAGAGCCGCTACGCGCTCGGTGACCCCATCACGGCCTTCGACTTCGTGATGCAGATGCTGCACGGGCCCAACCAATGGGGGGTGAAGGACGGCAGGTTCACCTACTACTTCGAGACCGAAGAGGCCAAGCAGACGCTCGACGCGGTGCGCCGGCTCACCAAGGCCGGTGTCATGTACCCCGACGCCTACAGCGTCGTGGGCAAGGTCAAGGACTGGTTCGGCAACGGCCAGATCGCGCTGAACCCCGACGCGCCCGCCGCCTGGAACGACTTCTACACCACCTACGCCGCCGGCACCAAGGACTTCGAACTCGGCTACATGATGGCGCCCGGCTTCGACGGCGGTCCCGGTGTGCAGTGGCAGGGCTCGGCCAACTACGCCGTGCTCATCCTCAAGAAGGCGCCCAAGCAGCGGATCAAGCAGATCCTGCGCGCCATGAACGCGCTCGCCGCGCCGTTCGGCACCGACGGATACCTGCTGCGCAAATACGGTGTCCAGGGCGACGACCACACCCTCCACGGGCCGGACCCGATCCTCACCCCCAAGGGCCAGTCCGAGGTCAACCTGCCCACCATCTTCACCACCGACGCGCCGCAGGTGCTGTACTACCCGGCCAAGCCGGACATCGTCCCCGTGCAGTACGCGTTCCAGAAGGCCGCGATCCCGGTCCTGATGCCCAACCCGGCCGAACCGCTGTACTCGGCGACCAACGGCACCATCGGCGTCGCGCTCAAGACCGTCCTCGACGACCAGCGCAAGGGCATCATGCAGGGCCGGCTGCCGGTCGGTCAGTGGGACGGCATCATGAAGAAATGGCGCAAGGACGCCGGGGACAAGATTCGCGCCGAATACGAGCAGGCTTGGGAGAACCTCCACCGATGACCCGTACCCCCGCGGCCGACCGCGCCCACTGGGAGCGGACGGCAGACCAACTGCTGCTGTCCGTAAGGCCGTACGCGACCGAGCAGCACGCGCTGCTGAACCTGCCCGGCGTCCCGAGCGCCAACGGCGTCTGGAGCGACGGCCTCGAAGGATTCGCCCGCACATTCCTGCTGGCCGGCTTCCGGCTGGCCGGGGCGGGCGGCGCCGACCCGCACGGGTTCGCCGAGCGGTACGCGGCGGGGCTCGCCGCGGGTACCGACCCGACGAGTCCGGAGCGCTGGCCCACCTTCGCCGAGTCCAACCAGGCCAAGGTGGAAGCCGCTTCGATCGCCCTCGCCCTGCACGAGACACGACCGTGGATCTGGGACCGGCTCTCCCGGCGGGTCCAGCAGCAGGTCCTCGACTGGCTCGGGCTGATGGTCGGCACCGACATGCCGGGCAACAACTGGGTCTGGTTCCAGGCCGTCACCGAGGCGTTCGCCCGCGGCGCCGGCGGCAGCTGGCGCCAGGAAGACCTCGACCGCACCGTCGAGGTCACCGACCAGTGGTACGCGGACGAAGGGTGGTACTCCGACGGGCTCACCGGCGGCGAGCACCGCAACTTCGACCACTACAACGGCTGGGCCATGCACCTGTACCCGCTGTGGTTCTGCCGGATCTCCGGCGACGCCGCCCCCGCGGGACTGCTCGACCGCTACCGCGACCGGCTGCGCCGCTTCCTCGCCGACCAGCGGCTGCTGGAAGGCGGCAACGGCTCGCCGCTCATCCAAGGCCGCTCCATGACCTACCGCCTCGCCGCGCTGGCCCCGGTGTGGACCGGTGCGCTCTTCGACGCGACCCCCATCGCCCCCGGTGAGACCCGCAGGCTGGCGTCGCACATGCTCGACCACTTCACCGCGCACGGCGCGACCGACGACCGGGGCGTGCTCACCCTCGGCTGGCACCGGCCCTTCCGCGGCCTGCTCCAGGTCTACTCGGGACCCGCCTCGCCCTACTGGGCGAGCAAGGGCTTCGCGGGACTGCTGCTCCCTCCCGACCACCCCGTGTGGACCGAGGAGGAGCGCCCGCTCGCCGTCGAGCAGGGCGACTTCGCCCGCACCCTGACCGCGCCGGGCTGGCTGCTGTCGGGCACCGCGTCGGACGGTGTGGTACGCGTCGTCAACCACGGCGGCGACCACGCGGATCCGGCGCGGCCGCACTCCGACGACCCCTGTTACGCACGGCTCGGCTACGCCACCCACGCCGCGCCCGAGATGCCGGCCGACCCCACCGGCGGCCCCGTCGACTCCACGGTCACCCTCGTGGACGCCGACGGCCGGGCGGCCCACCGCCGCCCGCTGCGGCGGATCTCCGTCCGGGGCGCCACCGGGGTCTCCCGCAGCCGCGCCCACTGGCCGGAGCGGGAGACCTGGGACCCCTTCGGCGGTCCCGACTGCCCGTACCGCACCGGGCCCTGGGTCACCGTCGCCTCCGTACTGCGCGGCGCCGTCGAGATCCGGATCGCCCGGGTCGACCCGGCGGCAGAGGAGGACGGCGAAGGACCCTGGCGGCTGCGGGCCGGCGGCTGGGCGCTGCCCGTACCCGCCGAGCCCGGACCCGGGACGGGCACCGGCACGCTCGGCGACGGGCCGAGCGCCGCCGTCACCGGTGACAACGGCGTACGGTCCACCGTCGTCGCCCTCGACGGATTCGCCGCCGCCGAGATCCACCACGCCACCGACAGCAACCCGCTCGGCGCCCGCTCCGCCACCCCCGTGCTGTGGACGCAAGGCCCCGTCGCCTACGCCACGCCGTACGCGGCGGCGGTGCACCTCGGCGGCGACGCGCTGCGGCAGGCCGACCTGCCCCGGCTGACCACCCGCTTCGAAGGCCCCGACGTGGTGGCCGAAGTGACCTGGCCCGACGGCACCCTGGACGCCGTCCGGCTGCCCGCGCCCACCGGCGCCGACGCCCTGTGGAAGGACCCGCACCGTGCATGACGACCGCGAACTCGTCGAGGGTCGCATAGCCAAGTTCCTGGAGCGTCAGCTCCGCCCGGCCCTCTACAGCGACGCCCGTTCCCTCACCCTCGACGCCTGGCAGGTCGACGGCGAACCCGTACCCGTCGCCGACGCGCTGGTCGCCGACTACCGTCCGATGAAGACCGGCGAGAGCTGGGGCGGCCCCTGGTCGACCACCTGGCTGCGCGCCACCGCCGAGATCCCCGCCGAGTGGACGGGACGCCGCGTCGAGGCCGTATTCGACCTCGGCTTCGACCTGACCCGGGGCCCCGGCGGCCAGGCCGAAGGCCTCGTCCACGACGCGCACGGCTCACCGCTCCAGGGCCTGCACCCGTACAACCGCAGTGTGCTCCTGTCGAACAGCGCCACCGGCGGCGAAGCCGTCAATCTGCTGGTCGAACTGGCCGCCAACCCCAACATCTCCGGCAGCCAGGCCAGGGGAACCCACTTCGGCTCCAGGGAGACGGCGGGCGACGCACACCTGTATGTGCTGGAGAGCGCCGAGATCGCCGTGCGGGAAGAGGCGGTGTGGCACCTCATCCACGACATGGAGGTGCTGGACGAGCTGATGCGGGAGCTGCCCGAGGGCGCCACCCGCCGCCACCAGATCCTGCGCGCCCTGCACCGCGCCCTGGAGGCCGTCGACCCCGCCGATGTCGCGAACACCGCGCAGGCGGGGCGTGACCGGCTGACCGAGGTGCTGTCCCGGCCCGCGCACGCCTCGGCGCACACCATCACGGCCGTCGGGCACGCCCACATCGACTCCGCGTGGCTGTGGCCCGTACGGGAGACCATGCGCAAGTGCGCGCGGACCTTCACCAACATGACCACCCTCGCCCAGGAGTACCCGGAACTGGTCTTCGCCTGCTCGTCGGCGCAGCAGTACGCCTGGATCAAGGAGCAGCGCCCGGAGATCTTCAGCCGGATGCAGAAGGCGGCAGCCGCGGGCAACTGGGTCCCGGTCGGCGGCATGTGGGTCGAGGCCGACGGCAATCTGCCGGGCGGCGAGGCGATGGCCCGCCAACTCGTCTACGGACGGCGCTTCTTCGCCGAGGAGTTCGGCATCGAACAGGACGGGGTGTGGCTGCCCGACTCGTTCGGCTACACCGCGGCCTACCCGCAACTCGCCCGGCTCGCCGGGGCGAAGTGGTTCCTCACCCAGAAGCTCTCCTGGAACGACACCAACAAGCTGCCGCACCACACCTTCGACTGGGAAGGCATCGACGGCACCCGCATCTTCACCCATCTGCCGCCCGTCGACAGCTACAACGCGGAACTCACCGGCAGGGAAGTGGCCTACGCGGAGCGCAACTTCAAGGACAAGGGATCCGCGACCCGGTCACTCGCCCCGTTCGGTTACGGGGACGGCGGCGGCGGCCCCAGCCGCTCCATGCTGGAGAAGGCGCGCCGGCTGCGCGACCTGGAAGGCTCGCCCAAGGTGGAGGTCGGCCCGCCCACCGAGTTCTTCGCCGCCGCCCGCGCCGAGTACACCGACCTGCCCGTGTGGCGCGGCGAGATGTATCTGGAGAACCACCGCGGCACCTACACCAGCCAGGCCCGTACCAAGCGCGGCAACCGCCGCAGCGAAGCCCTGCTGCGCGAGGCCGAGTTGTGGGCGGCGACCGCCGCCGTACAGGCGGGCGCCGCCTACCCGTACGAGCGCGTCGAGTCCGTCTGGAAGCGGGTGCTGCTCAACCAGTTCCACGACATCCTGCCCGGCTCGTCCATCGCCTGGGTGCACCAGCAGGCCGAGCAGGTCTACGGCGAGGTGCGCGCCGAGCTGGAGGAGATCATCGCCGAGGCGGCCGGCGCGCTGGCCGGGGCCGAAGGGCCGCGGCTGCTCAACGCGGGCCCGTACGCCCGCCGCGAGGTGGCGCTCCTGCCGGCCGGCGGACCCGAAGTGCCGGGCGCCCAGCGGCTGTCCGACGGGCGCCTCGCCGTCCTCGCCGACACCCCGGCGCTGGGCGCTGGCGGCACGGTCGGCGAACCGACGACCCCGGTCACCACCCGGACCGAGGCCGACGGGATCGTCCTGGAGAACGGCCTGCTGACCGTACGGATCGACCACGCAGGGCTGGTCAGGTCGGTGTACGACCACACCGCCGGGCGCGAGTCGATCGCACCGGGCGCGGCGGGCAACCTGCTCCAACTGCACCCGGACGACCCGAACCTGTGGAGCGCCTGGAACATCGACCGGTTCTACCGCGATGTCGTCACCGACCTCGACACGGCGGAGTCGGTGGAACTCGCCGAGAGCGGGCCGCTGTTCGCGTCCGTACGTGTCGAGCGCGCCTTCGGCGCCTCACGGATCGTCCAGCGCCTCGAACTCGGCGCCGAGAGCAAGCAACTGACGGTCCGTACGGACATCGACTGGCAGGAGCGTGACACGGTGCTGAAGGCGGCCTGGCCGCTGGACGTGCACGCGGAGCACGAGCGCTCCGAGATCCAGTTCGGCCATGTGCAGCGGCCCACCCACGAGAACACCAGCTGGGACGCTGCCCGGTTCGAGCTGTGGGCGCACCGCTGGGTGCATGTCGGCGAGCGGCACTGGGGCGCCGCCGTGCTCAACGACTCCACGTACGGCCATGACGTCGGCCGCGACACCCGGCCCGACGGCGGGACGACCACGACCGTACGGCTCTCGCTGCTCCGCGCACCGCACAGCCCCGACCCGCAGGCCGACCGCGGCCGGCACACCTTCAGCTACGCGCTGGTCGCCGGCGCCGGGATCGAGGAGGCGGTGGCCGGCGGGTACGCGCTCAACCTGCCGCTGCGACCGGCGGCTTCGGGCGGCGCGCCGGTGGTCACCGTCGACAACCAGGACATCGCCGTCGAGTCGGTGAAGCTCGCCGACGACCGCAGCGGCGATGTGATCGTGCGGCTCTACGAGGCGTGCGGCGGCGCGGCCCGCGCGACGCTCACGGCCACGTTCCCGCTGGCCGGCGTCTTCGACTGCGACCTGCTGGAGACCCCGGAGCGCGAGCTGACCCTCGGCGCCGACGACGCGTCGGCCGAGCTGCGGCTGCGGCCGTTCCAGATCCGCACCCTGCGGCTGCGCGCGGCGTAGCCGACGCCCCGTCAGTCGCGGTCAACAGCGGTCAACCGCGGTCAGCGTGAGGTGAGATAGCTGACCGTCGCCGGATCGGCCGGGAGGAACGTCTCGATGGCCAGTTCGGCGACGGTCACATCCATCGGTGTGTTGAACGTCGAGATCGACGACAGGAAGGACAGCACCCGCCCGTCGTGCTCGATACGCATCGGCAGCGCGAAGCTGGGCCCGGCGGACGGCGGTTCGTCGCGCTCGGAGTCGTCGGGGTGTTGGTCGGCCACGGGATAGCCGGCGACCTCCTCGTACAGTTCGCGCAGCGCGGGCGAGCGGCTGAGCGCCAGTTGGCGCTCCATCTGGGCGAGCAGATGGCCGCGCCACTCCCGCAGGTTGCGGATGCGCGGCGCGAGACCCTCCGGGTGCAGGGTGATCCGCATGGCGTTCGTCGGCGGGGTGAGGAGCTTCGCCGGCAGCCCCTCCAGGAGCATCGCGATGCCTCGGTTGGCGGCCAGCACCGTGTACGTACCGTCGACCACCACCGCCGGATACGGCTCGTAGCCCAGCAGCAGCCGGTCCAGGCCCTCGCGCAGCGCGCCCATCGCCGGGTCGTCCAGCGCCGTCTCGGTGAACCGGGGCGCGTAACCGGCCGCCAGCAGCAGGGCGTTGCGCTCCCGTACCGGGACGTCCAGGTGTTCGGCGAGCTTGAGGACCATCACCTCGCTGGGCCGGGACCTGCCCGTCTCGATGAAACTGATGTGCCGGGCGGACGAATCGGCCTGGAGGGCCAGCTCCAGCTGGCTGATCCGGCGCCTGCGGCGCCAGTCACGCAGCAGCGGTCCTACTCCGACATCAGAGGCGAGCGCAGTCATACCAGGACGGTAATACAAGGCGGGCCGGTACCCGGCGGCGTATCGTCGGCCGAACAGGGCGAGCCCACCGCGCCCGTCCCACCGTGCCCGTCCCACCGCAGCCGTCAAACCCGCCCCGTCCTGAAGGAGCCCCTGCGATGTCCAGGAAGCCGCTGCCGGCCGAGACCGTCGAGGAGCGGCTGCGGGAGCTGCCCGGCTGGTCGCTCGCGGGCGACCGGATCGTCCGCTCCTACCGGCTGGGCAGCCACTTCGCCGCGACGGCGCTGGTCGTCCACATCGCGCAGCTCCAGGAAGAGCTGGACCACCACTCCGACCTGACCCTCGGGTACGACACCGTCTCGCTGGCCCTGCACACGCACGACGCGGGCGGTGCCGTCACCGAGCGGGACATCGAGCTGGCCCGCCGGATCGAGGCGGTCGCCCCGACCCACCTGGCGAGCTGAGCCGCCGGCCGTGGACGCGCTCGCCGGACTTCTCGACGGGCCCCGTGCCAGGGGCGCCTTCCTGCTGCGCATGGTGATGGAACCGCCCTGGTCGGTCCGGATCGAGGACGGCGCGCCGCTCTGTCTGATGTGCGTCACCAGCGGCGAGGCGTGGATCGTCCCCGCCAAGGGCGACCCGGTGCTGCTGCGCCCCGGTGATGTCGCCATCGCCCGTGGCCCGGAGCCGTACCGCGCGGCGGACAGCCTCGGCACCGAGCCGCATGCCCTGATCGGGCCCGGCGGCACCTGTCACACCCTCCAGGGCGAACCGCTCGCGCAGTCCATGCGGCTGGGCGTACGGACCTGGGGCAACGCGCCCGACGGCACCACGACCGTGCTCATCGGCACCTACCAGATGGCGGGCGAGGTCAGCAGACGGCTGCTCGACGCGCTGCCCGAGCTGCTGAAGCTGGAGGCGACCGCATGGCGCGGGCCGCTGCTGCCGGTCCTGGACGAGGAGATCTCCCGCGACGAGCCGGGCCAGAGCGTGGTCCTGGACCGGGTGCTCGACCTGCTGCTGATCGCGGTGGTCAGAGCGTGGTTCTCCCGCCCCGAGGCGGCGGCGCCCGGCTGGTACGCGGCGATGGCCGACCCGGTCGTCGGGCAGGCGCTGCGGCTGCTGCAGAACGACCCGGCGGCGCCGTGGACCGTCGCCTCGCTGGCGACCGCCTGCGGGGTGTCACGCGCCGGGCTCGCGCGCCGCTTCACCGAACTGGTCGGCGAGCCGCCGATGGCGTATCTGACGGGCTGGCGGCTCGCGCTCGCCGCCGATCTGCTGCGGGGGAGCGAGGCGACGGTCGAGGCGGTGGCCAGGAAGGTCGGCTACGGCGGTTCGTTCGCGCTCAGCGCCGCCTTCAAACGCGTACGGGGCGTCAGCCCGCAGGAGTACCGCACGGGCGGCGCCCCCGCGGACCGGCCGTCCGATCGCGTCAGTTGACGTCCGCCGGGTGGCTGCCGAGCCGCTTGCCCTCGTCGAGGGCGGCGAACGCGGCCAGGTCGTCGTCGTCCAGCTCGAAGTCGAAGACCTCGATGTTCTCGGTGATCCGGGACGGCGTCACGGACTTGGGAATCACCACGTGCCCCAGCTGGAGGTGCCAGCGCAGCACCACCTGGGCGGGGGTCCTGCCGTGCTTGTGGGCGACAGCCGCCACGGTCGGGACCTCAAGGAGCCCCCGGCCCGAGCCCAGCGGGGACCACGCCTCGGTGACGATGCCACGGCTCGCGTGGAACGCGCGCGACTCGGCCTGCTGGAGCTGGGGATGCAGCTCGATCTGGTTGACGGCGGGCACCACGGAGGTCTCGCCGGTCAGCCGCTCCAGGTGGTCGGGAAGGAAGTTGGAGACGCCGATGGCCCGGGCCCTGCCGTCGGCGAGGATCTTCTCGAACGCCCGGTAGGAGTCGACAAAGGTGTCCTTGGCCGGCATCGGCCAGTGGATCAGATACAGGTCGACGTGGTCGAGGCCCAGCTTGGCCAGCGAGGTGTCGAAGGCGCGCAGGGCCGAGTCGTACCCCTGGTCGCCGTTGGCCAGCTTCGTGGTGACGAACAGCTCGTCCCGGGCGATCCCGGAGGCGGCGATGGCCTTGCCCGTGCCCTCTTCGTTGCCGTAGGCGGCCGCCGTGTCGATGCTGCGGTAGCCGGCCTCCAGCGCCGTGCCGACGGTCTGCGCCGCCTCGTCGGACGGCACCTGCCAGACACCGAAGCCGAGCTGGGGCATCGTGATGCCGTTGTTGAGGGTGAGGGAGGGGACCTTGCTCACGAGCGGTCGATCCTTACGTCGTCGGTTGTCTTCCGGGAGTGCGCCTGTCGTCCTGGAGTGCGCTCCCGGAAGACCAACGTCCCCGGACCTGGCCGAATTCCCGTAACCGGAGGCTCAGCGGTACAGCGCCTCGACCTCGCGGGTGTACGCCGCCTCGATCGCCTTGCGCTTGAGCTTCAGCGACGGGGTCAGCAGGCCGTGCTCCTCGCTGAACGGGTGCGCCAGGATCCGGAACGTACGGATCGACTCGGCCTGCGAGACAGCCGTGTTGGCCGCCACCACGGCGCGTCTGACCTCCATCTCCAGATCCGGGTCGCGCACCAGGTCGGCGGATTTCAGCGGCGGTTTGCCCTGCACGTTCAGCCAGTGGTCGACGGACTCCTGGTCCACCGTGACGAGCGCGGCGATGTACGGCCGGTCGTTGCCGACCACGATGCACTGCGCCACCAGCGGATGCGCGCGGACCCGTTCCTCCAGCGCCGTCGGCGAGACGCTTTTGCCGCCCGAGGTGACCAGGATCTCCTTCTTGCGGCCGGTGATGGTCAGATAGCCGTCCTCGTCGAGCGCCCCCAGATCGCCGGTCGCCAGCCACCCGTCGTGCAGCACGGCGTCCGACGCCTTCGGGTCGCCCAGGTAGCCGGAGAACACCATGCCGCCGTGCAGCCACACCTCGCCGTCCGGGGCGATGTAGACCGAACTGCCGGGAATCGGCTGGCCGACCGTGCCGTACCGGGCGCGCTCGGGCGGGTTGACCGTCGCGGCCGCGCACGACTCGGTCAGCCCGTACCCCTCGAAGACGGTGACGCCCGCGCCCTCGAAGAACAGACCGAGCCGCCGGTCCATCGCCGAACCGCCGGAGAAGGCGTGCCGCACCCGGCCGCCCATCGCCGCGCGCACCTTGCTGTAGACGGCCTTCTCGAAGAACTGGTGCTGCACCCGCAGGGACGCCGAAGGCCCGGGGCCGATGCCGAACGCCCGGTGCTCCATGGCCTCCGCGTAGCGCACCGCCACATCGATGGCCTTCTCGAACGGACCGAGCTTGCCGTCGCGCTCCGCCTTGCGCCGCGCCGCGCTGTAGACCTTCTCGAAGATGTAGGGCACCGCGAGGATGAACGACGGCCGGAACGCGACGAGGTCCGGCAGCAGGGCGCTCGCGCGCAGCTCCGGCTGGTGCCCCAGCTTCACCCGGCCCCGGATCGCTGCGATCTCCACCATCCGCCCGAAGACGTGCGCGAGGGGCAGGAACAGCAGCGTGGACGCCTGGTCGCCGGGGCGCGAGTGGAAGACCGGCTCCCAGCGGTGGATGACCGTGTCGGCCTCGTACATGAAGTTGCCGTGGGTGATCACGCACCCTTTGGGCCGGCCCGTGGTGCCCGACGTGTAGATGATCGTGGCGATCCCGTCGGGCCGTACGGCAGCGCGGTTGCGGTGCACGGCCGCGTCCTCGATCCCGGCACCGGCGGCGACCAGCTCGTCCACGGCGCCGGCGTCCAGCTGCCAGAGCCGCTTGAGCAGGGGCAGCCGGTCGATCACCGAGCCGACGCTCATCGCGTGGTCCTCGTGCTCCACGACGCAGGCGACGACCTCGGCGTCGTACAGCATCCACCAGATCTGCTCGGCCGACGACGTGGAGTAGACGGGCACCGACTGGACGCCGATCGACCAGAGGGCGAAGTCGAACAGGGTCCACTCGTAGCGGGTACGGGACATGATCGCGACCCGGTCACCGAACCGCAGCCCCTCGGCGAGCAGCCCCTTGGCCAGGGCCAGCACCTGGTCGCGGAACTCCGCCGATGTGACGTCCTGCCAGTGTCCTTCCGCGTCCTTGCGGCCGAGTGCCACCCGGTCGGGGGCGGCCTCGGCGTGGTCGTACACGGCGTCCGCGAGCCCACCGGAGTGGGGCGGCGCTGCCGCGAGAGGGGGGGAAGTGAACTCGCGCAATGACTTGGCTCCTTGTGGCGCTCCGCACAGCGCCGCGACGCTACCCCACAAGAAGCCCGCGCGGGAGCCCGTGCGCAAGCCGGAACCAAGCCATATCACCACAGGTCAGCGGCTGAAATACGGCCAGACCGGCAGGGCACGGACACACTTCTGACTGAAGAGTAAGTACGGCGCGGGGGAATCTCCACCGAATCCGTACGACGCTGTCACGCCCCCCGCGCGACTACGCCTCGGACAGCACCTTCACCGGGGTCCCCGCGGTGGGCGCCTTCGGCGTCCGTACCCAGATCAGCACCGCCGCACCCGCGACGATCCCCGCCGCACCCGCCACCAGTGTGGCCGTGTTCAGCCCCGAGGCGAACGCGCTGTGCAGCTCATGAGCGCTCACCCGGCCGTGGAGTGCTCCCGCACCGCCGCCGGCCAGCAGGTGCGAGGCGCCCACCGGATCGGGTGTCGCACCGCGCAGCGAGTCCGTCATCCGGCTCGTCACCAGCGTGCCGAAGACGGCCACCCCGAGCGCGAACCCCAGCTGCCGGAACGTGTTGACGGCGCCCCCCGCCATGCCCGCGTCCCGCTGCGGTACGGACGACAGCGCTGCGCCCGCCAGGCTCGGCGAGACCAGGCCCACGCCGGCCCCCGCGACGGCGAGCCCCGGGCTGAGCGCCGCCCAGCCGGATCCCGCGTCCAGCACGGACTGCGCCAGCGCCCCGATCCCGACCAGCAGCAGCCCGCCGCCGAGCAGCAGCCGCGGCTGCACCCCGTGCAGCAGCCGGCCCGTCAGGGCGGCGACGACGAACGACAGCACCGCAAGCGGCAGCAGGGCCAGACCCGCCTCGACCGGACTCATGCCGAGCAGCGTCTGGAGCCAGATCTCCGTGTACGGCAGCACACCGAACGCCGCCGCGTTGAACGCCAGCGCCGCCACCATCACCGCGACGAACGAGGCACCGCGGAACAGCGACAGATCCAGCAGCGGCTGCGCGGCCCGGCGCTCCACCACCACGAACGCGACCAGCGCCACGACGGCCACCGCGAGGGCGACGCCCGTCTGCGCCGACGTCCAGCCCTCGGTGCCCGCCCGCACCACGGCGAAGGTCAGGGCGCCCGCGAACAGCGCGAAGCAGCCCGTGCCCGCCCAGTCGATCCGGCGGCCCTGCTCGCCGCGCCCCTCGTGCACGGCGCGCAGCGTCAGCCAGATCGCCAGCACGCTCACCGGCAGGTTGATGAAGAAGATCCAGCGCCAGTCGAGCCCCTCGGTCAGCACCCCGCCGAGCACCGGGCCGAGCGCGGCGGCCGCCCCGCTCACCGCGCCCCAGATGCCCAGCGCGAACGACCGGTCACGGCCCTGGTAGGCCGCGCCGAGTATGGACAGCGTCGTCGCGAACATCGCGGCGGCGCCCACGCCCTGCAATCCGCGCAGCGCGATCAGCTCCCCGGCGTTCTGCGCGAGGCCGCTGCCCAGCGAGGCCAGCGCGAAAAGCCCGGTGCCCACCGCGTACACCCGCCGCCTGCCCAGCACGTCGGCCGCGGCGCCGGCCCCCAGCAGCAGCGCGGCCAGCACCAGCGCGTAGATGTCGATGACCCACTGGAGCTCGCTGAGCGAGGCGTCGAGCCCGCCCGCCATGGCGGGCAGCGCCACGATCACGATGGTCACGTCCAGCAGCAGCATGAAGGTGCCCAGACAGACCGCGACGAGCGGCCCCCACTTACGCATGATGTTCTCCCCATCGAACGGTTCTCTTTCCTCCCGTACGATCAGGCAACGACCCCGATATCCGGCAGCCAGAACATCGAAAGCGCCGGAATCCGACACGATCCGGGAATCAGCCGATGGAAAGCGACCCGTACGACCACCTCGACTGGCAGCTGTTGCACGCGCTGGAGACCGACGCGCGCGCCCCCTTCAGCCGGATCGCCGAGGTGCTCGGCGTCTCCGACCAGACCGTCGCCCGCCGCTACCGGCGGCTGATCACCGACATGGGGGTCCGGGTCGTCGGGGTACGCGACGCCGCCCGGCTCGGCCACGACAGCTGGATGCTGCGGCTGCGCTGCACCCCCGACGCCGCCGACCCGCTGGCCCGCGCGCTCGCCCGCCGGCCCGACACCGCCTGGATCGGGCTCACTTCGGGCGGCACCGAAGTCGTCTGCACGACCCGGGCGCGCAGCAAGGGCGAGCAGGAGGAGCTGCTGCTCGGCCGGCTCCCGCGCACCCCGGCCGTCGCCGAGATCAGGGCCCACCAGCTGCTGCACCGCTTCTACGGCGGCCCTTCGGGCTGGCTCGCGAAGAGCAGGTCGCTGACCGACGAGCAGGTGGCGGCGCTGCGCGGTCCTGTCCCCGACGAGCCGCGCGAGCCGCGGTCGTCCGCCGTCCTCACCGCCGAGGACGAACCCCTGGTCGCCGCGCTCGAACGTGACGGCCGGGCGACCTTCGCCGAACTCCAGCGGGCCACCGGGCGTTCCGAGTCGGCGGTACGCCGCAGGCTCGACCAACTGCTGGCTTCGGGGGCGCTCTTCATCGACGTCACCTTCAACCAGGGTGTGTTCGGGTACGAGTTGAGAGCGATCCTCTGGATCACCGCGGCGCCCGCCGCCCTCGACTCCGTCGGCCGCGCGCTCGCCACCCACCCCGAGGTGGCGTTCGCCTCGGCGACGGCGGGCCACTGCAATCTGGTCGCGGTGATCGTGTGCAGCGACACCGCCTCGGTCTACCGCTATCTCAGCGAGGGCGTGGGGCGCCTCGACGGCGTCCAGCACGTCGAATGCGCGCCGGTGCTGCGTACGGTCAAACAGCTCACCTACGAGGAGCGCCGCCGCCCCTGAGCCGCGTTCCTGAGCGGCCGTCCCTGAGCCGTGTCCCTAGGCCGGGCGTTGCAGCCGGTCGCCGCCCGTCAGGATCGCGTCGGCCAGCGCGTCCGCCGCCTCGTGGGCGCCCGCCGGCCTGCGGCCGTGCACCAGCACGAAGTCCACCTCGCCCAGCTCCGGCAGCCCGGCCCGCGCCGTCACCGGCACCAGGCCCTGCGGGACCAGACCCCGGGTATGTGCCATCACGCCGAGACCCGCGTGGGCCGCCGCCGTCAGACCGCTCAGGCTGGAGCTGGTGCACGCCACCCGCCAGGCCCTGCCCTGCGCCCCGAGCGCGTCCAACGCCCTTGACCGGGTGATCGCCGGGGGCGGGTAGAGGATCAGCGGCACGGGACGGTCCGGATCGACCCGCAGCCGTGGCGCGCCGATCCAGGCCAGCGACGACCGCCACACCAGCGCGCCGTGGATGTCGCCGGCGCGCCGCTTGGCCAGGACGAGATCGAGCAGCCCCGCCGCCAGCTGTTCGTGCAGTGTGCCGGACAGCTCGACCGTCAGCTCCAGATCGACCTCCGGATGCTCCTGCCGGAACGACCGGAGGATCTCGGGGAGCCGGGTGAGGACGAAGTCCTCGGAGACCCCGAACCGCAGCCTGCCGCGCAGCCGGGTGCCGCCGAAGAACGCCGACGCGCGCTCGTGGGCCGCCAGGATCGTCCGGGCGAAGCCCAGCATCGCCTCGCCACTCTCCGTGAGCTCCACACTGTGTGTGTCGCGGCTGAACAGCGGTTGGCCGGCGGCCTGTTCGAGCCTGCGCACATGCTGGCTCACGGTCGACTGGCGCACTCCGAGCCGCCCGGCGGCCCGGGTGAAACTGAGCGTCTGGGCCACGGTGAGAAACGTACGCAGCTGTCCTGGGTCGTACACAAACCCCAAGATTACCCGGCCATCGCGAATCGCGATCACAGTCAGAGCGGCGTACGGGATTCCCGATTGCCCTGATCAGCGGGACGATGGGGCGGCACGCCCCGTACCGAGTCCGAGTGGAGCACATGAACCGCCGCGTCACCCTTCCGTCCTGGCTTCCGATCGACCCGTTCATCCTCGCGCTCGTCGGGACCGTGGCCCTCGCGGCGCTGCTGCCCGCCTCCGGAGGGGCCGCCGAGGTGGCGGGCGGGGCCTCGACCGGCGCCGTGGCGCTGCTGTTCTTCCTTTACGGAGCGCGACTGTCGACGCAGGAGGCGCTCGACGGGCTGCGGCACTGGCGGCTGCATGTCACCGTCCTCGGCTGTACGTTCGTGCTCTTCCCGCTGCTGGGCCTCGCCGCCAGGGGGCTCGTGCCGTTCGTGCTGACGCCCCAGCTCTACGACGGCCTGCTGTTCCTGTGCCTGGTGCCCTCCACCATCCAGTCGTCCATCGCCTTCACGTCCATCGCGCGCGGCAACGTACCGGCCGCGATCTGCGCCGGATCGTTCTCCAGCATCGTGGGGATCGTGGTCACCCCGCTGCTGGCCGCCTCGCTGATCGGCGGCGGCGCCGTGGGCTTCTCGGCCGACTCCCTGCTCAAGATCGTCGCGCAGCTGCTGCTGCCCTTCGTCGCGGGCCAGTTGCTGCGCCGCTGGGTCGGCGGCTTCCTGACCCGGCACAAGAAGCTGCTGAGCCTCGTCGACCGCGGCTCGATCCTGCTGGTGGTCTACACGGCGTTCAGCGAGGGCATGGTCGCCGGGATCTGGCACCAGGTGACCGTGGCGCGCCTCGCCGGGCTGCTGGCGGTGGAGGCGGTGCTGCTCGCCGCGATGCTGGCGGTCAGCTGGTACGGGGCGAAGCGGCTCGGCTTCGTACGGGGCGACCGGATCGCGATCCAGTTCGCCGGGTCGAAGAAGAGCCTGGCGGCCGGGCTGCCGATGGCGAGCGTCCTGTTCGGCGCGCACGCGAGCCTCGCCGTGCTGCCGCTGATGCTCTTCCACCAGATGCAGCTGATGGTGTGCGCGGTCATCGCGAAGCGCCGCGCGGGCGACCCGCAGCCGCGAGCGGCCGAGGCCGCGCCCGTACCCGCCGCCGCACCGGGTGACCCGGTGCGTTCGTAGCCGGGGCGTCCGCCGGCGGCGGACGGCGAACCCGGCCGGCGCAGGGGGCGCTCCCCGCCGGCCGGGTCCCGTCCCGTGCAGCGGGGCGGGTCATACCCCGGTGTGCAGGGCGATCCGCTCATCGCCCGCGTACACGTTCATGGAGGTGCCGCGGAGAAAACCGACCAGGGTGAGCCCGGCCTCCGCCGCCAGGTCGACCGCCAGCGACGACGGCGCCGAGACCGCCGCGAGCATCGGGATGCCCGCCATCACGGCCTTCTGGGCCAGCTCGAACGACGCGCGGCCCGACACCAGCAGGATCGAGCGGGACAGCGGCAGCAGATCCTCCCGCAGCGCCCGGCCGACGAGCTTGTCGACCGCGTTGTGCCGGCCGACGTCCTCGCGGATGTCGTACATCTCGCCGGTCTCGGAGAACAGCGCGGCGGCGTGCAGGCCCCCGGTCCTGTCGAAGACCTGCTGCGCCGCCCGCAACCGGTCGGGGAGGCCGGACAGCAGCGCGGGCTCGACCAGGACCGGGGGAGTGTCGGAGATCGGGAAGCGGGCCGTGGTGCGTACGGCGTCCAGGCTCGCCTTGCCGCACAGTCCGCACGACGAGGTCGTGTAGACGTTGCGCTCCAGGCTGATGTCGGGCATCGGGACACCGGGCGCGAGGCGTACGTCGACGATGTTGTACGTGTTGGTGCCGTCGTCCTTGGCCCCGGCGCAGTACACGATCGACTGCACGTCGGAGGCGGCGGCCAGCACGCCTTCGCTGACCAGGAACCCGGCCGCGAGCGCGAAGTCGTCGCCCGGGGTGCGCATCGTGATGGCGAGCGGTTTGCCGTTCAGCCGGATCTCCAGCGGCTCCTCGGCCACCAGTGTGTCGGGGCGGGTGGTGATCTGCCCGTCCCTGATCCGGATGGTGCGCCGGCGCTCGGTGACCCGTCCCATGTGATCCGTCCTACCCGTCCAGTACCGCTGTGCCTGTGGAGCCGGTGCCGGCCCTCGCGCTCCACGATGCCATTGGCCGGCGGCCACGACTCATCGCATACAGTATTCTGTCTGCGATGGCCCAGGGGAACCCCGTGGACCGTTATTTGTCGTGGCCGCCGGCGCGGGCGGACGGGGAGATCAGGCGGCGGCGCCGCGAGCCAGCAGATCGGAGATGGCGCCGACCGTACGGAGCGTCGGTACCGGTACGCCGGTGACGTCGGCGAGTTCGACGACGGCGGCGAGCAGCACGTCGAGTTCCAGCGGTTTGCCCTTCTCCAGGTCCTGGAGGGTGGACGTCCGGTGGTCCCCGACGCGTTCGGCGCCTGCGATGCGCCGCTCGACGGAGATGTCGGGGCGGCAGCCCAGCGCCTCGGCGACGCGCAGGGTCTCCGCCATCATCAGCTCGATGACCTCGCGTGTGCTGCGGTGCTGACACATCTCCCGCATGGTGGCGCGGGTGAGGGCGCTGATCGGGTTGAACGAGATGTTGCCGAGCAGCTTGATCCAGATGTCGTCGCGCAGCTCGGTCTCGACGGGACATTTGAGCCCGCCGCTCCGCATGGCCGCGCTGAGGTCGAGGCACCGCCGCGACATCGAGCGGTCGGGTTCGCCGATCGAGAAGCGGGTCCCTTCCAGATGCCGGACGATGCCGGGTCCCGCCAGTTCCGTCGCCGCGTAGACGACACATCCGACGGCTCGCTCGGGCGGCAGCACCGCACTGACCGAGCCGCCGGGGTCGACGCTCTCGATCCGTCTGCCGTCGTACGGGCCGCCCAGGCCGTGGAAGTACCACCAGGGGATGCCGTTCTGGGCGGCGACGACCGCCGTGGTGTCCTTGAGCAGGGGCGTCACCAGCGGACCGCACGCCGCGTAGGAGTTGGCCTTGAGCCCCAGGAACACATAGTCGACCGGGCCGATCTCGTCCGGTCGGTCGGTGGCGTGCACCCGCGCGGTGAAATCGCCGCGCGGGCTGTACACCCGGACTCCGTGCTGCCGCATGGCCGCGAGATGCGGTCCACGGGCGATGAGATGGACGTCGGCGCCGGCTCGGTCGAGCGCGGCTCCGACATAGGCGCCGATCGCTCCGGCGCCGACAACTGCGACTTTCACCGTGAGGCTCTCCGTTCGGTTTTGAGGGAGACCGAGAGGGCCGGGGGAGCGGAAGCATGCTCCCTGTCAGTGTCGACGATATATTGTCTACAGTATGGAGTTCCGGTCGACAAGGCTTCTGTCACCGCATACTGTCGACAGATTCGGTGAAGGATCTTCCCAACCGGCCGACAGGTTCCTAGAGTTCGCGAGCATGACCCCACCCATCGCGCCGGCAGGCTGGAGCCGCTGGCTGGTGCCGCCCGCCGCGCTCGCGGTCCATCTGTCGATCGGCCAGGCCTACGCCTGGAGCGTCTTCAAGCCCCCACTGGAATCCGCGCTCGACCTGTCGGGGACGGCCAGCGCCCTCCCCTTCCAGCTCGGCATCGTGATGCTCGGCCTGTCGGCCGCCTTCGGCGGCACCCTCGTCGAACGCAACGGTCCGCGCTGGGCGATGACCGTCGCGCTGTCCTGCTTCTCCTCCGGCTTCCTGCTCGCCGCGCTCGGCGCGGCGACCGAGCAGTACTGGCTGATCGTCTTCGGCTACGGGTTCGTCGGCGGCATCGGTCTGGGCATCGGCTACATCTCGCCCGTCTCCACGCTGATCAAGTGGTTCCCCGACCGGCCGGGGATGGCGACCGGCATCGCCATCATGGGCTTCGGCGGCGGCGCGCTGATCGCCTCGCCGTGGTCGGCGCAGATGCTGAAGTCGTTCGGCAGCGACAGCGGGGGCATCGCGCTCGCCTTCCTGGTGCACGGCCTGGTCTACGCCGTGTTCATGTCGCTCGGCGTGCTGCTGATCCGGGTGCCGCGGCCGGGCGAGCGGCCCGGCAGGGCCGGGGCACCCGTCGTGGCGGCCGAGGCGGTCTCCGGCGTCCAGGTGTCGGCCGGATCCGCCCTGCGCACCCCGCAGTTCTGGTGTCTGTGGGTCGTGCTGTGCATGAACGTGACCGCGGGCATCGGGGTGCTGGAGCGCGCGGCGCCGATGATCACCGACTTCTTCTCCGACACCTCGGCCCCGGTCTCGGTCTCGGCGGCCGCCGGCTTCGTCGCGCTGCTCTCCGCGGCCAACATGGCGGGCCGGATCGGCTGGTCGTCCCTCTCGGACGTGATCGGCCGCAAGAACATCTACCGGTTCTACCTGCTCGTCGGAATCGTCATGTACGTGCTGATCTTCCTGACCGGTGACTCCGCCAAACCGCTGTTCGTGATCTGTGCGATGGTCATCCTGTCGTTCTACGGCGGCGGCTTCGCCACGCTGCCCGCCTATCTCAAGGACCTGTTCGGCACGTACCAGGTCGGCGCGATCCACGGCCGGCTGCTGACCGCGTGGTCCGTCGCCGGCGTCCTCGGCCCGCTGATCGTCAACCGGGTCGCCGACAGCCAGGCGGACGCCGGCAAGAGCGGCCCCTCGCTCTACGGGGTGTCGTTCGTCATCATGATCTGTCTGCTGGCCGTCGGCTTCGTCGCGAACGAGCTGATCAGGCCCGTCGACCCGCGTCACCACCACATCCCGGCCCCGAGGGAGGCAGCCGATGACCACGCCGTCACCGAGCAGCACGGCACCTGAGTCCCGGCGCACCGGGCTGATCGTCTTCGCCTGGCTCTGGGTGGGGATTCCGTTGGCGTACGGTGTGTACGAGCTTGTCCTCAAGGCCCGACAGCTGTTCACCGGATGATGCGGACTCTCCAAGCGGCGCGGGCGAATCCTGTTGGTTCACCTGTCTTCGTACCGGCCGGTCGCTGACGAGACTGGAGGACGCCTGACGTCGAAGCAGAGGGGGTCCCCGGTATGACCGGCACTCGTATCACCGCGCTCGGCCATTACCAGCCCGCCAAGGTGCTCACCAACGACGACCTCGCGGCGTTGGTCGACACCAGTGACGAGTGGATCAGCAGCCGGGTCGGGATCAAGACCCGGCATGTCGCGGGCCCCGACGAACCGGTGGACGAGCTGGCCGCGCACGCCGGGGCGAAGGCGCTGGCCGCGGCCGGTCTCGTCCCCGCCGACATCGACATGGTCCTGGTCGCCACGTCCACGGCGATCGACCGCTCGCCGAACACGGCGGCCCGGGTCGCCGCCCGGCTGTCCATGGGCTCACCGGCCGTGATGGACCTCAACGTGGTCTGCGCGGGTTTCACCCACGCGCTCGCCACCGCCGACCACACCGTACGGGCCGGGGCCGCCTCCCGGGTCCTGGTCATCGGCGCCGACAAGATGGCCGGCGTCACCGACTGGACCGACCGCTCCACCTGCGTACTGGTGGGGGACGGGGCGGGCGCCGCCGTCGTCGAGGCGACCGGGCCCGGCGAGGAGCCGGGGATCGGTCCCGTGCTGTGGGGCTCCGTGCCCGAGATGGGCCACGCGGTACGTATCGAGGGCAGCCCGCCGGTCTTCGCCCAGGAGGGCCAGGCCGTCTACCGCTGGGCCATCACCCAACTCCCGCCGCTCGCGCGCGAGGTCTGTCTGCGGGCGGGTGTCGGGCTGGAGGAGCTCGGCGCCGTCGTACTGCACCAGGCGAACCTGCGGATCATCGAGCCCCTCGCGCGCAAGATCGGGGCCGTCAACGCGGTGGTCGCCCGTGACGTGGTCGACTCGGGCAACACCTCGGCCGCGTCGATCCCGATGGCGCTGTCCAAACTGGTCGACCGCGGTGAAGTCGCCTCCGGAGCGCCCGCGCTGCTGTTCGGCTTTGGCGGAAATCTCTCTTACGCGGGCCAGGTCATCCGATGTCCATGAACGCGGTGCCCTTCGGTAGACTGTAGACGATAACCAATGTGCCGAGGCGTTCACCGATCGGCACGGTCGTCGTCACCGCACGCCAGAAGGGGGAGCGCAATGTTGTCGCCAGGACTGCCGCAGGGGGCCGTGCCCAGGCTCGAACGACAGGGTCCGCTGCGTGAGCGGGTCTACGAGGCGCTGCTGGAGCTGATCACGACGCGCGCGCTGCGCCCGGGGCAGCATCTGGTCGAGAGTGAACTCGCGGGCCACCTGGGCGTGTCCAGGCAGCCGGTACGGGAGGCCCTGCAGCGGCTGAACACCGAGGGGTGGATCGATCTGCGCCCGGCCCAGGGCGCGTTCGTGCACGAGCCGACCGAGGACGAGGCGGACCAGCTGCTGTCCGTGCGCACCCTCCTCGAAGCGGAGGCGGCCCGGCTCGCCGCCGCCAATTCCGGCACGGCGGGGATCGCGGCCCTGGAGGAGCTGTGCGCCAGGGGCGAGCAGTCGGTCGCCGACGACGACGTGGATCTGACGGTCGCCACCAACGCGGCCTTCCACGCCAAGGTGATGGAGCTGGCCGGCAATGTCGTCCTGGCCGAGCTGGCGGCGCAGGTGGACCGGCGGGTCCGCTGGTACTACACGCCGGTCGCCCGGCAGCGCGGCAAGCAGTCCTGGATCGAGCACCGCGCGCTGATCGCCGCCATCGCCGACCGGGACGAGCGGCGCGCCACGGAAGTCATGCGGGCGCACACCGAGCACACCCGTACCACCTACCACGACCGTGAACAGGCCTGATCCAGCCGTCATTTGAGGTCGGATCGCGCCCCATACTGCGCCGTCGACCCGTCTTCGCGCCAGTCTCCGGTCCAATCTCGCCATCGCTTTGTCTTCGGTGTGGAGAAAGTTATGACGGATTCACGCGCAACTTCTTCCCCCTGCGGGCAAGCGCTGCTACGTTCCCCTCGAAAGCACAAGAAACAGAGCCGACAAGGCACGTAGCCGACAAGGCGGGGAGGGGCGCGTGAGACGAATGACCGCACGACCCGCGAACGCGCACCAGGCGCGACTGCTCAGGCTGTTGCGTGACGGTGGCCCCAACTCCCGTGCCCAGCTCGGTGATCAGGTCGACCTCTCGCGGTCCAAGCTGGCCGTCGAGGTCGACCGGCTGCTGGAGACCGGACTCGTCGTCGCCGACGGACTCGCCGCATCGCGCGGCGGACGCCGCTCCCACAACATCCGGCTGGCGCCCGCCCTGCGCTTCCTCGGCGTGGACATCGGCGCCACCTCGATCGACGTGGCCGTCACCAACGCGGAGCTGGAGGTGCTCGGGCATCTCAACCACCCGATGGACGTCCGCGAGGGCCCGGTCGCCGTCTTCGAGCAGGTGCTCACGATGGCCGGCAAGCTCAAGGTGTCCGGTCTCGCCGACGAGTTCGACGGCGCCGGCATCGGGGTCCCCGGTCCTGTCCGCTTCCCCGAGGGTGTGCCCGTAGCACCGCCGATCATGCCCGGCTGGGACGGCTTCCCGGTCCGTGAGGCGCTCAGCCAGGAACTGGGCTGCCCCGTCATGGTCGACAACGACGTGAACCTGATGGCGATGGGGGAGCAGCACGCGGGCGTCGCACGCTCCGTCGGTGACTTCCTCTGCGTCAAGATCGGTACCGGTATCGGCTGCGGCATCGTCGTCGGCGGCGAGGTCTACCGCGGTACGACGGGCAGCGCGGGCGACATCGGTCATATCCAGGTCGAGCCCGACGGACGTGCCTGCGCGTGCGGCAACAGGGGCTGCCTGGAAGCCCACTTCAGCGGCGCCGCGCTCGCCCGCGACGCCGACGACGCGGCCCGCGACGGCCGCTCACCCGAACTCGCCGCCCGGCTCGCCGCCGGCGGCACACTGACGGCCGTCGATGTCGCGGCGGCCGCAGCGGCCGGCGACACCGCCGCACTCGATCTCATCCGCGACGGCGGCAACCGGGTCGGCCAGGTCATCGCCGGGCTCGTCAGCTTCTTCAACCCCGGACTCGTGGTGATCGGCGGCGGTGTGACCGGCCTCGGCCACACCCTGCTGGCCTCGGTCCGTACCCAGGTCTACCGGCAGTCCCTGCCGCTGGCCACCGGCAACCTCCCCATCGTCCTGGGGGAGTTGGGCCCCGTCGCCGGTGTCACCGGCGCGGCCCGGCTCATCAGCGACCACCTGTTCTCGCCGGCCTGACGCCGGCGCGCATCACCGTAAGCACACCGCACCGCACAACAAAGCAACACCGCACAACAGAGAACAACACCGCACAACACGGCACAGCACCACGGCCCAGCACCACGGCACGCAACGGCACCACGGCACAGCACCAGCACCGCACACGCAAGAGCCGCACACACGCAAGAGCCGCACCGTGCTCCACCCTGCCCTTGACCTGCCCTGCCCGCGGGGCGGCCGGTTCCGCCGAGGGGATACGCCATGGCACCAGCACCACCCGAATCCGTACTGCTCACCATGTCCGGCATCACCAAGTCCTTCCCCGGAGTTCGCGCCCTCGACGGTGTGGACCTGGAGGTCAGGGCCGGCGAGGTGCACTGTCTGCTGGGCCAGAACGGCGCAGGCAAGTCCACACTCATCAAGGTGCTGGCCGGTGCCCACCAGCCCAACGACGGTGTGATCACCTGGCGCGGCGAAGCGGTCGCGCTCAAGTCACCCATCGCCGCCATGCGGCTCGGCATCGCCACCATCTACCAGGAACTCGACCTGGTGGAAGGGCTTTCGGTCGCCGAGAACATCTTCCTCGGCCATGAACCCACCAGCGCCGGGTTCGTCGTCAGGGGCCGGGAGGCCAGGAAGAACGCCGAGGCGCTGCTGAAGCGGCTCGGCCACCCGGAGATCCAGGCCCACCGCACCGTGGGCTCGCTCTCCGCGGCCCAGCAGCAGATCGTCTCCATGGCACGCGCGCTCTCCCACGACGTACGCCTCATCGTCATGGACGAACCGTCAGCGGCCCTCGACCCGGACGAAGTCGACAACCTGTTCCGGATCGTGGCCACTTTGATCGCCGACGGGGTCGCCGTCGTCTACATCTCCCACCGGCTGGAGGAGATCCGCCGCATCGGCGACCGGGTCACCGTGCTCAAGGACGGCAAGACCGTCGCCGTGGGGCTGCCGGCCAAGGAGACCCCGACCCGCGAGATCGTCGCCCTGATGACCGGACGGAACGTCGAGTACGTCTTCCCCGAGCACCAGGCGGCGCCCCCGGCCGCGACGACCGAGCCCGTCCTGCGGGTCGAAGGCCTGTCCAGGGAGGGCGAGTTCGCCCCCGTCGACCTCGAACTGCGGCCCGGCGAGATCGTCGGCCTCGCCGGACTCGTCGGCTCCGGGCGCTCCGAGATCCTGGAGACCATCTACGGTGCCCGCAAGCCGAGCACCGGTCAGGTCTTCGTCGCGGGCAAACCACTGCGCCCCGGCAGTGTGCGCGCAGCCGTACGGGCCGGCATCGGGCTCGCGCCCGAGGAACGCAAGGCCCAGGGCCTGCTGATGCTCGAATCCGTCACCCGCAACGTGTCGGTCTCGACCCTCTCCCGCTTCTCGCGGGCCGGCTGGCTCGACCGGTCGGCCGAGCGCTCGGCGGCCCAGGCGGCCACCAGGGAACTGTCCCTGCGCCCCGACAACCCGGACGCCCGGATCCGTACCCTCTCCGGCGGCAACCAGCAGAAGGCGGTACTCGCCCGCTGGCTGCTGCGCGGCTGCCGGGTCCTGCTCCTCGACGAACCCACCCGCGGTGTGGACGTCGGCGCGCGCGCCGAGCTCTACTCCGTGATCCGCCGGCTGGCCGACGACGGCCTCGCCGTACTGCTCGTCTCCAGCGAGGTCCCCGAAGTCCTGGGCCTCGCCGACCGGGTGCTGGTGCTCCGTGAAGGCCAGGTCGTCCACCGGGCGCCGGCCGAGGAGCTCGACGAACACCGTGTACTCGACCTTGTGATGGAAGGGAGCCCGACGCCATGAAGCAGCCTGCCTCTGAGGCGCAGCAGGGCGGGCCGGACGCCGCGGCCGCACCCGAGCAGCCGACGTCCGCTGTCAGCACCGCCAAGTCAGGTCCGCAGAAGGGCGGCAAGCCCGGTCTCGGGCTGCGGCTCGACGTCCGTAACCTCTCGCTGCTCGGTGTGCTGGTCGCACTGATCATCGTCGGGGGCATCACCAAGCCCGAGCAGTTCCTCGACGTCAACAACCTCCAACTCGTGCTCACCCAGGCCTCGGTCATCGGTGTGGTCACGGTCGGCGCGACCTTCGTCATCACCAGCGGCGGGATCGACCTGTCCGTCGGGGCGATCGTGGCGCTGGCGTCGGTGTGGGCGACGACGGTCGCCACCCAGGAGTTCGGCTTCTGGGGCATCCTGTTCACCGCCATGGTGGTGGGTCTCGCCTGCGGCCTGGTCAACGGTGTGCTGATCGCGTACGGCGGGATGGTGCCCTTCATCGCGACCCTCGCGATGCTGGCGTCCGCCCGTGGTCTCGCTCTCCAACTCACCGACGGCAAGACCCAGATCGTCACCGTCCAGTCGGTGCTCGACCTCGGCGGCCGGGACTCCTACGTTCTCGGCATACCGCCGCTCGTGATCGTGTTCGCCGCCGTGACGGTCGTCGGCTGGCTGGTGCTCAACCGCACCACCTTCGGCCGGCGCACGGTGGCGGTCGGCGGCAACCCGGAGGCCGCGCGGCTCGCCGGCATCGACGTCCGCAGGCAGCGGCTGTACCTGTACCTGCTCTCCGGCCTCTGCTGCGGCATCGCCGCCTTCCTGCTGGTGGTGCTGGCCGGTTCGGGTCAGAACACCAACGGAAACCTCTACGAACTCGACGCCATCGCCGCCGCGATCATCGGTGGCACCCTGCTCAGCGGCGGCCGCGGCACCATCGTCGGCTCCGTACTCGGTGTCCTGGTGTTCACCACGATCACCAACATCTTCGCCCTCAACAACCTGCAGAGCGACGTCCAGCAGATCGCCAAGGGCGTCATCATCGTCGCCGCGGTCCTGGTCCAGCGGCGCACAGCGCGGGGTGGCGAGGGCTGACCTCGCTCCCGCTCCCGCAGCCGTCCTGTCGTCTTCATGGCACCTGCCAGGTGTGGTGACGACGGCACCCGCCAAGCCCCACAGCCCGGTCCGAAGAACGCCCTATCCGAAGGGTTCAACCGCCATGCCAGAAACCAGCCGCAGAGGACTGCTCTTCGGCACCGCCGCCGTCTCGGCGGGTGCCTTCCTCACCGCCTGCACCAGCAACGAGCCCGACAAGAAGGAAGCGGCGGCCGACACCAAGCCGGCCACGACCGACAAGCCGGGCAAGCACGTCACCATCGGCTTCGCGGGACCGCAGGCCGACCACGGCTGGCTCAACGCCATCAACGAGCAGGCCAAGGCACGCGCCGCCACGTACTCCGACGTGACACTGGAGGCCACCGAGGGCTCCAACGACACGGCTGCCCAGATCGGCCAGGTCGACACACTGATCAACAAGAAGGTCGACGTACTGGTGGTCCTGCCGGGCGACGGCAAGGCCCTCACCCAAGCCGGCCTCAAGGCCATGCGGGCCGGTATCCCGGTCATCAACCTGGACCGGATCTTCGCCACCCCGCAGGCGTACCGCTGCTGGATCGGCGGCGACAACTACGGCATGGGCCTCAACGCCGGCAACTACATCGGCGAGAAGCTCAAGGGCAAGGCCAACGCCAAGGTCATCGAACTGGCCGGCATCGACGGTCTCGAACTGACCACCCAGCGCACCAAGGGCTTCGACGACGCCCTGAAGAACTTCCCCAACATCAAGAAGGTCGCCCGGCAGGCCGCCGAGTTCACCGTCGAGTCGGGCCAGGCCAAGATGGCGCAGCTGCTCCAGGCCCAGCCCAGCTTCGACGCCATCTGGAACCACGACGACGACCAGGGCGTGGGCGCCCTGCGCGCCATCGACCAGGCCGGCCGTGACGGCTTCCTGATGGTCGGCGGCGCGGGCGCCAAGTCGGCGATGGACGCCATCAAGGCGGACAACAGTGTGCTGAAGGCGACCGTCCTCTACCCGCCCACGATGGCCGCCTCCGCCATCGACCTGGCGCGCGCGCTCGCCCAGTCCAAGGGCATCAGCGGGATCTCGGAAACGGAGATACCCACCCAGATCACCGTCTTCTCCGCCGTGGTAGACAAGACGAACATCGATCAGTACCTGCCGTCGGGCTTCAGCTGACCGGCCCTGGTGCGTCCGTCCCCCACTGAATGAGAGACGAGGAGTGTCCCGTATGACCCCCAGGGAAGCGTCGGAGAAAGAGGCCGGTGCGCCGCCGACACTCGGTGTCGGCATGGTCGGATACGCGTTCATGGGCGCCGCCCACTCACAGGGGTGGCGCACCGCAGGACACGTCTTCGACCTGCCGATGCGGCCGGCGCTCGCCGCGATCTGCGGACGTGACGCCGACTCCGTGCGCGCGGCGGCGGCCAAACACGGCTGGGCCGCCGCCGAGACGAACTGGCGGGACCTCATCGCCCGGGACGATGTGCAGTTGGTCGACATCTGCACACCGGGGGACAGCCACGCGGAGATCGCCATCGCCGCGCTGGAGGCGGGCAAGCACGTGTTGTGCG
Organism: Streptomyces sp. NBC_00370; assembly: GCF_036084755.1. Taxonomy (NCBI): domain Bacteria; kingdom Bacillati; phylum Actinomycetota; class Actinomycetes; order Kitasatosporales; family Streptomycetaceae; genus Streptomyces; species Streptomyces sp. NBC_00370. The sequence continues at coordinate 6,932,389 of NZ_CP107968.1, forward strand.
AGAAGCCGCTCGCCAACTCGGTCGCCGAGGCGGAGGAGATGGTCAGGGCCGCCGAGGCGGCCAGGTCGCGCGGACAGCTGGCGATGGTGGGGTTCAACTACCGCCGGGTGCCGGCTGTCGCGTACGCCCGTCGGCTCATCGCCGAGGGCAGGCTGGGCACACTGCGGCATCTGCGTGTCACCTATCTCCAGGACTGGCTGGTCGACCCGGAGTTCCCGCTCACCTGGCGGCTCCAGCAGGAGCACGCCGGGTCCGGGGCGCTCGGTGACCTGGGGGCGCACATCATCGACCTCGCCCAGTTCCTGACGGGCGAGCCGCTGGCGGGGGTCTCCGCGCTGTCGGAGACCTTCGTCAAGGAGCGTCCGGTGCTGGCGGGGGCCTCGGCAGGTCTCTCGGCGTCGGGCGGTGCCGAGCACGGTCCGGTGACCGTGGACGACGCCGCCGTGTTCACCGGCCGGCTCGCCTCGGGCGCGCTGGCCTCGTTCGAGGCGACCCGGTTCGCCTCGGGCCGCAAGAACGCGCTGAAGCTGGAGATCAACGGCGAGCGCGGTTCGCTCGCCTTCGACCTGGAGCGGCTGAACGAGCTGCAGTTCCACGACCACACCGAACCGGCGCCCTCGTCCGGCTTCCGCCGGATCCTGGTCACCGAGCCGGAACACCCGTACCTGGAGGCGTGGTGGCCGCCGGGCCACGCCCTCGGCTACGAGCACACCTTCATCCACCAGGCCCGCGATCTGGTCGAGGCCATCGCCGCCGGAACCGACCCCGTGCCGTCGTTCGCCGACGGACTGCAGGTCCAGCGGGTGCTCGCAGCCGTCGAGGAGAGCGCGGCGAAGAACGCCGTCTACACACCCGTGCCGCCCCCGCCGGGGACACCCGCCTAGGAGGTCCGAATGCCACGTCCGTTCACACTGTTCACCGGCCAGTGGGCCGATCTGCCCCTGGAAGAGGTCTGCAGGCTCGCCCGTGACTTCGGTTACGACGGCCTGGAACTCGCCACCTGGGGTGACCACTTCGAGGTCGACAAGGCCCTGGCCGACCCGGGATACCTGGACAGCCGCCACCAACTGCTCGACAAGTACGGGCTCAAGTGCTGGGCGATCTCCAACCACCTGGTGGGCCAGGCGGTCTGCGACAGCATCATCGACGAGCGCCACCAGGGCATCCTGCCCGGCCGTATCTGGGGCGACGGGGAGCCCGAGGGCGTCAGGCAGCGCGCCGCCGCCGAGATCAAGGACACCGCGCGGGCCGCGGCGGCCTTCGGCGTCAACACGGTCATCGGCTTCACCGGATCCTCCATCTGGCATCTGGTGGCGATGTTCCCGCCGGTGCCGGCCGGGATGATCGAGCGGGGTTACGAGGACTTCGCCGAGCGCTGGAACCCGATCCTGGACGTCTTCGACGCCGAGGGGGTGCGCTTCGCCCACGAGGTGCACCCGAGCGAGATCGCGTACGACTACTGGACCACCAAGCAGGCGCTCGAAGCGGTCGACCACCGGCCCGCGTTCGGGCTGAACTTCGACCCGAGCCACTTCGTGTGGCAGGACCTGGACCCGGTCAACTTCCTCTACGACTTCCGGGACCGGATCTACCACGTGGACTGCAAGGAGGCCCGTAAGCGGCTCGACGGCCGCAACGGCCGGCTCGGCTCGCACCTGCCCTGGGGCGATCCCAGGCGCGGCTGGGACTTCGTCTCCGCCGGGCACGGGGACGTGCCGTGGGAGGACGTCTTCCGGATGCTGCGGTCGATCGGCTACGAGGGCCCCGTCTCCGTCGAGTGGGAGGACGCGGGCATGGACCGGCTGGCCGGGGCACCCGAGGCGCTCAGGGACCTGAAGCGCTTCGACTTCGACCCGCCCACCGCGTCCTTCGACGCCGCCTTCGGCGGCGGCGAGTAGGAACAGGCAGGCCCGGGCCGGGCCTCCCCGGCCGCGCCCGCACGGACAGCCCGGTGGTGCACACCGCCGCCGGGCGGTCCGGCATGCCCGCGACTCTCTTTGTCCTGATGCGGGAAAAAGTGCAACTTCACCTCTGCGCAAGGTCTTTCCGTCCCGGACGAACCCGGCTACCGTCCCTGAGGTGTACAGGACACAGATGGTCCCCGGTACACAGATGGTCCCCGGTGTGACGGCGCACGCCGGTGCCAAGAGAGCGCCTCGCGCTCCTCGGTGACCCGCAGGTACGAACAGCCCACTTCTGGAGGACTTTCGTGCACAGAAAACGTCTCAGAGCCAGACCACTCCTCGCACTGCTCACCGGCGCGCTGCTCGCCGTCGGCAGCCTCAGCGCCGTCCCCGCCGTCGCGGCGGACCCGACCACCCGCCACGAGGAAGAGCCGGCCGCCGACCCCAGCTTCCAGCAGGTGACCCTCGCGAAGGGCGCCGACGAGGTGGGCGAGCCGATGTCGCTCGCGGTCCTGCCGGACCGGCAGGTGCTGCACACCTCGCGTGACGGCACACTGCGGATCACCGACGCGGCGGGCACCACCAAGGTCGCCGGCACGCTGGAGGTCTACAGCCACGACGAGGAAGGTCTGCAGGGCGTCGGCGTCGACCCCGGCTTCGCGCAGAACCGCGCGATCTACCTGTACTACGCGCCCAAGCTGAACACCCCCGACGGCGACGCCCCCGAGAACGGCACCGCCGCCGACTTCGCACCCTTCGACGGGTACAACCGCCTCTCGCGCTTCACACTGAACGCGGACGGCACCCTCGACAAGGCGAGCGAGAAGAAGGTCCTCGACGTCGCGACGTCACGCGGAACCTGCTGCCACGTCGGCGGCGACATCGCGTTCGACGGCGAAGGAAACCTGTACCTGTCGACCGGCGACGACACCAACCCCTTCGCCTCCGACGGCTACACGCCCATCGACGAACGCCCGGACCGCAACCCGGCGTTCGACGCGCGGCGGAGCGCCGGAAACTCCAACGACCTGCGCGGCAAGGTGCTGCGCGTCAAGGTCGCCGACGACGGCTCGTACACGATCCCCGAGGGCAACCTCTTCGCTCCCGGCACGGACAAGACCCGCCCCGAGATCTACGCGATGGGCTTCCGCAACCCGTTCCGGCTGTCGGTCGACAAGAAGACCGGCGTCGTCTACGTGGGCGACTACGGCCCCGACGCGGGGGCGGCCTCGCCGACCCGCGGTCCCGGCGGCCAGGTCGAGTTCGCCCGGATCACCGAGGCGGGCAACTTCGGCTGGCCGTACTGCACGGGCAACAACGACCCGTATCTGGACTACGACTTCGCGACCGGGACGTCGGGCGCCGCCTTCGACTGCGCAGCGCCGAAGAACACCTCGCCGCACAACACGGGTCTCACCGACCTGCCGCCGGCCCAGGCGGCCTGGATCCCCTACGACGGCGGCAGCGTCCCGGAGTTCGGCAGCGGCTCCGAGTCCCCGATGGGCGGACCCGTCTACCGCTACGACGCCGAATCCGACTCCGCGGTGAAGTTCCCCGAGGAGTACGACGGCGACTTCTTCGCCGGTGAGTTCGGCCGGCAGTGGATCAAGCGGATCGAGCAGGGCGCCGACGGTACGGTCTCCAAGATCAACGACTTCCCGTGGACCGGTACCCAGGTCATGGACATGGAGTTCGGCCCCGACGGCGCGCTCTACGTACTCGACTACGGGCTCTCCTGGTTCGGCGGCGACGACAACTCCGCCGTCTACCGCATCGAGAACATCACCGGCGGACGTTCCCCTGTCGCGGTCGCCTCGGCCAACAAGACCTCGGGCACCGCGACCCTGCGGGTCAACTTCTCCTCCGCCGGTACCCAGGACCCGGACGGCGACGAGCTGACCTACGCGTGGGACTTCGGCGACGGAACCACCTCGACCGAGCCGAACCCGGCCCACCCGTACAAGAAGAACGGCACCTACACCGCGACCCTCACCGCGACCGACCCGGCAGGCCACACCGGCACCGCGTCCGTACGGGTGGTCGTCGGCAACACCGCGCCCAAGGTGACCCTGCAACTACCGGCCGACGGAGCGCTGTTCAGCTTCGGCGACGCGATCCCCTTCAAGGTCACCGTCACCGACCCCGAGGACGGCACGGCGATCGACTGCGCCAAGGTCACCGTCCGCTACATCCTCGGCCATGACAACCACGGCCATCCGATCACCTCGGCCAACGGCTGCGAAGGCACCATCACGGCGCCCGCGGACGCCGACCACGATCCCAACGCCAACATCTTCGGTGTGATCGACGCCGAGTACACCGACGGCGGAGGCGGCGGCCAGGCGGCACTCACCAGCCACGACGAGGCGCAGCTCCAGCCCCGTCACCGGCAGGCCGAGCACTTCACGAACTCGTCCGGGATCAGCACCCCGGCCAAGACGAGCGCCAACGGCGGCAAGACGGTCGGCGACATCGACAACGACGACTGGATCTCGTTCGCGCCGTACAACCTGACCGGCTCGAAGACACTGACCGCGCGGATCTCCTCCGCCGGCGCCGGCGGCTTCCTCGAAGTGCGCACCGGATCGCCCGACGGCAACCTGCTCGGCTCGGCCCCCATCCCGGTCACCGGCAGCTGGGACACCTTCCAGGACGTCGACGTCCCGCTGCGGGCCGTACCGAAGAAGTCCACGGAACTGTTCCTCGTCTTCAAGGGCGGCACGGGCGCGCTCTACGACCTGGACGACTTCCAGATCAGCGACCAGGCGCCCGGCAAGATCCAGAAGCGGGTGCTGGTCTTCTCCAAGACCGGCGGCTTCCGGCACGACGCGATCCCCGAGGGCATCGCGGCCCTGAAGGAACTGGGCAAGGACAACAACATCACGGTCGACACCACCGAGACCGCGGCCCAGTTCACCACCAACAACCTCGCCCGCTACGACGCGGTGGTCTTCATGTCCACCACCGGCGACGTGCTCGACGGGGCCCAGCAGGCCGCCTTCGAGAACTTCATCTCCACCGGCGGCGGCTATCTCGGCGTCCACGCGGCGGCCGACACCGAGTACGACTGGCCGTTCTACGGCGGCCTGGTCGGCGCCTACTTCCAGGGCCACCCGCAGATCCAGCCGGCCACGGTACGCGTCGAGGACCACACCAACCCGGCCACCGCGCACTTCGGTGACACCTGGGCGCACACCGACGAGCTGTACAACTACCGCACCAACCCGCGCTCCAAGGTCCGCGTGCTGGCCACCCTCGACGAAACCACGTACCAGGGCGGCACGATGCGCGGCGACCACCCGATCGCCTGGTGCCAGTCCTACGAGGGCGGCCGGTCCTTCTACACCGGACTCGGCCACACCAAGGAGTCCTACGCCGACCCCGACTTCCGTCAGCACCTGCTCGGCGGACTGCGGTACGCGGCAGGACAGGTCAAGGCCGACTGCGCGCCGAAGACGGGTTACCGGACCATCTTCAACGGGCAGACACTGGAGGGCTGGAAGCAGGCGGGCCCCGGCAAGTTCAACATCGCCGACGGTGAACTGCGCAGCGAGGGCGGCCTGGGCATGCTCTGGTACCAGCCCAAGCAGCTCGGCTCCTACTCGCTGAAGCTCGACTGGAAGCTCGACGGGGACGACAACTCCGGTGTGTTCGTGGGCTTCCCCGAGTCCGACGACCCCTGGTCGGCGGTGGACAACGGGTACGAGGTGCAGATCGACGCGACCGACGCGCCGGACCGCACCACCGGCTCGATCTACACCTTCAAGGCGGCCGACATCAAGGCCAGAGACCGGGTGCTGCGGCCGCCCGGCCAGTGGAACAGCTACGAGATCAAGGTCCAGGGTGAGCGTCTGCAGGTCTTCCTCAACGGAGTGAAGATCAACGACTTCACCAACACCGACCCTGCGCGGAGCCTGAAGGACGGCTACCTCGGCATCCAGAACCACGGTGCCGACGACCAGGCCGCCTTCCGGAACATCCAGCTCAGGGAACTGCCCTCCTAGGAAATCCAGGACGGGCAGCCGCTAGCCGGCGGCGGGCGGGGAGGCGCCGTACCCCCCGCCCGCCGCCCACCAACAACCACAGCACGACAGGCACATCAACGGCAGGGAGGCAGCCCGTGACCATCACCGAATCGACTGCAGCACGTACCGGAGTCTGGTTCGTCGGAGCGCGCGGCTCCGTCGCCACGACCGCCGTCGCGGGATGCGCGGCGGTCACCGCCGGGCTCCACCCGCCGACCGGCATGGTCACCGAGACCCCGCCGTTCGCGGCAGCCGGCCTCCCCGCCCTGTCCACCCTCGTCTTCGGCGGACACGACACGGCCAGCTGCCCGCTGCCCAAGCGCGCCGAGGAGCTGACCGCCGCCGGCGTCCTGCCGCACGGCCTGCCCGCCGCGGTCGGGGCCGAACTCGCCGCCGCCGACGAGGAGATACGCCCCGGCGGTCCGCAGGCCGGCGACACCCGCGACGACGACGAGCTGATCGCCGCCTTCGCCGAGGACATCGCCGGCTTCCGGCGCCGCACCGGCGTCGCCCGGGTCGTCGTCGTCAACGTCTCGTCCACCGAACCCCAGCCGGGCCCCGACGACCCACGGCTGCCCGCCAGTTCGCTGTACGCGGCGGCGGCCGTCCGGGCCGGCTGCGGCTACGTCAACTTCACCCCGTCCACCGGGCTGCGCACCGCCGCCCTCACCGACGCCGCTTCGGCAGGCGGGCTTCCCCACGCCGGCCGCGACGGCAAGACAGGCCAGACGCTGCTCCGTGCCGTGCTCGCCCCGATGTTCGTCCAGCGCGCCCTGACGGTACGGGCCTGGTCGGGCACCAATCTGCTGGGCGGCGGGGACGGGGCGGCGCTGGCCGACCCGGCGGCGGCAGCCGCCAAGAACGCCGGCAAGGAGCGGGTGCTCGCCGACACCCTGGGCGCGGCCCCCGAGGGCGAGGTGCACATCGACGACGTCCCCGCGCTCGGCGACTGGAAGACCGCCTGGGACCACATCGCCTTCGACGGCTTCCTCGGCTCGCGGATGATCCTCCAGACCATCTGGCAGGGCTGCGACTCGGCGCTCGCCGCTCCGCTGGTCCTCGACCTGGCCCGGCTGGTCGCCCGCGCCCACGAGCTGGGCCTCAGCGGACCCCTGCCCGAGCTGGGCTTCTACTTCAAGGACCCGGACTCCGGCCCCGCCGGTCTCTCCGAGCAGTTCGAGATACTGCTGGCCTTCGCCGACCGGCTGAAGGAGACCAGGTGAGCCTGCGCGCCTGGGCCGAACTGCTGCGGGTCTCCGCCCTGTTCACCGTCCCGGGCGACGCCCTGGCCGGCGCGGCGGCGACCGGCCTGCGGCCGAACCGCGGCACGGCGCTCTCGGTCGGCGCCGCGCTGTGTCTGTACGAGGCGGGCATGGCGCTCAACGACTGGGCGGACCGCGAGGAGGACGCGATCGAGCGTCCGCACCGGCCCATCCCGTCGGGCCGTATCTCCCCGGCCGCCGCCCTGACGGCGGCCGGGGCCCTGACGGCGGCGGGCCTCGCGCTGTCCGCCCGCGCGGGGCGCGCCTCACTGGCGGTGTCCTCCGCGCTCGCCGCCACGGTCTGGGCGTACGACCTGCGGCTGAAGCACACGGTGGCGGGCCCCGTCGCCATGGGCGCCGCCCGCTCACTCGACCTGGTGCTCGGCGCCGTCGCCACGGCGGCGGCCCGGGGCGGCGGCGGATCCGCGGCCGCCCGGAGCCTGCCGTCAGCGGCGCTGCTCGGCGCGCACACCGTCGCCGTCACGACCGTCTCCCGGCACGAGGCGCAGGGCGGCTCGGCGGCGGCGCCGCTCGCCGCGCTCGCCGCGACCGTGGCCCTCGGTGCCACGGTGGCCCGCCGGCCGGCGCCGACCCCGGCGGGCAGGACGACGCCCGCGCTGGGCGCCGCCTATGTCGCGACCGCGGCCAGGCCCCTCGCGCACGCCGTCCTCAACCCGTCACCGCCGCTCACCCAGCGCGCGGTCGGCGGCGGCATCCGGGCCATGATCCCGCTCCAGGCCGCCCTCGCAGCGCGCGGCGGCGCCCTCGGCAGCGCCCTCGCCGTCATGGGGCTCGTACCGCTCGCCCGCGTCTTCGGCCGGAAGGTGAGCGTCACATGAGCCTGCGCCTCGGATACGGCACCAACGGACTCACCGACCTGCGGCTCGACGACGCCCTCGGGCTGCTCGCCGACCTCGGGTACGAAGGGGTCGGGCTGACCCTCGACCACATGCACCTCGACCCGCTCGCCGACGACCTCGCGGCCCGCACCCGGCAGGTCGGGCGCAGACTCGGCGAACTGGGGCTCGGCGTCACCGTCGAGACCGGCGCCCGCTACGTGCTCGACCCGCGCCGCAAACACGGCCCCTCCCTGCTGGACCCGGACCCCGAGGGACGCGCCGCCCGGGTCGGGCTGCTGGTCACGGCCGTGCGGGTGGCGGCCGACCTCGGCGCGCACGCCGTGCACTGCTTCAGCGGGATCACCCCGCCGGGCACCGGCACGGACACCGCCTTCGAACGTCTCGAAGAGACCATGGCGCCGGTGCTGGCGGCCGCCGAGGCGGCGGGGGTCCCGCTCGCCGTCGAGCCGGAGCCGGGGCATCTCGTCGGCGACCTCGCGGGGTTCCACGAACTCCGGCGCAGACTCGGCGATCCCGGACTGCTCGGCCTCACCCTCGACCTGGGCCACTGCCAGTGCCTGGAGCCGCTGCCGCCCGCCGACTGCGTGCGCGCCGCCGCGCCCTGGCTGCGGCATGTGCAGATCGAGGACATGCGGCGCGGTGTGCACGAGCATCTGCCGTTCGGCGACGGCGAGATGGACTTCCCGCCGCTGCTCGAAGCGCTCGCGGAGGCCGACTACCAGGGGCTGACCGTCGTGGAGCTGCCGCGGCACTCCCACGCGGGACCCGAAATGGCCCGCACCTCCCTGGAGTTCCTGCGCGGCATCGTCACGAAGGGAGTACCGGCATGACCCCGCCCCTCACCCGCGACACGCTGGCCGCCCGGCTCGGCCCGGACGCGCGCGCCTGGCTCGACGGCGCGCTCACCGAAGCGGAGGCCGCCCCCGACAACGTTGCCTTCGCCCCCTGGGAGCTGCGCTTCGCCGCCGCCGGCCGGCACTGCGGCCAGGACAACGCCGACGACGTACGTACCCTGCTGCTCCAGCGGGCCGGCGCGGGAGTCGACACCCTGAACAGGCTCTACCACCAGGGCAACGCGGCCGAGCGGCGCGCCGTCCTGCTCTCCCTGCCCTACCGCGTGCCAGGACCCGACGCGCTGCCGCTCACCGAGGACGCCCTGCGCACCAACGACACCCGGCTCGTCGCAGCGGCCGTCGGACCGTACGCGGCGGCGCACCTCGACGCCCACGGCTGGCGGCACGCCATCCTCAAGTGCCTGTTCACCGGAGTCCCCGTCGACGCCGTCGACCGACTCGTCGAACGGGCCGCAGGGGACGCCGAACTGGCCAGGATGCTGGGCGACTTCGCCGCCGAGCGCACAGCGGCCGGCCGGGAGGTACCGGCAGACCTGCACCGCGTACTGACCCTGACGGGACTGGAGTCCTGATGCGCATCTTCGACCCCCACATCCACATGACCTCCCGCACCACGGACGACTACCAGGCGATGTACGCCTCCGGTGTCCGCGCCCTGGTCGAGCCGTCCTTCTGGCTCGGCCAGCCCCGTACCTCACCCGCCAGCTTCTACGACTACTTCGACGCGCTGCTCGGCTGGGAGCCGTTCCGCGCCGCGCAGTACGGCATCGCCCACCACTGCACCCTCGGTCTCAACCCCAAAGAGGCCAACGACCCGCGCTGTCTGCCCGTCCTGGAGGAGCTGCCCCGCTATCTCGTCAAGGACGGCGTCGTCGCCGTCGGCGAGCTGGGCTACGACTCGATGACCCCGGCCGAAGACCTGGCGCTCGCCGCGCAGTTGCAGCTGGCTGCCGACCACGGGCTGCCGGCGCTCGTGCACACCCCGCACCGGGACAAGCTCGCCGGTCTGCGCCGCACCGTCGACGTGATCCGGGAGTCCGTCCTCGCCCCCGACCGGGTGCTGCTCGACCACCTCAACGAGACGACCGTCAAGGACGCCGCCGAGAGCGGCAGCTGGCTCGGCTTCTCCATCTATCCCGACACCAAGATGGACGAGGACCGGATGGTCGCCGTGCTCAAGGCGCACGGCACGGAGAAGGTCCTGGTCAACTCCGCTGCCGACTGGGGCAAGAGCGACCCGCTCAAGACCCGCAAGGTCGCCGACGCGATGCTCGCCGCCGGCTTCACCGAGGACGACGTCGACCAGGTGCTTTGGCGCAACCCCGTCGCGTTCTACGGACTCAGCGGCAGACTCCAGCTGGACGTGCCCGCCCCGGAGGCCCTGCACGAGGGCAACTCCATTCTCCGCGGCGGGGAGTGAGCCCATGCGCTTCCGCCACCCCGACGGCTCCACCGTCCATCTCTCCTACTGCACCAACGTGCACCCCGCCGAGAACCTGGAAGGCGTGCTCGGCCAACTGCGCGACCACTGCGAGCCGGTACGCAAGCGGCTCGGCCGCGACCGGCTCGGCATCGGACTGTGGCTCGCCAAGGGCGCGGCCCAGGCCCTGATCAACGACCCGGCCCAACTGCGCGGCCTGCGGGCCGAACTGGACCGGCGCGGCCTCGAAGTCGTCACCCTCAACGGATTCCCCTACGAGGGATTCGGCGCCGAGGAGGTCAAGTACCGGGTCTACAAGCCCGACTGGGCCGATCCCGAACGGCTCTCGCACACCAGCGACCTGGCCCGGCTGCTGGCGGCCCTGCTGCCCGACGACGTCACCGAGGGCTCCGTCTCCACCCTGCCGCTCGCCTGGCGCACCACCTTCGACGAGGCAGCCGCCGACACCGCGCGGACCGCGCTGCGCACCCTGTCCGAACGGCTCGACGCGCTGGAGGAACTGACCGGCAAATCCATCAGGATCGCGCTGGAGCCCGAACCCGGCTGCACCGTCGAGACCACGGGCGACGCGATCGGCCCGCTCACCGACATCGCGAGCGACCGGATCGGCATCTGCGTCGACACCTGCCACCTCGCCACCTCCTTCGAGGACCCGGCGACCGCGCTCGCCGCACTGGAAGCCGCGCACATCGTCATCCCCAAGGCGCAGCTCTCCGCCGCCCTGCACGCCGAAGACCCGCATCTGCCCGAGGTGCGCGAAGCCCTCGGCGCCTTCGCCGAACCCCGCTTCCTGCACCAGACCCGCACCCGCACGGCGGCGGGACTGCGCGGCACCGACGACCTGGACGAGGCGCTGGGCGGCGGCACACTCCCGGACGGCGCGCCCTGGCGCTCGCACTTCCACGTCCCGCTGCACGCACCGCCCGCGCCACCGCTCACCTCGACCCTGCCGGTGCTCCAGGACACCCTCGCCCGCCTCGTCGGCGTCGCCGAACCGCGCACCCGCCACCTTGAGGTCGAGACCTACACCTGGCAGGCGCTGCCGGCCGAACTGCGCCCCCGCAGCCGCGGGCAGCTCGCCGACGGCATCGCCGCCGAACTCACCCTGGCCCGCGACCTGCTGGTCGACCTCGGCCTGAAGGAGCTGCCATGACCGACACCGGGCCCACCGCACCGGCCTCGCCCACCCCGCTGCTGGTGCTGGACGTCGTCGGACTCACCCCCCAACTGCTCGACCACATGCCGCATTTGAAGAAGCTCGCCGGAGCCGGCTCACAGGCCCCGCTGACCACGGTGCTGCCCGCCGTCACCTGCAGCGCCCAGTCGACCTTCCTCACCGGCACCCTCCCCGCCGAGCACGGCATCGTCGGCAACGGCTGGTACTTCCGCGAACTCGGCGACGTGCTGCTCTGGCGCCAGCACAACGGTCTGGTCTCCGGCGACAAGCTGTGGGACGCGGCCCGCCGCGCCCACCCCGGCTACACCGTCGCCAACGTGTGCTGGTGGTACGCGATGGGCGCAGACACCGACTACACCGTCACGCCCCGTCCGGTGTACTACGCCGACGGCCGCAAGGAGCCCGACTGCTACACCCGGCCGCCGGAGCTGCACGACGAACTCGAAGCCGAACTGGGCACGTTCCCGCTGTTCCACTTCTGGGGCCCCGGCGCCGACCTCGTCTCGTCGCAGTGGATCATCGACGCGACCCGGCACATCATCCGCACCCGCACCCCCGACCTGGCGCTGTGCTACGTACCGCACCTCGACTACGACCTCCAGCGCTTCGGGCCCGACGACCCGCGCTCGCTGCGGGCCGCCGCCGAACTCGACGCCGCGCTCGCGCCGTTGCTGGACGACGCGAAGGCCGAGGGCCGGGTCGTCGTCGCACTGTCCGAGTACGGCATCACCCGGGTCTCCCGCCCGGTCGACATCAACCGGGCGCTGCGCAGGGCCGGTCTGCTGGAGGTGCACACCCAGGACGGTATGGAGTACCTCGACCCGATGGCCTCCCGCGCCTTCGCCGTCTCCGACCACCAGATCTCGCACGTCTACGTACGGCGCCCGGAGGACATGGACGCCACGCGCGAGGCCTTGAAGGACCTCGCGGGGATCGAGGAACTGCTCGACGACGAGGGCAAGAAGCGCTACGGCCTCGACCACCCGCGCTCGGGCGAGCTGGTGGCCGTCGCCGAACCGGACGCCTGGTTCACGTACTACTACTGGCTCGACGACGACCGGGCCCCCGACTTCGCCCAGCTCGTCGAGATCCACCGCAAGCCGGGCTACGACCCCGTCGAACTGTTCATGGACCCCCTCGACCCGTACGTCAAGGTCAAGGCGGCCACGGCCATCGCCCGCAAGAAGCTGGGCATGCGCTACCGCCTCGCCGTCGTACCGCTCGACCCCGCCCCCATCCGGGGCAGCCACGGCCGCCTTCCGGCGAGCGACGAAGAAGGTCCGCTCATCCTGTGCTCGGCCCCCCACGCCGTCGGTGACCGTGTCGCGGCCACCGATGTGAAGTCCCTGCTGCTGACCCTCGCAGGACTGCACTGACACCGAAGGAGTTCCGCATATGAGCCGCAAGAAGTCCGTCGACCCCGAGCTCTCCCACCGCCTCAGCAGACGCAACATGCTCGGCGTCACGGCGGGAGCCGGCGCCGCGGCCCTGCTCGGCCTCTCGGCCGGTACCGCGGGAGCGGTCGGGAGCGCGGCCCAGGGGAAGGGCGCCGGCGCGACCCAGCCGGTCCTGCCCCCGAACCGCCTCGGCATCCAGCTCTACTCGCTGCGCGACAAGATCGCCGAGATCGGTTTCGCCGCCGTCTTCAAGGAGCTGGAGAGCTTCGGGTACGACGAGATCGAGTACGCGGGTTACACCCAGGGCATCGGCAACATCAGCGTGAAGCAGCTCGCCAGGCTCGCCAAGAGCTACGGGCTCAACGGCATCGGCAGCCATGTCAACTACGCCGACAGCAACCCGGACGGGTACAGCTTCGCGACCAAGCTGGAGCAGGTGCTCGACGACGCCGAGGCCCTGGGTCTCGAACACATCGGCACCGCTTCGAGCCCCGCGCGCTACGGCAACACCGTCGACGCGTACAAGCGCGCGGCCGAGGAGTTCAACACCTACGGCGAAGCGGCCAGGGCCCGCGGGATGAAGTTCTACCAGCACAACCACGGGGACGAGTTCGCCTTCGCGACGGACAACCCGAACGTGCGCCTCTACGACGTGCTGCTGGAGGAGACCGACCCGAAGTTCGTCTTCCTGGAGATGGACATCTACTGGGCCTACACCGGGCAGTTCCGCTTCAGTGTCACCCCGGAGGGCAAGCCCCGGCCGTTCGAGCCGATCGACTACGTGGTGCAGCAGCCGCACCGCTACCCGCTGTTCCACGTCAAGGACGGCGTGCACGACCCGGACTCCCGTGACGGGTACGACATGACGGACGTCGGGGACGGCGACATCGACTACAAGACCTTCATCCAGAAGGTCAACAAGACCAACAAGGGCCGCACGTACCACCACTGGCAGGTGGAGCACGACCAGCCGGTCGACTCCATCGCGTTCGCCCGCAAGTCGGCCGACCACCTGCACGCGCTGACCGAGAAGAAGAAGGGCTGACCCACCCCGCACACCGGGCGGCCCCCGGTACGGCTCGTCATGAGCCGTACCGGGGGCCGCCTTCCCGCGCCGTGGGGCAGGATGCCGCCGGTCAGACGGCCTCCCTGCTGACCGGCTGGGGATTGGGTTCGATCCCGCCCTTGCGGCCGCGCGGCAGCCCCGGATGTCGCAGGAACAGCGCCAGCCCGGCAGCGACCAGCGAGAGCACACCGGCGATCACATAGGCACCGTCGTAGCCCCAGGCGTCCACCGCCTCGGAGCCGAGCCCGCCGCCGAACAGTCCGCTGATCACCTTGCCGCTGTAGGCGATGCCGTAGTTGGTGGCGTTGTAGTTCTCCCCGAAGTAGTCCGGTGTGATCGAGGCGAACATCGGATAGAACGCGCCACCGCCGAATCCGGAGAAGAACGCGAACACCAGGAACATCACCTCGTTGTTGGCGTTGCCCGCCCACAACACACCGAACTGGGAGAACCCCAGCACCAGGATGACGAAGATCAGCGCGTTCTTACGGCCCCACAGGTCGGAGAGCCAGCCGACGACGCCGCGTCCCACCCCGTTGACCACCGACAGGATGCCGGCCGAGTTGGCGGCCACCAGCGGACCGAAGCCGACCTCCTTGGCGAACGGCACCTGGAAGGAGATGCCGAAGATGGAGACACCGGCAGTGATCACCAACAACAGCCATATCAGCGGCAGTTGACCGGTCCTGATGGCCTCCATCGGCCGGTACTGCTTGATCGCCGGCGGGTTCTTGATCAGGCTGCGCGCCGACTTGCCGACCCGTGCCTTCAGCGGGTCGACGGTGTCCGGCCACCAGTTCTTCGGCGGGTCCTTGAAGAACCAGCCGCTGATCGCCACCGCGACCAGCACCCACACCCCGATCAGGTCGAGCACCGTGTGGAAGTTGCTGGTGTCGAAGGCGAAGTTGAAGATGAAGATGAACGGAACGGCGCCGTAGGCGAAGCCGCCGTTGACGAACCCCGTCTTGCCGCCGCGCTTCTCGGGGAACCACTTGCCCACCATGTTGATACAGGTGGAGTAGACGAAGCCGGACCCGACCCCGCCCAGCACACCGAAGCCGATGATGGCCAGCCACACACTGTCGAAGTGGGAGATCGACAGGAAGCCCAGCAGCGCCAGCACCGAGCCGATCATCATCGCCGCGCGGGCCGACAGGATGCCCTTCTCCCGCATCCAGCCGGTCGGGAACGAGACCCCGGCCTGGAAGAAGGTCCACACCGAGAGGATCCAGAACGTGTTGCTCTGCGTCCAGCCGTGGGCGTCCGACAGGACGTCCTCCGCCGAACCGTACGCGTACTCGAAAACACTGATGCCCATCATCGCGAGCCACGGCAGGTACACCATCAGCTTGCGTGAGTGGCCGAGGATCTGCCGGTCGCTCTCACCGACCCGGTACACCCGGCCCTTGCTGTCCGTCACTTCCCGGTAGGCGACCGCCTCGGCGGTCGCTGACCCTTCGTTCTCTGTACTCATGTCTCCCCTTGGTCTCGAAAGAACTGGCCAGCGCCCCCTGTCCAAACCTTTCGTTCCTGAGGAGGCGGGTCAGGTGAGCAGCCCCGCCGCCCGAGCCCAGCGGTATTTCGCACCCAGCGCCTCGACGGGCCGCTCGGTGGTGTACGGATAGGCGACAACACCGCGCTCGAAGAGGTACGCGCACGCCTCTTCGACCTCGGTGTCGCCCGCAAGGGAAGCCACCACGGGCTTTTCGATGCCGCGCTCCCGGAACTCCGCCACGACCCGCGCCGTCAGTTCGGCGAAGACCATGGGGGGAGTGACGATGGTGTGCCAGTAGCCCAGCACGAGCGCGTGGATCCGGGGGTCCTCAAGACCCAGCCGGATGGTCTTCTCGTACGTGGACGGCGGCTCGCCGCCGGTGATGTCCACGGGGTTGCCCGCCGCGCCGAACGGCGGGATGAACTCACGGAACGCCGCGTCCAGGTCCGGCGGGATCTCCATCAGGGACAGGCCGTTGTCGACGATGGCGTCGGACAGCAGCACCCCCGAACCGCCCGCCCCGGTGATGATGACGACGTTGTCGCCCTTCGGCGTGGGGAGCACCGGCAGCGACCTGGCGTACTCCAGCATCTCGTTCAGCCCCGGCGCCCTGATCACACCCGCCTGGCGCAGGATGTCGTCGTACACCGCGTCGTCACCCGCCAGCGCGCCGGTGTGCGAGCCCGCCGCCCTGGCGCCGGCCGCCGTGCGGCCCGCCTTGAGGACCACGACCGGCTTCTTCGGCACGGTCGCCCGCGCCGCATCGACGAACGCCCTGCCGTCCTTCAGGTCCTCCAGGTGCATCGCGATGCACTTGGTGTTGGGGTCCTCGCCGAACCAGGTCAGCAGATCGTCCTCGTCCAGGTCCGACTTGTTGCCGAGCCCGACGATCGCCGACACACCCGTCCTGGTGGTCCTGGCGAACCCGAGGATCGCCATCCCGATGCCGCCCGACTGGGAGGTCAGCGCGACGCCGCCCTTGACGTCGTACGGGGTGCAGAAGGTCGCGCAGAGATCCTGCCAGGTGGAGTAGTAGCCGTAGATGTTCGGCCCGAGCATCCGTACGCCGTACTCCTCGGCTATCGCCACGATCTTCGCCTGGAGTTCGTGCTCGCCGGTCTCGGCGAAACCGGACGGGATCAGCACGGCGTTGGGAATGCCCTTGCGGCCGACCTCTTCCAGCGCGGCGGGGACGAACTTCGCGGGGATCGCGAAGACCGCCACATCGGGCTCCCCTGGCACGTCCATCACGCTCTTGTACGCCTTGCGGCCGAGAATGTCATCGGCTCTGGGATTCACCGGGTGGATCTCGCCCGGAAAACCTCCGTCGATGAGATTGCGCATCACCGAATTGCCGATCTTGCCCTGCTCGTTGGAGGCGCCGATCACCGTGACGGAGGCGGGCTTCATCAGCCTGCGCATCGACACGAGGATCTCCTCGCGGCCGAACTTCCGCCGCTCCACCGGGGCTTCGGTGGCCAGCAGGATCCGTACGTCCGCCGCCATCACCCCGTCCTGCGACGCGAACACCGGGTTGAGGTCGACCTCGGCGATCTCGGGAAAGTCCGAAGCCAGTTGGGACACCTTGACGACGAGGCCGGCGAGCGCCTCCCGGTCGACGGGCGGCGCGCCGCGCACACCGCGCAGGATCTCGGCGGCGCGTATCCCGTCGAGCATCGACAGCGCGTCGTCCCTGGACGCGGGCGCGAGCCGGAACGTGACGTCCTTCAGCACCTCGACCAGCACACCGCCGAGCCCGAAGGCCACGATCTTGCCGAAGGTCGGGTCGGTGACCGTGCCGATCAGCACCTCGGTGCCGGCCGGCACCATCTGCTGGACCTGTACGCCCAGGATGCGGGCGTCCGCGTCGTACGCCTTGGCGTTGGTGACGATCTCGGTGAAGACGGTCCGCACCTCGGCGGCCGACGTCACCCCGATCCGCACCCCGCCCGCGTCGGTCTTGTGCAGGATCTGCGGTGAGACGATCTTCATCGCGACCGGGAACCCCATCCGGTCGGCGAGCGCGACCGCCTCGTCCGCGCTCTCGGCCAGCGCCTCGGCCGGGGTCGGGATGCCGTAGGCGTCGGTGACCGCCTTGCCCTCGGGCGCGGTCAGTGCGGTACGTCCGTCCGCGAGCGCCGCCCGCAGCACCTCGCGCACCGCCTGCTGATCGGTCTTCGTACGGTCCGCCACTAGATGACTCCGTTCGTCTTGAGCAGGCGCAGTTCCGCGTCGTCGAGACCCAGCTCGCCGACGTACACCTCTTCGTTGTGTTCGCCGAGCAGCGGTGAACTCACCACGTCCACCGGCGAGTCGGAGAGCTTCAGCGGGCTGCCGACCGTGGTGAACGAGCCCCGCTGGGGGTGTGCGACCTCGACGACCATCTCGTTGGCCGCGAGCGAGGGGTCCTCGATGATCTCCTTGGTGGAGAGGATCGGGCCGCACGGGATGTTGTGCGCGTTGAGCTTCTCCAGCACCGCCCACTTGGGCAGGGTGGTCGTCCACTCCTCGATGAGCTGGAACATCTTGCCGAGCTTCGGCAGCCGGGCCTCCGGGGTCGCCCAGTCGGCGTCCTCGGTCAGCTCGGGCCGGCCGATCAGCTCGGTGAGGGGCTTCCAGCCGACGGGCTGCACGATGACGTACACGTAGTCGTTGGGTCCGCCGGGCGCGCACTTGACCGCCCAGCCCGGCTGCCCGCCGCCGCTGGCGTTGCCGCTGCGGGGCACCTCGTCGCCGAAGTCCTCGTTGGGGTACTCGGCGAGCGGACCGTGCGCGAGCCGCTGCTGGTCCCGCAGTTTGACCCGGCACAGATTGAGCACCGCGTGCTGCATCGCGACATTGACCCGCTGGCCGCGCCCGGTGCTCTCGCGCTGGAAGAGCGCGGCGAGGATGCCGGCGACGGCGTGCACCCCGGTGCCCGAGTCGCCGATCTGCGCGCCGGTCGCGAGCGGCGGACCGTCCTCGAAGCCGGTCGACGTCATCGAACCGCCCATCGCCTGCGCGACGACCTCGTACGCCTTGAAGTTGGTGTACGGGCCCTCGCCGAAGCCCTTGATGGAGGCGTAGACGATGCGCGGGTTGATCTCCTGGATCCGCTCCCAGGTGAAGCCCATCCGGTCGACGGCGCCGGGGCCGAAGTTCTCCACCAGCACGTCGGAGCGGCGGATCAGCTCGGTCAGGATCTCCTTGCCGCGCGGTGTCTTGGTGTTGAGTGTGATCGAGCGCTTGTTGCAGTTGAGCATGGTGAAGTAGAGCGAGTCGACGTCGGGGATGTCGCGGAGCTGCTTGCGGGTGATGTCGCCGGTCGGCGCCTCCAGCTTCACCACGTCCGCACCGAGCCAGGCGAGCAGCTGGGTGGCGGAGGGACCTGACTGCACATGGGTCATGTCGAGAACGCGGACGCCTGCCAGCGCCTTGGTCGTTTCCGTGGCCTGTAGAGCCTGGGTCATGTGAGGGCTCCTCTACTTGTACATGGTCTGGTTCATCGTTCCGGGGGCGTACGCGTCGGGGTCGACCCAGACGTTGATCAGCGACGGCAGCCCGGACTCGCGGGCGCGCCGCAGTGCGGGGGCGATGTCGGCGGGGTCGCGTACCTCCTCGCCGTAACCCCCCAGCATCTGGGCGAACTTGTCGTAGTGGACGTCGCCGAGGGTGTTGCCGACCCGCTCGCGTTCGTCGCCGTACTTGGCCTTCTGGCCGTAACGGATCTGGTTCATCGACGAGTTGTTGCCGACGATGCCGACGAACGGCAGGTTGTAGCGGACCAGCGTCTCGAAGTCCCAGCCGGTCAGCGAGAACGCGCCGTCGCCGAACAGCGCGACGACCTCCTTGTCGGGGCGTGCCTTCTTCGCCGCGAGGACGAAGGGGACGCCGACGCCGAGCGTGCCGAGCGGGCCCGGGTCCATCCAGTGGCCCGGCGACTTGGGCTGCACGACCTGCCCGGAGAAGGTGACGATGTCGCCGCCGTCGCCGATGTAGATCGAGTCCTCGGTCAGGAAGTCGTTGATCTCACTGACCAGCCGGTACGGGTGGATGGGGGAGGCGTCCGACTTCAGCGAGGGCAACCGCTTCTCGATCGCGCTCTGTTCGGCGGCCCGCAGCTCGTCCAGCCAGGCCTTGCGCTTGGCGGAACCGCCGTTGACACGCCCGCTCGCCGCCTGGGTCGCCGCAGCGAGGACGAGTCCGGCGTCGCCGACGATGCCGAGGTCGACGTCGCGGTTCTTGCCGACCGTGCGGTAGTCGAGGTCGATCTGGACGACGGTCGCGTCCGGCGAGAGCCGCTTGCCGTAGCCCATCCGGAAGTCGAAGGGCGTGCCGACGATGATGATGAGGTCGGCGTTGGAGAAGGCGTAGCGGCGCGAGAGCTGGAAGTGGTGCGGGTCGCCGGGGGGCAGGGTGCCGCGCCCGGCGCCGTTCATGTACGCGGGCACGTTGAGCGTCCGCACCAGGTCGATCGCGGAGTCCGTGGCCCGGGTCGTCCAGACCTGGCTGCCGAGCAGGATCGCCGGCTTCTCGGCGTGCACGAGCAGATCGGCCAGCTTCTCGATCGCCGCCGGGTCGCCGGGGGAGCGGGTCGACGCGCGGTAGCCGCCGGCCTGCGGGATCCGGGCGCTGGACAGCGGCACCTTGGCGTCCAGCACGTCGCGCGGTATCTCCAGGAACGACGGCCCGGGCGCGCCGTTGTAGCACTCGCGGAAGGCCATCGAGACCATGTCGGCCGCCCGCGCCGTGCCGGGCACGGTCGCGGCGAACTTGGTGATCGGGGTCATCATGTCGACGTGCGGCAGGTCCTGGAGCGAGCCCATCTTGTGCTGGCTCAGGGCCCCTTGGCCGCCGATGAGCAGCATCGGTGACTCGGCGCGGAACGCGTTGGCGACGCCGGTGACGGCGTCCGTCGTCCCCGGACCCGCCGTGACGACGGCGCAGCCGGGCTTGCCGGTGATCCGCGCGTAGCCGTCGGCCGCGTGGGCGGCCACCTGTTCGTGCCGTACGTCGACGACTTCGATGCCCTCGTCGACGCAGCCGTCGTAGATGTCGATGATGTGTCCGCCGCAGAGGGTGTAGATGACCTCGACACCCTCCGCCTTCAGCGCCTTGGCGACCAGATGACCACCGGAGATGAGTTCCTGGCTGTCGTCGGGCATGAGCGAGACCTGTCCCTTCGTAGGTGAGCGCCAATGCGCTCCCGGTATATTGTCTACAGTCTACGAATACTGTATGAAGCTTGTTATCCCGCATCTGGCGGACGGTGTCCAGGGGGCGTGCGGCACTTATCTCAAAAGGGAGCGGCATGGATCTGTACGAACATGAAGCAAGGGAACTCTTCGCGGACCACGGCATCCCGGTACCGGGAGCCGAGGTGGTGACGGCCGCCAGCGACGCCCGTGACGCCGCCGAACGGCTCGGCGGCCGGGTCGTCGTCAAGGCCCAGGTGAAGACCGGCGGCCGGGGCAAGGCGGGCGGGGTGAAGCTCGCCGCCGACCCGGCGGCGGCCGAACTCACCGCACGTCAGATCCTCGGGATGGACATCAAGGGCCACACGGTCCGCACGGTGATGCTCGCGCAACCCGTGGACATCGAGGCCGAGTTCTACGTCAGCTACGTCCTCGACCGGGCGGCGGGGACCTTCCTCGCCATCGCGTCGGCCGAGGGCGGCATGGAGATCGAGGAGGTCGCTGCCGGCCGGCCCGACGCGGTGGCCCGGATCCCTGTCGACCCGGCCGTCGGCGTCACCGCCACCAAGGCCGCCGAGATCGCATCGGCCGCCGGACTGCCGGCCAACACCGCGCCCGTCCTCCAGGCGCTCTGGCAGGTGCTGATCCGCGAGGACGCCCTGCTGGTCGAGGTCAACCCGCTGGTGCGCACCACCGAAGGACGGATCCTCGCCATCGACGGCAAGGTCACCCTCGACGACAACGCCCGCTTCCGGCAGGCACGTTGGGGCGAGGCCGAACCCGACCCCGGCGCCGATCCGCTGGAGGCGGAGGCGGCGGCGAAGGGCCTCAACTACGTGAAGCTCGACGGCGAGGTCGGCATCATCGGCAACGGCGCCGGACTGGTCATGTCCACCCTCGACGTGGTCGCCGGATGCGGCGCGCGGCCCGCCAACTTCCTCGACATCGGCGGCGGCGCGTCGGCGCAGGTGATGGCCGACGGGCTCTCCGTCATCCTCTCCGACCCGGCCGTCAGATCCGTCTTCGTCAACGTCTTCGGCGGGATCACCGCCTGCGACGCCGTCGCGAGCGGCATCGTCCAGGCCCTGGAGTCGGTGCGGCTGACCAAACCCCTCGTCGTACGGCTCGACGGCAACAACGCCGCCCGTGGCCGGGCGATCCTCCAGGAGCGCGCGCACCCCCTCGTCCAGCAGGCCACCACGATGGACGGCGCCGCCCGACAGGCCGCCGACCTGGCGAACGCCCGATAAGGAGAGACACCATGGCCATCTTCCTGACCAAGGAGAGCAAGGTCCTCGTCCAGGGCATGACGGGCGCCGAGGGCATGAAGCACACCCGCCGCATGCTCGCGGCCGGCACCGACGTGGTCGGCGGCGTCAACCCGCGCAAGGCGGGCCGCAGCGTCGACTTCGACGGCAGGGCCGTGCCCGTCTTCGGCTCGGTCGCCGAGGGCATCGAGGCGACGGACGCCGACGTCACCGTCCTGTTCGTACCGCCGCCCTTCGCCAAGGCCGCCGTCGTCGAGGCGGTCGACGCGGGCATCGCGCTCGCCGTCGTCATCACCGAAGGCATCCCCGTCCACGACGCGGTCGCCTTCCACGCCTACGCCAGGAACCACCACACCCGCGTCATCGGCCCCAACTGCCCGGGACTCATCAGCCCGGGCCAGTCCAACGCCGGGATCATTCCGGCGGACATCGCGGCCAAGCCCGGTAGGATCGGCCTCGTTTCCAAGTCCGGCACCCTCACCTACCAACTCATGTACGAGCTGCGGGAGATCGGCTTCTCCTCGGCGGTCGGCATCGGTGGTGACCCCGTCGTGGGCACCACCCACATCGACTGCCTCGCGGCCTTCGAGAGCGACCCCGACACCGAACTCATCGTGCTGATAGGCGAGATAGGCGGGGACGCCGAAGAGCGCGCCGCCGCCTACATCGCCGAGCGTGTCAGCAAACCGGTCGTCGGGTACATCGCCGGATTCACCGCGCCCGAGGGCCGGACGATGGGGCATGCGGGCGCCATCGTCTCCGGATCCTCAGGCACGGCCGACGCCAAGAAGCGGGCGCTGGAAGCCGTCGGCGTACGGGTCGGCTCCACACCGTCGGAGACCGCCCGACTGGTCCTGGACCAACTGGCGGCGCGCACCTAGGCGCTGTCGTTCGGATCTTGCCGGGCTCGCGGGGTCTGGTGCCTCGTCCGGCCTGATCCGAACGACAGGTCCGCACCGCACACGTCACACCGGCCGACACCTGCCGGGCCACGCACCTCCCGCCCAGTCCGAGCGGAGACCCTCAATGGCACCCACCCTCCTGTCGACCCCGACCTCCACCCCGGCCCTCGCGGTCAAACCAGGCACGTCCTGGTCCGACGCGTGGCAGCGCTGCCTCGCCGTCGCCCCCGAAGCGTTCGACGACGACCGCGTACGCAACCTGTGGGCGGCGACCTGGCAGCGCGAAGGCCGCGCCCTGCCCGCGACCAGCCCCGTCGACGGCAGTCCCATCGCGGGACCGCCCCGGATCGACGCGCCCACCGCCCAGCAGGCGGTGCGCGCCGGTCTTGACCAGCACCGTGCCTGGCGGCACGTCCCGCTGCCGGAGCGCACGGCGCGCGTCGCCGCCACCCTCGACGCGCTCACCGAACACCGCGAACTGCTCGCCCTGCTCCTCGTCTGGGAGATCGGCAAGCCGTGGCGGCTCGCCCAGGCCGACGTCGACCGTGCGATCGACGGCGTCCGCTGGTACGTCGAGGGGATCGACCCGATGCTGGCGGGCCGCGTTCCACTCGCCGGGCCCGTCTCCAACATCGCCAGCTGGAACTACCCGATGTCCGTGCTCGTCCACGCCATGCTCGTCCAGGCGCTGGCCGGCAACGCGGTCATCGCCAAAGCCCCGACCGACGGCGGAGTGGCCTGTCTGACCCTGGCCTGTGCGCTCGCCGTCCGCGAAGGGCTGCCGGTCACCCTGGTCAGCGGCAGCGGCAGGGAACTGTCCGAACCGCTCGTGGCCGCAC
Organism: Streptomyces sp. NBC_00370; assembly: GCF_036084755.1. NCBI lineage: Bacteria > Bacillati > Actinomycetota > Actinomycetes > Kitasatosporales > Streptomycetaceae > Streptomyces > Streptomyces sp. NBC_00370. Next base: position 6,956,053 of record NZ_CP107968.1, read on the forward strand.
CGGAGATCGGCTGTGTCTCCTTCGTCGGCGGCCGGGACACCGGCGCCGGCATCGCCACCGCCGTCGCCGACCTCGGCAAGCGCCATGTCCTCGAACAGGAAGGACTCAACACCTGGGGAATCTGGGACTTCACCGACTGGCCGGCGCTGACCGCCGTCGTCCCCAAGCTCTTCGACTACGGCAAACAGCGCTGCACCGCGTACCCGCGCTTCGTCGTGCAGCGCTCGCTGTTCCCCGACTTCCTCGCCGCCTACCTGCCGGCCGTACGCGACGTACGCCTCGGCCACCCGCTCGCCGTCGAACACCCCGACGACCCCCTGCCGGAACTGGACTTCGGCCCGCTCATCAACGCGGCCAAGGCCAGGGAACTCGGCGACCAGGTCGCCGACGCCGTCGACCGCGGCGCCGTACCCCTGCACCGGGGGACGCTGTCGGCGGGCCGCTTCCTGCCGGGCCAGGACACCAGCGCCTATCTGGCCCCGGTCACCCTGCTCGCACCGCCCCCTTCGTCGCCGCTGCACCACGCGGAACCCTTCGGCCCGGTCGACACCATCGTCCTGGTCGACACGGAGGCGGAGCTGCTGGCCGCGATGAACGCGTCGAACGGCGCGCTCGTGGCCACCCTGTCCACCGACGACCCGGCGGTCTACGCCCGGCTGGCACCCCAGATCCGGGCGTTCAAGGTCGGCCACGGCAAACCCCGCTCACGCGGTGACCGCGAAGAACTCTTCGGCGGCTTCGGCCACTCCTGGCGCGGCGCCTTCGTCGGCGGCGACCTGCTCGTACGGGCGGTGACGGACGGCCCGGACAACGGCCGGCCGCCGGGCAACTTCCCGGACTATCACCAGATGCCCTGACCGCCACGGGACATCGGGCACCGGGCGCTCCGGCACACTCGGCGGAGCGCCCGGTGCCACTCCTGACCACCGGATATACGGGTGAGACCGGCCACGATCCCCTGGTATCGTTGGTCACGTCGCCGCAGCGGAAACGCTCCGGTTCGACCACTCGTCCGGGTGGCGGAATGGCAGACGCGCTAGCTTGAGGTGCTAGTGCCCTTTATCGGGCGTGGGGGTTCAAGTCCCCCCTCGGACACCATGGGGACGTTCACGAGACCGTCCCAATACGTTCACGAATTACCGGTGGAGTCATGTGACTCACCGGTATTTCGTCGTTCCTGGGGCCTTCAGGTCATGTGATCGGCTGAGTAAGGGGTTGGTGCGGTGGCGACCCGGGTGCTGCACCTCCCACCTGCGAAAACAGGACATGCCTGTGTGACGGCTGATGGCCGTCACACAGGCATGTGTCGTTTTCAGGGGCTGGAGAACCGCAGGGATGCGTCACTCACGTGGCGGAGGCTCGAGCGGCTCGGTCGGAAGCGATTGCACTTCGAGCGGGTCGGAGGGTCGGCCGGCGTCGTCGGTTGCGGGGCCGTGCGTGCTGGTTTTGCGGGGCCGAATGCCCTGGTCGCGGCGGAATCGTTTGATAGCCCTGAGGTTCGCCACGAAGATGATCACGGCGTTGAGCAGCGTCTGCGCGACGCGTCCGTGCGGCAGGCGAAACTGGGGGTTGTCGATGCTGTCGAGGGCGGACTTCTTGAGGTTTCCGTTGCCGCCCTCGTTCTGACTGCGCAGTCCAGACCAGGCTTCCTGCCACCGAGCGGTGAACAGCGGGTATTTCTGCCGCCACTTGGCCAGCACCTTGCCTGGGACGGTGATGCTCTTCCCTGCGCAGATGTCGGGGTAGTTGCTGATGTCCCGCTTGGGCTTAGGGACCGTGGGCAGAGCGGCTGCCGTGCGGATGGTAGGGGCGTCGAGGTCAACGATGGCAGAAGGGCGCGGTTGGGGGCGGCGGTAGCACGTGACCGTGGCATGTGGTCCGAGGGCCGGGCACTGTCGGCGTTGGTCGCCCGCGAGCCCGTATTCTTTGACCTTGGTTTGATAATCCCGTCGGGAATAGATCAGATTGAGTGCGTGGGCGCGCTCCTCGTCCGTGCGGCTCTTGATGTAAGTCGTGCCTGCGGTGACGAGCGGGGCGGGCATCAACGGGCAGTAGAACTCGCCGCCGACCAGCTGCATACCGCGGAAGTCTCCTTGCCGGTCGACTTTGTCGTCGTTATTGTGCTTCACCGCGTTGAGGCCGAGTTTGAGCAGCTGCAGATGCAGGTTGCGAGGCTTGGCCTGGGAGATGCCCCGATCGGCGCAGAAGAGGTTGTTGATCATGCCTCGCTCGAAGGCCGGTTGGATAGCGCGGAGCGCGGCTGGGCCGGGTTCGGTGCCCGGAGTGTGGAGGATCATGCCGAGACAGACTGCCGGGTAAGCGCCAGCGAGGTCGCCGTGGCCGTGGCCGGGAAACGCGGCCACCATGGCGTAGCGGAACTCCCTCTTCTCCGACACCTTGGTCTCCTGCTGCGCGGGTTTGGTCTCACGAGTTGCCGGTTTGTTGGCTGCGCCGCGTCGGGTGCCGGTGTTGGTGGGGATCGCTGCTCCGGCAGGATGAACCGGTGGCTTCTGCGTTCCTCCTTTTACGTACATCCCGGCGGTGATCTCAAGCGAGGCCCGGTCTCTGCGGTAGTCCGGCGCTTTGCCCCAGACCGGAACCGGCGTGTCGTCGACCGCGATGTGACCGGGCCAGCGAGTGAAATCGCCGCTGTGGTACGAGGCCATGACCGGGGCGAGAATCAGGTCCTGGGCGATGGCTTCCAAGTTACGCACGGTGTTTTCGTTGGCGCGGGCGTTCCACTTCCGCCGGATCTTCTTGGCCTCGCTGAGGGGCAATCGCTTGCGGCGGTCGTGCGGTGCCGGGTCGAGGCGCTTGGTCATCGACGCCCAGGACCGGTAGACCCGTTTAGACATTGCGTACTGCTGGTGCGCGATGCGGTCGACCTCCTCTCTGGTGGCGTCCTCAGGGATGCCCAGGTCGATATCGGGAACATCGAGCAGGTCCTTGGCCCCGGGGGACAGCGCGAAGAAGAGCGTCTCCCAGGCGTCGTCGATGTTCGCGCTCTTGCCCATGTACTGGGACAGGATCAGGCCGATCAATACCGTCCGGAAGGGGATGCCCTTCGGCCCCGGCTTGTGGTCGTCGGAGGGGAGGCGCTCCAGTGCGCCGCTGTGCCGCACAAGGTCGAAAACCTCGTTCACCACGCGATCGTTGAGAGTACGGCCGGGAGCTTGCGGTGCGGGGCGTAAGGCGAGACCGGTACGCCGGCAGGGTTTTTTCTCTGGGTTCTTCCTGCTCATGCCGCCGCTCCCCGCAACAGATCAAATGCTTCCGCTTCGGGCACGTCGTGGAGGAAGACGAGGTAGCGCGAGAGGCTGTGCAATGTCGCGAGGCCCGACGCCCTGAGGATCACCTGCAGTGGAATGCCCGCATTGAGCAGATCTGCGAGCCACGTAGTGCGCAACCGCTGGGCCTGCAGCACCGCACCATCACAACGGCCGATGATTCGCGGGTGCTTGGCGAGCCAGTCCGATGCGATGTGCTTGCTGGTCCGGTCCTGCCAGTCCGGTCGGAAGGCGTACGTGTCTGCGGGGATATCTGCGGCTTTTGCCAGCAGCAGTTCCTCGTAGGCGTAGCGGCACACGACGGTGCGCGGCCTGCGCCCGTGAACCTTGACCAGCGCCCGTCCGGTTGGGCCAGCGTGGATGTCCCGCCCCTGAACGTGCACAAGGTCCTCGACGGCGAGACCGCACCCAATGCCGAGACAGAAGAGCAGACAAGCGTTGCGCCGCTGAGCCGGGGTGGGCAGGCTCTGCGCCCAGATCAACCAGTGGGCGACTTCCGTCGGCGGGTAGGGAGCCACCGGGGTCGCGGCAGCCTTCAACCGGATCGGCGGATGCTGTCCGAGTTGATCCAGCAGGAACGCTTCGGAAACCCGGCGCAGCTGACTGCTGCAGCTCCGCTGGCTGTTGGCCGCCGTGCCGCGGCAGCCGATGAGGATGAACCGTTCAACGGTGCTCTGGTCAAGGATCACCGAGGGTTCCAGTGGGAGGCCCTGGGTCTCAACCCAGGCGACCAGTCGCGCGAGGCGCGTCATGATCGCATCCGGGCCGTAAGGGCCGGCTGCAACGGCCAGGAAACCCAGAGAGCGAACGACCGGCGCGATGCGGCCCCACTGGGTAGGCGGCACCGTCTCCGGCCTTGGCGAGTACGCCAACAGACGATTCGACACAGCGACCTCCAGGCGCAGGGTCCATGACGTATGGCCGGTTAACCGGTCACTGGTGTCAGTGTCGATCACAATCTGAAGGAACGCATCTTTATGACCGGAGGCCGAGCGCGCACAGCGCCGCCACGGAATTACGCCGTCGATCCTGAGAAGTGGCCGGATGCCCGAATTAACGGGGAGCCTGCCGCCGCCGTGGTCCAGACGATTGCCCGCCGCCTCGCTGCCGCCCTCGGTGACCGGCCGGAGCTCTCGCTGCGCGCTTTGGCCGCCCAGAGCGACGTCGGCAGGCAGACCATCGGCGATCTGCTGGCGGGAGCTGGCTGGCCGGATGTCCTGACGGTCTGCCGGCTGGAGCACGCTCTGGGGCTTGCGCTCTGGCCCGGATCGGATGCGACTAAATGTGTTCATGACTGAACCTCGTCTGTCTGTTTGAGATCAGTCGTGCACGGTCCATCGCATGACGACGCGGATTCGCTGTAGTGCCACCGTCGGCGGCGCTAGAGTGAACGTGCACGACGGACCGGAACTCTGATAGGGGAAGCGTCCGTTCGTGTGTTTGGGCGGTCTCCCTCGACCGGTAATCGAGGGAGACCTGCTTATTGGGTTGGGGGCGTGCCCAGTCGAATCAAGCAGCCCGGGATGCCAACACGGCCTGATACATCCCCGGTGCTACGTTTTCCACCTCGCCAAGTTGCTTCATGCGGTTGAGGGTTTTCCCCACGGATGAGCGGACGGTTGCGTCCGCTCCCGGACGTACGGCTGCCGCGATATCCGTGATCGACATCGCCTCCTGGGCGGCGCACAAGAGCGTGAGGATCGCATCACGCATGCTTCCGTTGCGCGGCGGCCCCAGAGTTCGAGCATCGGGGTCCGGACGCGCCTCGTCCGCCGGCAGATCCTCGTCGGCGGCAGAATCGGCCTCCCTGGAGAGCGGAGTGGTCGACATGTCCTCGTCGCCAGTCGGCTGCTCTTCGGGGGCATCAGCGGATTCGGCGTCCTGGCACATCATCGCGTGCACCGCCTCCAGGGTGGCCAACTCACAACGCAGCGAGGCGATCAGTTCCTCCACCGCATGCCGGGCCAGGCCGACATAGACACCCTTGTCCGACGAAGACGCGCCCGTCCGGTATCCCGCCATGGTGAACTCCCAAGAGAAGGCCGGTGCCAGTTTAGGGACGGCACACTGTGGCACGCACTGAGTTCCTGTGAGGCGCCGACAAACAGTCAGCAGATCACCCAAGTGCGTCAAGTCCAGCGGGATTTGCGGCAAGACTCGGCCATCCTCGACCCAAAAAGCGACTGGTTGGAATCTTGCGATGTCGCACCGGATCCGTGTGGCGTACCGCCACGAACTCTGACGGTGTAGATCCGCCGAAGGTCCCGGTCCCCGGGAGCTTCCGGGCGCTACGGTTCCTTCATGATGGATGTCAATATTCCGTCGGCGACCGACCCCCTGGCGTCGGTGACGAAGGCCTTGGACGTTCTCGTCCTAGCCCATGACCGGGGGGAAATCGGTGTTACCGAAACCGCCCGGGAACTCGGCATCTCGCGCTCCACTGCACACCGCATCCTGGTCACCCTGCAGCACGCGGGTTTCGTACGCCACGATCCGGGCCAGCGCGGATACTCACCGGGGCCGCAGCTCGTGCGCATGGGACTGGACGCGATCGCCCACCTGGACATCCGCCGACAGGCCCGCAAACCAATGGAAGAGCTGTCCGAGAAACTGCAGGAGACGGTATGCCTGTACATGCTCGACGCAGCAGTCGTCCGGGTACTCTACGGAGTTGAGTGCCGCCGGCTCCTGCGCGTCAGCGTTCCGCTCGGTCAGACTCTTCCCGCCCACGTTACGGCCGCGGGCAAGGCGCTGCTCGCACTGTGTGATCCGGCACGTGTACGCGGGACTCTGCCGGCTGCGCTCCCCGCCACGGCGGCAGCGAGCATCACCGAATGGCCTCTGCTCGAGGTGGAGCTGGAGGAGATCAGAGTCCGCGGGTGGGCGGCAGACCTCGAAGAGAGCGCGCACGATCTGCACGGCGTCGCAGTAGCTGTCCGCAACCGCATCGGAGAGCCGCTCGCTGCGATCTCCGTGCACGCACCCGCCGTACGCCTGCGAGAACAGGACATGCCTGCGGTTGCCACGGCCCTACAGGAGACCGCTACCACGATCGCCAGGGCAGAGTGACAACGGGTGCTGGGGTGGTGGAACTTCAAGGCTCCAACGTGATCCGCCCGTCTGGGATCCATCCCTCCAGGTATCCCGTCAGCAGCACGTCTACATCCGGCAGATCACACCGTGTGCACAATTTCGGCCACTGCTCGGGCCCTGCCCACCATGTTGCTCCCTTCCACGACAGATGTTCAGGTGGGCCGACAGGCGCAGCGAGACGAAATATGAACACGTGTGCCTCGCAGCGGCTCCGGCCGACTGGAACAGGAACCTGAGCCCACCGGCATCCCTCGACGACGCCCCTGCGCACTGGCATCGCACCGACCATGTCGAGCAGCACTCGTGCTGCCGCCTCACGGTAGGGTTCTGCGTCTCGTGCGGGTTCTGAAGGAAGGACCCATTGGGAACGGCCCCCAGGAAGTTCATCTGCCACCAAGGCAAGCCGCCCATCTAGACTCAGTACCGCGACGAACGCGACCCGCCGCATCCTGGGAGCCGGCACGGCGGGGATTCCCGAACCCACGACCGCGTTCAGGAAAACAGGCATGGATCGATCCTGACATGCGGCCGCTTAACCGGCCACTTGCAGTTCGTGGCAACGAGAGTCCTTCCCGGAAGTCCAGGCCACGCCTTGGTCTCGCTCTGGAGACAGTGGCGGTAATCGCACAGAGACTGCAGCCTCCGGATCGTGCCTCCAGAGATGAGCGAAGCCGTCCCGCCCCGCAGGTGCCGACCCGGGCGAAGGACGCCGTACCGCTGCGGGGGCTGGCCGGGGTCCGCTGAGAATTGAGGTCCGTACGCGGTGGCGCACTGCGGAGTCGTACCCAAATAGAGAGGTTCTGAGGTGCGGCGTCCTCCCAGGTGAGGAGGGTCACGTTCGGGGTGGTGGTGTACGGGTTCCGCCTGATCAGGGGATTTGTGCCTGGGGTCGTACTTCCCGGGCTGGCTGCTGGAGCGCCGGCGGCGGGCCTAGCAGGCGCGTGTCTCGGTGGTCACCACCGCCTTCCCGCTGGGCGTCTCAACCCACCCGGTCACCAAGCTCGCCGAGTCCTTGGGCGTGACCCAGTTGTCGAAGTCGCAGGTCGGCGAGATGGCCGAGCCTTTCGACGGGCGGGTCACGGAGTTCCGCAATCGCCCGCTGGACGCCGGCCCCATTCGTTCGTCTGGCTGGCGCGCTGACGCAGAGGGTCCGCGAGGGCGGCCGGATCGTGAACGTGCACTGCCTGGTGGCGGCCGGCGTCAATGCCGAGGGCCAGCGACAGGTCCTGGACCTGGACGTCGCGGCCGCCGAGGACGGGGCGGGGTGGCTGGCGTTCCCACGCGGCCTGTTCGCCCGCGACCTGACCGGAGTCCAGCTGGTGGTCTCCGACGCCCACGCCGGCCTTGTCGAGTCGATCGGCACCGCGCTGCCCGGCACCGCTGCCGTCCCCACCACACCCGCAACTTGCTGAGCCAGGTTCCGGAGGCGGGCCAGCCGTGGGCGGCGACCTTGCTGCGGACGGTCTTCGAACAGCCCGACGCCGATGCCGTTCGCCATCGGCTGGCATCGGGGACCCATGCGTCCAGTACCCCGAACCTGCTGGTTTCCGGGCAGGACACATAGGCTCCCGTTCCCGGGCTTCGGTCGGGATCGGGCTATGGGTGCCGGACAGCTGCATGGTGATCGTTTCGGCTCGTTGGGGTCTTGGCGCAATTAGGAGAAGGTGCCGTCCTGGTTGTCGGAATCGGGGACCCCGCTGCCGGCCTCGATCTGACGCGCGACTGACGGTTGTCGGGGAATGTTCGACGACGCTTCCATGATGTACACACTGCGACGAATCGCTTGCGTTGTGTACGCCGTCAACATTCGACTCATTGAGCGCATTCGAGCTCGCGTGTACGGTGGGTGGCATGAAGGAACACGCCGCGCCACCGGCCGGTCCGCTGGTCACCGGCTCCGAGGTCGCTCGGCTCGCGGGAGTCACCCGGGCCGCGGTCTCCAATTGGAGGCGTCGCTACGACGATTTTCCCGCACCTGCGGGCGGCGGTGCGAACAGTCCTCTCTTTGCCCTGGCCGACGTGCAGGCGTGGCTGGGTCGGCAGCATAAGGGACAGGGTGTCTCCGACGAGGTCCAACTGTGGCAAGTGCTGCGGGGGGCTTATGGAAACGAGATCATCGGAGGGCTCGTCGACGTCTTTTGCTTCCTTGGCGGCGGGGAGCCAGCTCCAGGGCTCACGGAGGATGCGGTTCGGTTGGCGCGGGAAGCGGCTGCGGGCGCCTCGGTGGCCGAACTGGTCGGCTCCCTGACCGAACGCTTCACCGACTCGGTGCGCCGGGCCGGATCGGATCAGGTCACTTCGCCTCGCGTTGTCCGTGCCGTGTGCCACTTCGTCGGCGAGGTGGCGAGTGACACGACGGTCTTCGACCCGGCCTGCGGTATCGGGACGCTCCTTCTCGCCGTCGGTCCCGAGCGGGGGGCCAAACGGTACGGGCAGGAGTCGGATGCGCGGAGCGCGGCTTTCGCGCAGCTGCGCGCTGATGTCACCGACCGCACCGGCGTCACCGTCGCCATCGGTGATTCCTTGCGAGATGACCAATGGCCTGATCTCAGAGCGGGACTTGTCGTCTGTGATCCGCCGGTGGGCGTCACCGACTGGGGTCGGGAGGATCTGCTCCTCGACTCACGCTGGGAACTCGGCACCCCCTCGCGAGCCGAAGGTGAACTCGCCTGGCTCCAGCACGCCTACGCACACGCAGCTCCCGGCGGCCGCGTTCTCATGGTCATGCCCGCCTCGGTCGCATACCGCAAGGCTGGTCGCCGTATCCGCTCCGAACTCGTACGGCGTGGCATCCTCACCCAGATCACAGCCCTGCCGTCCGGTACTGCGGCCTCGCATTCCCTCCCCGTTCACCTGTGGCACCTGCGCCGTCCGGAGTCTCCCGATGACATCCTGTCGTCCGTGCGCATGGTCGACCTGACCGCGAGCGATCCTGAGGGTTCCCTGGAGGCTGGCCCCGGCCAGGTGGCGGACGTGCCGCTGATCAGCCTGCTGGACGATGCCGTGGACTTCACTCCCGGCAGCCACGTAAGGGAGTCCCATCGCGACTATGCGGCCGAATATCACGACCTGCGGAGGGAGCTGGCACAGCAGGTACAAGGGATCCTGGAGCTTCTGCCGGCGCTGGAGGTCGGCGGCAGCCCCAGTTCCTTGGACGGCCCCACCGTCAGTGTCGCGGAGCTCGCGCGCGCCGGTTTCGTCGAGTACGCGGATCCGGAACCGGTTTCGGTGAGCGACCAGCTTGACACCGACTATCTTCAGGGATTCCTGCGCAGCACGGCGAACACCCGCCGCTCCACCAGCACCAGCGGCACCTTTCGCTTCGACGGCCGGGGAGCCCGCATTCCTCAGATGGACATCTCCGAACAGCGCCGCTACGGAGTCGCCTTCCGCTCGCTCCAGGAGTTCGAGGAGCGTATGCGAAAGGTGGCCGAGCTGAGCCAAGCCGCTGCCGTACTGGCGCGAGATGGGCTTGGGAACGGCGCGCTTATTCCTGAGGATTGACAGAATGGGAGGTGGGTTCGCGCTCCCGTTTGACTAACCGTCATTTCCTCTGCGGTACGAAAGAGCTGGCCGAACCGCTCCACGACACAACCAGTGCCTCCCGGGCCCGCGTGCACGCCACAAACAGCAGGCATCGCTCCCGCAACAGGTCCGAGTCGTGCTGCAGTATGTCCACGTCGGCCGGTGTGATTTCGCGCGCGAAGGGGACCGCGCTCACCGTCACCCCTAGGACAGCAACACATCGGAATTCAAGGCCCTTCATGGCGTGCATGGTGGCGAGCCGCACTCCCTCGACGTCCGTCCCCGGGTTGTCCTTGACCCGGACCGCCGGCACCTTGGCCTGGGTCAGTTCGTCGTACACCTTGTCGAGGAGCAGGTTGAAGCGGGCGCACACACCGATCTCGGAAGCCCGGATGCCCTGGGCGATCCAGCCCTTGACGCGTTCCGCCAGTGCCGCGACCTCAGCCTGCTCGGAACCATACCCGTCCACCCGGGGGGGCCGGCCGTGCAGCAGTGAGCGGTAACCGGCCAGGGTGTCACTGCCTTCGCCGCCCAGTTCGGCGACCGACACCGGGCTGAGAATGCCGGTCGACCAGACGAGGATCTCCTCCGTGGAACGGTAGTTGATACGCAGACGGCTGGTGCGCCCGGCCACGAGGATCCCCAGCGAACCCAGGGAGACCTTCGAGTCGTAGATCCGTTGGTGCGGGTCGCCGGTGATGAAGAGGTCGTCGCTGCCGGACGCCACCGCGGCACGCAGGACACGCCACTGCGCCGGATGCAGATCCTGTGCCTCGTCTACCACGATATGGTCGTACGCCGGTGTGGACCGGGCCAGGAGCTCGGCCGCACGCGCGCACACCTGGAGGTGTGTGCTCGTTCCCCGGCCGCGCAGCATCGAGGTGAACAACTCGACAGCAGGCCACAGTTGCTCACGCCGCGCGGGCGACAGAGCGCTCCCGCGCCCGCGCCGGGACGCGGCGCGGTAGCCGTTCAGGTCGCGTACGTCCTGAGCAAGGATGACGTGCCGGTACTCCTGAGCCAGGAACTGCTCCGTCCAGGGCAGCCCGAGCTCTTTGACGACACGCTGCCACAGCTGCCGCTCCGCCCGGTCGTCGATGGGGGACGGGGCCTTGCCGTCAAGGCGGGTCACGACTCCGTGCGCGTAGGCGTTGACCGTCGTGACCTCCACGCGGCCGAGCAGCGCCGAATCGCCGTCGAGGAGGAGAGCGAGGTTCTCGCGGAGTGCGGAGGCCAGTGCATTGGTGAACGTGGTGAGCAGGACGCGGGCCTCGGGCGAACGCGTGAGGAGGTGCTTGACGCGGTGCAGTGCCACGACCGTCTTGCCCGTGCCGGGACCGCCCGTAACCTGTACCGGACCGCCGTACGACACCCGGTAGGCGACACGGCGCTGCGATGGGTGCAGGAACACCCGCCAGGCAGCGAACGGCTTCTCCAGAATATCGGTCAGTTCCTGCGGTCCGGTGACCAGGGTGATACGGCTGATGGTGTTGGCGATGGCCGAGGCGAGGTCCTCGTCCGGCTCGGGTGCCGCGTCGGCGGGACGGCGCACGGCGACCACGTCCCGGTACACCTCCTCGGCGCTGAACCCCTCGGCGAGGTATTGCAGGGCCTCGAACTGGTCCTCCGGGAGCAGCGTCCCGAACGCCTCCAGCTGCGGCTTGTCGATGACGGTCCGCACCGCCCGCAGGACCTGGTCGTCAATGCCGAGCTCGCGCAGCACGGTGTCGGAGTACTTCGTGAACAGCAGTGAGGGCGCCGCGGCAGCCGCCTTCTCCAGGGCAGGGGTCAGCTGCTCGATCGCGACCGCGTTGCGCACCTCAAGGCCGCGCGTCGCGGAGTTCGTCGTGTACAGCCGCTTGGCCGCCCAGGTGTAGGCGTCGTCGTGCGGGACGACATTGACGAGCAGGAACACGTCGCTGCCGTCGTCCGGCGCCAGGACGACGCCCCGCCAGAAGTCGTTGATGCGGATGGTCCGCATCCGTGGGTCGCGAGCATTGTTGACGGACTCCAAGTGCAGTCCTTTGTCCGCGTGCAGAGCGGCCACGGTGAGGTGCTGGAACTTCTCCATGGCCTTGCGCACGCCGGACTTGACGGGCTTCTCCAGGACGTCGTAGCTCTCCCAGAAGCTGTTGGCGAACGCGAGCTGCGGCACGAGACGGACTCCCCACCCTGGAAGGACACTGCGCAGTCGATCATACGCACGGAGTGGCGGTCAGCCGCTGGGCCACTGTCGCGATGTCCGCGAGCAGCCCGGCCGGCCCTTGGTCCAGATCGAGGGCGTGCTGATGGATGACGACACCCGCGTGCCGGACCTGATGCGCGGCGTGCGCGGCATTCCCTTTCGCGTACACCAAGTGGCCTTCCCGTAGTCCCAGGGCCGTGCAGTAGGCAAGCATCTGGTACAGGTCAGCGTCCGGATAGCCGTCCCGTTTCTCGGCTTTGTACTTGGCATCGACCACGGCAGACGGAACGTCGTCCGCCTCGTAGAGCACGAAGTCCGGCTTCATGCGGATAGCGGAGGCCTCGTCGAGGTGGTGCGGGTCCTGGAGGCGGGCGGTGCGGACCGAGCCGCGGAACGCCTCGCGGAGGGCGACCGTCACGAAGTCCTCGAAGAGCTTGTTCATGTCGAACAGGAACCCATCGATGTGCAGCCCACCCGGCGCATAGTCGGCCGATGCGCCGTCCAGCACGGCACGGGCCAGGTGCAGGGCGCGGTGGTAGCGGGAGTTGAGACGCGTGGGATGCCACGCGGGGATCGGCTGGCCGCGCACGATCGCCGTGACGTCGGCCAGCCGGGCGCGCTGGTGCAGGAGCTTGCGGCGCACGTCGCGCGGCACCCTGGGCAGCCGCAGCAGGCGTTCCACGGCCGTGCGCAGAATTCGGTTCTCCGCGATGTCGGTGGTGAACTCGTCGTACGCCACTTCCACGGGAATCGCAGCCCCGAAGTGGCGGCGGATCTGCTCGGCCTCGCGGATCCGTCCGCGTACGACAAGAGCGGTCTCCTCCGTCGCCCGGTACCCCTGAAGAAGGCCCTGCCGCAGAGCCCGGTCCACCTGCCGTTCCACGGCGTGGGCGAGCGCTGGCAGCAAGTCCTGGTGGCCGGCCACCTCCACCTCCCCGTCGCGCCAGCTGCCGCGCGGATCGAGGCTGTATCCGAGCAGAAAGAAGAGGCGGGCGATGGGCACCTTGGGAGTGACGCGGACGGTAACCGGCTCGCCGCCGCCCGGCACGGTTACGGCCACCGCCCCGACTTTGCTGCCCGCCCGCAGCAACCACTGCCCCGGCGTGTAAGGGTCGGGGGCGGCATCCACGATGCGTCCGGCGGCGAGAGCCCGGCCGACCGCGTCCGCGAGCGGGACGGACCTGGCCGGCGCGTGTTCGACGAGCTCTACGGTGGATGCGGATGTGGGTGCGGAGGTCACCTCAACAACTTTCGCAGCGCAGCGAGCCCGTACCGCTTCTCGATGTCGATGCCCTCCCCGTAGTGGTGTTCCTCCAGCAGCGGCAAGATCTTTGTCCGCCAGGTCCGCTCCAGACCACCTTCCCGATAGACCCCCTTCTTCATCAGATAGGAAGGACCGATCCGGAAGTCGGGATCATCGATACGAGAGTTGAGTGCGTCGAGCAGATCAGCGGGCCCAGGACCTCGCATCTCCCTGGCCAGCCAGCGCCGCAGCAGCCCGCTCGTCGGTTCGGTGCGTGGAGACAGCTCCACGAAGGCGAAACGGCGCCGCATCGCAGCGTCCACGAGTGCGATGGACCGGTCGGCGGCGTTCATCGTGCCGATCACGAACAGGTTCGAGGGCAGCGCGAAGTCATCACCCGAGTAGGGAAGCCGGACCGACTTGTTCCGGTACTCCAGCAGGAAGTACAGCTCACCGAACACTTTCGCCAGGTTGGCGCGGTTGATCTCGTCGATGATCAGGAAGTGTGGGATGTGGCGGTTGCCCTCACGGGCCGCGAGGTCACGCAAGTCACGCAGCGGCCCGGCGGTGAGCCGGAACGCGACCTCCTTGGTGTCCGGGTCCTCTCTCGGCCGGAAGCCCTCGATGAAGTCCTCGTACGCGTACGCCGGATGGAATTGCACGAGCTGCACCTGCTCGGGCCCGCCGCCGAAGAACTCGGCGAGCTTCAGCGCGAGATACGTCTTGCCCGTGCCCGGCGGACCGTACAGCACGAGCTGCCGCTCGTCCGCCAGCAGATCACGCACCTCGCTCAGCCAGGCCTTGTCGTGCACCAGAAGCTCGGCGGCCAGCTCGTCCGTGGGCTCGGGCAGCTCGGGCTCACGACGCGCGGTAATCGCCTGGATTGCCACGCTCGGGTCACGCTCTATCGCTTCGGCCTCCTCCGCCAGCTCTTCGTCACTCCTGCCGAGCCCTTCGACGAGAGCAAGGACGGAGGTCAGGTCGACCACATCGTGCTGGACGGACAGCTTCTGTTGGAGTTCCTCCGGCAGCACGTCGTACGGGACCCCGCTGGGATCCCAGTCGGCTCGCCGCCGCAGATTGGACAGACTGCCTTCGGATTCGACCTGTTCGGCGTCCCCCGAGACCGTGCCGATGAACAGCTGCCCATTGGAGATGGTGCAGACCGTGTCGCCGTGTCGCATCTGGGTGAGGAAGTAGTGCAGCTCGTCGATCATTGCCTGCTTCTGGCCGTAGGAGGCGCTCGCGTCGTAACCCTCCTCGACGTACCGCCGCAGGGTACTCTTGGTCGGCTCTTCCCCGACCCCCTGCGGCAGGTGCGAGGCCGCCAGAGTGAGCCACCCCTCCGGCACCCACAGCCGCTTGACGAGGTCGCGGCCCGACACATTGGAGCCACGGACCAGCCAGGCCTTGCGCGGGGTGCGCCAGGAGGAGCCGAGGTAGTCGACCAGAGGGAAGCCTTCCGCTGTGCGCCACTCGGACAAACCATCGGAGCTGCGCCCCGTTACGACCGAACCCGCAGCCGAGGGGGAGTTGCACTCGATGTCCCGGGTGGTCTCCAGATACCCCGGCCAGCGTTCCGACTCCTGGATGCCGTCGTCTGTCACCAGCCGGTCCCGCTGCTCCGCGGCGTGGCGACCGATGCCGGGCAGCGTCTGCGAGCGCACCGGCGAACCTGCGAGCACCAAGAACTTCAGGCTCCCGTTCATTCCCTTCTCGGGCAGGACGCGCCCACGAGCGTACGGCCCTTCGTTCGGCAGCCGCAGCCGGAACTCCGGGTACTCCATGCGCTCGTCGGACATCGTCGCCGCTCCATTGGTCTTGGCAGAAGATCTACCGAAACGGTAGGGGCTCCCACTGACAGTCGGTTCTGATAGTCGCTCCGGGGCCGCGCGACCAGTGCCGCCGGGCGCCCGGTCCCTGGGGAGGTTCGCCGCCGCGCATCGGGCGTGAGGAGTGGTCGCGGTTCGCGGCGCGTTCCTCAGCTGAGTTGTTCCGGTGGTCATGTCCACCGCCGGGACATCGGGTCAGTGGAGGTCGGGTCCACCCGCCTCGACTATCTCGTCGAGCAGACTGATCTCCTCATCGGCATTGTCAGGGACGTCCGGGCTGATGTCGGGAAACGATCCGGATGCCTCCTCATCAGCGAGGTGCGGGTGCTTCTCCAGGAGGAACCGCCGCCGGTATGCCATCTCGGCGGCGTCGACGATCCCCTCCAGAGTGGTCCAGTTGAGAGTGCTTCCGATGACGATCCCGAATGCGGGTACGGCCTTGCCGAGCCCCTTCTTCGTGAGGCGGAAGCCGAACGCCTTCGCGAACTGCTGGGAAACCTTGGTGACAACCGCGTCGTTCAGGACCTCCCACGTCTTGCCGCGGAAGAGTGCTTGGGTGAGCCGCGAGATGTCGGCCATCGCGGCGTTCTTGGCGGTGGCCGAAGTTGCCGTCCCGACGTTGACGACGGACATCACGAAGAGCTTCTCGGCGGGCTCTTCGGGGTCGTAGCCGTAGAACAGCGAGACCTGGCCGACGGCGCGGGACGCGAGTCCAAGGACGACTGCGGCGTCGGCAAGAAAGGCACCGGTGATCGCACCTCCCGAAGGCGCTGCCGCGGCGCCGGCGGAGGCGGCGATGACAAGCTCTCCTCCAGAGATCACAAGGCCCGCACCCGCTCCCGAGAGCGCCGCGGCGGCCGGGTAGTACCAGCCCGCCGCACGTCCGCGGACTGCGTCGACCTGTTCGAGATCGAGGTGGCGCAGGTCTGAGAGCGATGCGACGTTGTGCCCGTACTTCTTGTGAAGCGCCACAACGCGTTTGGAGGAGAGTCCCGCTCGCGAGGCCCGCCCCACCGTCTGCCGTATGGACTGGACGGCAGTGCCACCCCAGTCCGGGAGAGCATCGGCGGCTCCACGCGCTCCAGCGCCAGCCTTCTGAGCACCCTTGGCGACGATCCCCTGTCCACGTGAAACCGCCGACTTGGCCCGTGGGTGGTTCTCCAGTTGCTTCGCGGCACGCTTGCCGAGTTCCGAGAGGCCGTTGGCCACTTGGTCGCCGGCGTTTCTCATTGCTCGGGACAACGGGCGGCCCTTGAATTGTTGGACGGCACGCCATGCGTCGAGCTCATAGTCAGAGGGCAGTTGATCGGGCTGCTGCGGGTAGTGCGGGTTGCTCATGGTCCCCCCTGAGACGTGGATGGTGATGCACGAGTGGGTGACTCGTGGGTCAGATCGTCGAGAGCTGTCAGGCGGGGTGGCGGGGGCGTGGCCGGGGGGTGAGGGGCGAGTTGTAGGTCTCGCCCTCTAGGAAGGGCTTCTCCAGGTCCAGGCCGGCGGTAGCCATGCGGTCGTACTCGGTGAGGATTAGCTCCCTGGTGCGATAGGCGCCGTACTTGCGGATCTCATTGCGCTCCAGGGTGGGGAACGTGGTCAGGATGTGCTCCATATGCTTGCGATCAAGCTGGAAGAGGTGTCGAGCGACAATGGCATCGATCTCGGCCCGAGCCTTGGCGCGAGCCTGATCGTCGAGCAGCGCTTCGGCTGGAACCTGGTCCTCCTGGACGGGGGAGGCCCAGCCGTACTGCCCCATGGAGTTCCAGAACGGTGTCATCTCGACGCTTGTGCAGGTGAGGCGCAGCACGAGGGGTGCGAGGCGATCGAGGACGGGTTCGCCGGGGTGCAGGCGAGGGAAGGGAAGACTGTCGAGCACGTTGAGGGCCATGGTGAGCGTGACCTTCTTCCGTGCGAGAAAGTCCATACTGAGCGAATTTGCGGCAGCAAGCCACAACAGGTATGACCATTCGGCGTCTTCTGGGTACAGGATCGTCGGCACTTTGTGTCCGCACAGCACCCCGGGCGGGATGAGCGCGGCCACCAGTGACCGTTCATTGCGTGGTGAGGTGACATCGCAGAACCCAATGCGATAGCGGTTGATCCTGTTCTTGACTTTGTTCGGGATGTTCCGCCGGGGCAGCACCCACTGCGGCGCGATGGCCTTTTCGGGTGTGCCGAACTCAAGCTCGTCCCACACAGCGGACCGCCCGCGGCCCGAGACGTAAGCCTTGGCTGTGTTGTCGTACTGACCTACCATTCGGCCTTCGTAGAGGGGAAGGCCAGGCTCGTCATCGGTATAGCGGTCGCGGTCATTTCCCATGTGGATCTCCGTCTGGTAGACCCGGCGAGGAAAGTCTTCCGAGGCGATCCCGAATGCTGGCCACTGCAGGTAGAGGTGGTCAGTGATCTTGGAGTCGATGCCACCGATGGTTTCACTGATCGCCAGTGCTTCCGGAGACTGGCTGCGCACGATGTCCACGGACAGTTGGTATGACTTCGCCAGCACGGCGACCAAATCTGCCGGGTTCTTGATCTGGAAACCGACAGAGAAGTCGGTGGTACGACCTGAATGTCGAGCTGAGTAAGCTCCGAATCGCATTGTCGCGTCTGCGCCGTCGAACCACTGCTCGCCTGTGTTGATGAACCCCAGCATGAAGTCCAAGTTCCAGTGTTCGAACAGCTCAGCGCGGATCGCCTGGGCATTGGCGCCGTTGTAGATGCCTGATGGAGTGACCTGCGCGGCCGCTCCCTCGGGGCGCGCCAGTGTCAGAGCCGATTCCACGAACATCCGGTATACGTTGAAGTCGCCCTTACCAAGGTTGCCCTTCGAGAAGAGGCTGTATCGTCCGCTGCGCTTGAGGAAGTGCACCAGTGCGTATAGGTCCCGCCGGTGCTGCGCCCACCTTTCTTGTACCACCGGACTCTCAAGGAGTTCGGCTACGGCGGCTTGGCGCTCGTCCTTCTTCATCGCGCGGATTGCCGGGTCGTAGGTGGAGAAGAACTCCTTCTCGTCTGGGCTAAGCGTGTCCCACGGCGGGTTGCCAAGCACGCAGGAGAATCCGCCCTTCCAGCCTGGCACGGAGGTGTCATGGCGGTTGACGGTCTCACGCACCTGGAAGATCTCCGGGAACTCGAGGTGCCAGTGGAAGAAGCTGTAAATGCGGGAGAGCCGCACGATCTCACCGTTGGTCTCCGCTGACGCGCCCTCGCCATCCTGCTTGGCCAGGGCCCGGAACACATCCTGGGTGACGGCACGGGGGGAACCCTCGGTCTTCAGCCAGTGGAAGGCAGAGCACCAGGCGTCTGCGACATGTACGGCGTGGAGGTACGCCGGGCTGCTCTGCCAATTCCGGAACTCCGCAGATTGCTGACGTACGTCTGTGAGTGTGTCGGCCCGGCGGGTGGTGATCCGGTGCAGCTCGTCCGCGAAGGCGGCGTTGGCCATCGGGATCTCGCGCTCCACGTCCGAGACAAAGAGGCCGACCCGTCCCTCGTGCTCGTTGCGATTGAGATTTCGCAGGTCGGTGACCACAAACTCGGCGTCGCCTTCGAGGTGCGTGAAGGCGTCGTTGGGAATTCCCTGCGCCAGCATCGTCGGGGTGGCCCCGACGAGAGCGTTGCCCTGTTTGATGTGGGCGTCGAGGAAGCCCAGGGGTTTGCCCGGCTCCAGTGCCTCCAGCCAGAGCGACACCTTGGCCAGCTCTACGGCCATCGGGTTGAGGTCGACGCCGTAGATGCAGTGGGTGACTACCTCCCACATCGCCGCTCGAACCGATTGGGGTGTCGGCTCGGGGTTACCCTCACGCACGGCGGCTACGCGCTTGGCGATGCGCCGCGCCGCAGAGACTAGGAAGTGCCCAGAGCCGCAGGCTGGGTCGCACACCGTCACGCTCAGGAGCTCGTCCACGATGAGAGCCGTGCTGTCCGGGCTCGCGGAGTCGACCGCGCGATCCACGCCTCGCTTGACGGCATCGTCCAAGAGCGGATCGAGGGCCGAATCCAGAATGCAGTCGATGATCGCGGAGTGAGTGTAGAACGATCCGGTCGTCTTACGCGTGTTGCCGCCGACCTCCATCATCCGCGCGGAACGTCTGTCATCGGAGGGGGTCAGACGGAGTTCGAGAAGAAACTCGTAGACGGAACCGAGTTCTTCGGCCCCCAGATGCCGGTAGTCGATGGTGCGGTACCGGTTGGAGGTCGGGTCCTTGACCTGGGACAGGTGCCGGACGGCGGTGAGCAGTGACTCGTTCGAGAGTGCGAGGCCGTGCAGCAGCCGGTCGGACTCCGTATCTTCGAAGATTCCGCCGAGACCGGGGAGGCCCAGTTCGGGGCACCCCTCGTCCCGTCCGAGGCTGTCCACTACGATCCTGAGCGCCTGATACAGGTCGGTGTGGGCGCTGCCGCGACGGCGACGCGACACTTGGCGGAGCCGTGATGTGGAAAAGTATCGCTGGTAGCGCTCAAGTGCCTGTGCTGGCGCTGTTGGCGCGTGCAGAACACTGCGGTCCTCGGCCACGAAGACGAAGAGCATTCGGTAGACGAGGCGAAGCAGGGCGTGCTGAAACGCGTCGGCGTCGAGACGTTCGCGTAGGCGGCTGTTCCCGGGGTGCCTCAGGAATCCCGTCGCCAATACGGCGATGGCCTCCTGGACTCCAGATCGGGTCTGCTTGAGGGCACGCATCCCACTTTGGATGGCCTCCGTGCGCCACTTCTCCAGTCGGCACGCGGACGGCGGCACGTCCTCCGCCACCTCGAACCGCGACACATGCAGTACCCGGTACAGCAGTACGAACTCGCTGAACAGTTCGCCGTCGAAGATCGCTTCGAGGTCGAACTCGACGTACGAGGCCGTGGCCAGTGCGCTGGAATCGCGGAGCAGCCGCACCTGACGGCCGTTGGTGAGGACGCCCCACAGGTGAGCCTCCGTGCGGTTCAGGCACTCTTGGAGCATGGACTGCGGTGGGACCGAACCGGCGCCACCGAGGCGCTTGTCGAGGTCGGCGTTCCAGGCCGTCTGGTGGATGAGGGCGTGGCGCCAGCGGTGGGAGACCGGGAACTTTCTCTCCGCGTCGGAGTCGGCGATGATGCCCGCAGGGCCGACATGCGTCAACGGGCCGAAGCCGAGCTCCCGCCAGAGCGGGGCCAGCCAGTCATTGCCGGCTCGGCCGGTCGGGTCGGCCGACGGGAAGCCCGTCTCGCGGTTCTCGGGCAGGTGCTTGCGCAGGTCGCGCCACAACGGTTTCAGGTACTCCCAGCTGCGCTCGGCTTCGTCGCGTACCGAACGGGACGAAGGCAAGCCGTAGTCGGCCGGTTTCGAGCCGGGGATGTCCTTACCCTCAGAGATCCGCACCAGCATGTCGGCGGGCAGCAGCCCTCCGACCGTGTGGACGGCGGTGAACACCTGGTTGCGGGTGGTGGCGGACATCAGGCGGACACTCCAGGAGCAGCGGCCGGGGCGGCGGCAGAGACGAGGGGCAGGTATACGTATGCGCCGAGGATGTCGGCGGGCTTCTGCACCGTGACGGACAGGCCTCGGACGATCTCGCCGGAGGCCTGGCGCACCCGGCGGTGCGAGGCGTCCAGTTCGGCGGCCAGCTCCTCACCGTACGTCTCCAGATGGCCGTGCACATCCGGGAGCTGGGAGAGCAGACGCGTCGTCGTGCGTTCGGCGTAGTGCCGGTCCGTGCTCTCGGCCGCCGTCGCGTCGAGCAGGTCCCGCGCCCGCTCCGGCGGCAACCACTCCGCCCTCCTGGCCGAGCCCTCGAAGGCGATCAGCCGGGCGTCCTCCGCGACGAGCTGCTTCTCGCCGCTGCGCGAAGGAAGCGTGAGGTGGAATCGGTAGCGGACCAGGAGCAAGGTGGTCATGGTGCCGACCGCATCCGTGGTGACCACACCGCAGCGGCGCGCCGGGCGGGCGCCGTCCGCCTGGGTGTCCAGGGCAGCGTTCAGGATGTGGGAGGCGAGGGCGCCCACTACCGGGTCCGTCCGTACCAGGGCCGCCTCACCCCGCGCCACCGCCGGATCCGCGCGGAACGGGATCGCCCGGTCCTTCTCGATCACCTCCGCGCCCACAACCGGCGCGAGCGCGTCACGCAGGCCGATGGGTGTGCCGCCGACCTGGGCCGTGAAGTCCCCGCCGTCGCCCCGGAGGACGGCACCGAGCGCGCCCAGCGACTCCCGTACGAAGGTGTCGATCTCACCCGCGCCGCCCAGTGCCTCACGAATCGAGGCGACCTCGCGCGCCACCTCCTGCGGACGCACCGAGCGCTGCGCGAACCGCGAGCGCGACTCCTTCTCGCGCTCGGCGGCCGAGTTCCAGTCGCTGTCCAGCTTGGCCGTACTCACCTTGAACGCGTCGGCACTGAACAGCGCGTCCTGGTCCCCGCGTCCCCGCATCAGTAGCCACTCCACGATCGCGTCCGTCACGCCCGTCGACAGTTCGTCGGGTACGGAGACGGAGATGCCGAGGTCCTTCTTGATCTGGCGGTGCTTCTTGATGAGGACTTCCAGGACTTTGCCGTCGATGCCGTTGTCGTCGCCGTACAGGGTGATGACGCGGACCTGGTCCCTGCGTTGGCCGTAGCGGTCGACGCGGCCCTCGCGCTGGTCGTGGCGGGTCGGGTTCCAGGCCAGGTCGTAGTGGACGACGGCGTCGAAGTGATGCTGGAGGTTCACGCCCTCCGACAGACAGTCCGTCGCGATCAGGACGCGGCGGGCGGCGGCGTCCGTGCCGGCCTCCTCGGCGAGCTTCTCGATGCGCTCCATGCGCTGCTGCGGGGAGAGCGTGCCGGTGACCGCCTTGACGACGGTCTTCGCGCCTAGCGGGCCGCGCTTGCCGGATTCCTTGTCGTTCTCCAGCTGGGCGGCGAGGTACTCGGCCGTCGGAATGTAGCGGCAGAACACGATCGGGTTGTGGCCGTCCGCGAGGAGCGCCTTGAGGTGCTTGATCAACGCCTTGAGCTTCAGGTCCTTGGCCGGGCCTTCCAATTGTTCGGCGATGTCGGCGAGCTCCCCGAGGTAGGAACGTGGGTCCTCGGTCGTCTCCGCGCCCGGGGCGACGTCCATGCCCTCCATCGCGTCGCTGTCGGCCGCGTCGCTGTTGAGGGGGGCGCCGAGCTTGTCGGCTTCCTCGGCCGACGCGGCGATCGCCGCCGCCGAGCGGGTCCGCAGCGTCTGCGCGGCGGCGCGCGGCGACGACACCAGGGAGCGGAGCAGGGCGATCGCCGACCACCAGGCGATGCGCGCCTCGCGCTTACCTTGGCTGCCCGCTTGCTCGACGCGCTCACTCGCGTACGCGATCGCGTCGTCGAGCAGGGCCCGGTACTCCGGTGACAGCTTGTACGTCTCGTCCTTGAAGTAGCGGTCCGAGGGGAACGCCGTCCGCTCCGCGAGGGAGTCGTCGGTGAGACCGTCCTCCTTGGTGAGGTACTGGCGTACGTCCGCCCGCTTGCGCGCCACGAAGTGCTGGGCGAGGAGCTTCCTGCCCGCCTCCGAATCCAGGCTCACGTCGGCCAGCTCGGGCTTCACCAGGCCGAGGAGGTTGCGGAACGCGGACTCCTTACCGCTGTGCGGGGTCGCCGTCACGAGCAGCAGATGCCGGTTCTCGTCCGCCGAGACGCGGCGCAGCAGCTCGTAGCGGAGCTGGTTCTGCGAAGCCGTCGAGGTATCGTCGGCGACCACGCAGGTGTGAGCCTCGTCGACGATCACGAGGTCGGGGCAATGACGTACGAAGTCGTCGCGGTGGCGCGGGGACTTGATGAAGTCCGTCGAGACGATGACGTGCGGGTACTTGTCGAAGAGGGACTGGCCCAGGTCCAGGCCCCTTTCGAGGCGCGAGACCGTCGAGGAGAGGACCAGCTCCGCGTCGATCCCGAACTTCGTGCGCAGCTCCTGCTGCCACTGCTCGGCGAGCGCGGGGGAACAGAGCACGGCCAGGCCGGTCGCCTCGCCCTGCGCGAGGAGTTCGCTGGCGACCAGGCCCGCCTCGATCGTCTTGCCAATGCCGACGTCGTCGGAAATCAGCATCCGGACCGTCTTCTGGCGCAGCGTCATGAGGAGGGGCACGAGCTGGTACGCGCGGGGCTCCACCGCGATCCCGGCGAGGGAGCGAAACGGGCCCGCGCCCGAGCGGAAGCCAACGCGCAGCGCGGTACGCAGCAGACCCGCCGCCCGCTGGTCGCCGAGGTCGCCCGGCTCCGGTGGCGCGAATTTCGCCTCGTCCACCGTCTCGAACGCCGGGAACACTGCGGCGATGTCGTCGTCCGAGCCGCCCAACGGACGCAGGACGAGTAGATCGGGCTTGCTCTCGGGGAGCACCACCCATTCGCGGTCGCGGGCCTTCACCAGGGAACCTGCGGAGTATGTGTGTGCCATGGCTGTCGTCAAATCCTCTGGTGAAGTTCAGTTGGCGGCGGAGGAGCCGAAGTATCCGGAGTTTGCAGCGGCGATGGCGTCCCAGTCGGCGCCGTGCGGGAAGCGGACGACGTCCCAGCGGGCGTTGAACAGGCGGTCCTCGGCGTCCTCGTCGCGGAAGGTGTCCTGATCGGTGTCCGCGAGGTCCACGAAGACGGCCAGGTTCACCCCAGGCAGCCGGTACACGTAGTCGGGAGTCGCGTTCGCCTCCGTGAGGAACGTGCCGGGCTCGTCCGGCAGCCGCAGGCCACGGGCCTTGGCCCAGCCCAGGAAGTCGCCCTGGGCAGCCAGGTCGGCGGCCGAGGCCTCGACAGTGGTCGGCTCGGCGTGGGACTGGACGAGCAGCCGCCGGTACTGCTCCGAACGTGACTCCCCCCGGGACTCCCGGGCCGCCGTCGCCGATGCGAGCCGCACCAGCAGGTGGCTCACCGAGTGCCGGTTGATGAGCGCATGGTTCAGCTGGTTGCCGTACGTCAGCAGGCACTCGTAGCAGCCGAGCGCGCACGGCCGGTCCGGATGCGGGCCCTTTTGGTCGGTGCCGTCGGTGTCGAAGTGGCAAATGGACAGGGCCTGCCGGGCGGCCTTGGCCAGGGCGCCCTTCTCCGCCTGGAGGCGGCGCAGCACACCGGCCCCGCCTTCGGCGGCCTCGGTGAACAGGATGCGGTTCCGGTGTCCGTCGTCCGGCGGCAGCAGCTCGCTGGACAGCTCGGCGTCCTCCAGCTCGAAGGTGGCCTCGATGCCCCGCTCAAGGGCGTACATCAGGGACAGCGCGACCGGCTCGGGCAGCGGCTCGTCGAGTGTGACGACGAGGATGTTGCGGCGGTCCTCCACATACGGGATGACGCGCTTCTTGCGGCGCCGCTCGTTGCCGTCCGCGTCGATCACCGGCAGCTCGCTGGAGTCGCCGGACGCGTCGGAGGCGTCCTTGTCGTTCATCCAGCGGCCGTCGGCCAGGTCCAGCCAGTAGCCCGGCGGCTCGTCGTTCTTGGCGCGTACCCGGCCGGTGTTGGTGATCCGGACCGTCGCCGAGTCGCCGTACGCCACTTCTGCGAGCGCGGCGCCCGAGGTGTCGGTGACGGAGGCGTTCAGGCGGCCCTTGCGGGCGCCGTGGTCCTGGAAGCGGTAGGACGTCTCCAGCTTGTAGCCGGCGCGGCGCCGTTCCTCCTCGTCGGAGGAGATCCGCTCACGGCGCGTGGTGTACACGGTGTGCAGGTGCAGCAGGCCGTACGTTGCCGAGCCCAGCGGCTCGTTGCACATGGCGCAGCGGTCCTCGCGCTGCTCCGGGTCGTGGTGGTAGCCGCACTGCGCGCAGCGGCGGGCCTCACTGGTCGCGAGGTCGCCCGAGGAGTCCGGCGGGATCTGGATGCGGGTCACCTGGTAGCGGGCGCCCTCGTGGTAGATCAGCGCACCCGGGCCGAATTCTCGGATTGCGAGGAAGCGGGGCCGCTGGAGGTAGTCTCCGTCCCCGCGGCGACGGGCGACCGTCGGGATGTAGGCGGCGAGCGGGAGGCGCGGGAAGCTGTAGCCGGGCAGGAAGCCCTCGGACGCCAGATAGCGATACGGGTTGAAGTCGGAGAGGACGGACTTGCTGTCGGCGCTCTCGTTCATCAACAGGTTCAGCTGTGTCTCGGCCTCGCGGCGGCGGGAGTTGGCCCGAATGCGGTCACCCTCGGTGAGGCTGTAGTCCAGGCGGCGCTTGTTCTGGATGTACTGGTCGTCGAGGGCGGCACGGAACAGCTGACGCCAGCGGTCGAAGGCGTCGTCGAAGCGTTTGGGGACCGTCCGTACGCGGTCCTGCATCCAGTCGTCGTGCCACCACGTGGTCTCGGCGAAGTCGGGCAGGAGCGGGCCGAGGACCCGCAGCGCGGCCTCCACGCTGCGCCGCCGGGCGTCCTCGTCGAGGGAGGCAGCCAGGATTTCGGGCAGCAGCTCCAGGGCGGGGGCCGGACGGTCGCCCGGGTCCGGGTACGACACGTCGAGCACCTCGGGGATGGCGCGGCCCAGCTTCAGGCCGGCCTCCGCGACCCAGATGCCCTGCAGGTGGGAGAGGACCAGGTCTTCGTTGGCGAGGTCCAGGCGCGGCGGGGCGACGGCGCCCGCCACCATCCGCTCCGAGCGGCGGAAGTAGTACTGGTCGTGGCTGTTGCCCGTCGCGCAGTACGTGGTCACCAGAGCGGGCTGGCCACTGCGTCCCGCACGGCCGGAGCGCTGCGCGTAGTTCGCCGGTGTGGGCGGCACATTGCGCATCATCACCGCGTTCAGCGAGGAGATGTCGACGCCCAGCTCCATCGTCGGGGAGCAGTACAGCAGCTTCAGCTCGGCCTTCCGGAATGCCTCCTCGCGCTTCTCCCGCTCCTGTGGCGCGACCTGAGCGGTGTGCTCGCGCGCGAAGAGCCCCGAAAGGGAGCCCGCAGCGTCCCGGTACAGATCGCGGAAGAAGGTGTTCACGCGCGGACCGTCGCCGCTCTGGTAGGTGCGAGTCAGTGGGTCGTGCGTGCCCGTCTCGCCCTTGCCGGCCCGCCAGATGAGCGACTGGGCGGCCACCCGGTAGCCGGTCGGGCCTGGGGCGGACGGCCTGCGGTAGCGGCCCGCGCGCTGCGGGGCGTCCGCTACCTCCTTCACCAGACCGGCCTTGGCCAGGACCTTCAACAGCTCCTCGATGACCACCTGCAGATCTGCGGGATCAAGCTCCTTGAACGCCCCGTGAGCGCGCCGGAGATACTTGCCGAACTTGCCGCGCGCCGACAGGAACAGCCCCGACCGGTCCATCCCCCGGCCGGATGGGTGCGGATAGGCAGTGCCGACGCTGGGCTTGTCGGAGGTGGACAGCACCCACGGGTCCACCAGCCGCTCCTCGCTCGCCCGTTGCAGCGAGTCGAAGTCGTCGCGGAAGTACGACACGTCGATCGCCAGAGAGCGGCGCATCTCGTTGAGCAGCGCCTTCATGACCTCGGCGCGCAGCCCCGGATCCGCGTCACGCAGGGACTCATGGGTGTGCGCCCATCGGTCCTGCTTGGCCGCGACCCAGGCCAGATCCTCGTAGTCGATTTCCAGCAGGCCTGTCTGCTCCAGGTTCGGCATGGTGATGCGCCAACCGCGCTCCAGATCGAGGTAGAGCCGGAACGCGATCACGTCGCGGAGGGTCTTAGCGGCATTGCGGGCGAGCGCTGGCGGAAGATCGCCCTCACCCGTGTAGTCGGCCGGATCGATGGCGAGCGCGTTCGTCACCGCGGAGGCCAGCTCCTCGTGGTGGACGCCGTCCTCGCCCGCGTCCACAGCAGCCCGGTACAGCGCGCCGCGCAACTGCGTGATCTGGACGAAGTCGTTGAAGTGGCCCGCCTGGAGGGACGCGTCCTGCCGGTTGTCAACGAACGTGAGGAGCTTGCGCGCTTCCTTGTCCAGGGCCTCGGCCGGCACCGACTTCAGCGACCGCACCACCGACGCGGAGATCAGCGAGGTCGCGGATGATCGGCCCTCCTGGTCGAGCGTCGCGAGCTTGGCGAAGTCCCGGCCGCGCGTCTGCTCGTACGCCACCCCGCAGTGCAGGCAGAACAGGAAGGGGGAGGGGACGAACGCGGCCTGGAACTCGCCGCGGCTCTCGTAGCCGAGCGGGTCGACGGTGACGGCGCGCGGCACCCGGTCGCGGTAGGACTTCTTCACGACCTCCTGGCCCTTGTCGTCCAGCTCCAGCCAGGACTCGGGCAGTCGGCGGTCGTCCACCGCGTACTGGACGTTCGACGGCCACCCGCGCTCGTGGTCGACGTACAGGTAGCCGTCGCCCTGCCGCCCGCCGGTCGCAGAGGTGTCACGGCGTGCTTCGTACCGGACCTCGCCGTCCTTCTCGTTGCGCCATACCGTCAGATACTCCTGACCGCACTCGCGGCAGAAGGCCAGCGGCATCAGCAGCTTGCCGCCGCTGTCCGGCTGTTCCAGCTGGTAGGAGCGGGTGAGGTGGCGGGAGAGCTTGTCCTCCAGGGTGACGTACACCGTGTCGCCCTTGGAGAGGAACTGGTGCAGCCGAAACGCGAACAGTGGCCGGTCCGTCACCGGATGCCGCGCCTGCGATCCGGCCTCCAGGGTGGCGCGGATCGCGTTGACGCAGTCGTCCTCGCCGACCCCGGACGCCTCGGCCAGCTCCTTCGCGGCGACCTCGATCTTCGTGGGCTGCTGGCGCACCAGCCGCCCGGTGGCCTCGTCCGTGGCCAGGCCGAAGCGGGTCTCGATCCAGCGCGCTAGCGGATCCCGCACCAGATCGACATAAGAGCGCGGGGCGGCGGGTGACGTGAGGCGCTCGACGGGGACGGCGTCGGGCGTTTCGTCGGTCGCGCGGACGAGGGTCTCGCCGATGACATGCTCTGGAAGCACTGGGGTTCCGAACAGGGTGCTCGCCACCCCGGCGACGACCCTCTTCTGATCCTCGGCCGTGCCTTCCGTGGACATGGTGGCCGAGGTGCCGATGCACTGGACGTCCTGCGCCTGGCAGGCCTCGCGGACCCGGCGGATCAGCAGGGCCACGTCGGCGCCCTGCCGGCCGCGGTAGGTGTGCAGCTCGTCGAAGACCAGGAACTCCAGGCCCCGGGCCATCTTGATGAGGCTGGCCCGGTCGGCGGGGCGGGTGAGCATCAGTTCCAGCATTACGTAGTTGGTGAGCAGGATGTCCGGCGGATTGTCGCGGATCTCCTTGCGCCGCTCGTCGTCCTCCTGGCCCGTGTACCGGGCGAAGGTGACCGGCTCACGGTCCTCGCCGTACCCGTCCCGCAGAAACTTCTCCAGCTCCTTGAGCTGACTGTTGGCGAGCGCGTTCATCGGATAAACAATGATGGCCCGCACCCGCTTCCGGGCCTTGGGCCCTTCGGCGTCCCGCTCCTGAAGCACTTTGTTCACGATCGGCACGATGTACGCGAGCGACTTGCCGGAACCGGTGCCGGTCGTCAGTACGTAGGACGCGCGGGACGCTGCCGCGTCGATGGCCGCGCGCTGATGCTGATGGAGGGTCAGCGGGCGGCCATCGCAGACCGTGCCGCCCTCGGTCTTCCCGGACTGGAAGATCCGGGCGCACTCCTCGTGGAGAACTTTCTGCCCGGCGAGTTCCACGACGGTGCCGCCGCCCTGGAAGAACGGGTTGAGCGACAGCCACGGGTCCGGCCACTGGGACTTGCCGTTCAGGTCTTCCTCGACGAAGGCGGCGACGCGGTCGTCGCGGATGATCGTGCCGCCCTCGGTGAAGGAGCGGTACTCCTTGATGAGCGTGCGGTGGAGACCGAAGACATCCATTCCGGCACCTGAAGCGGTCACCGGCACGGGCTCCGGGGCGGCTGCCGGACGCGCGGGGGTCCGCGTGCCGGGACCGTGGAGGGGACGTGTCGGGTCCAGGGCGCTCCAGTGCGGCAGCTGAGGAGCCGCGTCAGACTGTCCGACCAGCGGGAGCAGCGCATCACGGGCGGCCACGGCATCCACCGGACGGGCCGCAGGATCTTTTGCGAGCAGCCGGTCGACCAGGCGGGTGAGTTCGGCGGGGACGTTGCTGCGGATCACGGCAAGCGGCGTCGGGGTCTCAGCGACGTGCTTGCGGGCGAGTTCGTAGGGAGACTCGCTCGTGAACGGGGGTACGCCGACGAGCATCTCGTACAGAACACAGCCCAGCGCGTACAGGTCGGCGGCTTGCGTGACCTGCTTGGCCTGGAACTGTTCGGGGGCCATGTAGCGAGCGGTGCCCACGCTGACGCCGGAGCTGGTCAGCCGGGCCTCATCGGGATCGTCGACGATGCGACCCATGCCAAAGTCGAGGATCTTGACCGTACCGCCCTGGGTCAGCATGACGTTGGCCGGCTTCAGGTCGCGGTGGACGATCCCGGCGGCGTGCGCGGCGGCGAGGCCGTTGGCGACCTGGGCGCCGATGGCGGCGACCCAGGAGACAGGGAGCTGCCTCTCCTCCTCGATGAGGTCGCGCAGCGTCTCACCGTCAAGGAATTCCATCGCGAGGTAGGGCAGGCTGCCACTGCCCTCGGCGACCCCGCCGTCGATGAGCCGTGTGACGTTGGGGTGGTCGAGGCGGCGCATGATGCGTACTTCGCGGGCGAAGCGTTCCACGGCCTTCGGATCGGCATCAGAATCGATCTGCGTCCCTGTGCGGCGGCGCAGGATGGTCTTGACGGCGACCCGGCGCTCGGGGGTGCCCTCGGCGGCCTGGAGATCCTCCGCCCGGTGAACCTCCCCCATGTTGCCCTTGCCGATGACGTGCCCGATGCGGAATCTGCCATCGACCAGCTCGTGGCTCACTGCCGCGCTCCTCTGCCCTCTTCGCACGGTCCCATAACGGGACGCGCCCCCGGTGCCTGCTGCCGCACCGCCCATCGTGGCAGAGCGGTGAGCGTGGCGCTCGTCACCGTACACGAGGGGCGTGGTAAGCGATAGCTGTTTAGTCTGTTGACAATGTAAACGCGCCGAAGCTACGCTCTGATCTGTAATCGGGTGGGGGTGGACGGTGTGGGGTATCAGTCCGTCAACGGGCAGAGTGCGCCAGGGATGAAGGCCGCCCTGGGTGAGCTCTTAGCTCAGGTTCGGCGTGCCGCAGTGCGTGGCGTCGTGCCCGAGTGCGTCTTTGTGGCGCAAGCTCGTGCGCTCGGGCTCGGTGATGTCGAGCGGGAGCGGCTGAGGGTGGAGCTTGCCCGGCTGGGGTTGTCCGTCCAAGCGTCGGAGGTGCACACAGATGCGGACTGTGCGGCTGTGAATAAGGTTGTACAGGATAGTGAAGAAAGTGTGCCCCCTCGGGGCGGGGTGGTGCGAGCACTTCTGCGGCGTTACGCGGACTCCGAGGGACATGTGACCTCTCGGGCTGTTGACGGCGTCGCCCGACTGGCCGGGCTCAGCGCTCGGGAGACCGCCGAGCTGCGGTCGGGCGTGACGGTGCGGGACGCCGTCCCTGCACCGTCCGACCGCGAGGAGGAGACGGTCGAGCCGCCCCCTGCGCCCACCCAGGAGACGGAGTTGGAAGCCGGGGACCTCGCCGCGGCCGTGGCAGCCGCTCTGGCCATTATGGATGACGACCGGTTTCGCCGCCGGGCAGAGAATTACCTCCTCAAGGCCGATGCCGAAGTCGGACTTGCCGTGCTCGTGCGGGGCGGTGCGGACCGTATTGCCCAGGAACCCGATAGGGAAGCGCTCAAATGTCTGCCGCCCGGGGACATCCGGGTCCGGGCGCGGGACTGCATGGTCCTGCACAACCAGCGCCTCGTGCACAAGTTGGTGCCTCGGTATTTGGAACAAGGGCTGGACTACGAGGATCTGTTCCAGAACGGCGTGCTGGGGCTGATGACGGCGGCGCGGAAGTTCAACCCGGCCAAAGGCTTCAAGTTCTCGACATACGCGACCTGGTGGATCCGGCAGTCGATCAGCCGTGCCATCGCGGACGAGGGTGCCCTCATCCGAATTCCGGTCCATATGCACGAGCAGGTCCGCAAGGTGGCCGGGGCGGAACGCACCCTGGCGGGGCAGGGGCGGTCTACGCGGGCTGCGGACGTGGCGGTCTACTGCGACATGAGCGTGGGGAAGATCGAAGAAGTCCGCAGGCTGAGCCGGCGCACCGACTCGCTCGACCGCGTCATCGGCGACGGCTCGACACTTGGCGACCTTGTCGGACGGACGCACGCCTTGCCCTCGGTGGAGCAGGGCGTGCTGCACGCGATCCAGCTGGAGCAGGTAATGGCGGTCGTCGACTCCTTCTCCGGGCGAGACGCCCGCATCCTCGTCAGACGCCTGGGACTGGACGGGGACGACCCCTCCACACTGGATGAGCTGGGGCAGGAGTTCGGGGTGACGCGGGAGCGCATCCGCCAGGTGGAAGTCAAAGCCCGCGTTGCTTTGAAGGACCGGCTCCAGGAAGCCGGGATCGTCCACCGGCACGACGACGGGCACGGCCGGGAACTCGACGAGGAGAAGACAGGGCCAGCGGCACGGCGTTCCGTCGGCAACGCTGCAATTGCTGCGGTGGCGCAAGAGCCCCAGCCGCAGCAGGACGTGGAGCGAGAGCCCCGGAAGAATCTGCTGCCCGTGCCCGTGCCCGTGCCCGTACCGGTACCGGAGCAGCAGCTGACGCCACGGGCAGCAGAGCCGGCAGCGGTGGCCGAGGAAATCCATGAGCCCCAGGCAGACCGCGGAATCGGCGACCTCCCGGAGAGGTCGCCCTCGAGTGCGGTCGCCACTTCGGGAGTGTCCGTTGCCTCGGTGACTCCTGAGCAGAGCCCACCGGCGGCGATGCCGCCCGCCGTAGCCGAACCCGCTCAGCACTCTGCGGACTGGCAGGAAGCTCTGCGAATGCCGACGGCATTCGCCGGCGGGGTGGCCTGGCTCGCCGAATACGCGCTGCTGGCCGTCGGACATCTTCAGCTCACGGTGCTACTCGGACGGTCCGCCGCCGACGCTGTGATGCGCGCCGCGCGGGAGCAGGGGATCCTCGACCGTCCGGTGGTCACCGCCCTGGAGGTGCTGCGGCGCGTCTTCGACACCGTCAAAGCGGCTGGTCTGATGCCTGAGGACTTCTTCGAGCGGCCGGCCGAGGCATTGGTCGGGCTGACGCCTCGGATGTACCTGTCCAAGAAGCCGCTGGTGCTCAGCGAGTCCCGGCTCGCGGTACGTGACGCGCTGCTGGAATTCGTCGCGGAGGTGCCGTTGCGCGAAGATGCCGCGGGTCCGCCCGACGCTAAGGAAGACGCGCACGGCCTGTCCGGTAACCCGTCGGTTGATCAGCTCGTGCAGCCTGAAGAGGCGCCCAACTATGCGGGGTTGCCCGACGGGCCAACCACCCCGGCTGAGGCCGACCCCGCCTGCATCGAGGACTTGGTGGCCGGGCTGGAGCGAGACTTCGCCCGCGCGGAGACCGAGCGGCAGCTCGCTCAACTCCGGGCGGAAGCCGAGCAGAGCCTCACTGCAGCCCGCGAAGAATACGAGGCGCAGATGGCCCGGTTGAGGCACGAGCACCGGCTGCATCTCGCCGAGGAGCAGGACCGTGCCGACGCCCGGCTCGACGCCGCTCATGCGGACACCGAACGCCAACTCGGTGCCCAGGAGGAAGCACTGCTGCGCCGCGTCGACGAGTCCCTACTCCGCACTCCGCCAGGAACAGCATCTGCACAATCAGGCCGACGACAGAATCGCACGCCTCGAAGAGGATCACCGTGAAGCTCTACGGGTCATGGCCGAGCGCACGGCCTGGGCCCAGCAGCGTGAGTACGAAGCCGACCAGCGGCTGCGGCGGCAGCGCGATGACGCGGAGGCGCGTATCAAGGCTCTCCAAGAGCGACTGCGGCAGACCCAGAGCATGCTCGTCGAGCGCGACGATGCCATCCGAGCAGCCCACGAGCAAGGGGCAGCCCGGGCGAACGCTGCTGAGCAGCGGGCCGCCCAGCGCATCGCCCAGACCGAACACGACGCGTGGGCCCGCATCACCGAGCTTCAGGAACAGCTCGGGGTCGAGCACGGAGGCACCAACAGCCGCACATCATTCCGAGAGCGCTGGCGCCGCTCCTGATGCCGCAGCCCCGCATCAACCCTGACCCGTACTCCTGAGGAGCAGCATGGACCCCCGACAGGAACTCGTCGTCTATCTGCGCCGCCAGCTGGTGGGCCCGGCTGCTGGGGAGCACGAGACCCTAGAAGCCCCACCCGACCGTCAGTACCTTATGGGCACTCTGTATCCGCAGGATGCCGACCTGCAAAGACAGCTGGACCTAGCCGCTGAGGAACTGGACGGGACCGGCACGGAAGGAGCCGCCGACGACACGGCCCCCTCCAACGATCCGGTGCCCGAGTCCAACTCGTGGCTGCCGTCCTCTCTCGGACTCAGCTTCTTCACCGATGCCACCGACATCGCCGTCAGCTGTATCGGCGCGCGCTACGTGACTCGGGCCGCAACCGGCGAGAGGGGCCGACGTTGGGACCGCGCTCCGCTTCCCGAGGAGACGCACACCCTCGGCCCAGACCGTGACCACATCACCGTGCTCGACGGCCGAGCCGAAATCCGCATCCGGCGACGTGACTTCGGCAGCGGACAGCTGGTCACCGTTGCTCTGGTCAACGCAGCGCGCCATGAACAGGCGCTCGGCAAGGCCGCGCAATGGGATCGGATGCTCTTCCAGGTCGGTCTCGAAGCACGTCCGGTGGACGGGGCTGTCCTGCAGTACCCGAGTGTCCGCCTGGCAAGCCGTGACCTGGAGGAACAGGAGCTGCGCCTCCAGTACCGGCACGTGCGAACGCATGCGGTCGGCCACAGTTGCGCGGTCGAGGAACAGTACGATGAGGATGGCGGACAGGTCGTAGGCCTGAAGGCCGCCGTCATGCCGGAGGCCGAGGTGCACGGCACCCGGGCCGCAGGCTTCCGCGACTCTCCCGTGCTGAACGTCCTTCACCTGGTCGACGCTGAGGTTCCGGTTGATCAGCTCCGTGAGGAACTGGCGGAGTTCGCGTCCGACTACCACGCCTGGTATGTGGGACAACTGAACACCGAGGTCCCGGCATGGGGGCGCGAAGCCGCAGGCCGCATCCTCGTCCGCATCGGTACCGCCGTCACCCGTATCCAGTCCGGCGTTCGCACACTCTGCGACCCCAACCGTCCCGAACTGTTGCACGCGTTTCGGACCGCGAACCGTGCCATGGCCCTGCAGATGCGTCACTCCGCCGGCGATCAGGCAGGCGCACGCCGGTCCCGCCGTGACCCCGTACTCCTGGACCCGCAGCCGAGCGCGGACGCAACCTGGCGGCCCTTCCAGCTGGCGTTCTTTCTGCTGGCTCTGGACGGAGTCGCCGACCCCCGGCACCGTGACCGCGAGATGACCGACCTGATCTGGTTTCCGACGGGCGGAGGCAAGACGGAGGCCTACCTCCTGCTCGCGGCTTTCGCCATGGTGCTCCGCCGGGGTGAACCGGAGGGTGGTGGGACCGCTGTCCTGAGCCGCTACACCCTGAGCCTCCTCACCACCCAGCAGTTCCAGCGCGCGGCCACCACCGTCTGCGCTCTGGAAACTATGCGACGCGCCGACCCGGCCACCTACGGGCAGGAGCCCTTCTCGATCGGTCTGTGGGTAGGCGAGGCGACCTCGCCGAACACGTACGACAAGGCCCGTACAGCCTTCGACGACGTGCGCGCCGCCACTCGGCCGGACGACGTCTTCATCCTCGACCGGTGTCCGTGGTGCGGCACCCGCATCATGCCCATCCGCAAGTCGCCGGATATCGGCGACTACGGAGTACGCGTCACCGCCGACTCGTTCGCCTTCTACTGCCCGCGTCAGGAATGCGCCTTCCACGACGAGCTGCCGGTCAGCGTCGTCGACGAGCAGTTGTACGACCGGCCGCCCACGTTCGTCCTCGGCACCGTGGACAAGTTCGCCCGACTGGCGTGGGAGCCGCGCTCGGGCCGGCTGTTCGGCAGGGGCGGCGGGAATCTGCCGCCTTCCCTCGTCATCCAGGACGAGCTGCACCTGCTGACCGGGCCCCTCGGCACCACCGTGGGGCTGTACGAATCCGCCGTGCTCGGCCTGTGTACAACGCGCGACGGTATCGGACCCAAGGTCGTAGCGTCCACGGCGACCATCCGACGCTCCGGCGAACAGATCCGCGCGCTCTATGGCCGTGGCGTTCAGCTCTTCCCGCCCGCTGGGCTCGACGCCCGCCACTCCTACTTCGCCGAACCCGACACCTCCCGCCCGGGACGCCGCTACCTGGGTGTCATGGCTCAGGGACACACGGCGGGCCGCGCTGCCGTGGCCACCGCTGCCGCAATGCTCCAGGGGGCCTGGGAGCTGCCGGAGGAACACCGGGACGCCTACTGGACGCTGGTCGCCTACCACCACAGCCTGCGCGAACTGGGCCGCACCGTCACGGCCGCCGCTGATGACATCCCGGCGCAGCTCACCGGACTCGATTCAGGCTCAGACGTGCGAAAGCTGTCGGACCACCAGGTTCAGGAACTGACCAGTAACCTGCCCCGCGCAGAGCAACCCGTACTGCTGGACCGCCTGGAGAAAGCCTGGACCGACCCGCAGTCGGTGTCCTTCCTGCCGTGCACCAACATGCTGTCCGTCGGCATCGACGTGAAGCGCCTCGCTCTGATGCTCATGCAAGGCCAGCCGAAGACGACTTCGGAATACATCCAGGCCACCAGTCGCGTGGGTCGGCACACGGTGCCCGGTCTGGTCGTCACGTTCTTCAACTCCACCCGCCCGAGGGACCGCTCCCACTACGAGACCTTCGACGTGTACCACCGCTCGCTTTACCGGCACGTCGAACCGACCAGCGTTACTCCCTGGTCTGTCCCCTCACGCCGTCGCGCCCTGCATGCCGCGCTTGTCATCCTCGTACGCCATCGCCTGGGGTTGGCCGCGGAGAACCAGGCCGGGCAGATCCTCGACTGGTTGCCCGAGGCAGAAGGACTCGTCGAGGAGCTGACGTCGCGGGCCGGAGCCGGTGAGCCGCTCGCCGCGGACGCGGTACGCAAGGAACTGGCGGCACTTCTCGCCGACTGGGAAGACGCCGCACGCGAGGCACGAAAGGCCGGCCGTGAGCTGTACTACCGCAGCCAGGGCAAAGGGCAGTCGAACTTGATCAAGAGTTTCGAGCAAACGTACGGACTGTGGGAGACGCCGAACTCCATGCGCAACGTCGACCGGGAATGCCGCGTGATGGTAAAAGGAGCCGACCTGTGACCCGCACGCTACGGGTACGCCAGTCGCAGACCGTTTTGCCCTTCGGGGTCGGAGCCGTCGTCGACATCCAGGGTGAGTCGTTCGTTGCCACCGGGATCGGCGATTGGCCGTCGCGGGCCAGGCAGAAGGTCGAGTCGCCCCGGCTCGCCTCGCGGCTCGGCGTGACGGGCTTCTACGCCGCTCCCGCGACCGTCAACGAACGCTTCGACAGCCCCGATTCTCCCGGCGCTCCTTACATCCGCTTCCCGTCCTGGCTGTTCTGCGGAGCCTGCCGCCGTATGAAGCGCTGGCGCATCGCCGATGAGAAGCCGGGGTTGCCGCCACGCTGCCCATCCTGCTCACCCGCTCGGACGCTCGCGCCCATGCGATTCGTGCAGATCTGTGCGGCTGGTCATTTGAGCGACATCGACTGGTGGTTCTGGGCCCATTCGCGGCGCGAATCCGACGAGCGACGTCAGTGCGGCGAACGCGAGATGCTGCGCTTCCAGGTCTCCGAGCGCGCCTCCGGCCTCGAAGCACTCTCCGTCGCCTGTGCCCACAAGGGATGCGGGGCCTCCCGGGACCTGCTCGACATCCTCGGCACGCACGGGATGCGATGCTCGGGACGCAATCCCTGGCAGCGAGCCACCGAAGCCATGGACTGCGTGAAGCCTGTGCAGGTCGTACAGCGCACAGCGGGCAACCTGTATTACCCGGTCGTGCACTCGGCGCTCGACATCCCGGAGACGGAAGCCCCGGTGTACGCCGACGAAGAACTCGCCGGCCGGGTACGCGAACACGACCTGTGGGTGTCACTGTGTCGGGTGGCGGGGACACCGCGTGCCGAGGTCTTCCGGACGATGATCCGGGAGGACACCGGCGCCGACGACCAACTCCTCGACGCCCTTACTGCCGCGGAAACCGGCCAGACCACGGCGGTGTCCCCCGGCTCACCGGCTACCCCGGTCCGCCCTGACCTCAGCCGTGAGGAATGGGCAGCCCTGACGGCACCGGTGCCACCGGCCACCCGTGACTTCGCGCTGCGTGAGACCACCCTCGGCCTCGCCCACGAAACGCAAGACCCCTGGGCGGGCTTGCGGCGCCGCATCGGCAGGATCATCCTTGCCGACCGGCTGCGAGAGGTGCGTGCCCTGTCGGGCTTCACCCGGGTCTCTCCGGACTCCACCGTCGTTCCTGCCGATACCGCGCGGCGCCTCAAGTGGCTGCCGGCCGTCGAGGTTTTTGGCGAGGGCTTCTTCCTTACCCTCGACCACCAGGAGCTAGCGAACTGGGAAGGCAGCTCACGGGTCCGTAAGCGTGTGTCCGGAATGCGCGCGGACCTGGACCGCTCATTTCAGAAGGACCGCCTAGCGGCACTGACCGGGGCGGAGCTTTCCCCCCGCTTCGTCCTCCTGCACACGCTCGCGCACCTCCTCATCCGCCAGCTCTCCTTTGAATCCGGCTACACGACGGCCAGCCTCCGCGA
Source organism: Streptomyces sp. NBC_00370 (assembly GCF_036084755.1). Taxonomy (NCBI): domain Bacteria; kingdom Bacillati; phylum Actinomycetota; class Actinomycetes; order Kitasatosporales; family Streptomycetaceae; genus Streptomyces; species Streptomyces sp. NBC_00370. Next base: position 6,993,787 of record NZ_CP107968.1, read on the forward strand.
ACGGATCTACGCACGTCCCGAACAGGACCAGTACGGAATCCTCGTGTACACCGCCGCGGGAGACGCCGAAGGCACCCTCGGAGGCCTCGTCCAGCAAGGCGAAGCCCCACGTCTGGCCGAGACACTCCTGCGGATGACCGAAGCCGCGGCCTGGTGTTCGGCAGACCCACTCTGCGCCGAGCACTCCGGTCAGGGGTTCGGCAACCTCAACCGGGCGGCCTGCCACGCCTGCGCTCTCCTGCCCGAGACGAGTTGCGAGACCGGTAACGCCCTGCTCGACCGCGCGCTCGTCGTCGGCGGCGAACACGTGCCCGGTTACTTCGAACCCATCGTCGTCGCAGCCTGGGCCGCTGCGGCAGCCGCCCTGGGGCAGACGACCTCATGACCCTCACCTACATGGATCTCGCACCTGAGCAGCGCGCGTCACTCGAGGATCTTCCCTTCGACGGAAATCACCTGGTCAGTGGCCCACCTGGCAGCGGAAAGAGTCTTCTGGCCGCTCAGCGGGCCGTCATGCTCGCGCTGACCGGCACACCGGTCGTCCTGCTGACCCGTTCCAACCTGCTGCGCCAGTCCCTCACACCTGTCATTGAGGTGCTCGGTCCGGCCGACGGCGGCGTACTCGTGGCGACTGCGCACTCCTGGCTTGCCCAGTGGTACGGCGCGGACGCCCCGCGCGGCGACGACGGCTGGTACGACTGGCCAGCCTTCTTCGAGAGGGCCGCTGTCGCAGAGCCGGTCCCTAGCCTTACCCTTGTCGTCGACGAAGGCCAGGATTTGCCGCCCGAGTTCTACCGGCTGTGCCGCCTGCTCCGGGCCCGCATCACGGTCTATGCCGACGAATGCCAGCGTCTCACCGAAACCCACTCCACTCTCGCAGAGATCACCCAGCGTCTGGGGAACTGCGGCCGCCACGACCTCGAAGGGAATCATCGCAATACCCGCCGGATCGCAGCCTTCGCCGCCCATTTCCACACTGGAGCCGATCTGCCCGACCCCCCGGATCGCGAGGGGCCCGTACCGCGGCTGCACCGGTTGATCCACCAGGGAGCAGTCATCGACTTTCTCATCACGATGGCCGAAAGTCACCCCGGACAAAGCATCGGCGTGATCGTCAATTCCACTCGCACCCAGTTCGACCTGCTCACCCGCCTGGAGCACAACGCCCCGCACCTCAGGCCTCAGATGTACACAGCCCAGGCCACACAGGGGCGCTATCGCAGCCTGGATCTCGGTCGACCGGGTCTTGTCCTGGTGCATCGCGCCAGTGCGAAGGGTCTCGGGTTCGACATCGTGGTCGTACCCGACACACATACCGACGCCGCTACCGATCCGTCGTCGGCGTCGCTCCGTATGACGTACTACGTGCTTGCCACCCGAGCGCGGCGGGAGCTGCATCTTGCGTACCAAGGGGATGGTGAGCCGCCCGTGCTCGCGGAGGTAGGCGCGAGCGTGCTGATGCGCGGTTGATGGATCACCACCCGCGCCTCACGCTTGCGCGTTAGCCGCTATCTGCCGGCGCCCCTTTCCTGCGAGCAGCATGCGCAGCTGGCCTCGGGCGGGGCGGGCGGCTGCAAGCGGCGGGGAGCGTCCCACGTCGCAGGCGTCTGTCGCCAAACCAGGCTGCCAGGCAGGTCTGGGCTGAGGCGGTCCGCTCTCGGGTCTCCGGCCAAGGTCGCTGGCATCATTTGCATGCGCCCTGCATATATGTATGCGCATATTTCAGGGTAATGATCTTGAGGCCCTCGGGAAGTCTCTGATCAACTAGGTGCGTTACGGGTGGTCAGGGGATCTCGTGAACGTCCCACCATGATCGACCGGGCCGTTGCGCCCACCTCCACAACGGCGGACCTGCCTTTTCCGGCAGGCCGCCGCTGTTCGTAGCGGCGGAATGCCGCCCAGGACACCAGCAGCGCCGCGGCGAAGACCGGCAGCCAGGCCAGCCGGGCGAGGACCCAGCCAGCGCCGTCCGGGGCGGTGTGCAGACCCGGCAGCGGGCGGCCGGCCAGCAGGCCCGTCGCGGTCAGCCGGCCGTCGCGGGCGACTGACCGGCCGCCCGCCAGGCGTCGGCGAACTCCCTGAGCGTCTCGAAGCGTTCCGCCGGGTCGAAGCGGACGGCCCGTGCGATCACCGCGAGTTGGGCGGCGTTGCCGCGCCAGGCCGCTTCCTCGTCGCCGGCGTCCAGCAGCAGGCGCGCGGCGCGGCCGAGGGTGAAGACCGTCGTGCGCGCGTCGATGACGGCGCCACGCTCGGACTCCTCGGGCGCCATGTACCGCCGGGAGCCCGGCAGTCGGTCATGCGCCAGCTCGAACGGGCCGGAACGGTACTCGTCGAGGTCGATGAGGTGGAGTTTGCGCTCCGTGAAGTCGTAGAGCAGCGAGCCGTCGTAGAAGTCGACGGCCACCCTGCCCGCGTCCTCGACCGCGAGATGCGCGTCCAGGATCCGGTCCAGGGCCCGCAGCACCTCGGCCACCGGCAGCGCCCGGAACCTGGCCATCGCACTGCCGGGGCTCGTCCGGTCACCGGGCGCGTCGGCGGTGGGCCGGTACAGCACCTCGCCGTCCCGCCAGGGCATCACCACGGCCCAGCGGCCCGCCACCGCGATCCGGTGGACCTGCGGCACGATCGCCGGGTGCCGGATGGCCCGGTGGAAGGCCCAGCCCCGGTCCAGCGACCGCTGGCCGTCCTCCGTCCGCGCCTCCTTGACGAACCAGCGCTTGCCGTCGGTGAGCCGCACGCCGTAGGACACACATCCCGAGTCCTGGCCGCGGAAGGTGGTGAACACCTCGCCCACCCGGCCGAGGAACGGCTCCAGTTCGGGGGTCTCTTGGACTGCCAACAGCGGATGAACGGCCATGCGCTCATCGTGCCATCGGTTGACCTTCCCGCTCACCGGCGCAGACGAACAGTCTCTCCCGTATTCGGGATATATTCTCGAATATGAGAAGCAAGAACGATGTCGAGACCCGGCTGGCCGGCCGGCTCGCCGAACTGCGCGTCGAGCACGGCTGGGCGCTGGACGAACTGGCGGAGCGTACGGGGGTGAGCCGCTCCACCCTCTCGCGGCTGGAGCGTGCCGAGATCAGCCCGACCGCCGCGCTGCTGAACAAGCTGTGCGCCGTGTACGGGCGCACGATGTCCCGGCTGCTGGCCGAGGTGGAGTCGGAGCCGCCCCAACTGGTCAGGGCCGAGCGGCAGTCGCTCTGGCGGGACGAAGCGGCCGGCTTCACCCGCAGATCGGTCTCCCCGCCGCACCCCGGGCTGCGCGGCGAACTGGTCGAGGGCGTGCTGCTGGCGGGCGGCGGCGTCTCGTACGACGAGCCGCCCGTGCCCGGTCTTGAGCAGCACATCTGGGTTCTGGACGGCGCGCTGGAGATCAGCGCGGGCGGCGCGACGCACGAGCTGCGGGCCGGCGACTGTCTGCGCTTCCGACTGTGGGGCGCTTCCCGGTTCTACTGCCCGGGGCCCGGACCTGTGCGGTACGCCCTGATGATCGTCCTTCCGTGACCGGCTCTGAAATGAAGGGGCCTGAAACGAAGGGGGCTGCCGTGCACACCGTCACTCCGCTCTCCCCGGACGGTTTCGCCGACCGGCTGGACGGGCTGTCCCTGCTGCTCGCCGAGACCGTCGCGGGCGGTGCGTCCGTCGGCTTCCTGGCGCCCTTCGACCGGCGGGCCGCCGCGCGTTGGTGGCGCGACCGTGCCCCTGCCGTGGCCGACGGCGGTCTGCTGGTCTGGGTCGCCGAAGGCCCCGCCGGCGTCATGGGCACCGTCAGCCTGGCCCTCGGCGGCAAGGCGAACGGCCGGCACCGCGCGGAGGTCGTCAAGCTCATGGTGCGGCCCGACGCCCGCGGCCGGGGGCTGGCCCGTACGTTGCTGGCGACCGCCGAGCGCGCCGCCGCCCTGGCCGGAATCACCCTGCTGACCCTGGACACCGAGACCGGCAGCGCCGCCGACCGCCTCTACCGCGCGGCGGGCTGGACCCCGTACGGGCTGGTGCCGGGCTATGCCACCGACCCGTTCGGCACCCTCCAGGACTGCACTTTCTTCTACAAGAGGATCAGCTGAAGAAGCTGCGCCTGCGACCGGTCCACCGGCACCCAAGGGGCTTAGTATGTCGCCTTATCGGCCACGATGTCCGAACACCGGCCCTGGATGGCCGGAAGTCGCCCTGCGTACCGCTATGAGGAATTCATGTACGAACTATTCCGCATAGGGCGCACCCTCCTTATGGTTCAGGACACCCGGGTAGGACTCTGAGATCTCCTCCCCGGGTCACGGCGGGCCGCTGCCCGTTACGTCCACGAGGAGGACAGCGCGATGTATATCGACGTCCACGGGCATGTCACGGCCCCCGACAAGCTCTACGCGTACAAAGCCGGACTTCTCTCCCACCGCGGCGCTCATGGGCGTGGGCGCTCGGGGGTGACCAAGGAACACGTGGTGGAGGCGCTGAACGCACCGCACCCGAGCTTCGGCAACGTCTCGCACCTGCGCCACCTCGACGAGGCCGGGGTGGACATCCAGTTCATCTCGCCCCGGCCGTTCCAGATGATGCACAGCGAGAGCCCGGCCAAGCTGGTCGAGTGGTTCACCGAGGAGACCAACGACGTCATCGCGCTGTGCTGCGAGGCCGACAGCCGGTTCCGAGGGGTCGCCGGGATGCCGCAGTCGATGGCGCTCGACCCGGCTGCCTGGACGAAGGAACTGCGCCGCTGCGTGACAGAACTCGGCTTCGTCGGAGCGACGTTGAACACCGACCCGTACGAAGGACTGCAGCAGCCGCCGGCCATCGGCGACCGCTTCTGGTACCCGGTGTGGGAGGCGCTGTGCGAGCTCGACGTGCCGGCGATCATCCACTCGGCCGCCTGCCGGCCCCCGGCCAGGGAAAGCTACTCGCTGCACTTCGTGCAGGAGGAGACCCTGGCCGTCGCCGGACTGCTCCAGTCGACCGTCCTCGACGACTTCCCCGAGCTGAAGATCGTCGTGTCGCACGGCGGCGGCGCCGTGCCGTACCAGAAGGGCCGCTTCTACCCGGCGGCGTTCCGGGCCGGCACCACCTTCGAGGAGCGGCTGCGCCGCCTGTACTACGACACCTGCCTCTACACCCGTGACTCGATCGAGTTCCTGATCCGCACCGTCGGTGTGGACCGCTGTCTGTTCGGCACGGAGAAGCCCGGCACCGGATCGGTGAAGGACCCGGCGACCGGCCGCTGGGTGGACGACATCCATCTGCTGATCAAGGACATCGACTGGCTGACCGACGACGACAGGTCGGCGCTGTTCGAGACCAACGCGGCCAAGCTGTTCCGGCTGGAGGTGTGAGGGACCGTGGCCGAACTCGTACTGGGCGTCGGCACCTCGCACGGGCCGCTGCTGAACACACCGCCGGACGACTGGGATCTGCGGGCCGGCGCCGACCGTGCCAACAAGGCACTGGTCTACCGGGGCGTCGAGTACCCCTACGACGAACTGCTCGCGCTGCGCGCACCGGGCTTCGCCGCTGAGTGCGCGCCGGACGAGCGCCGCCGCCGGCACTCCGCGAGCCGCGCCGCCGTCACGGAACTCGGCCGGCGGATCAAGGACGCTGCCCTCGACGTCCTGGTGGTCGTGAGCAGCGACCACAAGGAAGTCTTCGGCGACGAGCTGCTGCCGCAGTTCGCCGTCTACTGGGGCGACACCATGCGCCACGAGCCCTTCACCCAGGAGCAGTTGGACGGGATGAAGCCGGGCCTGGCCGTGGCCGAGGTCGCCAACCAGCCCGAGCGCAGCACGGTACGGGCCGGTCATCCCGCCCTCGCCGGACATCTGATCGGCCAGACGTCGGCCGCCGGCTTCGACCCGGCGGCGTCCAAGCACCTGCCGCCGGGGGAGTGGGGCAACTCAGGAATTCCGCACGGCTGGGGCTTCATCTTCCAGCAGGTGCTCGGCGGCCGTGACGTACCGCCGACCGTGCCGGTCTTCGTGAACACCTTCTGGCAGCCCAACCCGCCGTCCGCGGCGCGTTGTTACGACTTCGGTGTGGCGCTCGGCGAGGCGATACGGGCGTTCCCCGAAGGGCTGCGGGTGGGGCTTGTCGCCTCCGGCGGGCTGAGTCACTTCGTCGTGGACGAGGAACTGGACCGCGCCTTCCTCGCCGCCCTGGCGGACCGTGACGCAGAGTACCTGCGGGCGCTGCCGGACGACGTGCTGCGGTCGGGCACCTCCGAACTGCGGAACTGGATCGTGGTGGCCGGCGCGCTGCGGGACACCGCACTCGACGCCGAACTCGTGGACTACCAGCCGTGTTACCGCGCCGAGGCAGGGACCGGCTGTGCGATGGCCTTCATGACCTGGCAGGCTCCCGGCGACAAGGACGGCGCATGACAACGGAACAGGCGCTCACACCGGGCCAGGACGTCACACCGGAGCGGGCCGTCACACCGGAGCCGGCCCCCGTCGATGGTGTGCTCGACCGGCTGCGGGCGCTCGACTCCTGCGCGGTCTCCGACGCGCTCGACGCGTACGGGCTCGCGAGCGTGGTGCTCGGCCCCGCACCGGTGTGGCAGGTGGACCGGGTGATCGCGGGACGGGTACGTACGGTGACGGCGGGGCCGCGCCGCTCGGACCGGCCCGCGGGGCACATCGCGGCCGCGGCCGTGGACGTCTCGGGCCCTGACGATGTGATCGTCATCGCCAACGACGGCCGGCTGGACGTCTCCTGCTGGGGCGGGATCCTCAGCAGGGCCGCTGTCGCCAGAGGCGTCGCCGGAGTCGTGGTCGACGGTGCCTGCCGGGACGCGAGCGAGAGCCGCGACCTCGGGATGCCGGTCTTCGCACGGGCCGTCGTGCCGGTCAGCGCGCGCGGCCGGGTGGTGCAGCTCGCCATGGACGAGCCGATCCGGTTCGGCGAGATCGATGTCGGTCCGGGGGACTTCGTCATCGCCGACGGTAACGGCGTCGCCTTCGTACCCGGCCAGGACGCCGAGCGGATCGTCGCGTTCGCCGAGCGGATCGTCGCCAGGGAGGCCGCCGTGGCCGAAGCGGTCGACCGGGGACGGCCGGTGGCCGACGTGATGCACGACAGTCAGTTTCCCGCGACCGAGGAGTCCGGCTCGTGACCGATCAACTCAGCCCCCGTGGAACCGCCGACGGGACCGAGCCCGGGACAGGGCCCGGCCATCCGCTGCGCGGCTACTCGACCGCGACCGTCTCCGACGCCCTCGACCGGATCGGCAGGGCCGGATGTCTGCACGGCATCGGCCAGCTCACCCCCGGCACCCGCGTCTTCGGCCGCGCCTACACCGTCTCGTACATGGCCGCAGGCCATCCGGCGGGCACGGTGGGCGACTATCTGGACGACGTGCGCCCCGGTGAGGTGGCCGTACTCGACAACGGCGGGCGCACCGACTGCACGGTGTGGGGCGACATCCTCACCGCGATGGCCGACGACCGCGGGGTGGCCGGCACCCTGATCGACGGTGTCTGCCGCGATGTGCACCGGGCCCTCGGCGTCGGCTACCCCCTCTTCACCCGGGGCCGTTACATGCGCACCGGCAAGGACCGGGTCGAGGTACGGGACGTCCAGTGCCCGGTCAGCGTCGCCGGGGTCCAGATCGCGCCCGGCCAGCTGATCATCGCCGACGACGACGGAGCGGTGACCGTACCGCTCGACGTCGAGGACGAACTCGCCGACATCTGCCGCACCATCCACGAGCGCGAGGAGCGCATCGTCGAGGACGTGCTGGCCGGCAGTTCGCTGGCCGCAGCGCGGGCCGCCCACGGATACCACCTGCTGCAGAGGAACCAGGCATGACGACCGCCGCTTCGGAACACACCGACACACCGCACACCGACGCCACGCACACTGACATCTCACCCACGGACACCACGCACACCGACATCTCACCCACCGACGCCGCCGCCCTTTCGCGGCTCGGCACCGCCACGCTCTACGAGGCATCGGGGCTCGACTGCTACCTCCCGCCGCGCGTCCGCCCGGTGTGGCCGGGCGCCGCCGTGGTCGGCCGTGCGCTGCCCGTCTCCACCGCGCCCGCCGACAACCTCCCCCTGCACCTCGCACTCGAACAGGCGCTGCCCGGCGACGTGCTGGTGGTCGACGGCCGGCAGGAGGCCTGCGGTTACTGGGGCGAGGTGCTCACGGCGGCCGCGCAGGCGCGCGGGGTGCTCGGGCTCGTGATCGACGGCGGGGTACGGGACACCGACCAGCTGCGCCGGCGCGGCTTTCCCGTGTTCAGTTCCTCGGTGGCCGTGCGCACCACGGTCAAGGACGACCCGGGCACCGTCGGTTCCCCCGTCACCCTGGGCCTCGCCACCGTCGCCCGGGGCGATCTCGTCGTGGCCGACGCCGACGGTGTGGTGGTGATCCCCCGGGCCGCCACCGCGGACGTCCTGGCGGGCGGCCTCGCGCGCGAGGCGGCGGAGGCGCGCTACATGAGCCGGATCGCCGAGGGTGAACTGACCCTGGACATCTACGGCTTCCGGCCGGACCCGACGGACTGAGCCGGCCATGAACGATCCTGATCCCCTCGCCGCGCGTGCGCTGCTGGTCCGACAGGTACGCCTGGAGGCCACCGGTGTCGTATCCCTGACCCTGACCGATCCGGCCGGCGGCCGGCTGCCGCCCTGGACACCCGGCGCGCACATCGATCTCACACTGCCCAGCGGCACGGTCCGGCAGTACTCCCTGTGCGGGCCGCTTGACGACCCGTACTCCTACACCGTCGCCGTGCTGCGCGAGCAGAACGGCAGGGGCGGCTCGGCCGAGGTGCACGGGACGGCGCTGGTCGGCAGGACAGTGCGGATCCGCGGACCGCGCAACCACTTCGCGCTGGTCGAGGCCCCGCACTATCTGCTGCTGGCCGGCGGTATCGGGATCACCCCGATCCTGGCCATGGTCCGCCGGCTCGTGGCCGACGGTGCCTCGTGGGAGTTGCACTACGGCGGACGCACCCGGGCCGGCATGGCGTTCACCGGGACGCTGGCCACACTCGGCGCGGGGCGCGTCCATGTCGTACCGCAGGACGAGCACGGCATCCTGCCGGTGCCCTCCCTGGTCGGGGCAGCGCCGCCGGGCGCCGCCGTGTACTGCTGCGGCCCCGAGGGCATGGTGCGCGCCGTCACCGAGGCGTGTGCGCTCGCCGCACCCGGGGCCCTGCACATCGAACGGTTCGGCGCACCACCCGGGGTGAGCACGGCAGCGCCGGGACCGCCGGCGGGCGCCGGTGGGTTCAAGGTCGAACTGCGCCGCAGCGGGCTGACACTCGACGTACCACCGGACCGCACCCTGCTGGATGTCGCCCGCGAGGTCGTACCCGACGTGGGGTTCTCCTGCGAGGAGGGCTACTGCGGCTCGTGCGAGACGAAGGTGCTCGGCGGTGTGCCGGAACACCACGACACCGTGCTGTCGGCCGAGGAGCGCGAGCGGGGCGACACAATGATGATCTGCGTCGGCCGGTCCGCCTCCCGGCTGCTCACACTGGACCTCTGAACCAATACCTCTGACCTGGGACTTCGGGTCACAGTTCCACACTGAAGAACTGTTGTGACAACTATTTCTGTATGAGGGATTCCTGGTTAGTGTCATGCCAATCAGGACCGAGCCGAGGAGTGCAGATGTCTATGAGGGCGACCACGCCGGACCGCCTCAAAGGCCCGACCGCGGACCCGGTGGACCAGGCTTCGGCCGAGCCCGCCGCTCAGCTCCGACTGTCCGGTGTGACACGGAAGTTCGACGACGTCATCGCGGTCGACCGGATCGACCTCGACGTCAGGCCGGGCGAGATATTCGCGCTCCTCGGCCCGAGCGGCTGCGGCAAGAGCACATCGCTGCGGATGGTGGCGGGTCTTGAGAAGATCGACGAGGGCTCGATCGCCATGCGGGGCAACACACTCGCCGACGCCGGGCAGGGCACGTTCCTGCCGTCGGAGAAGCGCAACATCGCGATGGTGTTCCAGTCCTACGCGATCTGGCCGCACATGACGGTCGCCCAGAACGTCGGCTTCCCGCTGCGGATGCGCCGGGTCAAGCGCGCCGAGCGGCGCCGCAGGGTCGAGGAGATCCTGGAGATCACCGGCCTCGGCGCGATGGCCGACCGCCCGGCGACCCTGCTCTCCGGCGGTCAGCAGCAGCGGGTCGCGCTCGCCAGGGCGCTCGTCTACACCCCCGATCTGCTGCTGCTCGACGAGCCGTTGTCGAACCTGGACGCCAAACTGCGCACCCAGATGCGCCGGGAGATCCGCAGGCTCAACCAGGAACTGGGCATCACGATGCTCTTCGTCACGCACGACCAGGACGAGGCACTGTCCCTGGCCGACCGGCTCGCGGTGATGAACAAGGGCAAGATCGAGCAGGTCGGCCGGCCCACCGAGCTGTACGAGCACCCGAAGACACCGTTCGTACGGGACTTCCTCGGCCGGCTCGTCGTGGTCGAGGGCGTGGTCACCGGCGACACCGGCAAGGGCCGCATCCTGCTCGACACCGGCGCGCTGCGGGTGGGCGAGATCGTCGGCGCCGATGTGCCGGCCGGACTCGGCGAAGGCGACCGGGTGGGTGTGCACCTGCGCCCCGAGGACGTCGACATCAAGGCCGCCGGTGTGGCCGGACCGGCACCGAACCAGGTGGCGGGGCGGGTGCTGTCGTCCGTCTACCTCGGCGACAGCTTCGAGTACGTACTCGACATCGCCGGATCCAACGTCCTGCTCAGCGCGCCGCGCAGGGTCGTCCATCAGCCGGGTGACGAGGTCGTCGTCGAGGTCGACCCGCAGCGCGCGATGGTGTGGCCGCTGTGACCGGCCTGCTGCCGCCGGTGACCCCGGAGGAGACCGAGTCGCTGCCCGCGCCGGTACGCACCCTGATACGCGCCCGCCGCTCCAGCGGCTCACGCCTCGCCGGCATCGTCTTCCTGCTGCTGGTCGCCGCCGTGACCGTCGTGCCCGTCGCGCTGCTGCTGTTCAACAGCCTCAACGTGGCGGGGCCCGGCGACCCCGCGTCCTACGGCCTGGACAACTGGCGCCACGCCTTCGCCAACGGCACGCTGTGGCACTCGGGATGGAACACACTGCGGCTCGCCGTACCGCGCGTGCTCATCGGTATGGTCATCGCCACCGTCATCTCCTGGCTCATCGCCCGCACCGACATGCCGGGCGCCAAGATCATCGAAGTCTTCCTCTGGTTCTCGTTCTTCATCCCGTCCCTGTCGATGACCCTCGGCTGGATCCTGCTCCTCGACCCGGCCAACGGCGTCGCCAACCAGGTGGTCAGAATGATCCCGGGGCTCGGTGACATCACCAACGGCCCCTTCAACATCTACAGTTACTGGGGCATCATCTGGGCCCACCTCACCACGACGACCGTCCCCATCATGGTGATCCTGCTGGTGCCGGCCTTCCGTAGGATGAGCCGGTCCATGGAGGAGGCGGCGCAGATCTGCGGCGCCAGCCGGCTCCGTACGCTCGTCCTCATCACCGTGCCCGTGATGCGGCCCGCCATCGTCGCCGCCACCCTGCTCAGCTTCGTCTACTCGCTGAAGACCTTCGAGATCGAGCTGCTGCTGGGCACCCCGATCGGGCTGAACGTCTACTCGACGCAGATCTACAACTGGCTGCAGAACTCACCACCCGAGTTCGGCACGGCCACCGCCCTCGGCTCGGTCTTCATCCCGATCCTCATCATGCTGGCGATCATGCAGCGGCTCGCCACCCGCAGCCGCAGCTACATCACCGTCGGCGCGCACACCTTCAACGACGAGCCGATCCGGCTCGGCCGGGTACGCCGCTGGGTCGTCGCCGGATCGCTCTCGCTGTACGCCGTCATCACCGTCGTGCTGCCGATGGGCGCCATCCTGCTCGGCTCCTTCATGCGCAGGTTCGGCTTCTTCCAGCTCAAGAACCCCTTCACCACGGCGCACTGGTCGGCCCTGTTCAACGACAACCTGTTCGCCTCGTCCGTGCGCAACACACTGATCATCGGTGTGCTCGCCACCCTCATCGGTGTGCTGGTCTACTTCGTCATCGCCTTCGCCGTGGTCCGCAGCACCCTGCCGACCCGGGGCGGCATCGACGTGATGGCCTGGCTGCCGGCCGCCGTCCCCGGCATGCTGCTCGGTCTCGGCCTGCTGTGGGTCTATCTCGGCACCCCGCTGCGCACCGTCCTCTACGGCAATCTCTTCGGGCTGATCATCGCGCTGGTCATCAGCCATATGGCCACCGGTACGCAGCAGTTGAAGGCGGCCATCGCCCAGATCAGTCCCGACCTGGACCGGGCGGCCCGCATCTGCGGCGCCAGCCAGCTCCGCAGCTACGCCCATATCCTCCTCCCGCTGCTCGGCCCCTCGGTGGCCGCGGCGGGAGTGCTCACCTTCCACGCGGCGGTGAGCGACGTCAGCACGGTCGTGCTGCTCAGCAGCAACGACTCCAGGCCCCTGTCGATCCTGCTCCTGGAGTACAGCACCAGCGGTGTGCTCGAACAGGCATCGGTCCTGGGCGTCCTCATCAGCATGCTCACGGTCGGGGTGGCCCTGCTGGCCCGCGCGCTGAGCGGCAGCCGGCTGCGCAAGGCGCGTCCGCGCCGCCGCGACAGCCGCGCGCCGGGCAGTACGCCGGGCAGCGCGCCGCGGAACCCCCGCCCCACAACGAAAGCAGGTGCGTCATCAACAGATTCCTCGCTCACCGTAACTGGAAGCTGATCTGCGCGGGCGCGGTGGTGGCCCTCGCGGCCACCGCGTGCGGCGGCGGTTCGTCCGACGACTCCGGATCCACCACCCTCGGCGCCTCGGGCAAGGTCGACAGCGCCTGCCCGGCCCCCTCCGGGACGCTGGCGGCGGCGGCCAAGAAGGAGGGCAAGGTCGTCATGTCGGGCTCGCCCACCGACACCATCCGCCAGCAGCTGCCGCAGGCGTTCCAGCAGACCTACGGGGTGAAACTCGACTACATCGGCACCAGCGGCAAGGACAACGCCGCCCGGCTGCTGTCCGAGCGCAAGGCCGGGATCTACTCCCAGGACGTGTTCGTCGGCGGCGCCGACACCATGGCCAACACGTACCACGCACAGAAGTGGATCACCCCGCTGACCAAGGTGCTGACCCCGGCGGAGCTCGACCCCAAGTCCTGGCGCGGCGGCACGGTGCCGTTCGTCGACCCGGACAAGGAGATCCTCAGCATCAGCCGCTACGTCAGCGTCCCCGTCGTCATCAACACCGACAAGGTGAAGCCCGACGAGATCAAGACCTGGAAGGACCTGCTCGACCCGAAGTGGAAGGGCAAGATCGCCACGATCGACCCGCGCAGCCCCGGCGGCGCGATCTACAACGTCGGTATGTTCCAGGCGGCACCCGGCTACGGCGACGCGTTCGTCAAGCAGCTCTACAAGGACCAGCAGCCGGTGCTCATCACCGACTCCCGGCAGGGCACCGACGACCTGGCGCGCGGCAAGTACCCGATCGCCCTGGCCCTCGGCCAGCTCGACGTCGCCAAGGCCATGGACGACGGACTGCCCATCCAGGTGGTCGCGCCCGATCTGCAGCAGACCACCAGCGGGTTCGGCTTCCTGGCCGTCTCGGACAAGCCCCCGCACCCGAACGGCGCCAAGCTGCTCGCCCAGTGGCTGGCCTGCCCCGACGGCAACAAGGCGTGGAACACCGCGTACGGCAGCTCCAGCACCCGCACCGACGTGAAGCCGCCGGCCAGCCTGCCGGAGTGGGAGGTGCCGAAGGACGGTGTGACGTACTTCGACACCAACTCGTGGGAATTCCTCACCCAGGGTGTCGCGAAGGCGACGACCTTGATCAAGAGCCTCATCGGTGCCAACTAACCCACACACAGCACCGCCGACAAGGAGAACACGCATGACCACCGCCGAGACCGAGCTGCCCGACATCAAACGCCCGACGGCCTACGAACAGTGGCTGACGGACGAGGGACTGAAGGTCGTGGAGGGGCTGTTCATCCAGGACCTGCGCACCGTCGAACTCGGCGACTGGGCACGGCGCGGCTGCCGGGCGGCCGTCGCCAGGCTGGAGGGCACCGAGGACGTCAACGACGCCCACATCATCGAGATAGCCCCCGGCGGGCAGGTGGCACCGGAACGGCATCTGTACGAGGAGATCACCTACGTGGTCGCCGGCCGGGGCTCGACGAAGGTGTGGAACGCGGCGGGTACGGAGACCAGCTTCGAGTGGAACACCGGCAGTGTGTTCTCGGTACCGCTCAACGCCCACGCCCAGCACTTCAACGGCAGCGGGTCGGAGCCGGCCCGCTTCTACACCGTCACCAGCGCACCGCTCGTGATGCGGATGTTCCACAACCGTTCGTTCATCTACGACTGCGACTTCGACTTCACCGACCGGTTCGGCTCCGACAAGGACGACTTCAGCGGCGCCGGTACCGCGTACCGGTCCCGGGTCTGGGAGAGCAGATTCATCCCGGACGCCGCCGACATCGAACTCAAGTCATGGGCGGCGCGCGGCGCGGGCGGCTCCAACGTCATGCTGGAGATCGCCGACAACAGCCTCTGCGGCCATGTCTCGCAGTTCCCGACCGGAACGTACAAGAAGGCCCACCGGCACAACGCCGGCGCCCATGTCATCATCCTCGGCGGCACCGGCTTCTCGCTGCTGTGGCGTGAGGGCGAGCCGGTCCGCAAGGTGGACTGGCAGCAGGGCTCGATCGTCGTACCGCCCGACCGGTGGTTCCACCAGCACTTCAACACCGGTACCACGCCCGCCCGTTACCTGGCCCTGCGGTGGGGCAGCAAGAAGTACCCGCTGTTCAAGCAGTTCCTCATCGACCGCCCCACCACCGAGGGCGGCGACCAGATCGAGTACCAGGACGAGGATCCCTCGGTGCGTGCCACCTTCGAGGCCGAACTGGCCAAGAACGGCGCGAAGAGCCGGATGGACGAGGTCTACGCCAGGGCCCGGCAATGATCACCCTGGAGCGCAGCTTCGAGGAGGACTTCCGGCCTGCCACCGACGGGCAGACGCTGACGGTCGACTTCTGGAGCTATCTCAACGCGCTCCAGGCACGGCTCGGCTGGGGCGCGGCCGACGACAGGGCCTGGGGCTATCTGGAGGAGCTGGAACGCGACATCGAGCCGCTCATCGAGCGCCTCCCCGACGCGGCGGCGGCGCCGTACCTGCGGCGTATCGCCGACAGCTGGACAGCGGGCGGCGAAGGGGAGCGCGGCGCCCTGCGGCGCGACGTCGCCGCCATGCTGCGGCAGGCCCTGCGGAACCAAGAGGAGCATGATCATGATCAGTGAAGCCGAGAACGAGTTTCTCACCCGCGTCGGCCCCGGCACCCCGATGGGCGACCTGCTGCGCCGCTACTGGCAGCCCGTCGCCGTCACCGCCGACCTCTCCCCGGACAAACGCACCAAGCGGATCCGGGTCATGGGCGAGGACCTGGTGCTCTATCTGACGGAGGAGAACGGCTACGCCCTGGTCGCCGAGTCGTGCGCGCACCGGCGGGTCTCGCTCTACTACGGCTTCGTCGAGGGCTGTGAGATCCGCTGCCCGTACCACGGCTGGAAGTACGACAGCACGGGGCAGTGCCTGGAGCAGCCCTTCGAGCAGGACAACCGGCGGGCCCGCGAGCGCGCCAGGATCGCCGCCTATCCGGTACGGGCCTACCGCGGGCTGCTCTTCGCCTACCTCGGTCCCGGCGAGCCGCCCGTGCTGCCCCGGTGGGACGTGCTGGACCGCCGCGACGGCAAGCTCACCCTCTTCATCGAGCAGGAGCTGCAGTGCAACTGGCTCCAGCCGATGGAGAACGCCGTCGACACCGTGCACACCTTCTGGCTGCACGGCCACACCATGAAGGTGAAGGGCATCGACCGGGGCAGCTACTACTACCGCCCCATCGAGAAGTACTCGTTCGAGCAGTTCGAGTGGGGCATCATCAAGCGCCGGGTCTACCGCGACACCACCGGGGCCGTGGAGGAGGAGACCGGCCATCCGCTGGTCTTCCCCAACATCCTGCGGCTGCCCGAGGGCCCGTTGCAGGCCCTGCACTGGCGGGTGCCCGTCGACGACGAACACACCATGATCATCAGGGCCGGGCTGCTGCCGGACAAGCCGGGTGCGGAGCGGGTCCACGACGAGGAGCCCGAGGTGGTGCGCATCCCGCCGGAGACGACCCCCGAAGGCGATCACGCGATGAACACCTTCACCAGCCAGGACCGGATGGCCTGGGAGACCCAGGGCGCCGTCTACGACCGTACGAAGGAGATGCTGGGCGCCGAGGACAAGGGCATCGCCATGTACCGCAGGCTGCTGCGGCAGCAGGTCGAGCTGATCCAGGCGGGCGAGGACCCGATGGCGCTGATCCGGGACCCCGCCCAGGCGGTGGTCACCTTCGACGTCTCCCGTGGCCAGGCCCGGGTCGCGGTCACCGAAGGCCGGGTCTGATGACGGCGCCGGCCGAGCGGATCGCCGCGGGCGAGCCGGTCGTGGCGGGCGAGGTACGCGCGGCGGCCGAAGTGCGCGCGGCGGCCGAGCGGGTCGCCGAGGCCTGCCGGGTCCTCGGCCGGTTGGGGCTCACCCGCGAACCGGCCGGACACATCAGCATGCTGCTCGCGGACGGGACCGTCGCGCTGAAGGCCCGCGGTCCCGCCGAGTCGGGGCTGCGGTTCGCCGGCGCCGACGACGTGGTGGTGGTCGACAGGGGCGGCACGCTGCTCTCCGGCGCTCCCGGTCTCACCGCGCCCCAGGAGCTGGCCATCCATCTGGCCGTGTACCGGGCGCGCCCCGACGTCACCAGTGTGGCGCACGTCCATCCCACGATGCCGGTCCTGTTCAGCGTCTGCGACGTGCCGCTGCTGCCGGTGACCGGCGCCTACGACCCGTACGCCCTGCGGCTGCTGGCCGACGGGGTGCCGACCTTCGACCGCAGTGTGCTGGTGACGACCCCTGAGCTGGGCGACGAACTGGCGGCGGTGCTGGGGGCGGGCTCGGTGTGTCTGATGCGCGGCCACGGTGTGACGGCGGTGGGGGCGAGCCCCGAGGAGGCGGCTCTCAATGTCATCAAACTCAGCGAGCTGGCCGAACTGAACTTCCAGGCCAGGCAGCTCGGGGAGCCGAGGCGCATCGACGAGGCCGAACGCGCCGCGATCGTCGGCACCGGACGTACCCGCCCCGAGCTGATCGCCTCGGCGTGGCGCTTCTACCTGCGGCTCGTGTCCGAGCAGCCGGAGGGGAGTTGAGATGGCCGACACCGTACTGACCGGGGACCGGCCGAGCCACGAGCACGGTCGTCACCACGACGACCACAGCCACAGCCACGATCACAGCCACCACAGCCACGATCACGGCCATGACCATGGCGTCGAGATCCAGGCCGACGACCCGGACCATCCGCTGTGGGCCCGCGACCAGATCGTGCTGACCAGCGTCGGGATCGACATCGGCTCGGCCACCAGTCAACTGCTCTTCTCCCGGATCACCCTGCGCCGGCTCGGACGCGAACTGTCCAGTGCCTTCGCCGTCGTCGACCGGGAGACGGTCCACGAGTCGGCCGTCACGCTCACCCCGTACGCCGAAGGGCTGCGCATCGACGAGACGGCGCTGCGGGCCGTCGTGGACGAGGCGTTCGAGCAGGCCGGCATCTCGCCCGACGACGTCGACACCGGCGCCGTCATCCTGACCGGCGAGGCGACCCGCCGGCACAACGCCCGCGCCATCGCCGACATGTTCGCCGCCGCCAGCGGACGCTTCATCTGCGCGACGGCCGGACACGGCATGGAGGCCGTGCTCGCGGCGCACGGCTCGGGGGCCGTGGCCAGGAGCCGGGAGGGCGCCGCCCGGGTGCTCAACATCGACATCGGCGGTGGTACGGCCAAACTGTCGGTGTGCGACTCCGGGACCGTACGGTCCACCGCAGCGCTGCATCTGGGCGCGCGGCTCGTGGTGGTCGACGCGGAGAACCGGATCGTCCGGCTGGAGCCCGCGGGCGCCCGGCTGGCCGCCGTGCTCGGTCTTGACTGGCGGCTGGGGGACCGGACCGAGCCGGCCGAACTGGCCAGGCTCGCCGCGCTGATGGCGGACACGGTCGTCGCCACCGTCGGCGGTACGCGTGACCCGGCCGAAGGGCTGGACTGGCTCGGGCTCACCGAACCGCTGACGGAACGCGGTCCCTACGACGCCGTACTGTTCTCCGGCGGCGTCGCGGAGTACGTGTACGGCCGTGAGGCGAAGGAGTTCGGCGACCTCGGGCCGCTGCTCGGGCGGGCGCTGGTCGAGCGGTTCGCGCTGCTGCCGGGGCCCGTCGAGGACAGCCGCCGGGCGATCAGAGCCACCGTGCTCGGCGCTTCCCAGTACACCGTCCAGGTCAGTGGCAACACCCTGCACATCAGCGATCCCGCGTTGCTTCCGCTGCACAATCTGCGGGTGGTACGTCCCGCCGTCGAGCTGCCGGACACGGTGGACGCGGGGGCGGTGGCCGCCGCGATCGAACGGCATCTGGACGGCGCTGAGTTCGCGGCCGACGACGCGCTGGTCTTCGGGTTCACCTGGAGCGGACTGCCGAGCTTCCCCCGGCTCGACGCCTTCGTCGAAGGCATCCGGCGCGGCCTGGCCGACCGGATCAGCCGCGGACTGCCGTTGTGTCTGCTCTTCGAGGGGGACATCGCGCGGACCGTCGGTGGGATCCTCGTCGATCAGGGAGTCACCACACCGGTCATCTCCGTCGACGGTATCGCCGTCACCGAGTTCGACTTCGTGGACATCGGGGCCGTACTGACCAAGTCCGGTACGGTGCCCGTCTCGCTCAAGTCACTGGTGTTCTCGCTGTGACCGGCGCCCTGGCAGCCGCCAGACCACCACCGGGCCGGCTACCGCCGACCGGCCCGGCGTTACCCGCTCACCATCCCGGCTCAGGCCGTCTCGTTGAGCGCGTCCCGCACGGAAGCCTGGGCCTGCACCATCATGGGGGCGATCTCCCTCGCCTGCTCGATGTTCTCCAGCCGGGTGTTCGGTACCGCTACGGCGATCGCCGCCAGCGGATAGCCGATGAGATCGTAGATCGCCATTCCCACGGCGCAGATACTGCTCTCGCCCTCGCCGAAGTTCACCGCGAAACCCGTGTCACGGATCTCGTCCAGCTCGGACTGCAACTCGCCCCACGTCGAGATGGAGTTCGGTGTGCGGGTGTCCAACTGCCGGGTCGGGTAGCGCCGTCCCAGGTCGCTGCCCGGCAGCGCCGCCAGAATCGCCTTGCCGCCGGCCGTGCAGTGCGCCGGCAGGACGATTCCGGTACGGGAAGCGACACGGACGGCACGTGAGCCCTCCACGCAGTCGATGAAGCGGACGGAATCGCCTTCCAGCAGCAGCAGACTGACCGTCTCCTGGGTGTCCTCGCTGAGTTGTTCCAGCACCGGTCTCGCCGCGTGCCGGATGTCCACCCGGCCGATGGCCGCGAGGCCTATCTCCAGCAGGGCGCGGCCCGGACGGTAGACACCGTTGGGCTTGTCCTGGGTCACGAAGCCCTGCCGGCGCAGCGCGGTCAACAGGCGGTGTGCGGTGGAGCGGGCGACATCGAGGTCGTCGGCGGCCTCGGCCACACGCAGTGCCCGGCGCTCACCGATCAGATGCAGCAACCGCAAGGCGTTGTCGACCGATGACAGCCCCGACTGCGGTGGGTACGAGGCGGGCTGGTGGGGTTCATCGTGCGTTGTGTTCTTCATACCAGAATAGTAGCGCGATCTCTTTCAAGGCGCGGAATAATCACTAAGGTTGGGCTATGACATTCGTGTCGAATCATCGTGAGCTCCCTGTGCTCGTCCTGGGTGGTGGCCCCGTCGGTGTCACAGCGGCCTGGGCCCTGGCCAGGGCCGGCGTGCGAGTGCGTGTGATCGAGCGTGATCCGGTGCCGCGCACCGACTGGCGGGCCTCGACGTTCCATCCGCCGACCCTCGAACTGCTCGACGAGCTGGGCCTGTCGGCGCAGATGCACGCCGAGGGGCTCACGGTGCCGCGCTACCAGTACCGCGACCGCAAGGAGGGTCTGGTCGCCGAGTTCGACTTCACACTGCTCAAGGACGAGACGAAGTACCCGCACCGCCTCCAGCTCAACCAGCAGCACCTGGTGCGGATGCTCGTCGAGCGACTGGTGGACGAACCCAACGTCACACTGCACTACGGCATCGAGGCCACCGCGATCCGGGTCACCGAGGACGGTGTCGTGGTCGAAGGGCACAGCGCCGCGGGGCCCGAGACACTGCACGGCAGCTTCCTGATCGCCGCCGACGGCGCCAGCTCCACCGCACGGGGCCTGCTGGGCGTGCCGTTCGAGGGGTTCACCTACCCCGAGCGGTTCCTGATCGCCAGCACCACCGCCGACTTCCGCGCCCTGATCCCGGACATCGCCGACGTCAACTACGTCGCCGACCCCGAGGAATGGCTCTTCCTGCTGCGCACGGCCGAGTCCTGGCGTGCGGTCTACCCCGTCCCGCAGGGGCAGAGTTACGAGCAGGCGACCGACGCCGCCGAGATGCAGAGCAGGCTCCAGGGCATCGCGCCGCTGGCGGCCGGCTACGAGATCGGTGACTACCAGATCTACCACGTGCACCAGCGGGTGGCGGGCGCGTTCGTGTCGGGTCCCTGCGCGCTCATCGGCGACGCGGCGCACATCAACAGCCCCCTCGGCGGGGTGGGACTCAACAGCGGCATCCACGACGCGGTCGACCTCGCCCGCCGGCTGGCCCGGATCCTGCTCGAAGGCGCCGACGAGGACGCCGAGCTGGCCACCTTCGACGCGGTGCGCCGCCGGGTCGCCGTCGAATACGTACAGGCCGACACCCGGCGCAACACCGAGCGGATCAGCGAGCGCGACGAGGCCAAACGGCAGGCCAACCACGCCGAACTGCGGGCCGTCGCCGCCGACACCGACCGGGCGCGCGCCTGGTGCAGGCGCGCCTCGCTGCTCGAATCGGTCGCCCGGTTCGGCATCGGCCTGCCGCCGCAGGACGTCCGCAGCCGTATCGAGGCCGCACCGGCCTCCACCGCGTGAGGGGCAGGAGAACCCATGACTTCCGACACCACCACATCAGCAGGCCACACCGACGAGGAGTCCCGGCTCGCCGCCTTCTACTCCGACCTGGCCTCCGTCGATCTGCATCCGCTCTGGACGATCACCCGTGATCTGCTGCCCCCCACCCCCCGGCCGCGTGCGGTGCCCTGGCTCTGGAACGCCCAGGTCCTCGCCGAACTCGCCGAGCGCGCCCTCGCGTTGGTGCCGGTGGAGCGGGGCGGCGAGCGGCGCGTGCTGAGCCTCGGCAATCCCGGCCTCGGCGGACTGCCGTACGCGGCGGGGACGCTGTGGGGCGCCATCCAGTGCCTCGGCCAGGGCGAGACGGCCCCGGCCCACCGGCACACCCCCGGCGCCATCCGCTTCATCCTCTCCGGTGACGGCGTCGCCACCACCGTGGACGGCGACGTGTGCGACATGCACCCCGGTGACCTGGTGCTCACCCCGTCGTGGAACTGGCACGACCACAGCAGCACCAGCGACGGGCCGATGCTCTGGTTCGACGGGCTCGACCTGCCGATGATCGAGGCGCTCGACGCGGTGTTCTTCGAGCCGTACCCCGACTTCCGCCAGCCCGACGTGACACCGCACAACCGCTCGGAGACCCTGGCGGGTCCCGGACCCCGCTTCGTCAGCGGCGCGGTGCGCGACGTCGTCGCCGTCGACCACTCGCCCCTGCTGGTCTACCGGTGGCAGGACACCGACAGGGAGCTGTCCCGGCTCGCAGCCGAGAGCGGAGAGCCGCTGGTCAGCCTGGAGTTCGTCAGCCCCGCCACCGGGGCCAGCGTGCTGCCGACGATGAACTGCGCCATGCACCGGCTGGTCCCCGGCGCCCGCACCCTGCCGGTGCGCCGCACCGGCAACGCCGTCTACGTCGTCCATCGCGGCGCCGGCTCCTCGGTGATCGAGGGCCGCCGCTTCGACTGGTCGCAGGGCGACATGTTCGTCGTGCCGTCCTGGGCGGCCGCCGAACACAACAGCGGTCCCGGCGCCGACCTGTTCAGCATCGGTGACAGCCCGGTGCTGCGGGCGCTCGGCATCTACCGCGAACTGGCCCTCGACACGCCCCAGCAGGTGACCGGCGTCTTCACCCCGGCGACTCTCGACGACTCGGTGACACCATGAAACTGGCGATATTCGACGACAACCGCCTCGGCGCCGTCACCGGCGACCATCTGGTGGACATCACCGACGCGCTGCCCTGGGCGCACGAGCCCGACCCGCTGCTGGCCGGCTGGTGGCGCGCGCTGTGCCGGGACTACGCCTCCCTCGCCCCCGACCTCGCGGCGGCGGCCGGGAAGGGCCCCGAACTCCCGCTGGACTCGGTGACCTTGGCCGCGCCGGTGCTCGGTCCCACGAAGATCATCGCCTCGGCCAGCAACTACCGGGGCCATGTCGAGGAGATGCACGCCGTACAGCAGCGCACCCTGGGCGGGGTCGAGTCCTGGATGATGAACTTCGACGTCTTCCTCAAGGCGCCCTCCTCGATCACCGGTCCCGCCGGCACCGTCGTCCTGCCCCGCGCCGTGCTCGGCGAGGGCAGCGAGATCCACCACGAGTCGGAACTGGTCGTGGTGATCGGCGCGGGCGGCAAGGACATCGCGGAACAGGACGCGCTGAACCATGTGCTGGGCTACACGATCGGGCTCGACATCACCGTACGCAGCGCCGCCGACCGCTCGCGGCGCAAGAGCTACGACACCTTCAGCCCGCTCGGCCCCTGGCTGACCACGCGTGACGAGGCCGGCGACCCCGCCGACTTCGACATCCTGCTCACCTGCAACGGCGAGCAGCGGCAGAGCGTCAACACCTCCACACTCATCACATCGGTGCCGCGCATCGTCTCGTACGCGTCCCGGATGATGACACTGAACCCCGGGGACGTCATCTTCACCGGCGCGCCTCCCGGAGTCGGGCCCATCGTGCCCGGTGACGTACTGAACGCCTCGATCAGCCGGCTCGGCGCGATGACACTCGCTGTCCGCGCGGAGACCGGCACCGCACCCCAATGAGGTATCTCCACACCGAGAACAGGCGAAGGCAATGTCGATGTCGATGAAGGTCAGAATCACCCTGCCCGCCGCCATGGTGCTGCTGGCCGTGAGTGCCTGTTCGAGCGGCTCGGACAGCGACTCGGCCGACGGCGCGGCAGGCGCTGTGCCCGCCGCTGGCAAGTCCGTGGCGCCCGGGTGCCCCGACCCGGCCGGCACCCTGGCGAAGGCCGCCAAGAAGGAAGGCCAGGTGGTCATGACCGGCACACCTGACGGCAGTGTGCGTACGGACGTGCCCAAGGCGTTCGCCCAGACCTACGGGGTCAAGGTCAACTACATCGGCGGCCGCAACAGCGACATCGCGGCCAAACTCCAGGCGGAGCGCAAGGCGGGCATCTACTCCCACGACGTGTTCGGCGGCGGCGGGAACACCATGTCGACCACCTACTACGCGCAGGACTGGCTCGGCGATCTGAAGACGGCCCTCGACCCCGGCCTGCTCACCGCGGCCAACTGGCGCGACGGCAAGCCCAAATGGGTCGACCCCGAGCAGAGCAAGATCCTCCAGCTCTCCAACTACGTGGACTCCGGGGTCGTCGTCAACACCAGCCTGGTCAAGGACGGCGACCTGACGACTTATCAGGACATGCTCGACCCCAAGTGGAAGGGGAAGATCGTCGTCGACGACCCGCGCTCCAACGGCGGCGCCATCTACGACGTGGGCGCCTTCAAGCAGGCGTACGGCGACTCCTTCCTCAAGTCCCTCTACGTCGACCAGAAGCCGACGCTCCTCACCGACCAGCGCCAGGAGCTGGACGACATCGCCCGCGGCAAGTACGCCTTCGGGATGTCGCTGCAGAACGCGGAGACCGAGAGCGCGCTCGCCGAGGGGCTGCCGCTCAAGCAGATCAAGCTCACCGGCGCGCCGCCCGTGACCACCGGCGGGTCCAGCCTGCTCGCGCTCGACAACAAGGCACCGCACCCGAACGCCGCCAAACTGCTCGTCAACTGGCTGGTGTGCAAGGACGGCAACAAGGTCTGGACGGACGCGCTCCAGGTGCCCAGCATGCGCGCCGACGTGCCGGCCGCCGGTGATCTCGGGGCCTCGATTCCCGACAAGGGCGGCGAGTACTACGACAGTTACGGCTGGAACGTCCTGACGAAGGACGTCAAGCAGCTGCAGAAGACCATGGTCGGCCTGCTCGGCCCGCAGTAGGGCCGCCCCAACAGGTCCCGCACAGCAATCGGTCCCGCACAGCACCGGAGGTTCTCATGGCAGAGCGGCGGCCCGTCCGGCCTCCCACCGCGTACGCGCGCTGGGCCGGGGGCCAGGGCATCGACATCGTCCCCGGCTTCCACATCCCCGATCTGCGCGCGGTACCGCTCAAGCCCTGGCTGATGACGGGTGGCGACGGCTGTTTCATCAACCACGACGACAGCGACCGCAGCAACGACTGCTACGTGTCGCGGATCCCGCCCGGCGGGAACCTGCACCGGGTGCGCCATCTCCACGAGGTCATGACCTATGTCCTGGCCGGCCGGGGGAGCACCACGGTGTGGGGACCCGACGGCGCGGAGCAGAGCTTCGAATGGCAGCGGGGCGCGCTCTTCGCCGTCCCGCTGAACGTCCCGTACCAGCACTTCAACAGCAGTGGCGACCAGCCCGCGACGCTGCTCTCGGTGACCAACGCGCCCGTCGTCATCAACCTCTTCGACGAGGACGAGTTCGTCTTCAACTGCCCTTACGACTTCCCCGCCCGCTTCACGGGAGCCGCGGGCTACTTCAGCGGCGCCGGCACCCTGACCGGCCGGATGTGGGAGACCAACTTCGTCCCCGACGTACGGGACTTCCCGCTCGTCGACTACCGGGCGCGCGGCGCCGGCGGCACCAACGTCCAGTTCAAGCTGGCCAGGAACACCATGATGGCGCATGTCTCGGAGTTCCCCGTCGGCACCTACAAGAAGGCACACCGCCATGCGCCCGGCGCCCATGTCGTCATCCTCGGCGGCACCGGCTACAGCCTGATGTGGCGGGAGGGCGAGCCGATCCGGCGCTACGACTGGGCGGAGGGCTCGCTCGTCATTCCGCCCGGCGAGACGTTCCACCAGCACTTCAACACCGGCGCCACCCCGGCCCGCTACCTCGCGTTGCGCCATCTCAACGCGCGCAGGGACCCGGCGACAGGGCTGCCGATGTCCTCGATCAGCACCCGGCTCGGCGGCGACCAGATCGACTACGAGGACGAGGACCCGCAGGTGCGCCGGATGTACCGCGACGCGTGCGCCGCGAACGGCATCGAGTCGAGGATGGCCGAGTTCCACGGTTCACGGGAGGACTGACAGATGACAACAGCCGGCCAGGCCAGGGAGACGTTCTACGACAGCTGGATGCGCAAGGAGGGCCTGCCCGTCCACCGCGGTTACGGCATGCCCGACGTCCGTACCCTGGAGCGCGCCGACTGGGCGCGTACCGGCGGCAGGGCCGCCTTCGTGCAGCTGCACGGCATGGAGGGCTTCACCGGCATGCAGATCGGTGAGATCGCCCCGCGCGCCTCGCTGGAGCGCCAGCGCCATCTGCACCAGCAGTTCGTCACCGTCCTGTCCGGCCGGGGCACGGCCGACGTGTGGCTGCCCGGCGACACCCGGCGCACCAGCTTCGAGTGGCAGCGCGGCAGCTTCTTCGCGATCCCGCTCAACTGCTCGTACGTGCTGCACAACACCGGGTCCCAGCCGGTGCTGTACATGGCGGTCAACGACGCCCCGATGGTGCTGGACCTGTTCCACAACGAGGACTTCGTCTTCGCCAACGACTACCGGTTCACCGACCGGTTCGCACCCGGGGACGGGTACTACTCCGACAGCAAGCGGTACGAGAACTACTTCGGCGGGATCGCGGAGACCAACTTCATCGCCGACATCAACGAGATCGTCCTCGACTCCCTCGGCGTCAAGGGCAGCGGTGTCGACGCGACCGTCTTCGAGATGGCGGGCAACACCGTCGCCGCGCACATCACCTCCTGGCCGGTGGGCCGCTACCACAAGGCCCACCACCATCTGGGCGGCGCCGTGCTGTTCGGACTCCGGTCGGAGGGCTACGTGCTCATCTGGCCGCAGGAGGCGGGGAGCAGACCGTACGAGTCCGGCAACGGCGACCGGGTGGTACGGGTGGAATGGGGCGAGGCCTCCGTCTACAGCCCGCCCAGCAAGTGGTACCACCAGCACTTCAACACCGGGCCCGGCACCGCGCGGCAACTGGCCTTCCGCGGCGGGGTCAAACACCCCACCGGGATCCGCAGGGCCGGCAACCCCATCGTGGGCGGCCGTCCCGGGGTGCTCGTCAGTGTGCGTGAGGGCGGCAGTCTGCTGCCGTACGGCGACGAGGACCCGCGGATCCGGCGCGACTACCTCGAAGCGCTGGCGGCACGCGGCGTCACGCCCGACATGCCGGACGAGCTCTACGCGCCGACGCCCTGATCAGGAGTGGCCCCGGTACGCCAGCTCACTCGCCAGCAGCGCGGCGCCCACCACGCCTGCCCTCGGGCCGAGTTCGGACATGACGATGGGCAGGTTCCGGGTGGCGAGCGGGAGCGAGCGTTTGTACACGACGCTACGGATCTCGGCCAGCAGCAGATGGCCGAGGCCGGAGAGCCCGCCGCCGATCACGATCATCGACGGGTTCATGAAGCTGACCAGCGTGGCGAGCACCTGTCCCACCCGGTGGCCGCCGGTGCGGATCAGATTGACGCAGGCGGTGTCACCGCCCGCCGCGCACTCGGCGACATCGACGGCCGTCAGTGAGCCCTGGGCCGCCAGCCGGTCGGCGAGCGGCTGCGAACGGCCCTCCAGGGCGGCGGCGGTGGCGTCCCTGGCGAGCGCGACCCCGCCGAAGTACGCCTCAAGGCAGCCGGTGTTGCCGCAGGAGCACACCGGACCCGCCGACTCCGCCTCGACCTGGATATGGCCGATGTCACCGGCGCACCCCTCGGCGCCCCGGTAGATCCGGCCGTGGTGCTGCATGCCCGACCCGATGCCGCTGCCGATCTTCACGAACAGCAGATGGTCGACGGTGCGGGCCACCCCGCTGTGCTGTTCGCCGAGCGCCATCACATTGACGTCGTTGTCGACGACCACCGGGCAGTTGTGCTCCCGCGCCAGGGTGTCGCGTACCGGATAGCGGTTCCAGCCGACCATGATCGGCGGGGAGACCGGGATGCCCTCCCGGAAGCTGACGGGTCCGGGCAGCCCGATGCCGATGGCGTCGATCTCCGTGTAGTGGCCCTGGGCGCGCATCTTGTGCAGCAGCTCGCTGACCCGGGCCAGCGCGGCGACCGGGCCCAGGTGGATGATGTCGGCCGCCTCGGTGACGGCCGCGACAGGTTCGAGCCTGCCGTCGGTGATCTCGATGTCGATGGAGCTCGCGCCCAGATCGACGGCGGCGAACCTGACCCCGGGGTCGAGCTGGACCAGGGTGGAGCGCCGGCCGCCGCGCGAGGCGGCGGGTCCCGCCTCCAGCACCTTGCCCGCCGCGACCATCCGGTCGAGCTCGGCCAGCAGCCGTGGTCTCGGCACGTCGAGTTCGTTCGACAACTGGGCGCGGGAAAGCGGGCCGTTGTCCCGCAGCCGGCTCAATACGCGGTACTCGATGCTCACAGTCTCACTTCCTCCGCACACTCTCAGTTTCGGACACTGCGACGCTGTTTGTACGGCTGTTGCGAACTTTCCTCGATTTTGCCAAAAGTAGTGACGGTGATGACCAAAGGGCGCGCCGCCCCACCGGTACGGCGGGGCGGCGCGCCACCAGGTCAGCCGGCCAGGCCCCCCTTCACGGCCTTCGCGTCACGCGCCAGCGCGGCGCCCGCCGCGGCGTCCGGCACCAGGGCGGTGTCACTCGCCGAGGCGGCGATCGAGTCGAGCACGGCCCCGGCCTGGCTCAGCCGGCCGGCCTCGGCGTGTGCCCGCGCCTGGTCGAGCCGCAGCGTCAGCCGCTGCTGGCCCTGCGCGGTGACCAGTCCGTCGGTACGGAACTGGGCGATGAGCGTGCCCAGTTCGGCGAACGACGTGCTGGTGGTGAAGTGCACGGTCTTCGTCGTGGTGTTGCCCGCCGCGTCGCGCGCCGTGACCTTCAGGTCATGGCCGCCCAGCGGCAGCCGCCACAGCTGCACCTGCCGTCCCGAGGTGAGAGCGGCGCCGTCCAGCGTGCTGGTCGCCGTCGCCCCTCCGGAGACCGCGTCGGTGGTCGTGACCACCGGTGTGACGCGCTTGGAGTCTCCGTACGTGGCGTCGGCGTCGACACCCGCGACCGTCACCGTGGGACCCGTCTTGTCGATCCGGACGGCGAGCGTCCCGACCTCGGAGACATTGCCGCCGCTGTCGGTCGCCCGGTAGCGGACGGTGGTGTTGCCCTCGGTGGACAGCGTGACCGCGGCGTTCGCCGACAGCCAGGTCGTACCGCCGTTGACGGAGTACTGACGGCTGGCGACCGAACCGTTGTCGGTGGCCGCGACGTTCAGCGTCACATTGCCGGTGTACCAGCCGTTGCCGCCCGTGGGCGCCGCCGGGTTGAGCGTGGCGGTCACCTTCGGCGGTGTCTTGTCGGCGACACCCGCGCCCTGGAACGTCAGCGCGTCGAGTTCGACGCCGCCGCTGGAGGTGACGTAGAGCTGACCGCTGCCCGCCGGAGCGTTCGCCAGCGCGGTGGTGACCGTCTGCCAGCCCTCACCCGCCGGGACCGGGATGGTGGCGAAGGGCTCGGTCCGCGAGGAGTTCCAGTGCAGCGACAGGGTGCCGGCGCCGGACGTCCGGGTCTGTACGCCGGTGATGCCGGCGAACGAGACCGGGTCGTAGGCGATCCAGTCGTTGGCGTCGAAGGCGGTCACCTTGCGCTGGCCGGAGGCCGTGGCGTCGTCGGT
The DNA here is from genome assembly GCF_036084755.1 of Streptomyces sp. NBC_00370. Classification (NCBI taxonomy): domain Bacteria; kingdom Bacillati; phylum Actinomycetota; class Actinomycetes; order Kitasatosporales; family Streptomycetaceae; genus Streptomyces; species Streptomyces sp. NBC_00370. The sequence goes on from NZ_CP107968.1 coordinate 7,022,707, forward strand.
GATCGTGACACCCTCCGACAGGTCGTAGTGCTCGGCCTGCATCAGCGCCGGGTTGAGGATGACCTGTGCGTCACCGGTGGCCGGCGGCACGCCGCCCGCGCCCTTGTCGGTGTAGGTGATGCCGAGGACGCCGAAGACGTTCTCGGTGTCACCGTGTCCCGCGTCGGCGGGGGAGACGACGGCGCCGGAGCAGCCGGTGCCGCTGTTGACCGGGTGGCCGTGCTGGTTGTGGCCGAGACCGAAGGTCCAGGCGACCTTGGCGCAGTCGATGTTGGTGCCGTCCTCGGGGTCGTCGACCTTGACCCCGTACGGCACCGCGTCACCCCAGTTGAAGAAACCGCCGTTGGGCGGCTGGGTGATCTCGACGGTCGGGGCGGTGTTGCCGACGGTGATCTGACGGCTCGTCAGGCCGAACTTGCCCTGCGGGTCGGTGACCTTCAGCCGGGCCTGGTACTGGCCGTTCTCGGCGTAGGTGCGGGTGGCGGTCGGTCCGGTCGCGTCGAACGTGCCGTCGCCGTCCAGGTCCCACTGGTAGGTGAGGGTGCCGTCCTCCGGGTCGGTCGACCCGGTGGCGTCGAAGGAGACGGCCAGCGGCGCCTGCCCGGAGGCCGGCTGTGCCTTGATCACCGCGGTGGGCGCCTTGTTGCCCTCGGCGTAGTCGATCCGGTAGAGACCCGCGTCGGGGTTCTGCCGGAAGAAGCCGTCGCCGTAGTCCAGTACGTACAGCGCGCCGTCCGGACCGAACTCCAGGTCCATCGGGTTGTCCCACGGCGGGATGCCGTTCTCGGACCGCTCGCTGTTGGGCAGGACGTTCTCCAGCTTGCTGACGGGTCCGTCCGGGCCTTCGAGGGTGAGCGCCGCGACGTAGTCCTGCGAGAACTCGCCGAGGAACGCCTTGCCGTCCCAGTACTCGGGGAACTTGCCCGGGGCCGGGTTGTCGGCGTCGTAGTGGTAGACGGGACCGCCCATCGGGGCCTGGCCGCCGGGACCGCCGGGACCGCGGAACGCGGTCAGCTCGGGCCAGGGCTGGTCGGTGTCCTTGTCCCCGTACCAGAGGGTGGCGGGGCTCGCCGGCGGCAGCGTGGTCAGACCCGTGTTCCAGCGCGAGTCGTTGACCGGCGCGGCGCAGTCGAACTCGGGACCGGGGGTGAGGGTGGCGAAGTCGAAGTCCCGGTACGGGTGGGTGTTGTCACCCGTGCAGTACGGCCAGCCGCTGTTCAGCGGCTTGGTCGTGGTGTTCCACTCGACGTACCCCATGGGACCGCGGTTCGGGTCGGCGTTGCCGGCGTCCGGGCCGTAGTCGCCCCACATCACCGCGCCGGTGGCCTTGTCGACCGTCATCCGGTACGGGTTGCGCAGCCCCATCACGAAGATCTCGGGACGGGTCTTGGCGGTGCCGACCGGGAACAGGTTCCCGTCCGGGATCGTGTAACTGCCGTCGTCCTGCACGTGGATGCGCAGGATCTTGCCCTTGAGGTCGTTGCTGTTGCCCGAACCGCGGCGCTCGTCGAGGCCGGGGTTGTAGGTGGCGGCGTCGTTGATCGGGGTGTACCCGTTGACGTTGGGCCCCGAGGCCGGGGTGTTGCCACCGGTGGAGATGTACAGGTTGCCGTCGGCGTCGAAGTCCACGTCGCCCGCCACGTGGCAGCACTGGCCGCGGTTGGTATTGACCCGGATGATCTCCTGGGCGGTGGTCAGGTCGAGCTTGTCACCGGTCCACTTGAAGCGGGTGAGGGTGTCGTAGCCCTCCCACTGCTTCCAGTACGAGTCGTCCTGGCCCGCGGGCAGCCGCTCGGGCGCGGAGCCCGTCGGTGTGTTCAGCGGCGGCGAGTAGTAGAGGTAGACCCACTTGTTGGTCGCGAAGTCGGGGTCCAGGGTGACGGTCTGGAGCCCCATCTCGGAGTTCTGGTAGACCTCGATGTGGTTGGCGATCTTGGTGACGCCGGTGCCGGGGTCGGTGAGCCGCAGGTCGCCGTTGCGGGCGGTGTGCAGCACGCGGCTGTCCGGGAGGACGGCGAGGTCGATCGGCTCGCCCGTCTCCTTGGTCAGGGTGACCTTCTCGTAGTTCGCCCAGTCCAGGGCCGGGTCGGCTGCTGCCGCGTGCTCGACGCCGTTGTGCGCGGTGGCGGCGGGCGCGAGCGCCACACCGCCCAACGCGGGCAACGCCGCCAGCAGGACGCCTGTGACGAGGCGTCTCAGGGTACGGTGCACGATGATGCTCTCCTTGGTCGCTGGCGGTTCAGGAGGGTGTGCGGCCGGGCCCGGTCCACCGCCCGCACCGTGGCTGCGGTGCGGAATCACGGCGGGCCGAGCCCGGCTGACGTGCTTGTGCTGTGCTGTGCGGGGTGGTGGTGTGCGGGGGCGGATCGCCCGGACTAGCCGAGCAGTTCCTTCAGACCGGCGAAGCTGCGCTCGGCCGCACCGAGCGAACCCGGCGGGTTGGGCTGGGTGTTGACGGCGTTGTCCTGCTCCCAGACGCCGAAGTGGCTGCCACGGGCGCCGATCTCCCGGACGAAGCGCTCGTACGGCATGTCGCCCGCGCCGAACTCGACCATGCTGTAGCCGTCGCCGGCCGACGGGTTCGACGTGCCGTCCTTCATGTGGAACAGCGGGTAGCGGTAGGGCTGGTTGCGCACGTAGGCGGCCGGGTCGAAGCCGGGGAACCGGTACTTGCCGACGAAGGCCCAGTACACGTCCATCTCCAGATAGACGTGGCGCGGGTCGGTGTTCCTGAGGAACACGTCGTACAGCCGGACCGACGGCTGGTCGGTGGCGAAGCCGAACTCGCCCGCGTGGTTGTGCTGGTAGAGCTTGAGGCCACGGGCGGTGGCGGCGGCGCCCCAGGTGTTGAACTCCTCGGCGGCCGCGAGGTAGCCGGCGACCGTGTTGCTGTTCGACGGGGCGTTGGCGGTGCCGACGTGCGGCATGCCGAGGATCTCGGCCGCGTCGAGTTCCGCCTGGATGTTGCTGCGGAAGTTCCCGATGCCGACGTGACTGCCCACCGCGCGCAGCCCGTTGTCGTCGAGGATCTGTCTTATCTCCTGGAGGGTGATCTGGCGGCCCAGGATGGAGGTGTTCTGGGTGTACCCGGCGAACTCGATCTCCGTGTAGCCGATTCTGGCCAGTTCGGTCAGGACGACGGCGAAGCCGAGTGAGGTGACCTTGTCGCGGACGCTGTAGAGCTGGAGCCCGATGCGGTCCTTGGGGATGGACAGGATGCTCGGGGCGGCCGACGCCGAGGATGCCGTGGCCACACCGCCGACGACCGAGGCGGCGGCGAGTGCCACCGTGGTGCCCGCTGTGGCCCGCAGGAAGTCCCTGCGATCGAAGGACTTGTTCAGATTACCCACGGTAACTCCTGGCTGGTGGGGTGACGAGAGACGGAAGGGGCGCTGTGCGCGCTACCGGTACGTCAGGTGCGGGGAACACCTGGGCCACTAGAGGTCGGAGTCACCGGCCGCGCGGGCGTCGGCCCGTGCGGTGGCGGCGCGGGCCGCTGCCTTCTCGGCGAGGTCGCCGCCGCGGTCCTGGGGTGCCAGGCGGGCGGAGCGGGCGGCCGAGGGCGCGACGGGGGCGGTCTCGCCGGTGACGGCGCCGCGGATCCGGGCCAGCGAACCGACCTGGAGCACCGGGCTGTTCCCGGTGGCGCTGAGGGCGCCGCGGACGATCGCGTTGTCCAGTACGGCGGTTGCCGTGTTGTCACTGACCGTCAGATTGCCACCGAGGTAGGTGGCACCCTCGCAGGTGCTGAGCGGGCCGTTGCCGCCGAGCTGGAGGTTGTCCGCGTTGTTCTTGTAGACCGTGGCGCCTTCGACCTCGCTGGCGCACAGGACGCCGCCCAGCGAGTTGTCACTGACCGTCAGACCCTTGACGGTGGAGTCGTAGACGTCGGTGTAGAGGTTCCCTTCACCGGTGAGCGCCCCGCTGAGGGTGCTGCCCGAGACGTACAGCTCACCGTCGGAAGCGGTGACGGCGGCGAGCTTGGAGTCCACCGCGTACACGAAGCCCTCGGTCGCGGTCACGGCCTTGGCCGTGGTGTCCTGCAGATGGGCGCCGAAGGCCGACGTGGTGGTCAGCGCGCCCTTGACGGTGCTGTTGTCGAGGTCCAGATAGCCGTTGTCGGCCACCGTGACCGCGCCGTTGAAGGTGACGCCGGAGCCGACGAGGTCGGCGCCGGCCTCCACCCGCACCGTGCCCTTGACCTTGGTGCCGGTCAGTGTGCACGACTGCCCGGCCGGCACGACCAGGTCACCGCCCACGGTCACGGCGCCACCGTCTCCCACACAGGTGGTGTAGAGCGCCGCCTGGGCGGATCCGGCGAAGGCCACCAGCCCGCCGGACGCCACCAACGAGGCCGTGACAACGAGCGTACGGATCTTCATATCGCTTCCCTCCTGCTGCGATCACAGCCGCGACGATCGCGCGGCTGAGTGCCCCGTGGATACGGGGGTGCTGCGGGGCTGCCTGAGCAAGCGGCCGCCGACGCGGCGGCCGTGACGCCTCGGATCGGACTACGGCCCGACCAGTGGGGGGAGTGATGGTTCCGCCTCCGCTTGTAACGGGGGCGAAACACTTGCCTGGTTGGGCCGAGACACTAGGGCGCGGCAGGAGGGCTGTCCAGAGGTTTGGAACGAATCTCTAAAACTTTCTCATGATCCGTCAAAAGGTTTTGAGCGGGATCCATTTGTGCGACCAGGCCCTGATGGCCTCCATGACCGGTTCGAGGTCGAGCCCCTTCTGCGTGAGGTGGTACTCGACCTGGACGGGGGACGACGGCAGTACCCGACGCTCGATCAGACCCTCGTCCTCCAGGGTGTGCAGTCTTTGCGCGAGCATCGTGTCGCTCAGCCCCGGCACCGCGGCCTTGATCTGTGCGTACCGGTGCTGGTCCGTGGCGACGGCCCGCAGGATCGCGCCGCTCCAGCGGGCGCCGATCAGCTCGATCGCCGCGTGGTAGCGCGTGCAGACAGGGTGCAGTTCACTCATGGGTCGCCGCCTACCTCGTCAGGAGACCGGGGCCGGGCGCAGCGGGTGCAGCGTCGCCGACACCCTCAGCAGCTCGTCGAACATGGCCTTGGTCGATGTGGTCATGATCTCGCTCGGCACGACAGTACCGTCGTCGTCGATGAACTGGTTGACGAACGGGACGGCGACGGCCTCCACGACCGGGGTCATCTTGAGCGCCGTCACCACCGACTTGAGCTGCTGCACGGCGCGCGTTCCCGCGGCGATGCCGCCGTAGCTGACGAACGCCACGGGCTTGTACTGCCACTCGTTGTGCAGGAAGTCGAGGGCGTTCTTCAGCGCCGCGCTGTAGCCGTGGTTGTACTCCGGCATCACGAACGCGAACGCGTCGGCGGCCGCGACCCGGGCGCTCCAGTCGCGCGTGTGCTGCTGCGTGTACGCCCCCAGCCGGGGGTGTCCCGGCTCGTCCATGAACGGCAGGTTCAGCTCGGCGAGGTCGACCAGGTCGACCTCGGAGAAGCCGCCGTGCGCCGTGGCGGCGCTCTCGATCCACCGGCCGACCGGCAGCCCGACCCGGCCGGGGCGGTTGCTGCCGATGATGATCATGAGCTTGGTCATGCGGATGTCTCCTCGGTGCGTGCGTCTGAGTCGCCTCAACGTATCAGTATTTCTTAGTAGCTAAGAATATCTTAGCGCTGTGGGTGATGTGCGAGCGATCACAGCCGGTGGCGGCTACCATCGGAGAACAAGATCGAGAGGTGACTCGTCTCACAGGCGGCACGGCGGTCCGCGGCACATGGGCGATCAGCGGCTGGGCAGGCGCTCCCCCGGAGATGCCCGGTGCGGGCGCCTTCACCGCTGACCTCACAGCTGATCTCACGGCTGATTCGGGATGGAGAACCCACGGTGCTGATGGCTCACCCCGCGATACTTCGCAACCTTGTCGAGCAGTACGAGGCGCTGCAGATCCGGCACGCGGACGAAGGCTCGATCGAGACGCTCCGCCGGCTGGAGGACGTGACGTACACGCTGTGCGTCTCGACCGGCACCCAGACCGTCGAGGCGGCCCTGGCCGTCGCCGAGCAGCAGCTGACCAACGCGCTCGCCGAGACCGTCCCCGTGGCACCAGGCCGCGCGGGTACGGGCGTCGTGGACGACGAGGTGCGGCTCACCGCTTGACGTGGTGCCGCGCCCGCAGCAGGAGGAGGACGGATCGCGAGTCCCGGTGGTGCCGACACCTACGCCGTGTGGAACAGCGCTCCCTACGCGGCGCTGGTGGTGGACGCGGCGGGCACGGTACGACTCGCGAACGACCTCGCGCTCGCCCTCTTCCCCGGCGCGGGACCCGGTGCCCGGCTCACCGACGTCGTACCCCGCTGGCTCACGCTCGCCCATCAGGACCCGCTGCCCGACACGGTACGAGGACGGGTCGGCGCCCGCGCCTTCGAGGCGCGTCCCACCCGCGGACCCGACGGCGACGTCGTCTGGTGGCTGGCCGAGGCGCCCGGCGACGCAGGCCTGCGCGAGGCGCGGGAAGCGCTGCGGACCGAGCGCAGGCGCACCGCCTTCCTGACCGAGGCGTCGAACGCCCTGCTGTCCTCCCTCAACGCCGAACGGTGCGCGGACACCACGGCCCGGCTCGCCGCCGGACATCTGGCCGACGCCGCGCTCGTGATCGCACCGCCCGCCGGACGCGGACTGCCGGTGACCCGCTGCACCCGGGGCGGCGCCCCGGTACGCGGACAGCAGACCGCCGAGCCCGCCGAGATGCCCGGCCTCGCCGAGGCGCTGGGCGGATTCCCGCCCGTCCCGTCCCGCTGGATCGACCCCGCCCATGTCCCCGACTGGGTGGTGCCGGAAGGATTCGGCCCGGTCGGCTCGATCGTGGTCGCCCCGCTGCCGGGACAGGGCGGCCCGGCCGGCGCCCTGATCCTGCTGCGGTACTCGACGACCGAGTCGTTCACCGAGGACGAGGAGATCATCGTCCGGCTGTTCGCCGCCCGGGCCGGCGCCGCGCTCTACGCGGCGCGGATGTACCTGGACCAGGCCGCCATCACCGAGACGCTCATGGCGGAGCTGCTGCCGCCCTCGCTCGACCAGGTCGCCGGCGTCGAACTCGCCGCCGGATACCGGGCGGCGGGCGACGCCGAGCGCGTCGGCGGCGACTTCTACGACGTACACCCCACAGGCCCGGCCGCGCCGGACGCGGGCGCGGCCCCGAGCGGTGAGTACCTGGTGGTCCTCGGCGACGTGTGCGGCAAGGGACTTGAGGCGGCCGTACTGACCGGCAAGATCCGCAACACCCTCCACGCGCTGGTCCCGATGGCCGACGACCACCCGCGGATGCTCCGGCTGCTCAACGGGGCGCTGCTCAGCTCCCGGAGCGCCCGTTTCGCCACCCTGGTGATGGCCTCGACCAGGCGCGAGGGCAGTCACGTACGGCTGCGGCTCACCAGCGCCGGCCACCCGGCGCCGCTGATCGTGCGCTCCGACGGCCGGGTGGAGGAGGCGGCGACCCGCGGCACCCTCGTCGGCGCGCTGCCCGAGATCGAGGCGCACACGGTGGAGACGAGCCTCGCACCGGGCGAGACCTGTGTGCTGTACACCGACGGCATCACCGAAGCCAGGGGAGGCCCGCTGGGCGGCGAGCTGTTCGGCGACGACAGGCTGCGCGGCGTCCTGGCCGAATGCGCGGGACTGCCCGGAGGCGCCCTGGTGGAACGGGTACAGATGCTCGCGTCCCAGTGGGTGTCCGGCGGCCGGCACGACGACATGGCGATCGTCGCCGTCACCGCCCCGCGCACCAACCACCTCAGCGCCGTCGGCGGCCACGGCCCGGGCAGGTTCACCCCATGACGGCCCCTTCGACGCCCCCCTCGACACCGCCGCTCGACCGCCTGCGGGAGCGCCTGTGGGAGGCGGTCCGCGGCGGCGACGAGGAAGCGGCGATCGATGCCGTGTCCGGCGCGCTGGACACCGGGACCGACCCGGAGAGCCTGCTGCTCGACGTCATCGGCTACACACAGCGGAAAATCGGTGACGAGTGGGCCGGCGCCCGGATGACCGTCGCCGAGGAGCACGCGGCGACCGCCATCAACGAGCGCGCCGTCGACGCCGCGGCACACCACCCCGCAGCCCGCCGTCCGCGCACCCGTGGCCGGATCGCCGTGGCCTGTGTGGACGGCGAGTGGCACGCGCTGCCCGCGCGGCTGCTCGCCGAGGTGCTGCGGCTGCGCGGCTGGCACGTCGACTACCTCGGCACGCAGGTGCCGGCGCCCCAACTCGTCGCACATGTGCACCGCACGGGCCCCGACGTCGTGGCCCTGTCCAGCTCGATCGCCACCCGGCTGCCCGCGGCGCACACGGCCATCACCGCGTGTCAGGGGGCGGGGGTGCCGGTCCTGGTCGGCGGCGCTGCCTTCGGCCACGACGGCCGGTACGCGCGCCTCCTCGGCGCCGACGCCTGGGCGCCCGACGCCAGAGCCGCTGCGGCACGGCTCGCTGCGGCGCCGCTGGCGGAACCGCACCCGCCGCGCGGCACGGGGGCGGACCTGCCGCATCTGGTGGACCACGAGTACACCCTGGTCGCCCGATCGGCGCCACAACTGGTCAGGACGGTCCTGGCCCGCCTGGAGCAGCGCTTCCCCGAGATGCGCGCGTACGACGCGGCGCGCCGGGAGACCATCGCCGAGGACCTCTCGCACATCGTGCGGTTCCTCGCCGCCGCGCTCTACACCGACGACGCGGAGCTGTTCACCGGTTACCTCAGCTGGACCACCGACATCCTGAACGCGCGCGGTGTGCCCGTCCCTTCGCAGCTTCCCGTGCTGGAGCTGCTGGGGGAGCAGCTCAAGGACTTCCCCCGCGCCGCGGGCCTGCTCGACCAGGCCCGCACGGCCGCCCGTGGTGGCGCGGCCGTGCGGGGTGACGGATGAGGTCCTGACGGGCGTGGTCCGACGGCGGGCGGCTCAGACCACCATCCAGTCCAGTACCGCGGTGCTCTGCAGATAGACGAGCACACACATGAACAGCAGGAACACCAGGCTCCAGCCGATGACCTTGCGGAACAGGACCCCTTCCTTGCCTTCGAGTCCGACGGCCGCCGCCGCGATGGCCAGGTTCTGCGGGGAGATCATCTTGCCCAGCACACCGCCCGACGAGTTCGCCGCCGCCATCAGTGTCGGCGACAGGTGCGCCTGCCCGGCAGCGGTGATCTGCAGTGCCCCGAACAGGGAGTTGGACGAGGTGTCCGAGCCGGTCACCGCGACGCCCAGCCAGCCGAGGATGGGCGAGAGGAAGGCGAACAGACCGCCGGCGCCCGCCACCCACAGACCGAGCGTCGTCGTGGCGCCCGACTCGTTCATGATGTAGCCGAGGCCCAGCACCAGCATCACGGTGAGGATCGCGAACTTCAGCTGGTCCAGGGTGTGTCCGTAGGCCTTGAGGCCGCGCCTGGGCCCCATCTGCAGGACGGCCATGCTGAGCAGCCCCGAGATCAGCAGCAACGTGCCCGCCGCCGACAGGTAGTTGAGCTTGAACGTCGTCGCGACCGGCTTGCCGGCCTCGTTGAGTATGTGCAGCCCCGGCCAGTTGACGATATGGGTCACGGCCTCGATCCCGCTGCCCGTCTCGCCCGCCTTGGCCGGCGGCGTACCGGTGATCGCAGGTACTCGCGTCGCCAGGACGAACACGACGATGACGATGAGATAGGGCGCGTACGCCTTGAAGACCTCCAGCGGTGAGTCGTGCGTCTGCCGGTCGGCCTCGGCCCTGGTCCGGGTCACGACCCCGGCGCCACCGCCGCCGGCCGGGGCGGCGACGCCGCCGGTGCCGGGCTCGGTGCCGGTACCGTCCGACCCCTCTTCCGCCGCCTCACTCTCCGTGTAACTGCCCTTGGCGTGCCACACCCGGGTGAAGACGAGCACGGCCAGCGCCGAGGCCAGCGCGGCGATGATGTCCGCGAGTTGTACGGACCAGAAGTTCGACGACAGGTACTGGAAGACGGCGAAGACCGCACCGCACACCAGGGCCGGCGGCCAGGTCTGCCGCAGCCCCCGCTTGCCGTCCACGATGAACACCAGCGCGAGCGGCACGAACAGGGCGAGCACCGGGGTCTGCCGGCCCACCATCGCACCCAGGTCGTCCACGGGCAGCCCCGTGACACCGGAGAGCGTGGTGATGGGGACGGCGATCGCGCCGAACGCCACCGGCGCCGTGTTGGCGACCAGCGCGACCGTCGCCGCCTTGATGGGCCGGAAGCCCAGGGCTATCAGCATGACCGAGCTGATCGCCACCGGCGTCCCGAAGCCGGCCAGGGCCTCCATCAGCGCGCCGAAGCAGAAGGCGATGATGATGGCCTGCACCCGCTGGTCGTCGCTGATGGAGGCGAACGACCTGCGGAGCACGTCGAAGTGGCCTGTCTCCACCGTGAGGTTGTAGACCCAGATTGCGTTGATCACGATCCACATGATCGGGAAGAACCCGAAGGCGGCCCCGAGGAGCCCGCTGTTGAGCGCGTCCCCGAGCGGCATCGAGTACGCCCAGATCGCGATGACGACGGAGACGACGAGCGAGATCAGCGAGGCCAGCCACGCCTTCATACGCAGCACACCGAGCAGTACGAACAGTACGAGCAGCGGCAGGATCGCGACGAGCGACGACAGCCCCAGCGAATTGTTGAGCGGACTGTAGTCCTGTTGATAATCGGCCAACAGCATGGAACACCTCTTCTAGGACGGGGAGGCGGGTTGCACGGCACCGGTGTGGGGGTTCCCGGTGTGCTTGGGGGCGGCGCCGGACACCACGGTCCCCGGCCCGTCGAGGGCCTGCGCGAGCAGCCGCTCCACGGGAACACCACGGATCGAGGCGTCCAGCACCTGCACGGTGTGGGCGACGGGCAGCCGCTCGCCCATCCGGGCGAGCGTGGTGGCGACCTGCATCCAGCAGCCGGGGTTCGCCGTCACCATGACCTCGGCGCCGGTGGCCAGCACGGCCTTGGCCTTGCGCTCGCCCAGCTCACCGGCCGGCTCCGGATGCAGCAGGTTGTACGTGCCGGCGCTGCCGCAGCAGATGTCGGCCTCGGCCAGCTCACGCAGCTCCACACCGGGGATCGACCCCAGCAGCCGGCGCGGCTGGTCGCGCACACTCTGCGCGTGCGCGAGATGGCAGGCGTCCTGGTAGGCGACGGTCATGGGCAGCGGATGGCGCTCGGCCACCGGGCCCAGCTCGTCGAGCAGTTCGGTGATGTCCCTGGCCTTGGCGGCCAGCGCGTCGGCCCGCGCCGCCCACCCCGGTTCGTCGCGCAACTGGTGGCCGTACTCCTTCAGGTTGGAGCCGCAGCCCGCCGCGTTCACGACGACCGTGTCGACCCCAGCGGCCTCGAACGTCTCGATCACCCGCTTGGCGAAGCGCAGCGCCTCCGGCTCCCGGCCCGCGTGCGCCGACAGCGCGCCGCAGCAGCTCTGCCGCGCGGGGACGACCACCTCACAGCCCTCGGCGGCCAGCACCCGTACCGTCGCCGCGTTCACGTCGGGGAAGAACGTGCCCTGCACACAGCCGGTGAGCAGGCCGACGGTGCGCCGCCGGGTCCCGACGGCCGGCACCCGCTCCGGAATGCGTTCCACCCGGCCGAGTTTGGGAGCCAGTGACTCCATCGCCCGCAGGGGCAGCGGCAGTCGGCCGAGCAGCCCCGAGCGTGCGAGCAACCGCCCGAGACCGCTGGCCTGATAGGCGCGCAGCGGACCGCGCAGCGCCCGCAGCCGCCGGGGGTAGGGGAAGAGACCGTAGATCGCGGTGCGCAACAGCCGCTCGGCGCGCGGGCGTTCGACCCTGCGCTCCACCTGCGCCCGGGTGGCCTCGATGAGTTTGTCGTACTGAACCCCGGACGGGCAGGCCGTCACACACGACATACAGCCGAGACACTGGTCGAGATGGCGCACACTGCTCTCGTCGAACACATCGCCTTCGAGGCCGCCCTTCATGATGTCGATGCGGCCACGCGGACTGTCCATCTCCTCGCCCCACAACACATAGGTGGGGCAGGCCGGCAGACAGAAACCGCAGTGCACACAGTCCCCGATCAGCGCGGCGTCCGGCGGGTGGTGCGCGTCGAACGCGCCGTCGGGCGGGGGCCCTTGACCCGGCATGCCGAGTGCGACGGTGGCGGAGGCCGCGCTGGGCGCGATCGGGCCGCCCTGGCCCGTACCGATGGGGCGGGGCGCGGTGAGATGTCCCGCCGCGCCGGTGGGGTGCTCGGCCGCCGGTACGTCGACGGGTTCCTGGTCGGCGGGGGTGTCCCCGGCGGGAGTGTGCCCGGTCATCTAGAGCCCTCCGATCAGCCGGCCGGGCGAGAGCCGCCGGCCCGGGTCGAACTGGTCCTTGACACGTGTCATCAGGCCGAACGAGTCGGCGACCGGGCCCCAGTGGTCGAGCCCCTGCCGTACGTCGTCCGGCGCTTCCAGCACGACGGCCGAGCCGTCGTACGGTGCGATCGCGGCCCGCAGCGCCGCCAGGTCGGTGGTGTGCGGCACGGCCGCGTACGCCACTCCCGTACAGGCGGAGGCGGTGCCCGACGAGGCTTCGGGCAGCGCCGCCAACACCCGGGGCAGCGCGAACGGCTCGAAGGCGAGCCGCAGTACGAGACCGCCGGAGGGACGCGCGCCGAACCAGGACGGGGGTGCGTCGGCCTCGGCGCCGCCGCCGAGCAGCGCGACCGCCGCCCGCGACTGCGCCCGCACGGACTCCTCGATGCTCTCGAAGAGCACGACGAGTTCACTGCCGGTGCCGGCTGCCCGGCCCGCCTCCCAGCGCAGTTCGACCGCGGTGGGGGTGAGCGTCGAGCGCGCCACGAGCGCGGCGAGCCGGCCGGCCTCCGCCGCGTCGGGTACCGGTACGACGACCGCGCGCGCCGCGGGAGGCAGCGGGTGCAGCCGCCAGGTCGTCGAGACGACCACGCCGAGGCCGCCGTGCGCACCGGTGTAGAGCTTGCCGAGGTCGTAGCCCGCGACGTTCTTGACGACCTTGCCGCCGGACTTGGCCGTCCTGCCGTCGGCCAGCACGACGGTCACCCCGATGAGCAGGTCCCGGACCGTGCCGTAGCGCAGCCGGCGCGGGCCCGAGGCGTTGGCGCCGACGACACCGCCCAGCGTGGCCCCGGGCTCCGGCGGGTCGAGGGCCAGCATCTGGCCGTGTCCGGCGAGCTGCCGCTGGAGCGTGTCGAGACGTACGCCCGCCTCGGCGACGACGACGAGATCGCCCGGCGCGTGCTCGACCACCCGGTCCAGGCCTGTGGTGCGCAGCAGCAGGTCGCAGGAGGTGGCCGGGGCCGCCCAGCCGGTCTTCGTACCCGAACCGACGGGCACGACCGTGCCCGACGTGTCGCGCAGGACGTCGGCGACCTCGGCCGCCGTCGTCGGCCGGACCGTCCGCGCGGGGCCCGCACCCGCGACAACGGCGCCCGTCCGGGCGTCTTTTCCTGCCGCCATTCAGAACACCTCGCCCAGCGCCGGGTCGTGCGTGTCGGCGGCAGTGTGCACGCCAGGCCGCTCGCCGCACAACCGTGGTGTCGGAAAGAGTTTTCCGGGATTGGCGAGACCGGCCGGGTCGAAGGCGCAGCGGACGAGTTGCATCGTGTCCAGGTCGTCCTCGGTGAACTGCCTGCTCATCTTGGACTTCTTCTCCACACCGACGCCGTGTTCCCCGGTGATGGACCCGCCGGCGTCGACGCACAGGTCGAGGATCGCGAAGCCGAGCTGTTCGGCGTCGTGCGCGGCGCCGGGGACGGTGTCGTCGAACAGGATGAGCGGGTGCAGATTGCCGTCACCCGCGTGGAAGACGTTGGCGACCCGCACGTCGGCCGCCTCGGCGAGCCGGCCGATCTCCGCCAGCACCTCCGGCAATTGGGTGCGCGGGATGACACCGTCCTGCACGTAGTAGGCGGGGCTGATCCGGCCCACGGCGGCGAAGGCGGACTTGCGGCCCTTCCACATCAGCGCCCGTTCGGCCGCGTCCCGCGCGATCCGGGTCTCGAAGGCGTGGCGCGCCTCGGCGGCTTGTGCGACCTGGCGGAACTGTTCGTCCACCTCGACCTGGGGCCCGTCGAGTTCGATGACGAGGACGGCGACGGCGCCTTCGGGGTAGCCGCAGCGTACGGCCGCCTCCGCCGCCTCGATGGCCAGCGCGTCCATCATCTCGATGGCGGCGGGCAGGATCCCGGCGGCGATGATGTCGCTGACCGTGCCCGCCGCGTCCTCGACGGTGTGGAAGCCGACCAGCATCGTCTGCACCGACTCCGGTGCCCGGATGGTCCGGACGGTGATCTGCGTGGCCACCCCGAGGGTGCCCTCGCTGCCGACGAAGGCACCGAGCAGGTCGAGCCCCGGGTGCTCGGGGGCCGTACCGCCGAGATGGACGACGTCACCGTCCGGCAGAACGATCTCGGCGCCCATCACGTGGTTGACGGTGAAGCCGTACTTGAGGCAGTGCGCGCCGCCCGCGTTCTCCGCGACATTGCCGCCGATGGAACACACCTGCTGGGACGAGGGGTCGGGCGCGTACGCCTGGTCGTAGGGGGCCGCCTCCCGGGTGACCCACAGATTGATGACACCCGGCTCCACGACGACCCGGGCGTTGTCCGGGTCGACCGAGACGATGGCCCGCAGCCGGGACAGCACGATGAGCACACCGTCCGCCACGGGCACGGCCCCGCCGGAGAGCCCGGTGCCGGAGCCCCGGGCCACGAACGGCACACCCGCCTCGGCGCACAGCCGTACGGTGTGCACCACGTCGTCGCGGTGCGCCGCGAGGACAACGATGCCGGGACGGACCCGGAAGGCCGCGAGCCCGTCGCACTCGTAGGTGCGCAACTGGGCCGGGTCCGTGAGTACTTTGCCGTCCCCGATGACGGCGCGCAGCCGCTCGGCGAGCGCCCGCGACCTGGGGGATGCCGGGGAGTCCCGGGTCGCCGGGACGGTCTGCGAGGTCTGCCCTGGGTTCGCCATGCTGTCTCCTCGAACTCGAACTCGTAGCCGCTGACGAAGACTCCGGGCGGCGGCCGGCCGCCGCCCGGAGGGACGTCTCCGCCCCGGCCGAGGCGCTGTGCCGCGGCGCTACCCGGGCTACTTCCCGGCGGCGTCCGCTTCGAGTCCGAGCTGATCGGCCTTCGCGCACTGGATCGACACGTCGAAGTAGTTCTTGACCGAAGCGGCCCCGTTCACAAACGGGTTGGGCCCCGCGCCGCGGCCGGCGAGTTCCTTCGTCTTGGTGGCGGCGTTGTCGAACTCGGAGTGGTTGGACATGATGACGGTCGCCCCGGCCTTCACCGCGGCCGCCTGCATCTTCTTCGCCGAGTCGATGTACTGCTGGAGGTTGGCGATACCGGGGTCCGGCTTGTCGTTCTGGAAGCCGAGCGCCGTGCCGCCCGAGTAGGCGACGGTCACCGGGTCACCGTAGTCATGGACCGTGAAGGTCATGGAGAGGGTGCCGGGGGTGTGTCCCGGGGTCGGGATGATGTGGACGGTCGTACCGCCCAGCTTCAGATCGGTGTTCTTGGAGACCCGGATCCCGGTCTTGAAGTCCGGGGTCTGGCCCTTGAACGTCTTGGGATGTGCCTTGATGGCGTCCCAGTCCGGTGAACCCATCACCACCCGGGCGTTCTTGGTCGCCTTCTGGACCACCTCCACACCACCGACGTGGTCGGCGTGGGCGTGGGAGATGATGATGTACTTGATGTCCTTCGGGTCGAGCCCGAACTTCTTCATCCCGTCGATGATCAGGGTCTGCGCGCTGTACTGGTAACCCGAGTCGATCAGGATGAGACCCGCGCTGGTCTTGAGGATCCACGCGCTGTGCACCGAACCGCCGACGAAGTAGAGGTCGTCGAAGGCGCGGGCCGAGTCCGCGTACCAGGTCGACTTTGCGGGCGCCTTCGAAGGGTCGTCGATGTAGGCGGGTGTGGTGTCGGTGGTGCTGGGTGCTCCGTTGACCGGCGGCAGGAAGCAGAGCCGGTTCAGGGTGCCGAGGTGTTCGAGTCCCGCCGCGTTCTTGGCGGCCGTCTGGGCCGCGAGTATCTCCGCGGCGAAGTCGCGGTGCGAGGCCTGTGAGTGCCCCTGCCCCTGTGCGAACACCGGTGCTGCGGCGACGCTGCCGCCGACCAGTACGAGTGCGGTCGTCATCAGTGCGAGGCGGGATCTCATGCTCTTGCTCATGCGGTGCTCCCAAGGTGTTGGCGTCGTTGCCGATTCCACCACTCGGTAAGTCGCTACCGAATGGTGGAACAATGCGCGCGCCCACTCGGCCATGTCAAGAGTCACGTGTGAGTTGCATCTCAGCCACTTGCGGAGCTTGGCTCTCTCCCGTCACCAGCCCGTGAACAGCAGGTGGTTGATCAACAAGGCCAGTACGGTCTGCGCCGTCAGCCATCCCCGGCGCCCACGGTCCGGCAGCAGCGCGGCCGCCGGCAACAGCCAGCAGGCGAAGGGCAGCCAGATGCGTTCCGTCTCCGCCTTGCTCATGCCGGACAGGTCGGCGAGCAGCAGCGCCAGCAGCGCGGCCAGCACGAGCAGCGCCAGCCGCCCGGTGTCCTGGAGCGTTCCGGTACGCACTCCGCGCAGGATTTTCGCGGTGCATGCCCTGCGCATTCCGGCCACCGTGGCGAGACCCGTCATGAGCACGGTGCAGGCGAGGTTGGCCCACACCCAGTACCCGTACGGACGGATCCTGGCGACCCCCTGGTAGTAGCGCTCGACCAGCAGCTGGTACGCCTCCCACCAGTTGAAGCCGGCCAGGGTGAAGACGGCGGGCGCGACCAGCGCCCCGGCCAGGAACAGCGGCAGCGGGCGGGCGCTGCGGCTGATCAGCAGGACGGCGACGCCGATCACCGCGATCAGCGCCAGCCCGTACGAGAGGTAGCAGAGCGCACCGAACAGCAGCCCCGAAGCGACGGCGGCCGTCGCGGGCGACCGGACGGTGCGGGTCGCCGCCAGTGTGAACAGCGCGACCGCCCAGGCGGCGACGGCCGCGAAGTACCCGTCGGCGGAGGCGCCGATCCACACCGCTGTCGGCGCGACGACGAGGAACGGCGCAGCCCTGCGCGCAAGCGCCTCACCGGCCAGGGCGCGTACGGTGACCAGCACGGCGACCGCGGCCGACGCGCCGGTGACGACACACCACACGCCGGCCCAGCCGCCGCCGCCGAGGCCCAGCCGGTCGAGACCCACGAAGGTGAGCACGGCGCCCGGCGGATGGCCCGCGAGGTGCGCGGGCCAGTGACCGGGGGAGTAGAGCAGGATATGGCTGGTGTAGCCGCGCACGGCCGCCCCGATGTCGCCGAAGCGGCCGATGCCCTGGAGGTATTCCTCGCGGGTGGTGAGGCGTTGGGCGATGCCGTCGTGCCAGCCGTCCACGAGCGCGAGCGAGAACACCCAGGCCATGCTGGTCGCCCAGGTGGCCAGGGTGAGCGCGCGCCAGGACAACCGGGCTGCCACCGCAGGCCCTTGGACGACCACGGCGAGTGCGACGAGGACCGCGGCCGGTGTGCCGGGGCCGATGTGCGGGTCCCACGAGGCGAACAGCGGCGGCCAGTTGACGTGCAGTGCGCCGTCGGCCCGCTCGATCGCCCGGCCGACGAGCACCGCCACCACCACGAGCAGCACGCCGGCGCCGGCGGCGGCCAGGTCGGCGCCGCGCCCGGTCGTCCCCGTCGTCCCCTTTTCCCCGGTCTTCCCGGTCTTCTTCCCGGCCGGTTCCTGGACGGGCGGGCACTCCTCAGGCGGCGAAGGGCGGTGGTCCGCCGTCGGTGTTTCCTCGGCCCTCATCCGGTGTTCCCTTCCCGTACGCGCGGCACACCGGCTCTGCGCAGCGCCACGAACGGCCGTCCGGCCGCCTCCCATTGGTCCACCGGCCGCCAGCCGAGCGGGCGCGCGTGCCGCAGCAGGGCGCGGACACCGATCCTGGCCCACGGGAAGAGCGCGTCCTCGGAGCCCTCCGCGGTGCCACCGCCGGTGCCGCGCCCGTCGTCCACCCGGACCCGCACCCGCTCGTCGATGTCGAGCGGCGCCGTCTCGGCGATGAGCAGTCCCTGCGGCGCCAGCAGTTCGGCCGCCCGCACCAGCAGCGCGCGCGGGTCGCCGCCGATGCCGACATTGCCGTCGACGAGCAGCGCCGTGTCCCAACGGCCCTCGCCCGGCAGCGGATCGAAGACCGATCTGCGCAGCGCGACACCGCCGAGGAGCGTGGTCCGGTCGACCGCCGCGTGGCTGACGTCGATGCCGAGCGCGCGATGACCGCGCCCGGCGAGCGCGGCGACCAGCCGGCCGGGGCCGCACCCGATGTCCAGCACCGCGCCCTCGCAGCGGGCGAGCGCCGACAGATCGGCCGCGTCCGCGACCGCGCACCACCGCTCCACGTCGAGCGGCAGCAGCCAGCCGTCGCTGCGGCGCAGGAACAGCGGGCCCCGGCCGCTGCGTACCGCCTCGGTGTACGGATCGGCGCCCCACGCCACCGCCGTACTCATCGGGCCACCGCCCTGCGGCCGGCGGTCAGACGCGCGTAGGTCGCGGCGAAGGCGGTGTGCGGTGCGAGCGCGCTGACGTACGCCGCGTCGTCCGGCGTGTCGACGTCGCGCAGCCTCGGCAGATCCTGGACGGTGAGCCCCGCCGCCACCAGCCGGCCGCGCTGCACGGCGCCGGTGTGCGGGACCGACATCGGCACACCGCGCAGCAGGGCCGGGTCGGGCACGGCGAGACCCAGCGCCCAGAACCCGCCGTCGTCGGCGGGCCCGAACCACGCTTCGGCGCCCTGCCGCCCGGCCGCGGTGAGTGCGGGGGCCAGCAGGTCAGGAGTGATCTGCGGGGTGTCCATCCCGATGAGTACGGTGGGCCCCTGGCAGCCGCCGAACGCGGCAGCGAGCCGTTCGTCGAGGCCGCCCGTTCCCTGCGGCACCACCTCGAAGCCCGGCGGCAGCCACCGCCCTGGGCGCCCTTCGAGCACCACCACACGCCGCCGGGCGGGCAGTTGGAGCACGGTCCGCAGTGTGTCACCGAGCGCGGCCTCGGCCAGTTCGGCCGCCTCGGTGTGGGTGAAGTGCGGGGTGAGCCGTGTCTTCACCCGGCCGGGCACCGGTTCCTTGGCAATGACCAGCAGCGTGGCTGATCCTTCTGAATGGGTCACGGATTTCACCCTACGGAGCGGAGCCCGGCATTTCGGGCAGCGGATTCTTACCGAACGTGGACGTCTGCGGCCGGTGCGACCGGGGCGGCCGTGAGCACACCGCGCATGTCGCGCACGGCGTGCCAGGTGCCGCGCCAGGTGCCGGTGACCTTCGACCTGCCCGTGCGCGGCCGGTACGGCACATCGCGCTCCACCACCCGCCAGCCGTTGTCGGCGGCCCGCACGACCATCTCCAGCGGATAGCCGCTGCGCCGGTCGGTCAGCTCCAGCGCCAGCAGCGCCTCGCGCCGCGCCGCCCGCAAAGGCCCCAGGTCACGCAGGGGCAGCCCGGTCCTGCGGCGGATCATCCTGGCCAGCGCCAGATTGCCGGCCCTGGCGTGCGGCGGCCACGCACCAGGCCCCTCGGGCCGTCTGCGGCCCAGCACCAGATCCGCCTCACCGGCCGCCACCTCCCGTACGAAGGAGGTGAGCAGCCCCGGGTCGAGCGAGGCGTCACAGTCGCAGAAACACACGAACTCCGCCTCGGCGGCCAGCAGTCCGGCATGGCACGCGGCCCCGAAGCCGCGCCGCTGCTCCCGTACGACGGTCGCGCCGAGCCCGGCGGCGATCTCGGCCGAGCCGTCACGCGAGCCGTTGTCGACGACGATCGCCCGCCACCCTTCGGGGATCCGGTTCAGTACCCACGGCAGCGCCAACGCCTCGTCGAGACAGGGGAGTACGACATCGACGGTCATGAAGCGACCGCCCGCAGTCCGGCCCCGGCGAACTCCGCCATGCCCGCGTCGAACGTGACCTCGGGCCGCCAGCCCAGTTCGGTGCGCAGCCGCTCGGAGGACGCGGTGATGTGCCGGACGTCGCCCAGCCGGTACTCACCCGTCACCACCGGGCCGGGTCCGCCGTGCGCCGTCGCGAGTGCTTCCGCCATCTCGCCCACGGTGTGCGGCTCGCCGCTGCCGGTGTTGAGCGCGCGGCACCCACCCGGCTCCCGACCCGAAAGGGCCTCCAGGGCAACCACGTTGGCGCGCGCCACGTCCCGTACATGTACGAAGTCCCGCCGCTGCCCGCCGTCCTCGAAGACCTGCGGTGCCTCGCCGCGCGCCAGCGCCGAGCGGAAGAACGACGCCACACCCGCGTACGGTGTGTCGCGCGGCATCCCGGGCCCGTAGACGTTGTGGTAGCGCAGGGCGAGGGCCCGGCCGCCGGTGGCCCGCGCCCAGGACGCGGCCAGCTGCTCCTGGGTCAGCTTGGTCACCGCGTACACGTTGCGCGGATCGGCCGGCGCGTCCTCCCCGATCAGCCCGGGGACCAGCGGGGCCGCGCAGCGCGGGCAGCCCGGTTCGAACCGTCCGGCCGCCAGATCGGCCTCCCGGCGCGGTCCGGGTGCGACCCGGCCGTGCGCGGGACAGTCGTAACGGCCCTCGCCGTAGACGACCATCGACCCGGCGAGCACCAGCGCCGTGACCCCGGTCTCGGCCATGGCGGCCAACAGCGTCGCGGTGCCCAGATCGTTGCAGCTCACATAGTCCGGCGCGTCGGCGAAGCCGGTGCCGAGACCGACCATCGCCGCCTGGTGGCAGACGGCGTCGACACCGGCCAGCGCCCGTACGACGGCGGCCCGGTCCCGTACGTCGGCGTGGCGCCACCCTGCGGGCGGATCCGGTGGCGCCACCGGATGGGCCGAGGGCAGCAGGGCGTCGAGGACCACCGGCTCATGACCGGCGGCGGTGAGTGCGGTGACCACGTGCGAGCCGATGAAGCCCGCGCCACCGGTGACAAGTACGCGCATCCAGCCGACGGTAGAGGCCCACGGCGTACCGGTCGGTGTCCCGCGCCGGAGCGTCACCGGTCCGTAAGATCGTCCGGCGGCCGGTGGGACGCCCGTTCGACCGGACCGCCTCCGAACAGTCCCCGTCCGACGAACCACAGCGCCGACAGCACGAACAGCGCGGCGGTGACGAGCAGCCAGCGGCCGAGGTACACGTCGGCCGACAGGCCGGTCGCGGGGGTGTAGCCGGCCGAGTTCCGCAGCACCAACGGCCAGTACACCAGCAACAGCAGCAGGGACAGAAAGCCCGGCACACGCACGTAGTTGACACCGTCGCGGTGGACACCACCACGTTGCGCGAAGGGGCGCCGGCCGAGCCGGTCGAGGACGCCGTACAGCGGCACCAGCACCAGATCGTGCAGGACGGCGCAGGCCACGAACCAGATCGCGACGGCGAGCCATCGGTCGGCCAGCAGCCGGACCGCCGCGTAACCGCACAGCGCGAACGAGGCCAGCAGGATGAGCAGATGCAGCGGCGACTCGCCGTACAGCCGCCGGAAGCGCCCGGCGGACGAGCTGTCGCGTCGTGTCACACCGGCCATGTCGTCTCCCCGAAGCTCAACTGCCTGACCCACTTGGTGTTCATCACACCGGGAGCGCCCGGCACGATGATCCGCGCCGGACTGCCGTGGTCGGCGGAGAGCGCGGCGCCGTTGACCCGCAGCGCCAGCAGCGAGCGCGTGTCGCGTACTTGGTTGTCGCGCAGGGCCACGGCACGGAAGGAACCGTGCAGTTGCACCGACTCGACGAACACCCCGGGCGGGTCGTCGCCGAGCCCCACCAGTCCCGCGAGATCGACGAGCCTGACCCCCTCCCAGTGCTGGTTCTCCGTCGACCAGCCCTCGACACACGCGATGGGCAGCGACGAGCGGTGCTGCGGCAGCTCCCGCACCTGCGCCAGTGTGAGCGAGACCCGCCGGCCGCCGCCCCGTACGACCAGCCGCCAGTCGGGGCCCACGTCCCGTTCCCTGATGTGCGCGAGGGCCGCCGTCTTGTTGACGGGGAACCCGTTCGGGCCGCTGCCCGGCTGCCGGCCGTGCGGTGCGAGCAGCGCCGTCCCGCGCAGGCTCCCGCCGATGGACTGCCCGGCCGTCACCACGAACAGCACCACGGAGCCGAGCCCCACCAGCCCGAGCGCGCCGCGCCGCGACATGGTCGGCGGTGCGGGGTCGGGGGCCACCAGACCGCTGTCGTCGGCCGGCTCGGGCCTGGTCCTGGCCACCGGGGTGCGCAGCTCGGCCCGGAAGTCGCGGCTGCGCAGCGCCCGTACGGTACGGGGCAGCCGGATCACCACATGCGCGACGACCGCGCCGAAGAACACCCAGGCGCCGTAGAAGTGCAGCGGGTAGAACGAGCCGGGGAAGAGATAGTCCAGCTGGATGTTGAGCACACCGGTGACGAACTCGAACAGCCCGCCGCCGACGAGCAGCAGCAGGGAGAGCCGGTCAAGCGCGTGCCCGACGGAGCGTACCGGCGGCAGGGTGAACAGCTTCGGCACGACCGACCAGAGCTTGGCGAGCAGCACCGGCACCAGCACGATCCCGAGCGTCACATGCACGCCCTGGGTGACGCGGTACAGCCAGTACGGGTCGGTCGGCCAGCTGAAGAGGTAGAACCCGAGCAGCCCCTTGTCCGGCGTCTTGTCGTTGACGGCCGACAGATCGGGGTTGTACGCCGCGTACGACACGAGCCCGGTCAGGAACAGCACGGGGATGCCCACGAGCAGCACGGCGCCGAAAACGGACGTCAGCCATGGGCCGCGCAGCGGGCTGCGCCAGAAGGTGTCGGGCCGGACGGAACCGGGGGACGGGAGGCGGGAGCGGACGTTCATGACTGAGACCGTAGGGTCGGCGACCCCCCGCGGAGCCGCTGCGACTCGTGACGAAACGCTGACGTCCGCCAGGCGGGGACGGCGCCGGACGTCACCCGAATGGTCGGCGCGGAGCGGCGGCGGGCGCCGCGCGAGGGGACGGTGGGCTTACGCCGTCCGCCCCGCACCCCGAGGAGCTGGTTATCCATGCCCCGCAGGTCAGGAGCTGTTATATGCGGCAGTGTCGGCGGCGTCCTCGTCGGGGTGCTGGGGCTCTCGGCGTGTACGAACGCGCTGCCGAGGCCGGTCGTCGACGTGGCCTCGGCCGCCGCCAGGCCCTCGGCCGGCGGATCGACCTGGCAGCTCTCGTCGTCGGTGCGCAGGGACGTCGCGATCGTGTGGCCGCGGCTGGGCCGCATCTGGCCGGGTGCGGATTTCAGCAAGCACAGTGTGATCGTGACGGACGGGCGGTGCGCCTATCTGCTGGACGCCCGCTCGGGCGGCTCGATCTCCCTGGACGAGCTGAAGAAGCACAACATCGGCGTCCCCCGGCCCGGCGGCTTCGAGGCGATCACCTGGAAGGGCAGGAAATCGATCGTGGTACGGCCGCCGGAGGGCGCGGGCGCCGCAGCGCCGGCGAAGGACCCCCTCGGCATGACCAGCCCCGACGCGGCCGGCTACACGTTCGGGCTCGCGACCCACGAGCAGTTCCACCCCGACGTCCAGTACGACAGCGCGGCGCCCTGGCACTCGCTGATCCAGCTGGACAACGCGTCCGGCGGCGCGGGCAGGGCCGAGGAGTACCCCCTGCGCGCCGATCCCCGTGTCGACCGGGCGATGGTCTACAACAGCCTGCTGCTGGGGCTGCGGGACCCGGCCCGGCGGGCCGCGCATCTGGCGCGGGCCGCGTACTGGAACCAGCGGTGGACGGACGGCTTCCCGGCGGAGGCCAAGGGCCAGGCGTCCGTCGACCTGCTGGAGGGCACGGCCGAGTACGTCCAGCAGTCGGCGCTCGCCATGGCGGCCGTCCGGGATCCTGACGACCCCGCGCAGATACGGGCCCGGCTCACCCGGACACTCAAGCCGATGAAGGTCGCGGCCAAGGGGGTCGAGCCGTACGCCATCGGCACGGCGGCCCTGCTCAACGCCGACGCGGCGGGCCGCGACGTGAAGAAGACCCTCACCACGAAGGCGACCACACCGCTGGCCGAACTGCTGCGCGGCGTCACCCCGGCCGGCCCGCAGGAGGCCCCCAAGGACGTGACCGACGGCATCACCCGGTCCGTCGCCCGGACCAACCGGCAACTCGCCCCGGTCATCGAGCCGTTCGTGGCCGGGCTCCAGGACAAGAAGAAGCTGGTGCTGCTGCTCCCCGCCGATTCGGTGACCGGCACCATGAGCGGCACGGGCTTCTATACGACCAGGCAACTCCCCGTGACCATCACCACCGGGGCGGGCGCGACCTTCAACCCGGGCAGCGGCGCCGTACGCCTCGACAAGGTGACCGTCGCCGAGACGCGGGTGAAGGACAAGGACTACTACGCCCTGCCGCTCGACCCGGACAACGGGAACTTCACCCTTGAGGACAACCGGCTGACCCTCAAGGGCGGGCACATGCACGGCAGCATCGTCGTCGTGCGGCAGACCGACGACGGACAGCGTTTCCTCTACGCCCAGTAGGACATCCCGGCGGCGCCGGCGGGGAACCGGCGGCTCGGACCGGCCCCGGCTCGGACCGGCCCCGGCTCGGACCGGCCCCGGCTCAGACGGTCGCCAGCGAGACCTCGGTGGACTTGATGAGCGCCACCACCGTCGATCCGGTGACGAGCCCCAGATCGGTCACGGCCTCCTCCGTGACGGCCGAGGTGAGTTCGCCGCCGGGCACGGTGATCTTCACACTGGCCATGGCGTCGCCCGCCTTGATGCCGGTGACCGTGCCGGGCAGCTGGTTGCGGATGCTGACGCCCTCCACCACCCCGGTCGCCAGTGCCACCTCCGTCGACTTGACCAGGGCGTTGACGGCCGTGCCCGCGGCGATGCCCAACTCCCATACCGCCTCCAGCGTGATCGCCGCCGTGATCTCCTGTCCGCCGGTCAGCCGGATCTTGACGGCCGCCATGACCTCGCCGGGGGTGACGGAGCTGACGGTGCCGGCGAGCTGGTTACGGATGCTCAGATTCATCGGGTGGCGCCTCGCAGTCGGAGAAGCGGGTGGGGGGAATGTCAGTATTTCACCCGGTGGGCCGGAAGCGCCGTAACCACCCGTGCCATGCTGGGGCTGTCCGGATCATGGCAGGAGTGAGGAGCGTACGGCAGCGCGATGGCAGCGAAACGGCGGAAGAGGACCGGCACCTGGGACCGCTTCGTGGCATCGGACCCCGGACTCCTGCGGCTGATGGCCGGGCTGCGCACGGTCGGCGCGATCGCACTCACGCTGCTGATCCTCGCGCTGATGCACACCCCGGTCCCGCATCTGGTGGCCGGCGCCATGGCCGCCATGGTCTCCACCTTCGCCATCCGGGAGAAGACGGTCAGGGGCCAGGCCGTCACCCTCGCCTGCGCCCTGCCCGTCGCCGTCGCCGCGATGTCCCTGGGCGCGCTGCTCAACACCCGGGTCGTCGCGGGGGACGCGTTCTTCATCCTGCTGATCTTCGGCGCCGTCTACTCCCGGCGGTTCGGCGACCGGGGCACCGCGCTCGGTCTGATCGGCTTCCAGATCTACTTCGTCTCGCTGTTCGTGCAGGCCACCGTCGGCAGCCTGGCCCAGCTCGCCCTGACGCTGCTCATCGCCTTCGTGTGCAGCGCGATCGTCCGGTTCGCCGTCGTGCCCGAGACCCCCGAACGCACCCTGCGCCGGCTGCGCCAGGCGTTCCGGGCGCGGCTCGCCCAGCTGACCGCGACCCAGGTCGAACTGCTGGACGCCGCACCCGACCAGCTGGACAAGGTCCTCGACGAGCTGCGGCGGCGCACCGCCCGGCTGCACGACGCGGCCCTGATGATCCAGGGCAGGCTCGACGACGGGACCCGCGACGCCACGACCGCCGCACTGGTGCAGCGCCGCGTCGCCGACGCCGAGATCGCCGCCGAACGGCTCGGCATGCTGCTGCTCAACTCCCGCAGCACCAACGGCGCCGACACCCTCACCATGCACCTGCCGCACGCGCCTCTGCCGCTCCAGGCCCCCTGGGCGCGGATCGGCAGGGACAAGGACGACCACACGCAGGACGACGAGGCCACCGTCCTGCTGCGCAGGGACCTCAACGCGCTGCACCTGCTGGTCAGCAGACTGGCCCCGGCCGACCGGGGCACCGCCCTGGTCCATGTGCGCAACCGGCTGCTCGGCTACCGCGAGAGCGAGAACCTGCCGCAGGCCCCGGCCGCCGTGCAGGACGTCTTCCGCGCGCTGGGCGAGGCGGCGCGCGCCGTACTCGGACTGCGCCTCGCCCTCGACGGCCCGCAGGACGAGTCCGACGACTCGCCCGAGACCGTCCGCTCACGCGAGGAGTTCGAGGCGGAGGACCTGGCGATCGTGGAACCCGAGGAGACCGAGGAGCAGCGCACCGGGCTGCAACGGCGCACCACCCGGGCCGCTTTCCAGGTCTCGGTCGGCTCCATGCTGGCCATCGTGGGCGGTGAGTTCCTGTCCAGCCAGCGCTGGTACTGGGCGGTGCTGACCTGCTGGGTGGTCTTCCTCAACACCGCGTCCACCGGTGAGATCCTGGTCAAGGGCTACCGCAGGGTGCTCGGCACCGTCTTCGGTGTGGTCGCGGGTGTCGGACTCGCGGGTCTCGTCGGCAACAACACCTGGCTGGCGTTCTTCCTGGTGCTGCTCTTCATCTTCGGGATGTTCTTCACCGCGCCGCTGTCGTACGCGCTGATGTCCTTCTTCGTCACGGCGATGCTCGGGCTGCTCTACACCCTCCTCAACACCTACAGCCTCTCCGTGCTCGTGCTGCGGATCGAGGAGACGGCGCTCGGCGCCGCCTGCGGGATCATCGCCGCCGTACTGGTGCTCCCGGTCCGCACCGACCTGCGCACCGACGAGCAACTGCGCGAGGTGCTGGGCCGGTTGCGGGACGTCGCCGCCGCGGCCGTGGCGCAGCTCAGCGGCGGCCCCGCGGTCGATCTGCTGGACCTGGCGCGCGAGTTGGACACCGCGCTGGACGATCTGCGCCGCTCCACCCAGCCGTTGACACATCCGATCACCCCGCTGCGGGTGCGCCGGCAGACGGCGCGCTATCTGGTGGCGCTGCTGGAGACCTGCGCGTACCACGCCCGTTCGCTGGCGGCCACCGCCGAGCTGGTGCCGTACAGCAAGAGCGTCGCCGCCGACCCGCGGCTGGAGCGGGCCGGCCGCCGTATCGCGCACAACATCGACGTGACGATCGCGTACGTACGGGACGACGACGACGAGGCCGCCGTCGGCAAGGTCGAGTCCGGGCCCAGCATCGCCGCGATGCTGGAGGACGGCGCCGCTCCCGCCCTGCGCTCGGGCACCGTCACCTACCGGGTGCTACGCCACCTGCAACGCCTCGACGAAGGCGTGGTCGCCGTCGCCCGCACCCTCGACGTGCCGGTGGCCGGACGCGAAGAGCGCAAGACCGCCGCCTGACTCCGGTGCCGGGACCCCCAGTTGCGGAAAGTTTGCCATCGAAGCAGGCAGTTTCCGCAAGAAATTGATGGGCCGTCGCAGCAATACGCCAGGGCGACGAAAATATCTGTTCGGAACCTTGTGGAACGAGGTGGGGGGTCCTAATGTCACCTCACCCTCCGGCGCCCGTTTCGCCGCGAGTGTCGCAGTCGTTCACCGTTCCGACAGAAACGAGAGCATCCGATGTCACGGAGCATCAGAAGAGCCGCCGAGCGGCCCGGCAGACCGCTGCGAAGAGCGGTGGCGGTGGCCGCCGCGCTGACCACGGCCACCCTCGGTCTCGGGGTGCTGTCCGGCGGTTCCGCCGTCGCGGGCAGCGCCGCCGCCGGGCCGGTGGTGACCCGCGCGGCGCTCGATCCCTCGCTCGTCGCGGGGCGCGGCGCCGATGTGCCCTTCGCCGAGCAGGAGGCGGAGAACGCGGTGACGAACGGCTCGCTCGTCGGACCCGGCCGCACCGCCTACACCCTGCCCGCCGAGGCGTCCGGGCGTAAGGCGGTCAAGCTGACGCCCGGTCAGTACGTCGAGTTCACGCTGCCGAGCACGGCCAACGCGATCACCGTGCGCTACAGCATCCCGGACGCTCCGAACGGCGGCGGCATCACGGCGCCGCTCGATGTCACGGTGAACGGCAAGAACAAGTCCACCATGACGCTCACCTCGCAGTACGCGTGGCTGTACAACCAGTACTCGTTCTCCAACGACCCCAACGCCGGGCTGCTGCACCCCGATCAGTGGATCACCGAGTGCGCCTGCGTGCCCGCCGAGACGACACCCACCCCGACGGTCGAGAAGCCGTTCCGGCCGAACCACTTCTACGACGAGCAGCGTCTGCTGCTCGGCAAGACCTACCGCGCCGGGGACAAGGTGCGGCTCGCCGTGCCCGCCGGGAGCAGGGCGTCCTCGACCGTCGTCGACCTGCTCGACTCACAGCTCGTCGGAGCCCCGCACGTGCGGCTCCTCGCGGCCAACGTGCTCGCGTTCGGCGCCGATCCGCTCGGCAGGCGCGACTCGGCCGACGCGATCGACAAGGCCGTCGCCTTCGCCAGGCGCAGCCACCTCAAGGTCTACATCCCGCCGGGCGTCTACCAGGTGAACCGGCACATCGTCGTGGACGATGTGACGATCGAGGGCGCGGGCAGCTGGTACACCGTCATCAAGGGCCGCCAGGTCACCCTCGCCACCCCGGCCCCCGACGGCTCGACCCACACCGGGGTCGGTTTCTACGGCAAGGACGCGGCGGCGGGCGGCAGCAAGAATGTCCACCTGTCCGGCTTCGCCGTCGAGGGCGACGTACGCGAGCGCATCGACACCGACCAGGTGAACGGCATCGGCGGCGCGCTGAGCGACTCGACGATCGACGGGCTCTACATCCACCACACCAAGGTCGGCATGTGGTTCGACGGCCCGATGAAGAATCTGAAGATCACCAACAACGTGATCACCGACCAGATCGCCGACGGCCTCAACTTCCACACCGGCGTGACCGATTCGGTGGTGTCCGACAACTTCGTCCGTAACTCCGGCGACGACGGCCTCGCGATGTGGTCGGAGAAGACGGCGAACGCGCGCAACACGTTCAGCCACAACACCGTCCAGACTCCGGTGCTCGCCAACGGCATCGCGATCTACGGCGGCACCGACAACACCGTCTCCGGCAACCTGATCGCCGACCCGATCCGGGAGGGCAGCGCGATCCAGGTCGGCTCCCGGTTCGGCGCCGAGGCGTTCACCGGCCACCTGTGGATCACGGACAACACCACGGTGCGGGCAGGCACGTTCGAGCTGAACTGGAACATCGGGCTCGGCGCCATCTGGTTCTACGCGCTGGAGAAGAACATCGACGCCGACATCCAGGTCGTCGGTGACCACTTCCTCGACAGCACCTACAACGCGATCATGCTGGTCAGCGACTTCCCGGTGAAGGACCTGTACTCGATCACCAACGTCCACTTCAAGGACATCAAGGTCGACGGCACCGGCACCTCCGTGGTCAGCGCCCGGGTCGCGGGCGGCGCGTCCTTCGAGAACGTGGACGCCCGCAACGTCGGCGCCGTCGGCGTCAACAACTGCGGATCGTTCCACTTCACGCCGGCGGGCTCGGAGTTCGGGCTCACCGACCTCGGCGGCAACGACGGGGGCGGCACCACAGGCCCCTGGTTCGCCGCGTGGGAACTGCCGAACACCATCACCTGCGACGACCGCCCGCCGGTCGTCGCGCCACCGGCGCCCACCGCCTGGTGACAACAGGCCGGCCGGCTGCCCGTACGATCACGGGCAGCCGGCCGGCCTTCGTGCCGTCCCGTACGTCAGCCGCCGAGCGCCGCAGCGACGACCGCCTTCGCCTCCTCCTGGACCCTGGCCAGATGGTCCGGGCCCTGGAAGGACTCGGCGTAGACCTTGTAGACGTCCTCGGTGCCCGAGGGGCGGGCGGCGAACCACGCGCTGTCCGTCGTCACCTTGATCCCGCCGATCGCCGCGCCGTTGCCCGGCGCCTCCGTCAGCACAGCCGTGACCGGCTCGCCCGCGAGGGTGTCGGCCGTGACCTGCTCGGGCGAGAGCTTGGCCAGGACGGCCTTCTCCTCGCGGGTGGCGGGCGCGTCGATCCTGGCGTACGCGGGCTCGCCGAACCGGCCGGTCAGCTCCGCGTAGTGCTCGGACGGCGTCTTGCCGGTGACGGCCAGGATCTCCGAAGCGAGCAGCGCCAGGATGATGCCGTCCTTGTCGGTGGTCCACACCGACCCGTCCCTGCGCAGGAACGACGCCCCCGCCGACTCCTCGCCCCCGAAGCCGAGCGAGCCGTCCACCAGTCCGTCCACGAACCACTTGAAGCCGACGGGCACCTCGACCAGCCGCCGGCCCAGATCGCCCGCGACCCGGTCGATCATCCCCGACGACACCAGCGTCTTGCCGATCCCGGCGCCGGCCGGCCACTGCTCGCGGTGCGCGTAGAGATAGCCGATGGCGGTGGCCAGATAGTGGTTGGGGTTCATCAGCCCGCCGTCCGGCGTGACGATGCCGTGCCGGTCGGCGTCCGCGTCGTTGCCGGTGGCGATCTGGTACTGGTCGCGCTTGTCGATCAGCGAGGCCATCGCGTACGGCGACGAGCAGTCCATCCGGATCTTGCCGTCCCAGTCCAGCGTCATGAACCGCCAGGTCGGATCGGCCAGCGGATTGACCACCGTCAGATCGAGCCGGTGCTCCTCGGCGATCCGTCCCCAGTACCCGACGGACGCGCCGCCCAGCGGGTCGGCGCCGATCCGGATGCCGGCGGCGCGTACCGCCTCCAGGTCCAGCACGTTCGGCAGATCGGCCACATAGGCGCCGAGGAAGTCGTGGCGCCCGGTGGTGGGCGCAGCCAGGGCCCTGGTGTACGGCACCCGCCGTACGTCCTTCAGACCGCCCGCGATGATCTCGTTGGCCCGGTCCTGGATCCAGCCGGTCGCCTCCGACCCGGCGGGGCCGCCGCTCGGCGGGTTGTACTTGAACCCGCCGTCGCCCGGCGGGTTGTGCGACGGCGTCACCACCACACCGTCAGCGAACCCCGACGTACGGCCCCGGTTGTGGGTGAGGATCGCGAGCGACACCGCGGGGGTGGGGGTGTACCCGTCGGCGGCGTCGATCAGCACCGTCACCTCGTTCGCCGCGAACACCTCGACGGCCGTGACCTTGGCCGGCTCGGACAGTGCGTGGGTGTCGGCGCCGAGGAAGAGCGGCCCGTCGGTGCCCTGGCCGGCCCGGTACTCACAGATCGCCTGGCTGGTGGCGGCGATGTGGTCCTCGTTGAACGCGGTGTTCAGCGACGACCCGCGGTGGCCCGACGTGCCGAACGCCACCCGCTGCCCCGGGTCGTCCAGATCGGGGTGCAGCGCGTAGTACGCGGTCACCAGCCGTGCGATATCGGTGAGATCCCCCGGCTCGGCCGGCCTGCCCGCTCGCTCATGCGGCATCTGCCCACTCCTCCACAACGTGTCGTGCGATCAGCTCGTCCGCTCATCTTCCCCGGGACGACGGTGTCCCACTGCCAGGCATGCCCGGAGAAGAGGCGGACATCCGCGTTCGCGCGTGATCAGTACGTGAGCGGCCCCCTCCGCATCCAGTGCCGCTCCTCGCTCCAGCCCAGGAACTGCCGGGCCCGGCCGCCGTCCGCCGTGCCGTCAGGGCCGAAGGCGACCCCCTCCATCACCACCAGCCACAGCCCGTGCGCGACGGGGTCGAGCGACGTCCGGACCTGTCCGGGCTGCTGCGCCGTCTCCGCCAGGATGTGGTCGACGAGCGCCGCCTGCCCCTCACTCGTGCACTGCGACAGCTGGAACACCGTCTGCCGCCAGGCGTACGCCGCGTCCTTGATCGTCGCCAGTGGCCGCGCCTGCTGATGTGCCAGGGCGACCAGCCGGATCACGGAGCGGAAGGACCGGCGCGCGAGATCGTCCCAGCCGGGGCTGGGCACAGCGCCGACGGGACCCGCGAGGGTGGCCAGATTGTGCGTGGTGAGGATCTGCGCCTGCTCGATCACCATCCCGTCGGCGGCGACCGACCGGCCCGTACGGATCCGCGCGCGTTCGTGACACAGCTTCGCGAACCCGGGCACGTCGTCCGCCGCGAGGCGCCGGTAGTCGATGCCGTAGTAGCGCTCGTAGACCGAGCCGGCGAGCAGTTCGCCCGCGACGCACGCCGCCGCGAGGAACTTCGGCGAGAAGGTCCCCATGAAGATGTCCGCGGCCAGCTCCTCCACGAACGGCTCGGTCATCCCGGCACCACGGGCCAGCGCGGAGAACTCACTGATCAGCGGATTGGGCAGGATCGTCGCCGGGAAGCCCTGCAGCGTCAGCTCGGCCAGCTCCACCAGCGCCGTACGGGCCGAGTCCGCGGCCCGGCCCGTGCCCCGGCGCTGCTCAGCTACGGCCCGTACCCAGGGCAGCTCCTCGATCCGCACCTGGTGCGCCAGGTCGACCAGCAGCAGCGAACGCCGGTCGCGGAAGGCGCGGTACGTCGCCGCCATCAGCCGGCGCAGCGCCGGGTCCGGATAGGCGAGCGACGTCGCGGCGGCGACCAGATGGGGCACCAGCTCGGCCAGCACCTCGGCGGAGGGCACGACGCCCCGCTCGATGAGCGTGCCGACGGGCGCGCTGAGCGTCGAGGTGACGGTACGGGCGAGGGCGGCCGGGATCGCCGTGCCGGCCGGGATTCCCGTCAGCTCCTGCTCCTCGTCGCCGACCGGCCCGACGAGCAGGTCGGCCCGCGGTGTCCCGGTGTCCTGCGGAAGCCCGGACATCCGGCGCACGACGAGCTGGGCCAGGGCGTGATGGGTGGGCAGCGCGGCGTCGGCCGACTGCCGGGCGCGCAGTTCGCCGTGGTGCGCCGAACCGGGCGCTCCGCGCCGGGCCACCATCTTCGTCACGGCGGCGCGCAGCAGGCCGAGTCGGCGCGGGTCCAGCTCCTGGCCCGCGACCGTCCGCTCCAGCGCGTCACGCAGGATCGCCGGATTCTCCTTGGGCCGCAGGTGCTTACGGCACAGGGTGTGTGTCGCGGCCAGCACGCGGTAGCGCTGGAGCAGGCCCTCCGCGTGCCTGCGCCACTCGTCGTCGGGGGTGTGCGCCAGCACCTCGCCGGCGACGGCGGTCCGCAGCCACAGCGCCAGGAACTCGTCCGCCAGCGGATTCCACACCGTCAGCGCCTCGTTCATCGTCTCGACGGCGCGGTTGGGCGTGCGCCGCGCGAGGGTGGCCGTGGCCTGCCCGACCGTGGTGCGGTACGCCGTCGTCCCGTCCACGTCGACCGGCTCGTCGGCGGGCCGGGGGGTGAAGCGCAGCCGGCCGGCGAAGGGTTCCAGGACGTCCAACAGCCGCAGTGCCTCGGCCACTTCGCCGTGCCGCACCAGCCAGGCGACGGTGAGCAGCGCCGCCTCCTCCGGCACACCCACCGCGTACCGGCCGCTGTCGAGCAGCGCGGTCAGCTCCGCCAGGCCCCGGTCGGAGAGGTGGTGGGTGAACAGCGCTCCACGGTCGGCGGGGACACCGGCCCGCCGGGCCGCTTCGGTCTCGTACGGGAGCAGCGGGCCGCCCGCGACGGCGGCGCCGGTGGCGAAGCCGCCCCGTACGACCTCGGGGGTGACCCAGGCGGGCAGACCGGCGACCGGGGTGCGGGAGCCGACGGTCAGTGTGCCGTCGGCCATGCCGCTCAGCACGGCGCGCCAGCGCTCGACGCGCCGCTCGGCGCGCCGGCGGGTTTCCGGGTCGCCGTCGGTCAGCGCCGTGGTGAAGGCGCCGGCCAGTTGGGCTGTCGGCCATCCGCCGTGGATGACAGGTGTGGGCTGCGGTTCCTGCTGCTCGTTCATATCCGGCGTGGCGGGTTCCGCCCCCGCGCCCTCCGGGACCACAGCCCGGTGCTCTCCTGCTGAGCTACACGCCGATGACGATCAACACTAGGTTCGGGCGTGGCGCGCGCGCAACGGATTTGGTGCGGTCCGGCGGGGCGCGGCGCCTCCCCGCCGGACCGTGCTGCCAGGTGCCAGGTGCCAGGTGCCAGGCGCCAGATGTCAGCCGTGCAGCGCGAGTTCCGGCGCTCGCTTGCTCACCAGGCCCTTGTCCGCCGCCGAGTTGAGCGGGGTCAGACTCGACGGGACCGAGCGCAGCGCGTCGTACCAGACGGCCGCCATCTTCTCGTAGCCGCCCGGGTTGGGATGGACGCCGTCGGCCAGGTCGGCCGTCGTCAGCGCGCTGTGCAGGTCGACGACATGGACCTGCGGTCCCTTGGTCGCGACGACGCCGGCCAGCGCGTTGTTGTACGTCTGGACCATCGCCTCCTGGGCCGCGCCGCTCTCCGGCGTGATCTTGGCGACGAACAGCTGCACCTGCGGCTTCTGGGTGAGGATGTGGTCGATGAGCGTCGACAGCCGTGCGGGGGCGCCCGCCACGTCGTAGTTCTGGTTGATGTCGTTGGTGCCGATCTGCAGCATGATCGTGCGCGGGTCGCTCGCGCTCAGCCAGTTCACGATGTTCGCGTCGAGCTGGTCGATGCGCCAGCCCGAGTGGCCCTCGTGGTCGTGATCGCCCAGCTGGGCGGGGCCGTTGGCGAGTGAGCCGACGAAGTCGACCTGGTAGCCGCCGGCGGCCAGCCGGTTCCACAGGCCGATGCGGTAGCCGCCGGGCAGGGGGGTGTAGCCGTCGGTTATCGAGTCACCGAGCGGCATGATTCTGACGCCGCCGTTGGAGTCGGCGGCGGTGGCCGTGCCCTGGGTCAGTGCCACGATCGCGAGGGTCATGGCGAGCACCAGGGCGCTGAACAGGGACGTGACACGGCGAGATCCGGTTCTGCGCAAGGCAGTTCCCTTCCGTCGGGCCGCCATCGGGTGGGGGGAGTGGGGGGACTGGCGGCCCCGCATTAGTTACCACCGGACGACATCCGGCGAAATGGAAGGGACAGGGTCGGCCGTAAAACGACCGTCCAATGGCGCACGAACGGTGGCAATCGGGGCCCCCGCGACCAGGGCCCGCGATCACGGTCTGCGATCAGGCCCCGCGCGACCTCAACGGACCCTGGCCACCCCGCCGTAGACGGTGTCCACACTGACCGGCGGCTCCGGGGTGTCGCGGTACCAGCGGTGGGCGGTCACCAGCCCCGGCTCGACGAGGTCGAGGCCGTCGAAGAACCGCGCCACCTCGTCGCGGGTGCGGAACCGCAGCGCGATGCCGCCCTTGCCGTACGTCCCCGTGATGCTCTCCTTCAGCTCCGGGCTGAAGTCGAACGTCCCGTGCGAGAGGGCGAGACAGCTGCCGGAGGGCAGCGCTTCGAGCAGCGTCCCTGCCAGGCCGTACGGGTCGTCCTCGTCGGGGATGAAGTGCATCAGCGCGATCAGGGACAGCGCGATCGGCCGGTCGAAGTCCAGCAGTTTGCGGGCGTGGTCGAGGATCTTCGCCGGGTCGCGCACATCGGCCTCGATGTAGTCGGTCGCGCCCTCGGCCGTACCGACGAGCAGCGCCTCCGCGTGCCGCAGCACGATCGGGTCGTTGTCCGTGTAGACGACCCGGGCCCGCGGGACCGTCCGCTGCACCACCTGATGGAGATTGGGCTCGGTCGGGATGCCGGTACCGATGTCCAGGAACTGGTCGACGCCGTTGGCGGCGAGCCAGCCCACGGCCCGGTGCATGAACGCGCGGTTCTGCCGGGCACTGTCCTTGCCGAGTTCGGGAAGCTGCTCGCCCACGACCCTGTCGACCTGGTAGTTGTCCTTGCCGCCCAGCAGGTAGTCGTAGACACGGGCCGGGTGCGGCCTGCTCGTGTCGACCTGGGGCTTGGGCGTACCGGTGGTCATGGCGGCTCCGATCGGTCGGCGTCACGGCAGTCTGCCACAGCCGACGACGGCCTCAACACGGCTCGCCCGCAGGTCCGTTGGGCCGTGCGCTCAGTGCGCGGCCGCCCACGCGTAGCGGTGCTCGGGCCGGCCCGTGTCCCCGTACTTGAGGGTGAGGCGGATCCGTCCCGCCTGCTCCAGGTACTTCAGATAGCGCTGCGCCGTGGAGCGGCTGATGCCGGCCCGCTCGGCGACCTCGTGGGCGGAGAGCGGCGCCGCCGCCTCGGCCAGCACCTTGCGGACGAGTTCACTGGTCGGCGCCGAATGCCCCTTGGGCAGCCCGGCGGGTGACGCGTCGGCGGGTCTCAGCGCCCCGAAGATCCGGTCGACCTGTTCCTGCCCGGCCTCACCGCGGCCCCCCACCGCCTCCAGGGTGCGGCGCAGCGCCGCGTAGCCGTCGAGCTTCGCCCGCAGACCGCCGAAGCTGAACGGCTTGACCAGGTACTGCACGGCCCCGTAGCGCATCGCCGCCTGTACGGTCGCGACGTCGCGCGCCGCCGTCACCATGATCACATCCGCGTGATGGCCGAGCTGGCGCATCCTGCGCACCACCGTCAGCCCCGTCTCGTCGGGCAGATAGTGGTCGAGCAGGACGAGATCGATGTGGTGGCGCTCCAGCGTCGCCAGCGCCTGGGCCGCCGTGTGCGCGCGGGCCGCGACCCGGAAGCCGGGGATCTTCGCCACATAGGCGGCGTTGATCTCCGCCACCCGGAAGTCGTCGTCCACGACCAGTACGTCGATCATCGTGACACTCCTGAGCCGGCGCCGGCCCCCAGGCCGGCGGCTGATGCGGTGAGCGGCGCTGCCAGCGCCTCCGGCAGTACGACGGTGAACACCGCGCCGCCGCCGGCCCGCGCGGTGACCCGGGCCATCCCGCCGTACCGCTCGGCGAGCCTGCGCACCAGCGCCAGCCCCAGACCGCGGCCGCGGTGGGCGGGGGACTGTTTGGTCGACCAGCCCTCGGTGAAGATCTGCTCCCGCATCGCGGGCGGCACGCCGGGCCCGTTGTCGCTGACCCGCAGCACCACCGTGGTGCCCTCGGCCCGCAGCTCCACCTCGACGGAGGTCGCCGCGTCCAGCGCGTTGTCGACGAGATTGCCCAGCACCGTCACCACATCGCGCGGGTCGACCACCTCGTCGGGCAGGAGCGTGGCGGCGGAGATCCGCAGCGAGACCCCGCGCTCGGCGGCGATGGCGGCCTTGCCCACCAACAGCGCCGCCAGCAGCGGGTCGTGGACCCGCTCCGAGAACTGCTCGGCCGACGAGCGGTGCGCCTCGGCGACCTCGGCGACGAACTCGGCCGCCTCGTCGTGCATCCCCAGCTCCAGCAGGCCCAGCAGGGTGTGCAGCCGGTTCGCGTGCTCGTGGTCCTGCGCCCGCAGCGCGTCGAGGAGCCCGTGCGTACTGTCCAGCTCGCGGCCCAGCTGCTCAAGTTCGGTACGGTCCCGCAGGGTTGCCACCGCGCCCCCGTCGCCGGTCGGCATCCGGTTGGCCACCAGGACGCGCCCGCCGCTCACCGTCAGCAGATCGGCCCCGTCGACCCGGCCCGCCAGTACGTCGGTGGTACGGCCCGGCAGCAGCACCTCGTCCACACCGCGCCCCGCGGCGTCAGGACCGAGCCCGAGCAGCCGCTGCGCCTCGTCGTTGACCAGCCGGATCCTGCCGTGCCGGTCGAGGGCGACCACCCCC
This sequence comes from Streptomyces sp. NBC_00370, assembly GCF_036084755.1. Lineage (NCBI taxonomy): Bacteria > Bacillati > Actinomycetota > Actinomycetes > Kitasatosporales > Streptomycetaceae > Streptomyces > Streptomyces sp. NBC_00370. The sequence continues at coordinate 7,060,163 of NZ_CP107968.1, forward strand.
TCCCTGATCCCGTGCAGCATCGCCTCACGCTCGTCCAGCAGCGCGGAGATGTCGGCGAAGGCCAGCCCGTGGGTGCGCCGTTGGAGCCGGCGCGACACCCCGTAGGCGGCGAGCGCGCCGACCGCGAGCGCGGCGCCCGCGTACAGCAGCAGACCCCGCACGGCGCTCATCAGCCGGTCGCGCACACTGTCGTAGGCGATGCCGACCGACACGGCGCCCACGATCTTTCCGTGGTCGTCGCGCAGCGGCACCTTGCCACGGGCCGAGCGGCCGAGGGTGCCGCGGTCGATGCCCATCACCTCGTCGCCCGCCAGGGCGCCGCCCGGGTCGGTCGACACATGCTCGCCGATCCGCCCGGTCTCGGTGTGCGACCAGCGGACACCGCGGTTGTCCATCACCACGATGTAGAGGGCCCCGGTGGCCCGTCTGATCCGGTCGGCCTCCGCCTGGACCGGTCCGCTCGCACTGGGCGGTGTGGTGGTCAGCAGCCGGGCGAGACCCGGCTCGGCCGCCGTGGTCTGGGCGATGGACAGCGCCTGGCGCATCGACTGGTCGTCCAGCTGGGAGGAGAGCGGGGCGAAGAACAGACCGATGGCGAGCATGATCACACCGGTGGTGATGGCCAGCTGCACCAGGAGCACCTGGGCGAAGACCCGACGGGGCCAACGGATGCGCATACGGCTCTCCCGCCTTCCGCCGGTCTTCCGCGCCTTTGCGGAACAGATTCATCCGGTTAACTACGTCGCGAACGCACCGTAAGCGCCCACGGCCCCACTGCCCACCCCTCGTAGCGGTTTCGTTGTGACAACGCGAGCAGAACGAGCAGAACAGGAGCGCAACGAGCAGAACAGCGGCTTGTGAGCAGAAACCGGAGTTGTGACCACAAGGCTGCCGCTGTGGCGGGGACCACACCTAGCGTCCCGGCCCATGAACAGCCAAACGAGCCCCGCCATCGAGCTGCGGGGGGCGAGCAAAGCGTTCCGGACCCCGTCAGGTGCGCTCCACACCGCCGTACGGGATCTGGACCTGACGGTCGGCCGCGGTGAGTTCGTCGCCGTCGTCGGCCCCACCGGATGCGGCAAGTCGACGACCCTGACCCTGGTCAGCGGCCTCGACGAGCCCACGGAGGGCGAAGTGCTGGTCGGCGGCGAGCCCGTCACCGGCATCGGCGACAAGGTCGGCTTCGTCTTCCAGCAGGACGCCGTCTTCCCCTGGCGCACCGTCCTGTCCAACGTGATGGCGGGACCGCGCTTCCGCGGCGTGCCCAAGGCGGAGGCGAAGGAACGGGCCCGCGCCTGGCTCGACCGGGTCGGGCTCAGCACCTTCGAGGACCGCTACCCCCACCAGCTCTCCGGCGGCCAGCGCAAACGCGTCGCACTCGCCGCGACCTTCGTCAACGACCCCGAGATCCTGCTGATGGACGAGCCGTTCTCGGCCCTCGACGTGCAGACCCGCGCCCTGATGTCGGACGAACTGCTGGAGCTGTGGGCCGGCACCGGCGCCTCCGTCGTCTTCGTCACCCACGACCTGGAGGAGTCCATCGCGCTCGCCGACAAGGTCGTGATCATGACGGCGGGCCCCGCGACCGTCAAGGAGGTCTTCGAGATCGACCTGCCGCGCCCGCGCAAGGTCGAACAGGTCCGGATGGAGCCCAGGTTCCTGGAGATCTACCGGGAGATCTGGTCCTCGCTCGGCGAAGAGGTACGCATCACCAGGGAAAGGGGCGCCGCCGATGTCGCCTGAGACCACCACCCTCGCGCAGCCGGCCGAACGGGCGCCGAAGAACGAACGCGCCCGAGCCAGGGCGCAGGCGGCCCGCCGCCGCTCCTATCTGGTGCTGGGCAGCCGGGTGCTGCTCCTCGTCGCCGTACTCGGCCTGTGGGAGTGGTTCGCCAGGACCGCCGTCATCGACCCGTTCAACTTCTCGATGCCGTCGAAGATCTGGCAGCAGATGAGCACCTGGGCCACCGACGGTACCGCCCAGGGATCGCTGTGGGAGCAGATCTGGTACACGCTCTACGAGGCGCTGCTCGGCTGGGTCATCGGTGTGATCGCCGGTGTGCTGCTCGGCATCGCGCTCGGCCGGGTCCGCTTCCTCGCCGATGTGATGGGCCCGTACATCAAGGTGCTCAACGCGTTGCCGCGCATCGTGCTCGCGCCGATCTTCCTGATCTGGTTCGGCCTCGGCCCCGCGTCGAAGGTCGCGTCGGCGGTCGTCCTCGTCTTCTTCCCGGTCTTCTTCAACGCCTTCCAGGGCGCCAGGGAGGTCGACCGCAACCTCGTCGCCAACTCCCGCATCCTCGGCGCGAGCAACCGCCAGGTCACCCTCCAGGTGGTCATCCCCTCGGCCACCTCGTGGATCTTCACCAGCCTCCACGTCAGCTTCGGCTTCGCCCTCATCGGCGCCATCGTCGGGGAGTACATCGGCGCGACCAAGGGCCTCGGCCTGCTGGTCTCCGCCTCCCAGGGCACCTTCAACGCGGCCGGTGTGTACGCCGCCATGGTGATCCTCGCGATCGTCGCGCTGCTCGCCGAAGGCCTGCTGACCTTCCTGGAGAAGCGCCTCTTCCGCTGGAAGCCGGTCGAAGCCGGCGCCGAACGCTGACCCCTCCCCGCGCACATCGCACTCTCACAAGGACGTGAACCACATGCGAACAACGAAGATCGCGGCGCTCGCCGTCTCCGGCGTACTCGCCCTGTCCACCCTCACCGCGTGCGGCGGTGACTCGGGCTCCGGCGGCGACGGCGGCAAGGTCAAGATCATGGTCGGCGGTCTCGACAAGGTCATCTATCTGCCCGCGATGCTCACCCAGCAGCTGGGGTACTTCAAGTCCGAAGGCGTCAACGTCGAGCTGCTGACCGAACCGGCCGGTGTGCAGGCCGAGACCGCGCTGATCTCCGGTGACGTACAGGGCACCGTCGGCTTCTACGACCACACCCTGGACCTCCAGGCCAAGGGCAAGGCGGTGGAGTCGGTCGTCCAGCTCTCCCAGGCCCCCGGCGAGGTCGAGATCGTCTCCAACCAGGCTGCGGGCGACCTCACTTCGGCCAAGGACTTCAAGGGCAAGAAGCTCGGGGTCACCGGACTCGGCTCCTCGACCGACTTCCTGACGAAGTATCTGGCCGTCAACAGCGACGTGAAGGTCAGTGAGTTCACCCCCGTCGCCGTCGGCGCGGGCCAGACCTTCATCTCGGCGCTCCAACAGGGCTCGATCCAGGGCGGGATGACGACGGAGCCCACCGTCTCGACGATCCTCGACAAGAAGCTCGGCAAGGTGCTGATCGACATGCGCACCCCCGAGGGCTCCAAGGCCGCGCTCGGCGGTCTCTACCCCTCGTCCAGCCTCTACATGAACACCGACTGGGTCGAGGGCCACAAGGAGACGGTGCAGAAGCTCGCCAACGCCTTCGTCAAGACCCTGACGTGGATGTCCTCCCACAGCCCGGAGGAGATCGCGGCCAAGATGCCGGCCGACTACGCGCAGGGCGGCGGCAAGGCACTCTACGCGCAGTCGATCAAGAACAGCCTGCCGATGTTCACCAAGGACGGCGTGATGCCGGCCGAGGGCCCCGAGACGGTCAAGCGGGTACTGAAGGCGTTCGACCCGAACCTGCAGAACTTCGACGTGGACGTCTCGAAGACCTTCACCACGGAATTCGTCAAGAAGGCCGGCTGATCGAGCGCGTCACACCGGCCGCGATCGTGGTGGCCAGGATCCAGCCGGTGATGATGAGCAGGTACGACAGGCCCTGGTACCAGCCGGCCGGCGCGTAGGCCTGCTCCTGACCGAAGTCGACGACGGGCAGGAGCAGGTCCAGCGTGTAGAAGACCGGGTTGAAGTGCGGGGCCTCCGCCGGCTTCAGGGCCGGCGGCCGGTGCACCGCGTAGACCACGGACCCGACGAGCAGCAGCGAGGCGAGCCAGGCCGCCGCGCGCATCGGACGGAAGCCGTAGCCGACGGTGACGTCCTGCAGCCGCCCCCAGAGCGCGGCGTACCAGGCGAGCCCGGCGCGCTGTCTGCGCTGCTTGGCGAGCTGGACCGTACGGGCCCCCGCGTCGTCGCCGACCTTGCGGTACGAGGCGGTCAACTGCTCGTACGCGTAGGGGACATAGCCGTCGAGATCGCGTTCGAGCACCGGCAGCCTGCGGGCCGCCGGCTCGTGCGGGGCGAGGGTGCCGTAGCTGAGGCCGTCCAGACTGACCCGCTCCGGCCAGACGTCCGGCGCGATGTGCAGCAGGTCGAGCTGGGAGCGGCGCAGATTGACCAGGCCCTCGACGGGGGCCGCCGCGCGCAGCCACAGCTCGCCGATGACGCAACTGCTCGCCCGCAGCGCCACCGCGCCCGGGTTGGCCAGGTGGGCGTGGGCCAGGTTGAGCTGGCCGGGGATCCTGGCCCCGCGCAGATTCACCCGGCCCCGCACCCGTATCCGCATGGCGCGCACATCGGCCCCCACCTGGAGCGTCTCGGCGCTCAGCGCGGTACCGGACGGCTCCGCCAGCTCCGCGTCGTCGAGCCGCACCGAACCGGCCACGACCGCGCCGTCCAGCCGCACCTCGCCGGACGCCTTGAGCCCCGGCGCCCACAGATCGTCCCCGCAGCTCGCCTGGTTGAGCGCCAGCAGCGGCTCGTCCTGCCCGCTCGCCCCACCGTCCGGCCCGCTGCTGTCGCCCTCCGGCGGCGCGGGCCGGGTCAGTACGGCGCCGTCGAGGAAGATCGCACCCGACACACGCGCCCCGCCGAGCCGGACCGGGCCGCTGATCCGGCAGCCCGTCAGCCGCAGCACACCGTCCACGCGCAGGGTGGCGGCGGTGAGCCCGGGGAGCACCGAACCGCTGAGATTGAGCTGGCGGACCTCGGCGCCGTACAGCTGGGGCGCGGCGTCGAAGAAGCACTCCATGAGCCGGATCGCGCAGGTGGCCGCCGCGTAGCGCGGCGCCCAGGTCCCGGTGATCCGCGCGCCGGTGATCCGCAGCGCGGCGACCTCGCCGTCCGCCCGGCGGTCGTCCAGCAGCAGGGCCCGCAGGACGTCGCCCCGCAACGACCGCTCGGGGCCCCAACTGCCCCCGGACGCCGGGTCGTCGTCCGGCGAGGTACGGAAGTCGACGGCCGCGCCGCTCGGGAAGGCGCGCCACACACGCCGCTCGGCCGGCGTCAGATGGGGGATCTCCATTGGCCGGGACTCTGGCGCGGCGCCGCCCGGCCTGTCAACCGGCCCCCTGCCACCGCGCGTCAGGGAGCCGCCCGCGAATCACCCGACGGCCGCGACGAGTTCGGCCAGCGCTGCCGCGAGCGCGTCCAGTCCTGGCCCCGCAGGGCCGCCCGGCTCGGTCATGTACAGATCCCGCCGGATCTCGATCATCAGCGCGCTGACCTCCGGGCTCACGCCGTAGTACGCCAGCGGCACATATGTGCCGGCGAAGGGACGGTCGATGCCCGTCCCGCCGAACCGGGCGAACACCCGCTCGGCGTGGCCCAGCAGCGTGGCCGGGGTGTGGAAGCCGTCCGTCCCCAGACAGACCGGGGGCCGGGGTCCCGCGCCGTGCAGCTCGTAGGGGAGCGGCGCGGTCGGGTACGAGTGGACGTCGATGACGACGGCCCGTCCGGTGGCCGCCAGCCGGCCGGCCACGGCCGCCTCCATCGCCGCGGCGTACGGCCGGAAGTAGCGCTCGATCAGCGGCCCGTGCGGAACCTCGGGCCCGCGCAGCCGCTCGCGGTGCGCGGTGTGCGTGTAGACGGCGCCCATGCCGACCGCCCGCATCTCCTCCCGCTCGTCGGGGAACCGCTCGGGGTCCACGACCAGCCGGGACAGCCCGTTGACGAACCGCCACGGCCGCAGGGAAGCCGCGGCGGCGGCCAGCTCCGCGATGCGGGCGGTGTGCGCGTCGGTGAGATGGTCGAGTTCACGCTCCAGCGCCGCGTCGTCGAGCACGATGTCCGCCCGCACCGGACCGGGCACGGTGCGCGCCGAGTGCGGGACGTGCAGCAGTACGGGAGAGTCGTCGGCGCCGGGAATGAGCTGGCAGAACCGCGCGTCGTCGTTCATCGTCCTCCGTAGCGGAACAGTGGGCCCCGGCCGGTGCCAGGAAGATCGGACAAGTCCTGGTTGGGGTCCGGGCGGCGTGATAGTTTCACCCACGATTCTGCGGGTGACCGGCTCAGCGGGGGATGGTCGGTGGAGAGGGACTCACCGGACGCGTTAGGGGCGCCAAGCGCCGCCTACCGACGTCTGAAGATGGCGTGGGTGCATGAACTGAGCGCGCTGGAATGCGTGACCGACGCCGCGCAGCGCCCGCTGTTCGTGCATCTCGTCGCCGAATACCTGAACGTCGAGATCAACGTACCCGGGCAGACCCCCCGGCTGGACATGGCAGCCCTGGTCGGCAAGGTGCTCGGGCTCGCCGACGGGCGGGACGCCCTCGTCTACGCGATCGAGATGCTGGCGGGACCGCAGCCGGCCAAGTCCGTCGAGGAGCGGGTGCGCAGCCGTCCCGCGCCCGCGCTGCTGCCCGTCTTCACCGAGGACGAGATACGCAAAGGCCACGACCTGCTCGTCCCCGACCGGGACACCGATCCCCGACGGCTGCACGCGGCCCTCGCCCACGAACTGCAGATCGACCTGCCGGTCGGCCTCACCCGCGCCCAGCTCTTCGAACGGCTGCTGGACGCCAACGCCCAGGCGTCCGACGGACTGCCGCCGGCCGTGGTGCTGATGGAGGTGGCCGCCCTGCACTCCCCGCCGCGCGCCGATGCGCTGCGCGCGTGGTCGGCCGGCTGGGCCGCGCGGTCGGCGCCCGGCACCTCGGAGGCGCTGGAGGCACGCCGGCGCCGGATCGCCGAGGAACCGCCCCCCGACCCCGATGTGCCGCGCTGCCTCGTCGTGATGGTCGCCCCTGCCGACGACGGGTCGCCCGACCTCTACGTACGCCACTGGGTGAACGTCGCCGCAGGCCACTGGGAACCCCTGGCGGGGGAGACCGAACGGGCCACCCCCGCATCCTTCGCCGGCGCGGTCGAGCGCGCCGTGGCCCGCGCCGAGCGGTACTGGGGGGAACACACCGCCGAGGCCGAGGGGCGCGGCGGCGACCCGGTCCACGTCGAGTTCGTCCTCCCGTACGCCATGCTCAACCATGACGTCGCCAGGCTGCCGCTGGGGGACCGGGCCATCGGCGAGGTGCCGATCAGCCAGCGCTACCTCGTCCACCTGCGCAGCCTCGACCGGATGCGCGCCGGGGACCCGGGACAGCTGCGCAGATGGCGGGACCGCTGGGGCGTGTTCCGTACGGCGGCGGCGGCGCAGACGCCCCACTGGAGCGGGACGGACCTCAAGCTCTGGCGGGCCGGCCTCACCCGGGAGCGCGCCGTGACAGCGGTCATCCTGCACGGCCCCGCCCTACCCGGGCGCGGTCTTGAGCCACTGGCGGCGGCCATCAGCGAGGGCATCGGCGTGGCCGGCTGGGACCGCAGGGAAGAGGACTCCCCCCAGTCGCGGGAGCTCATCCGGGTGCTTTTCGGCCACCCACCCGGGCAAATCCCGGCGAAGGTGAGCCAGCTGCGTCTCGATGCGGAGGCAGAGGATGAGGGACCCCGGATGATGGGCAGACATATCGCGTTCTTCTGGGATGATCCGAACCGACTGGTCGACTGTGAGGAGTTGTCTGCGTGACGGAGCAGAGTTCTGCGGCGGAGACCGCCGTCCCGCCCTCCTGGCGGGTGTTCCACGCGACCGGACAGAGCCCGCGGTCCGAGCCGCCCGAACTGCCCGCGGCGCCGCCCTGGCGCGAGTTCAACGGCAGCCCCGTGCAGGACGATCCCCCCGACGACGACCGGGCGGCGCTGCGCAGACTCGGCGCGACCCGGACGGACCCTCAGCTGCGTGACGAGGAGATCGACACCGTCAACGCGGCCGTGCTGCTGCGCCGCCCCGTCCTCGTGACCGGGCCGCCCGGGGTCGGCAAGTCGACGCTCGCCTACCTCATCGCGCGCGAACTCGGCCTCGGCCGGGTGCTCCAGTGGAGCATCGTCAGCCGCACGACCCTGCGCGGCGGCCTGTACGAGTACGACTCGATCGGCCGCGCCCAGGCCATCGCCGCCTGGCGGGCCGGCGGCGAGCCGGGCCCCGCGCGCGACGCGGCGCCGGAGCAGCCGACCGTCGCCGAACCGCCGTACCTCGGCGACTTCATGACGCTCGGTCCGCTCGGCACCGCCCTGCTGCCGTACCGCAGGCCGCGTGTCCTGCTCGTGGACGAACTCGACAAGAGCGACATCGACCTGCCCAACGACCTGCTGCACGTCCTGGAGAACGGCAGCTTCGAGATCCCCGAGCTGGTCCGCAGCGACCTGGACTCGGTCAAGGTCTTCTCGGACGACCCGCACAGCCGCGCCACCATCGAGGGCGGCCGGGTGGAGTGCGCCGAGTTCCCGATCGTGGTCATCACCAGCAACGGCGAGCGGGAGTTCCCCGCCGCTTTCCGGCGGCGCTGCCTGCCGCTCGAAATGCGCCCGCCCAGCCGTGAACAGCTGCTCTCCATCGTGGCCGGTCATCTGCGGCGCCAGCCGGAGGGCGTGTCGGCGCTGGTCGACGAGTTCGAGAGGAGGCTGCAGGACGGCGGCACCCAGTCGGTCGACCAGCTCCTCAACGCGGTGCAGTTGACGGCGACATACGGTTTCCAGGGCGACAGCGACGGGCGTAAACTCATCGAGATGCTCCTCCGCGACCTCTCGAAAGGCCGCTGATGAACGGCTTGCCCAGGGAGCGCGCACCCGGCCCCGACGACACCGGGAGTTCCGCGGTCCCCGGTGCCGCAGGCGACGGGCCGAGCTGGCAGGACATCGCCGACTCCCTGTGGCTGGCGTCCCGCCGGCTGGCAGCCGGACGGACCGCCGCACCCGCACCCGCCGTCCCCGAAGCGGACCCGGACCTGCCCCCTGCCGTGCCTCCCGCCGTGCCGGACAGCGAGCCCTGGGACTTCTCCGTACCGGGGTCCAACGGCGCGGTGCCCGGCGCGCCGACCCACCTCACCGCGACCGCCGGGACGAGCGGCGAGGCGCCCGGTGCGTACACCGCCGTATCCGCGGGCAGGACGCGGCCGGCCGCGCGGCCCCTGCCGCTGGCCAAGGCCATGCGCCGGCTCGGCCGCCGGGTGGACTCGCGGACCCTGACGGAGCTCGACGAGACACGCACCGCCGAGCACGGCATCAACGACGGGTTATGGATCCCCTATCTGCTGCCGACCCGGGAGAACGCCTTCGATCTGGTGCTGCTCATCGACGACGCGCCCACCATGCGCGGCTGGGAGCGTACGGCGCGTCAGCTCGCCGTCGAGGCGGCCCGCAGCGGCTCCTTCCGCGACGTCCGGTCCGTGTCCGTCTCCGTCCCGGCCGCAGGACCTCCGGTCCTGCGCAGGCCGGGCGGCCAGCAGGCCGACCCGGCCGAACTGCTCGACGGCCGCGGCTCCCGGCTCTTCCTGGTGGTCACCGACGGACTCGGGGCGGGCTGGGCCGGCGGAGCGGCCGACACGTTACTCGCACGGCTCGCCGCCGGCGGGCCGACCGCGCTGGTGCACCTGCTGCCGCCGTACCTGCGGCACCGGTCCTCGCTCTACCCCTTCCGCGCCTCCCTCGAAGCCGCCGGATTCGGCGCACTCAACCGGTACCTGGGCTGTCGGCCGCCGCACAGCCTGCCCGACCCGGTACGGCCGCTGCCCGAGCCCGACGACGGGACGGTGCCGGTGCCCGTGCTGAGCCTGCGCCCCGAGTCCTTCCGGGCCTGGGCCGACCTCGTCACCGGCGAGCGCGGGGTGTCCGCGACGCTGCCCGTGGTGCTGGCCGGCGCGCTGGCGAAGGGCGCTTCGGCGCCCGGACTGCGCGCCCCGCGCATCGACGGGCCGCGCGCCGCCTCGGCCGCCGTACGCCGCTTCCTGGGCCTCGCGAGCCCGCTCGCCCGGCAGTTGGCGCTGCTGCTGGCCGTCGTCCCGCTGGACTTCGACCTCATAGAGGAACTGCGCGACCGGGCCGTGCCCGAGGCGGGCCCCGACCATCTCGCCGAGGTGCTGATGGGCGGGCTCATCAACTGGAACGGCCAGGACGGCGAAGGCGAGCGCGCTGTCGACTTCGCGGACGGGGTCCGGGAGGCCCTGCTCGCCACCGGAACCCGCACCCAGCTGGCGCAGCTGGTCACCCTGCTTTCCGAGCTGCGGTCGGGACGGGGCGCCGGCGCGCTGCTGCGCGCCGTGCTGCGCGACCCCGAGCACGCCCCGCTGCCCGACCCGGCGCCGGCCAACCGGCCCTGGCTGCGGATCGAACTCGCGGTGCTCAAGGCACTGTCGGGCCCGTACGCGCGCCGGGCGTCGCGGGTGGCGGCTGAGCTGGCGGGCGTGCCGGGCGCATCCGGCGTGACCAGGGGTGGTGCGGGCGCATCCCCCGATAAAAGTGGATCTTTGCGGGAAGGGCTGGGGGCGGAACAGACCACCGACCCGCCAGGAGGCACAGTGCCGCCCACACCGCCCGAGACAGTTGTTGACGAGAATGCCGGGAAGGCTGACCACACGATGGACCTCAGAGCGCAAGAGCACAGCTTCGTCCGTACGGGCCAGCCGAAGGTCATGGGCAACGTCCCTCCCAAGAACCCGAACTTCACCGGGCGGGAGAGTCTGCTGGCAGCGGTGGAACAGCAGTTGCGCGAGGACAAGACGGCAGCGGTCCTGCCGCACGCCCTGCACGGGATGGGCGGCGTCGGCAAGTCGCAGATCGCCATCGAGTACATCTACCGGCACAGCCACGAGTACAGCGTCATCTGGTGGATCCCCGCCGAGCACGACAGCCTGATCCTCGCCGCGCTCGCCGAACTGGCCCGCAGCCTCGGCCTCGACGTGGGCCCGCAGGCCAACACGGCGGTTCCCGCGGTACGGGAGGCGCTGCGCACCGGCAAGCCGTACGAGAACTGGCTGCTGGTCTTCGACAACGCGGAGAACATCGACGCCGTGCGCGCGTACTTCCCCAGCGGCGGCTCCGGAAAGATCATCGTGACTTCACGCAACCGCGAATGGGAGCGGGTCGCCACCCCGCTCAGCGTCAATGTGTTCGAACGGGACGAGAGCATCACCCTGCTCCAGCGCCGCGCCCGCGGGCTGGGCGCCGAGGACGCCGACCGGCTGGCGGAGGCCCTCGGCGACCTCCCGCTCGCGATCGAGCAGGCGGGCGCCTGGCACGCCGCCACCGGCATGCCGGTGGCCGAATACCTCGAACTGCTGGCCGCGCGCCGCCCGGAGATCCTGGAACTCGACCCGTCTCCCGACTACCCCGTGACGGTCGCCGCCGCCTGGAACATCTCGCTGGAACGGCTGGCGCAGAACAACCCGGCCGCCCGGCAACTGCTGGAGATCTGCGCCGGCATGGCGCCCGAGCCCATCCCGCTGAGCATGCTCAGGGGCGGCCACAAGGTCGAGATCACCCCCGAACTGGACCCGGTCCTGCGCGACCCGCTGCTGCTGGCGCGGGCCACCCGTGACCTCAGCAAACTGTCGCTCATCAAACTCGACCACAAGTCGGGCACCCTGCAGATGCACCGACTGATGCAGAACGTCCTCGCCTCGGGGATCGCCTCCGACGAGCAGGAACGGATGCGCCGCGCGGCGCACCTGCTGCTGTCGACGGCGAAGCCGGGATCGCCCGAGTCCCCCGAACACTGGCCCGCCTACCAGGCGTTGCTGCCCCATGTCATCGCCTCCGAAGCGGTGGAGAGTTCCGACCCCTGGGTCCGTGGTCTGGTCTCCGACGTCGTGCTCTTCCTCTACTACTGGGGGGCGCACGACGCCGGCGAGAGCCTGGCGAGGCAGGCGTGGCTGGCCTGGAGCGCCCAGTCGGGCGCCGAGGAGCTCCAGGTCGTCCGGATGACCAAGCTCCTCGGCTTCTATCTGCGGGTCCTCGGCCGGGGTGCGGAGGCGCTCACCCTCAACGAGTCGGCGCTGGCCATCTCCCGCACCGCGCAGGTTCCCGACGAGGAACTCATCGACTCCATGTGCCAGATGGCGAGCGCGCTGCGTTACGAGGGCAAGTTCTACGAGGCGCGCGCACTGGACGAGGAAGCGGACGAGCGGGCCCGCGACCTGTTCGGCCCCGAGGACCCGGAGACGCTGCGGGCCGCCCACGACTACGGCATCTCGATGCGGATGTGCGGTGAGTTCGCCGAGGCCAGGCGGCTGGACGAGGAGACGGCGCACCAGTGGGAGCTGCTGCTCGGCCCGACCAACGGCCTCACGCTCAACACCCTGAACGCGCTCGCCATCGACGTGCGTGAGGCGGGCGACTACCGGGCGGCGCACATCCTCCAGGAGTCCACCTACCAGACGTATGTGACCCACTTCGGCGAGGACAACGCGGCCACCATCCGCGCGGCGCGGAACCTGGCCGTCTGCCGGCGCAGGGCCGGGGTGCTCAGCCAGGCGGGGGAGCTGACCGAGGCGACCCTGCTCCGGTTCACCACCCGTTACGGCACCGACTATCCCGACACCCTCGCCACCGCCATGAACGCGATCGTCGACCGCAGGCTCGGCGGTGATCTCGCCGCGTCGCGCGACGTGGGGGAGAAGACCCTGGCGCGCTACCGGGCGACGCTCGGCGACACTCACGCGTACACGCTCGGCACGATGGTCAACTTCGCCGCCACCCTGCGCGCCCTGGGCGAGCTCGACAAGGCCGAGGCGCTGGACAGGGAAGCGACCGAGCGGTTCCGGGCCACCCTCGGCGAACGGCACGTGTCCACACTCACCGCGGCCATGGGTCTCGCCAACGACCACTACGCCCGGCTGGACTTCGCCCGCGCCCTGGAGGTGGACGAGGCGACGCTGGGCCCGCTGACGCGCAGCGCGGGGCCCGACCATCCGCTGACCCTGTCCTGCACGGCCAATCTCGCGCTGGACCTGCGCGGACTGGGCCGGGTGGCGGAGGCGGACGAGCTGAACGCCAAGGCGGTCGAAGGGCTCACCCGCCTGCTCGGCGACGACCACCCCCGTCCGACGGCGGCCCGGCTGTACCAGCGGATCGAGTGCGACATCGCGCCGATGCCGCTGTGACACCGAAGCCGTTGCGGCCGGAAGGCCCCTGACGGCAGCCCGCTCCTGATCAGCCCGTTCCCGCCGCCGGCTCACCCGAGCCGGCGGCGGGCGCCTCCGGTACCGGCAGCGGCTCCTGGGGACCGTCGGCCTCGGCGCCCCGCTCCCGCAGGCGCAGCCGCCGCACCAGCTTCAGCAGCGGCTGGGTCAGCAGCGTCGTGGCGAGCGCCATGAACACCAGGATCGTGTAGAGCCGCCGGCTCAGCAGGCCCGCCTGGAGCCCGGCGCTGAGCGCGATCAGTTCGGTGAGGCCCCGGGTGCTCAGCAGCACCCCGACGGTCCGCGCGTCGTGCTTGTCGAGACCGCTGAGCCGCGCGGTCACCGTGCCGCTGCCGATCTTCACCGCCATGCCCAGCACGGTCACGGCGACCAGTGTGACCAGGCCCGCGCCGTCGAGGCCGCCCACGGCGACCGCCTGGCCCGACACCACGAAGAAGAACGGCAGCAGCAGCGAGCTGATCTCGTTCAGCGGGCGCACCAGGTCCGCGTCGAGTGTGCCGCCCCGCTCACGCGGCACCACCACCCCGGCGAGCAGTGCGCCGAAGATGACATGCAGCCCCAGCGCGTTGGTCACCCACGCGGAGGCGAGGGCGAAACCCACCAGCAGGGCGAGCCGCAGCGACGGATCGAGCTGGATCCGCCAGAGGGTCGCCAGCAGCAGCCGCCGGCCCCCGAGCAGCATCGCCGTGACGAAGGCGACCGCGAGGCCGAGCCGTACCTGCCAGGACAGGGCGCCGTCCGGGGCCGTCGGCAGCATCGTGCCCGCCAGGACCGTCCAGCCCAGCACGTCCAGCATCCCCGCCGCGGACACGGCGATCACCCCGGGCACCGTGCGCGACAGGCCGTTCTCCCGCACGATCGCCGTCAGCACGGGAACCGCCGTGATCGACAGGGCGACACCGAGGAACAGCACCGACGCCACCGGGAGATGCCGGGGCATCCCCAGCGCGTGCAGCTGCCGCTGGAAGATCAGCGCCCCGCCGCAGCCGGCTGCCATCGGCACGGCGAACGAGGCGATCGAGACACCGAAGGCCGCGCGGGTGCGCCCGCGCAGAACGCGCAGGTCGAGTTCGTACCCGACGGCGAACAGGAAGAGCACCAGCGAGATCTGCGAGAGCCCGCTGAGCACCGGAGCGATGGCGGGGGGAAACACCGTGGCCCGCAGCGAAGGGGAGATCTCACCGAGCAGTGAGGGACCGAGGGCGATGCCGGCGACCAACTGGCCGACGATGTACGGCTGTCCGACGCGCCGCGCCGCCCAGCCCGCCAGATGGGCCACCAGCACGATCAGCGCGGACGCACCGACGAGATGAGTGATCATCACATCTGGGTTCATGGGGTACCCCCTGGTTCGGTCCCTTGCCGGAAGCGTGCCCCGCCCCCGGCCGTACGAAAGCCCGACGTGCTCGCGCAGATACGGAAAGCAGCGGTATCTCCGCGAGAGTACTGATAATTTGACGCTGATTCATGCAGGTGAACAGTGGTTCGGGCAGCGCGGTGACGGCAGCCGACGGCGGGGCGGTTCATGACATCTGTGGTCTTCGTTCACGGTACCGGGGTAAGGGAACCGCACTTCACGGATCTCTGTACCAGAATCGCCCACGGGCTCGGCCCGTTGGCTCCTGCCGCGCGTGTCGTGCCGTACGACTGGGGCACACCGCACGGTGCGCGGCTGGGTTCGGGCGGTGCGAGCATCCCGGGGCCGGGCAGGGGCGCTGACAGCCGTGATCCGCGCGCCCCCGCCGACCGGGCGGACGAGGAGGCCGAAGCCTGGGCGCGGCTGTACCGCGAGCCGACGTCGGAACTGGCCCTCGCCGCAGCAGGGTCCGGCACGGTCGTGACACCACCCGGAGCCGCGTTCCCCGACGAGCGGCCGCGTGCCCTGCTCGGTCAACTCGACTCCCAAGCAGGTGAGTTCGACGAGATCGGTCCGGGACTGGACGAGGCCGCCCGCGCCCTCGCCCGCGACCCGCTGCTGCCCGCGGCCGCCCGGGCACTCGACGCCGGCACCCTGGCCGCGACCCTCGCCAGGGCCCTCGCCGCCACCGTCATCGGCGGCGCACTCGAAGCGGATCTGCCGGTCGTCTGCGACGGCGACACCCGCGACGCGGCGGTCGACCGGCTGGCCCGCGCGCTCGGTGCGCCCCCGCAGGGCACCGAGCGCGGTCCCGTGCTGAAGCTGCTCGGGCGTCCCGTGGTACGCGCCGGGTCACACTACGTCGTACGCCGCAGACGCGCCCTCACCGAAGCCGCACACCCGGCGGCCGGTGACATCCTGCGCTATCTCGCCCGCGGCGAGCCGATGCGGTACGGGCTGCGGCAACTGGTGGCCGAACTGGCGCCGCCCGTCGTGCTGCTCGGCCACAGCCTCGGCGGGATCATCGCCCTCGACACCCTGCTGGCCGGACCGCTGCCGGGCGTCGAACTGCTGGTGACCGTCGGGTCGCAGGCGCCGTTCCTGTACGAGACCGGCGCGCTGCCCGGACTCGACCACCCCGACCCGCTCCCCGCACACGTCCCGGCCTGGCTCAACCTCCACGACCGCAGGGACCTGCTCGGCTACATCGGCGCGCCCGTCTTCCCCGGCCGGGTCACCGACGTCGAGACCGACAACCGCCAGCCCTTCCCCGCTGCGCACAGCGCCTACTGGTCCGACCCGGCCGTCTACACCGCCATCGCGGAGCAACTGCCGTGACGGACACGGCAGTCGCCCCCGCACGTGTCTTCGCCCTGGTCGTCGGGATCGAGCGGTACGCGGCAGGCGACACCTGGACACTGCCGGGGCCCGCCAGGGACGCGGTGCGGTTCCGCGCCTGGCTGCGCGCGGCGGGTGTGCCGGAACACAACATCCTGCTGCATCTCGCCCCGGCCGACGGCTACGACCCCGGCGTCGCGTACCGCCCCGCCGACCACGCCGCCCTGCGGCGGGCCCTCGTCGGTGAACTGCCCGCGCTGCGCGGTGACGCGCTGTGGATCTGGTGGGGCGGCCACGGCGTACTCGACCAGGACGAGCGGATCCGGCTGTACTGCGCCGACGCGACCGAGGCCGACCGGCGCAACCTCGACCTGGAGTCCGCCCGGCGGGCGCTGTCCAGTGACGCCCTGCCCGGATTCGCCCGGCAGACCTGGGTCGTGGACGCCTGCCAGACCTTCGAGGAGCGGCACGGCTTCCCCCTCTCGCTGCCCGCCGAGACCCTGCCGGCCGGCGAGCGGGTGCACGCCCACCAACAGGCGCTGCTGCTCGCCGTCACCCGGGGCCAGCGCGCGGCCAACGATCCGGTCGGACGTACGGGTCTCTTTTCGGACGTTGTTCTCGGCGAACTGGGCGCCGAAGCGGCGCCGGAGCCCGGGCCGCTCTTCGCCCGGGTCGCTGCCCGGATGGAAGCGCTACGGGCCGACGGCGTGACCGAACAGACCCCGTCCGTCTTCCTGCGCGGCCCCGGGCTCGACACATCCCTGCCCGCACCGCGCGCGCAGGCCCGCCCCGGCGCGGGCAGCCCCATGCTGCGGCTGGTCGAGGCGCTGCTCGCCTACCCGATGATGGGCGACCGCGACGAGCGGCAGACCCTGGTCAGCGCCCTGGACCCGGGCATCGTCGCCCGGCTGCCCCGGCACGCGGTGCCGCGCACCGATCTCGTCAATCTCGCACGCACCCTGGGCCGCCGGCCCGACGACCTGTGGCAGTTGTACGACGCCGTCACGCTGCTCGACGACGACCCGCGCAGGAGCGACGAACTGCGGCGGGCGATCAGTGAGTTGAACGGCGGTACCGGCGGCCCCCGCTGATCGCCCGGCGCAAAAGCAGGGTTTCAGTACCGGTGCTCTGTGGTCATGATGGGAGAAGGCGGTGGCATCTTGTGCCGCCGCGCGCGAAGGGGGAGCACGTCTTGGACCAGCTGGTGGATGCCGACATAACGCCGGAGCATGTCGAATCCGATGTGACGGATCTGACCGCGGTGAGTATCGCCGCGCTCCGCGGGCTCGCCGCCCCAGCGCCGAACCGGCGGCTGCTCGACGAGATAGGACGGCCGCGCAGCAACGCACTGGGTGGCACGAACCCGCCCGGCTGGGCCGTGTGACGGATTGACGGAGACGGTCCATGACCTCGGACGAGCCGTACGAACGCTTTCGCATGCCCGGCCGCCTGTTCGACGAACTCGCCGAAGGCGGCGGCTCGGCCGAGGCGGTCGCCTTTCTGCTGCGGAGTGAACGCACCCGCAGGCTCCTGCTGTTGCGGGAACTGCTCGCCCGGCTGGACGAACAGCCGGACGTCCTCGGCGGCCCGGCCGCCTCGATCTGGCGGTACGTCGAAGAGGCCGCCCTGCGTGCCCCGGACGCGGTCGAGGCGCTGCTGCTCAGCCCGCAGGCCGGCAGCTGGCTGGCCCATATGCTGCGGCGGCTGCACGGCACCGCCTCGGGCCCGCCGCTGTGGGCGGACGCCGGCCAGCTCGCCGCGCTCGCTCTGGTCGCCTGCGTGCGCAGCGGTACGGACGCCGATCTGCGGGTGCCCGCGCTCGCCGGCAGCGTCAACCTGCCCACGCTCGGCCTGATGCTGCTCCCCGGCCCAACGGAGAAGGGCGACAACGGAGCGCGCTGGGTACCCGCCGTCGTCCGGGACCGCCGGGTGACGGTGGGACCTGCCGGCCGCACCGTCACCGTCCGGCCGCTGGAGGACGAGCGCGGCGCCCACTGGCTCCCGCTGCGGACGCTGCGCGCGGGTCCCGGCGGCCCGCCGATCTGGCTGGACGACCTCGACCCGTACCGGGACCTGGACGAACCGGTCGGCCCCGCGCCGCTCGAAGCCGCCGAGACGCGGGCCTGGCAGACGCTGCTGGACGAAGCGGTCGAGATCCTGCGGCCCTCGGGACCCGAACCCGGGCGACTGCGCCCCGAGGAGATCAGCAGGATCGTCCCCTGGCGCCCGGCACCACGGCTGCTGGAGACGTCACCGGACGTCACCCACGACCCGGCCGGCCCCGGCGGCACCGACGCGGGCACCACTCCGGGCGTCCGGCTCAGTGCCTCCACCGGCGACGCGTTCGGCTCCATGATGATCGCCCGGCCGCCCGGCGCCCTCGATCTGGCCGAGACCCTCGTCCACGAGTTCCAGCACAGCAAACTCGGCGCGCTGCTCCACCTCTTCCCGCTCCTCGGCGACAACCGCGACGAATGCCACTACGCCCCCTGGCGCCCCGACCCGAGACATCTGCCCGGGCTGCTGCACGGCGCGTACGCCTTCACCGGCGTCGCCGGATTCTGGCGCGAGCGGCTCGGCGACAAGGAGGCCGACCCCACCGGACTCGCCCCCTTCCAGTTCGCCCTGCGCCGCCTCCAGACCCGGCTCGTCGTCCGGACCCTCGCCACCCGGGCCGTCCTCACCCCGCAGGGGCGGCGGCTGGTGTCCGGGCTCGCCGCGACCCTGGACGACTGGCTGCGGGAGCCGGTCGCGCCGGAAGCGGTGGCGCGGGCCCGCGCGGCCGCCGTCAGCCACCGGGTCGAGTGGCGGCTGCGCAACATCGCCGCCGACGGGACGCCCGTCGGCGCCCGGGACGGCTCGGGGGACGGCTCGGACGACGCGTACTGGCAGGACGACCGGGTCAGGCTCTACGGCCTGCCGCCCGTGACGTACGGCGCGGGGGCGAGCGCCGACGAACTCCTCACCTCGGGGGACCAGGCCGCCGCACTGCCGCGGTACGCCGCCGACCTGCGCGCACACCCCGACGACCCGCACGCGCTGGCCGGCTGGCTGCTCGGCTGGGCGGCGGGCCGGGCGGACGGCCGCAGGCTGCTGGCCCGCCCCGAACGTTTCCGCGCGGCCCTGACGACCGCCGGGATCGCCCCGGGGGACGCCGAAGGCATGCGCGAAACGGCCGGTTCACTCCTCCGTCGTGGCGGTGCGAACCGGCCGTGAGCGGGAAACCGCCCTGACGCGAAGGGACTTCCGCAGCCGTTCGGCCGAATTCGCGCGGATTGAGCGCCACACCGGACGGCTGGGGCTACCCTCGTCATCTGACCTGCGCACCGTACCGAGGACTGCGCACCGGATTGAGGAGAGGGGAGGGGCCGATGGCGCCCCGGCCGGAGCAATCGGTCACCCTTCCGCTGATGGAGCGTGAATCCGAACTCGCCGCAGCTTCCCACGCCCTGGACGCGCTGTGCGCCGACGAGCCTTCGGCGGCGCTGCTCGTCTACCGGGGAGCGGCGGGACTCGGCAAGACGGCCCTGCTCTCCGAAGTCGCGAAACTCGCCGACGGACGCTGCACGGTGTGGACGGCGCGGGGCGGCGAGACCGTCAACTCCGTTCCCTTCCACGTCGTACGGCAACTGCTGCACGTCGCCCTGACGAGCAATCAGGTCCCGGACGCGCGCGAGTTACTCGGCGACCGGTACGAGATCGCGGGACCCGCGCTCGGCATAGCGCCGCCCGGTGAACAGCACGCCGACCCGCAAGGGGTCAGGGACGCGCTGGACGCCCTGGTCGACCGGCTCGCCGAGGAGTACGGACCGCTCGTACTCGTCGTCGACGACGCGCAGTGGTCCGACCCCGAAACCCTTGCCTGGCTCACCTCGTACACCCGGCGCCCCACCGGCGGACGCTCCGTCCTCGTCGTGGTGGCCTACCGCACCGAGGAGGCCGGCGGCCCCGCCGAGGAATACCTCCAGCTCCTCGGCGCCGCGGCCAAGTTGCAGGTCACCCTCCGCGAGCTGACCCCCGACGCGACGGCGGGCCTGGTGCGCGCCGCGCTCGGCGAGGCGGCCGACGACCCGTTCTGCCGCGAAGTCTGGGCGGTCACCGCGGGCAACGCGTACGAGACGGTCGAACTGCTCGCCCGGGTACGGGAGAGCGCCCTCCTGCCGGTCGAGAGTTCCGCGGGCCTGCTGCGCGCCCTCGGCGCCAGCTCGCACGGTGAGGGACTCATCACCCGGCTCGAAGAACTCGGCGTCCCCGCAACGAATTTCGCCCGGGCGGCCGCCATCTTCGGCACCGGCATCTCGATGGACCTCGCCTCACAACTGACCGGTATGAACCGGGAACTCGCCGCCGAATGTGCCGAACAGCTGCGCGCGGCCCGGATCCTGGTGGGCACCGACCCGCTGGAGTTCGTCCACCCGCTCATCGCGAACGACGTCTACCGGTCGATCCCTCACGCGACCCGTACCGCGATGCACGGCGTCGCCGCCTGGGTGATCGTGAACAGCGGCCGTGGCGTGGTCGAAGCGGCGCCGCACCTGCTGGAGGTGCAGCCCGACGAGGACCCGGAACTCGTCCAGCAGCTGCGTGACGCGGCCGCCGAGAACCTGGCGATCGGGGCCCCCGACGCCGCCCGCAGATGCCTCGAACGCGCCCTGGCAGAGCCGCCGTTGCCCCGGGTGCGGGCCCGTGTGCTGTACGAGCTGGGCTGCGCCACCCTGCTGACCTCACCGGCCACCACGGCCGGACATCTGCGCGCCGCGCTGGAGACGAAGAAGCTGGACGAGGAGCTGCGGGTCGACGTGGTGTTCCACCTCGCCCAGGCCCTGACCCACAACAACCAGACCGGCGAGGCGTCGCACCTGCTCGCCACCGAGTCGGCCCGCACCCCGCAGGGCCCCGCCAGGATGCGGCTGCAGACCGCGCACTTCCTGTGGGAGGGCGTGCAGGCCGTCGAGGAGGACGGCCACGCCCGCTCCGCCCGGCTCGCCGAGATGGCGGGCGAACTCAGCGGCCGTGACAACACCGAGCGGGTCATGCTGATGCTGCGCGCCTCCGACGCGACGGCGCGCGGCGAGAACGCCGAAGAGATCGTCGAGATCGCCGAACGGGCCCTGCTGGACGGGATGCTGGCGCCGGGCACCGGCTGGACCGACACCGCGTGGGGCTTCGAACCGCCGGCGCTGCTGGGGCTCGCCTACGCCTTCGCCGACCGGCTGGACCGCGCGGAGAGCCTGTTCACCGAAGGGCTGCGCGCCTTCGAGATCTCTGGCTGGAGCGGCGGCCATCTGGCCTTCGCCTACACACTCGTCGGGTATCTCAACCGCAGGCGCGGCCGGCTGGCCGAGGCCGAGACGTATCTGCGCGAGAGCCTGCGGCTCGCCGACCGGGTGGGTGACGGACTGCCCATGCACTGGGACGCCGCCTGCATGCTCATCGACACACTCCTCGCCCGAGGACATGTCGACCGGGCCAGGGAGGCCGCCGAACAGTACGCGTTCGCGCCGCCGTACTCGTCCACCATCGTCATTCCTGACGCACCGTCCGTTCGTGGCCGGCTGCTGCTGGCGCTCGGCCGTACGTCCGAGGGGATCGCCGAACTGGAAGCGGCCGGCGACGCGTTGACGTCCCGGGGACGGCACAACATCATCATGGCGCCGTGGGCCCTGGACCTCGCGACCGCCCTCGCCGAACACGACCCGGCGAAGGCGGCGCAGCTCGCCGCGTACGCGCGCGACCGGGCGGAGCGCTTCGGTACGCACACCGCCATCGGCGTCGCCCTGTGCTGCTCGGCGTCCCTCAAGGAAGGGCCGGAGGCCGTCGAACTGCTCGCCCAGGCCGTCTCCCATCTGGAAGCCTCCCCGTGCGCCTACGAACTCGCCCACGCCAGGGTCGAGTACGGCATCGCCGCCGGGTTCGTCGCCGAACTCTCCGCGGGGCTGGAACTGGCCGAGGCCTGCGGCGCGGACGGGGTGGTGGCCCGGGCCCGCCGGGCGCTGGAGTCGGACAGCCTGCGCCGCTAGGTCGTGTCCGCGCAGTCTCGTCGTCCGGATCAGGCCCTGGCCGGTCGCCGGCACCCCGTATTCTGGCCCTGCCACCGTTCCACGCAGGAGAGCAGAGCCATGCCCCAGCCGACCGATCCCGCCCTGCGGGCCGACTGCGGTGCCTGCTTCGGGCTGTGCTGTGTCGCCCTGACCTTCTCGGTCTCCGCCGACTTCCCCGTGGCCAAGAAGGCGGGGGAGCCCTGCCGTCATCTGGGGACCGGCTTCGGCTGCGGCATCCACGACGACCTGCGCCCGCGCGGCTACGCGGGCTGCACGGTCTACGACTGTTTCGGCGCGGGACAGAAGATCTCCCAGCACACCTTCGGCGGCCGCGACTGGCGCGAGGCACCGGAGAGCGCCGGGCAGATGTTCGCCCTGCTGCCCGTGATGCGCCAGCTCCAGGAGATGCTCCGCCATCTCACCGAGGCGACGACGCTGCCGCAGGCCCGTCCGCTCCGCGCCGACCTGGCCCGTGAGCTGGCGGCGACGGAGCGGCTGACCCTGGGCGACGCGGACTCCCTGCTGGCGCTTGACGTGGCGGCGCACCGGCAGGGCGTCAGCGTCCTGCTGGCCCGTACGAGCGAACTCGTACGGGCCCAGGTGCCGGGCAAGCGCAAGAACCGCAGGGGGGCGGACCTCTTCGGCGCCCGGCTCAAGGGCGCCGATCTGCGCGGGACCGATCTGCGCGGCGCGTATCTGATCGCCGCCGACCTGCGCGGCGCCGATCTGCGGCTCGCCGATCTCATCGGCGCCGACCTCCGGGACGCCGATCTGCGCGGCGCCGATCTGACCGGGGCGATCTTCCTCACCCAGCCGCAGCTCCAGGCGGCGAAGGGCGACGCGGCGACCCGGCTGCCCGGCTCACTCGTCCGGCCCGCGCACTGGCAGCCGGCTCACTGATCGGTCGGGCCGCCGCCGCGGCGGCGGCCCGTGCGGCGGAAGACGAAGAGCGCGATCGATCCCAGGGCGGCCGAACCCGTGAGCGCCAGCGGCAGGATGTACGCCGACGCCGGCTCCCCCTCGGCCGCGTCGGCCCCCGCGAGAGCCGCCGGATGCGCCCCGTGCGCGCCGTGCGCCGTATCCAGCGCCTTCTGCAACGCGCCGGTGCCGGTGCGTACCGTGTCAGGAGTGGTGGGCAGCTTCGGCGGCACCACCGGGGCCGGTTGCAGCGAGCCCACCGGACGTACGTGCCCGGCAGCGGCGAAGCCCCAGTCCAGCAGCCTTCTGGCCTCCGCGTACACGGCGTTCGACTCGCCCGACTGCGGGTTCATCACCGTCACCAGCACGGTGCGGCTGCCGTGTCTGGCCGCGGCGACCAGGGTGTTGCCCGCGTTCGTCGTATAGCCGTTCTTGACCCCGATCAGCCCCGGGTAGCGCGTGACCCCGTCGGCCCCGCTGAGCAGCCGGTTGGTGTTCTGGATGCCGAAGGTGGCCGTCTTGTCGCCGGGGAACTGTGCGTCGGCGGTCGAGGAGTACCCCACGAACTGCGGGTTGGCGAGGCCCGCCCGGCCGAAGACGGCGAGGTCGTAGGCCGACGAGACCTGCCCCGGCATGTCGTACCCGTCGGGGGAGACGACATGGGTGTCGAGGGCTCCCAACAGCTGTGCCTTGCGCTGCATCTGACTGACCGTCGACTCCACGCCGCCGTTCATCGCGGCGAGTACGTGCACGGCGTCGTTGCCGGAGCTGAGGAAGACGCCCCGCCACAGGTCGGCGACCCGGTAGGTGTGGCCGGGGACGACCCCCACCAGACTGCTGCCCTCGCCGATGCCGGCGAGGTCGGAGCTGGTGACCCTGTGCAGGGTCTGCGCCGGCAGATGCGGCAGGGCGGTGAGGGCGAAGAGGGTCTTGAGGGTGCTGGCGGGCGGCAGTCTGCGGTGCGCGTCGTGGGCGGCGATCACGGCGCCCGTGTCCGCGTCGGAGACCAGCCAGGACAGGGCGGACACCTCGGAGGGGAGCGCGGGCGCGCCGGGCGCCGTGCGCACCTGGGTGCCGGACCCGTAGAGCAGGGCGGGGTCGGCGGGCAGCGCTGCCCGGTCGGACCGCGCGCCCTGCACGGGCCGCGCTGACGGATCGGTTCGGGGGTCGGCGGCTGCCGGGGACGGCGCCGGTACGAGGACCAGCAGGCCGGCGGCGAGAGCCACCGTCCCGGCGAGCGCGGAGCGCGTCACGGATCTGATGATCATTCAGCCACCGTAGGAACGGTCCGGGTATCCCGCACCGCCACCTGAGCCGACCGGACGTATCACTCCCCGTGGCCGCCCGTCCCGGCCCGGCGGCGCCGGGCCGGCCGGCCCTCGTTAGGACGAACGGGTGACGGGGGCCTACGCGACGTACCGGAGATCAGCTTCCGGACTGCGCCGCGGGCATCGGCTGGGTGCCGATCACGTCGAGGAGCGGCAGGGTCTCCGCCGCCTCGCTGCCGGGCGGCGCCGAGTAGACGACCAGCCGCAGATCGCTGCCGGGCGCCGTGAGGGTGTCGCAGTCGAACGTGACAGGGCCGACGTCCGGGTGGTGGACGGTCTTCATGTCGCTCTCGTGGAAGCCGGTGATGTGCGATTTCCACAGCTGGCTGAACCGGCTGCTGAGCCGGCGCAGCTCGCCGACCAGGAAGCGCAGGTTCGCGTCGGTGGGGTAGCGGTCGGCGGCCGATCTGAGGTCGGCGACCAGGGCGGCCTCGAAGCGGGCCTCCTGCTCGGGGGTGTGGCTGACCCGGCTCGGCCGGCCGGTGAAGTGCCGCCACGCCGCGTTGCGGTCGCGGCCCGTCGCCGCCGCCGGGTCGCCGACGAGCGCCGCCCACAGGGGGTTCCAGGCGACCAGGTTCCAGGCCGCGTCGTAGACACCGATCGGTGTGCTGCCGAGCTGGTCGATCAGCCGCTGGACGCTGGGCGGGATATGGGCCGGGATACGGCCGGCCGCCGGCGGGGACTGGCCCGCCAGCAGGAAGAGATGTCTGCGTTCCTCCTCGGACAGCCGCAGGGCGCGCGCCAGCGCGCTCAGTACCTGGACCGAGGGGGAGGTCGCCCGCCCCTCTTCCAGCCGGACGACGTAGTCCACTGACAGACCTGCCAGCTCCGCCAGCTCCTCGTGCCGCAGCCCGGGCGCCCGCCGGGACTCCTCGGCGGGCAGCCCGGCCTCGGCCGGTGCGATCCGGTCACGCCATCGGTGCAGGGCCGTGCCCAGCTCTCCGTGTCGGGTCATTTCTCCAGTATCAGCGGGTCGGCCGGACACTGCCTGGCGCCGCTCGCCCACACACGGTGACGGCGCGCCGTCACCGTGAATCGCTCATACGTTCGTATCGGAGGGCTTCGGCCGCACGTGTGTGCTCACTCTTCGTGCCGTGACCGCTGCGTAGTGTGCGAAACGGGCGAGTGTATGCCTCTCGGCAGGGGTCGCGCAGAGGGTTGCGTGAATATGCCGATGCGCTGATCGGCCGGGGCTAAGCTCTCGCGGAGCGCGCCGAGTTGACACGAAATCAGGCACTTGTTCCCCCGTGCCCTGATGGTTCGAATAATCCGACCTGAATCGACCGCCAGAGGGCTTACATGGTTCGTCTCGAAGCACCCCCGAATGATCAGACACCCCCCGTTGTCCGCGCGCTTGTGGTTCCCGCCGTGCTGATGGTGGCCGCCACGGCCGCCCTGGTGGCCTTCGTCGACGGCTCCGCCCGGATACCCGTCGTGATCTACGGCGCGCTCGCCACCGTCACCGTGACCTGGTGCGCCGCCGAGATCATCCACCGCGGCCGGATGGCGAGCGCCCTGCGCGAGCAGTACGCGCAGCGCCTCGGCTTTCTCGAACGCTGCGTGGCCGAGCACGACGACGACCTGGTGCGGCTCGGCAAGGAGCTGATGCCCGCAGCCATCTACCGGCTGCGGCAGGGCGAGTCACCGCTCGAAGTGATCCGCGCCGTCGTGGACGGCGACGACCGCTACCGGCAACTCCCCGACGCGCAGCGCGCCTTGCTCCGCGCCATCCTGGAGATCGTCGACAACGAGGAAGCCATGCGGGAATCCGCGCAGCGCTCCTTCGTCAACATCGCCCGCCGCGTCCAGGCCATCGTGCACCAACAGGCGAGCGAACTGCGCGAGATGGAGGAGGACCACGGCCGTAACCCGGAGGTCTTCGACGACCTGCTGCGGATCGACCACGGCACCGCGCTGATCGGCCGGCTCGCCGACAGCATCGCGGTGCTCGGCAAGGCCCGCCCCGGCCGCCAATGGCCCAGGCCCGTACCGCTGTTCAGCGTGCTGCGCGGCGCGATGTCGCGGATCCTGGAGTACCAGCGCGTCGATCTGCACTCGATCGCCAAGGTCGCCATCATCGGCACTGCCGTCGAACCGCTCATCCACGCCTGCGCCGAACTCCTCGACAACGCCACCCGCTACTCGCCGCCGCAGACCCGGGTGCACGTCACCGCCGTCGAGGTGCAGACGGGCATCGCGATCGAGATCGAGGACGGCGGAGTCAGCCTCAGTGAAGAGGCCCGCACCCGGGCCGAGCGCATGCTGGCCCAGGCGCAGGCCGGTATCGACCTCAACGACCTCGGTGAGACGCCCAGGCTCGGCATGGCCGTCGTCGGCCGGCTCTGCCAGATGTACAACCTCCAGGTCTCGCTGCGGCAGTCGGCGTACGGCGGTGTACGCGCCGTGCTCGTCGTGCCGCGCGACGTCGTCACCACAGGACCCGCGCCCGGCATCGCCCACGGCATCGGCGCTTCCGCGCTGCCGCGCGGCACCGGTATGGCCCTGCCGCTGAAGGAGGCCCTGCGCTCCGTCGACGGACCGCCGCCGCCCCGGCCGGTCACCGGCCCGCAGCCGTCCGTACCGGCTCCCGCCCCGGCGCCGCGCTCCGCACCGAAAGTGATGGCGGCCTTGGAGGACGACGTTCCGGTGGTGACCGAGTGGACCGAGAACGGCCTGCCGCAGCGGCGCAGCCGGACCCGGGCCCCCTTGGGCTCGCACAATCTGGGACTCGTCGCCCGGAACGCCGCGGCGGCGTCGGCGCCACCCGCCGCGGAGACCAACGGCACCCACGGCGGTGCGAACGGCACCAACGGCGGTGACGGGCAAGGCCGCCGGCCGGGCCCCGGCATCTGGCTCGAAGCGTTCACCAAGGCGGTCAACGGCACCCCGCAGGAGCCGTCGCACGACGAGGGACAGCAGCCGGGCAGCGCCGGCGGGCAAGACGATTCCGATGACACGTGGGGCAAGGGGGACCTGAAGTGATCCAGCAGCGGGCGAACATGGACTGGATGCTCAAGGAGCTGGCCACCGGGGTGCCGCAGATCCAGCAGATCGTGGTGCTCTCGGCCGACGGGCTCAGGATCGCCAGGCACGGTGGCGACCCCGATGTCGCCGACCGGCTCGCCGCGGCCTGCGCGGGGCTGCAGAGCCTGGCGGCCGCCGTCGCCGCCGAGATCCCGATGAGCGACGGCCGGATGCGGCTCGTCGTCATCGAGGTCGGCGGCGGCTTCTTCTACCTGATGGAGGCGGGCGCGGGCGCGTATCTCGCCGTCCTCGCCGACGACACGGTGGACGCGGGTCTGGTGGGTGCCCGGATGCGGGACATGGTCGTACGGATCGGCGCCCATCTGACCAGTCCGCCGCGCCACGACGGGCAGGGCGGATGACCCCTCCCCAACGCGAGCGCCGCAGCCCCCGGGCGGACGTGGGGGATCCGGAACGGCTCTATGTGATCACCGGCGGACCTGACGGCGCCGAACGTGCCCCTCTCGACCTGGTCACCATGATCGTCGCCCGGGTCCCGCCGTCGCCCACGGTGCCGCCCGAACAGGCCGCCATCCTGCGGCTGTGCCGGGCGCCGCTGTCCGTCGCCGAACTGTCCGCCTATCTCAGCCTGCCCTTCAGCGTGGTGACCGCGCTGCTGACCGAACTCCTCGGCACCGAACTCGTCGAGTCGCGCGCGCCCGTCGCACGTGCCGCGCTGCCCGACCGGTCCCTTCTCGAAGCGGTGATGCATGGACTTCAGAAACTCTGACACGATCACCGGACCCCGGAGCGAGGACGTGCTCCCCACCACCGCGACCTCGGCGGTGAAGATCGTGATCGTGGGCGGGTTCGGGGTCGGCAAGACCACCATGGTGGGCTCGGTCAGCGAGATCAGACCGCTCACCACCGAAGAGACCATGACCCAGGCCGGCGTCGGCGTGGACGACAACTCCGGCGTCGAGAGCAAGACGGCGACCACCGTCGCCATGGACTTCGGCCGGATCAGCATCACCGAACAACTGGTGCTCTACCTCTTCGGCACCCCGGGACAGGAGCGCTTCTGGTTCCTGTGGAACGGCCTCTTCGAAGGCGCGCTCGGCGCCGTCGTGCTGGTCGACACCCGCAGGCTCGAAGTCAGCTTCGACGTGATCGGACGCCTTGAGGAGCGCGGTGTGCCGTTCGTCGTCGCGATCAACACCTTCCCCGACGCGCCGCGCCACCCCGTCGAGGCGCTGCGCTCCGCCCTCGACCTGCCCGACGAGGTCCCGATGGTCGACTGCGACGCGCGACTGCGGGCGTCCAGCCGCGATGTGCTGCTGACGCTGATGCGCTATCTGCACTCGCTCGCGCTGCCGCGCGGCTGACCGGCGCCGCCAGGGCTTCCGGCCGGAGCGGGCCGGACAGCCCCCAGCCCCCAACTTCCCTGCCTCATCACAGGAGTGACCGTGACAACCCCCTATTCGCATCTGCCAGGAACGGACGACCACGCGGTACCGCCCCCCGGCTGCCCCGCCCACGGCATGGCGACCGGCGGCCTGACCCCCAACGGACTGCGCCGGCTCTACGGGCCGGAGGCCGAGCGCGACCCCATGGGTCTTTACGAGAAGCTGCGCGCCGAACACGGCTCCGTCGCACCCGTGCTGCTCCAGGGCGACGCGCCCGCCTGGCTCGTACTCGGCCACAGCGAGAACCTGCACATGACCCGTACGCCCTCGCAGTTCTCCCGGGACTCGCGCCGCTGGCGGGCCCTGAACGACGGCAGTGTGCCTCCCGACCACCCGCTCGCGCCGGTCTTCACCTGGCAGCCGATCTGCGTCTTCGCCGACGGCGCGGATCACGAGCGGCTGCGCGGCGCCGTCACCGACTCGATCGCCCGCATCGACCACCGCGGTGTGCGGCGCTACATCAACCGTTACAGCAACCGGTTGGTCAACGAGTTCTGCGAGGACGGCAAGGCCGACCTGGTGAGCCGGTTCGCCGAACATCTGCCGATGATGGTGATGGCGCAGATCATCGGCATGCCGGAGGAGTACAACCAGCGGCTCGTGGACGCCGCGCGCGACATGATCAAGGGCACGGCGACCGCCAACGAGAGCAACGCCTATGTGATGGCGGCGCTCGACCGGCTGGTGGCCCGGCGCAGAAACGCCCCCGAGGAGGACTTCGCGACCTGGCTCACCGAGCACCCGGCCGGGCTCACCGACGCCGAGTGCAGTCAGCATCTGCGGCTCGTGCTGATCGCGGCGTACGAGACGACCGCCAACCTGATCGCCAACGTGCTGCGGATGGTGCTCACCGACCCCCGCTTCAGGGCGCAGTTGAGCGGCGGCCATATGACGCTGCCCGAGGCCGTGGAGCAAACCCTCTGGGACGAGCCGCCGTTCACCACGATCTTCGGCCGCTGGGCCGTCGGGGACACCGAGTTGGGCGGCCAGCACATCAAGGCGGGCGACGCGCTCGTCGTGGGGATCGCCGCCGCCAACGTCGACCCGGTGGTACGTCCCGACCGGAGCGCGTCGATGCAGGGCAACCGGGCGCATCTCGCCTTCAGCGGCGGTCCGCACGAATGCCCGGGCCAGGACATCGGCCGCGCCATCGCCGACACCGGGATCGACGCGCTGCTGCTGCGGCTGCCCGACCTCCAGCTCGCCGTGGAGGAGTCGGAGCTGAGCTGGACGGCCGCTCTGATGTCCCGTCAGCTCGACGCGCTGCCGGTGGCGTTCGCGCCCCGGCCGCCGCAGGACGTGTCGGGGCCGCCGAGCCCGGTGGTGTCGGCCCCGCGGGTGCCCTGGCGGGTCGACTCGCCACGGCCGGGCGGCGCACCGCGCCCGCCGGAGCCTGCCGGGGTGTCCGGGGGGCCGCGTGTGCCCGGGGCGCCCGGTGTGCCGGGGGAGCCGGGAGCGCGGGGGCAGCTGCCGACGGCCGAACCGGCCGCTTCGGCAGGGCCGTTCCCGTCCGACGCGCCCGGGCAGCAGCGCGGCCGTGGTTCGGCGCCGCGCCGCCTGTGGCGCTCCGCCGTGCGCTGGTGGCGCGGGTACTGATCAGCGCGCGGTGTCCAGCTGGTCCCACCACCAGGCGATCGAGGGAAGGGGAAGCGGCTCCGTGGCGTCGTCGGCCGGGTGCTGCTTCCACCATCCGCCGGGCGTCGCCTTCGCCCCGGTGTCCTCGGTGTAACGGGGGCACACCGAGGCCCAGTCGAGATGGCCCCGGACGAACTGGGCGAGGCCGCGCACGTATTGGCGCGTCGCGTCGGCCGTGCCGGCTGCGTCTTCCAGCACCTGGGCCGCCAGCCGGTCGAAGAGCACCATCACCCGGTCCCGCATCGCCACCGCCCGCACCAGTGCGCGGTGCGGGTCGCAGTCCAGCTCCTGGCACAGGACATCGATCAGATTGAGGTTGTCGCCCGCCCGCAGCAGCTCCTTGTTGCGGGAGTACAGGTCGTTGTCCCAGCTCACCAGGGTCCAGGTGATCTCGGTGAGGGCCTGGACCCGCGGGTCGGCCAGATCGCTGTCGGGGACCTCGAAGCCGCCCACGATCTCGATCATCGCCGTGGAGGGCGCCATCCCTATCGCCCGCATCCACATCGTCACGTAGTCGTCGAGCGGGGGCAGCAGCGGGTCGCGCCGCCAGGACGCCTCCCACACCAGCCCCGAGGTGTACAGGCGCATCGCGTCCGTCCACCGGCGCAGCTGGGCGGGGGAGGCGAACAGGGCCAGTTCCGCGCGGAGTCGGCGCAGGGCGGCGGTGTGCGGCGAGTCGGTGGGGGAGGGGCCGCCGGGGGCCTCGACCGCGCGCATGATCCGCGAGGTCTCCCTGGCCAGCAGATCGGCCGTGGCGTCCGCCTCGTCGCACACGCCGTCGTCGAGCGAGAAGAGCACGGCGTGGAACTTGGCCATCAGCGTGAGCGGTTCGAGCCGCCCGTACGGCATCGTCGCACCCGTCAGGCCGCCGAAGTCGCACACCGCGAGCCGCTTGAGCTGACGCTCGTCGCTGTCGAGCCCTTGCTGGAGCATCCAGTGGACGGTCAGCTCGTTCAGCAGGTCGATCGACTGGTGCCTGGCGGCCGGGACGGGGCAGTAGAACGGCACAGCGGGCAGCCGCAGGACCGAAGTCTGTTCCGAGACAAGCGTCATGGTCGGCCTCCAGGCGCGGGACAAGGATGTGCCATTCCGGTGGAGCGTATCTGGCTGGGTTCCGTCGTCAACTACCGCTTTTTTGGACAGTACTTGGCTGAAATTGACACAGTGTCACACGGTCGGCCCCCGGAGATGCCGGGCAGGAACGGCTCTCCACGCACCGAAACCGGTCGCCGCGGTGGCGGAAGAGTGCCGTTCGAGCGGAGCCGTTTATGGCGCATTCGGTCTTCTTTTAGTCGCAACTTGACCGTGTCTTGTACGTCGTTGTCCGGTCGGCCGGTGGGACGGCCGGGTGTGCTCCGGCTACGAACCGGCCGGTGGGCCCTCCCCGTAGGAGAAGGGCCCACCGGCCGGAAGGTGCGCCGCCCCCGTCCCCACGGTGCGGCGCGGGCGGGCCTTGCCATCCGCTGGGACGACGGCCCGCCGGTCATCAGGGCGAGGGGACTCGCAGGCCGAGCGCGGGGAACACGGCGGACTCCAGGAAGCGGACCAGATAGGCCTCGTCGGCGTGCTGTCCCTCCAGCACCGGACGGGCCCGCACCACCCCGATGAGCTGTGCGGCCACGAACTCCAGCGCCGGATTGTCGGCGGCGACCTCACCGCGCTCGACGGCGCGCCGCGTCATCGCCTCGATGCCGGCGACCTGGGGCTCGACGAAGCCCTCGCGCAGCGCGCACAGCAGCTCCGGGTTCTGCAGCGCCGCATGGCTGAGACCCATCATCAGCGCGGTGTCCCGGCCGGAGCCCGCGGCGATGCCGCGCGCCGTCGCCAGCAGATCCCCGACGAGCGACCCGGTGTCGACCTCGCCCAGCTTGACGCAGCGGGTGCCGCGCAGCGCGGCCGAGACGAGCTGCGGCTTGGTGCGCCACTGGCGGTAGAGGGTCGACTTGCCGCAGCGGGTGCGCGCGGCGACGCCCTCCATCGTCAGCGCCTCGTAGCCGCCCTCGCGCAACAGGTCGAGAGCCGCTTCGTAGAACTCCAGCTCACGTTCCGGCGTGATCTTGGAGCGGCCCGTCGACGTCATCGTCTCTCCCTCTCGGTCCTGTGGCTCTCGGGTCCTGCGACCTGTCCCGGGTCCTGTGACCTATCCCGCACACCCGGTATCGATACGCCAGTGTACCGATACGAGCGCGTATCGGTACACTGGCGTATCGATAGGGCGTGGTGCGGACCGCGTCGCCGCACCACCACGACGCCGCCCAGCGCCGTGTCGTCCATGCAAGGGGGTCGGGTGAATGAACGCCCGAACAGGGCCCGCCGAACGGAAACGGAACGCTTCCGCCCGACCGCCCCTCGCCCGCGAGCTGCTGCTCGTCGTCGGACTCTTCCTCGTCTACAAGCTCGGCAGGCAGGCCGCCAACGGACGCACCGCCGAGGCGTACCACAACGCGCGCCGCGTCTGGGATCTCGAACGTGACCTGCGGCTGCCCGGGGAAGGCGCCGTCCAGGGACTCCTCCTGCACGGCGACACCCTGGTGCACATAGCCAACACGTACTACGCGGCGGTGCACTTCCCCGCCACCGTCCTCTTCCTGTGCTGGCTGTACTGGCGCCGGCCCGGCCACTACGTCTGGGCCCGCCGGGTCCTCGCCACCGTGACCGGCGCCGCGCTCGCCCTCCATCTGCTGCTGCCCCTCGCCCCGCCCCGGCTGCTCACCGCCGCGGGCCTCGTCGACACGGCCAAGGTCTACGGCCCGACCGTGTACGGCGCGACACCCACCTCGGGCTCGCTGGAGAACCAGTTCGCCGCGATGCCGTCGCTGCACTTCGGCTGGGCCCTGATGGTCGCGCTCGGCCTGATCGCCGCCACCCGCTCGCGGTGGCGCCTGCTGTGGCTGCTGCACCCGCTGATCACCCTGTTCGTCGTCGTCGGCACGGCCAACCACTACTGGCTCGACGCGATCGTGGCCGCCGCCCTGCTGGCCGGCGCGCTCGCGTTCCTCCGGCCGCCGGCGGCGCAGTCCCCCTCACTCGTGGTCCGGTCGTCCGTACCGGCCCGCGCGATCCCACTCGTCACCTCGTCAGGGGGCCACCGATGAACGGTGCGATGTTCGCGGCGGTGGGACTCTCGCTGGTCTCCGCCGTCGCCTACGCCACGGCGGCCGTCGCCCAGGAACGGCTGGCCGCCCGCAGCGAACCGAAGACCGGGCTGCTCACGCTGCTCGGGCGCGGCGCCTGGTGGTGGTCGGTCGGTCTGAACGCGGCCGGCGCGCTGCTGCATGTCGTCGCGCTCACCTACGGCTCGCTCACCGTGGTCCAGCCGCTGGGCGCCCTGACCCTCGTCGCCGCCGTACCGCTCGGCGCGCGCAGGGCGGGACGGCAGGTCAGCAAGGGCGAGTGGCAGGGCACCGCGTTCACCCTCGTCGGGCTCGCCGCGATCCTGCTCGCCGCCGCCGGCACGGCCCCGAGCGAGACACTCACCCTCTGGCAGGCGCTCGGCGTCGCCGCCGTCGCCCTCGCGCTCGTCGGCGTCCTGACCAGGCCGGGCGCCCGGCCAGGACTGCGCCACGCCGCCGCTTCCGGCATCACATCGGGCGTCGCTTCGGCGCTCACCCAGACGGTGACGGTCGCCGCGGCCGTCGGCGGGACGACGGCGCTGCCGCTCTGGCAGGTCGGTCTGGTGGCATTGATGGTCGCCGCGTTCGCCTCCGGCGGCCTGCTGCTGTCCCAGACCGCCTACCGGGGCGGCCTCGGCGCGCCGCTCGCCGTACTGACTCTGGCCAACCCGGTGGCGGCGGCGGCCATAGGCCTGACGCTGCTCGGCGAACGCCTCCAGGGCGGCGCCCTCGGTATCGCCGCGGCGGCCGTCGGCGCGGTGGTCGCGGCGCGCGGTGTGTTCCTGCTGACCCGCAGCTCGGCGGTGACGGGGGAGCCGGAGCCTGCGGGGCCGGCGCCCGAGGAGCCCCGTCCGCATCCCGAGCCCGTGATGCGGACAGAGCCGGCGCGGCGGACCGAACCCGCGATGCACGTGGTCCGGATGCCCGCGGCAGGACGCCCCGCCATGGCAGCGGAGCCGGTCGTCCCGCTGGTGTCAGGGGTGCCCGCGCAGCCGTCCAAGGGCCGGGAGCGGGTCGCCGCCGCCCGCTCCGCGATGGCCGGTGCCATCGTTTGGGGCGCACCCATCCCGGTACTGTTGCTGCCCGGCTCGTACGCCTCCGACGACCTGCCCGAGGCGCCGGAGACGGCGCGGGACGCGCCGCAGAACCCGCTGGGCACGGCCGACGAGCACGAGGAGCGGCCGCCGTCGCCGCACAGCCACTGCCGGGCGTGAAGCTGCGCTGTGGGGCGGCTTAAGAAACTCTCGATGGACTGCGCGGTCCCGGCTCGGCAGATTGGTGGGTGACCACCGATCCGTACCGTCACCCGCCGGGAGCCGCGCCGATGAAGGCACTTGTCAAGCAGAAGGCCGAGCCCGGACTGTGGCTCATGGACGTCCCCGAGCCCGAGCACGGCCCCGGCGACGTGCTCATCAAGGTGCTGCGCACCGGCATCTGCGGCACCGATCTGCACATCAGGTCGTGGGACGGCTGGGCCCGGCAGTCGGTGGAGACACCGCTCGTCCTCGGCCATGAGTTCGTCGGCGAGGTCGCCGCGGTCGGCGCCGATGTCCAGGAGGTCGCCGTCGGCGATCTGGTGAGCGCCGAAGGCCATCTGGTCTGCGGCAAGTGCCGCAACTGTCTGGCCGGCCGCCGGCATCTGTGCCGCAGCACGGTCGGCCTCGGCGTGGGGCGTGACGGCGCCTTCGCCGAGTACGTGGTGATCCCCGCGTCCAACGTCTGGGTGCACCGCGCCGAGGTCGACCTCGATGTCGCCGCGATCTTCGACCCGTTCGGCAACGCGGTGCACACCGCGCTCTCCTTCCCGCTCGTCGGCGAGGACGTCCTGATCACCGGCGCGGGACCGATCGGGATCATGGCAGCCGCGGTCGCCAAGCACGCGGGGGCGCGCAACGTCGTGATCACCGACGTCAGCCCCGACCGGCTCGAACTGGCCCGCAAGGTCGGTGCCACCCTCGCCCTCGACGTCTCGCACACCGGCATCGCCGAGGCGCAGCACCAGCTCGGCCTCAAGGAGGGCTTCGACATCGGCCTTGAGATGTCGGGCAGGCCGGAGGCCATGCGGGACATGGTCGACAACATGACGCACGGCGGCCGGATCGCCATGCTCGGCCTGCCGGCCGAGGAGTTCGCCGTCGACTGGTCGAAGATCGTCACCTCCATGATCACGATCAAGGGCATCTACGGCCGCGAGATGTTCGAGACGTGGTACGCGATGACCGTCCTGCTCGAAGGCGGTCTCGACCTCGCCCCCGTCATCACCGGCAGCTACGACTACCGGGACTTCGACGCGGCCTTCGACGAGGCGGCCACCGCCCGCAGCGGCAAGATCATTCTCAACTGGGACGCCTGACCCACCGTCGCCACTCCGCCCGCTGCCCGCCGCCTGCTGTCCGCCGCGATCCCGCCCGCTGCCGCGACCCCGCCGTACCCCCAGGAGCCCGCCATGTACACCACCACCCGTGACGACCTGCGCGCCACCCTCGACGAGATCCGCGAGGCCGGACTCTTCAAGCCGGAGCGGGTCATCTCCACCCCGCAGAGCGCGTCGGTCGCCGTCACCGGCGGCGACGCCTCCGGTGACGTCCTCAACTTCTGCGCCAACAACTACCTGGGCCTCGCCGACCACCCCGAGGTGGTCGCCGCCGCCAAGGACGCCCTGGACCGCTGGGGGTACGGCATGGCGTCCGTACGCTTCATCTGCGGCACCCAGGAGATCCACAAGGAGCTGGAGCAGCGCCTCTCCACCTTCCTCGGACAGGAGGACACGATCCTCTACTCCTCCTGCTTCGACGCCAACGGAGGCGTCTTCGAAACCCTCCTCGGCGCCGAGGACGCCGTCATCTCCGACGCCCTCAACCACGCCAGCATCATCGACGGCATCCGGCTGTCCAAGGCCCGCAGGCTGCGCTACGCCAACCGCGACCTCGCCGAGCTGGAGGCGCGGCTCAAGGAGTCGCAGGACGCCCGCCGCAGGATGATCGTCACCGACGGCGTGTTCTCGATGGACGGTTACGTCGCGCCGCTCGCCGAGATCTGCGACCTCGCCGACCGCTACGACGCGCTCGTCATGGTCGACGACTCGCACGCGGTCGGCTTCGTCGGCCCCGGCGGCCGCGGCACCCCCGAGCTGCACGGGGTCATGGACCGTGTCGACATCATCACCGGCACCCTCGGCAAGGCGCTCGGCGGCGCGTCCGGCGGCTATGTGGCCGCGCGCGCCGAGATCGTCGCCCTGCTGCGCCAGCGCTCCCGCCCGTACCTGTTCTCCAACTCGCTCGCGCCGGTCATCGCCGCCGCCTCGATCAAGGTGCTGGACCTGCTGGAGAGCGCGGGCGAGCTGCGCGAGCGGCTGCGCGCCAACACCGCGCTGTTCCGGACGAAGATGACCGAGGCGGGCTTCGACATCCTGGCGGGGGACCACCCCATCGCCCCGGTGATGATCGGTGACGCGACCGAGGCCGGCCGGATGGCCGAACTGCTGCTGGAGCGCGGCGTGTACGTGATCGGCTTCTCGTACCCGGTGGTGCCCATGGGCAAGGCCCGGATCAGGGTCCAGCTCTCGGCGGCGCACTCCACCGCCGACGTGGAGCGCGCGGTCGCCGCCTTCGTCGAGGCCCGCGCCGCCCTGCACGGCTGACCGGCCCGGCACCGACGGGCCCGGCGGTCGACCGGCCCCGCACCGACCGGCCCCGCCGTCCACCGGCCGGACCTGGCAAAATGGCTGGGTGATCGACCCCCGGCGGCTGCGCATCCTGCGGGCCGTCGCGGACCACCGAACGGTGACCGCGGCGGCTGCCGCGCTGTACCTCACCCCGTCCGCCGTCTCCCAGCAGCTCGCCGCGCTGGAGCAGGAGACCGGGCACGCCCTGCTGACCCGCAGCGGCCGTGGTGTACGGCTGACGGCGGCGGGGGAGATCCTGCTCGGCCACGCCCATGCCGTCCTCGCCCAGCTGGAACGGGCCGAGGCCGAGCTGGCGGCGTACGCGGGCGGCGCCGCGGGAGAGGTCACGGTCGCCGCCTTCGCCACCGGCATCGCCGAGGTGCTGGCCCCTGCCGTCCAGGCGCTGTCCGGGACGCACCCCGGCATCCGGGTACGGGTACGGGACGCCGAGGGCGACGAGAGCCTGCCGATGGTGCTCGACGGCGAGGCGGACCTGGCCGTCGCGGTCGACTACCGGGGCGCGCCGAGCGAGGACGACCTGCGGCTCGCCCGGGTGGCGCTGTACGCGGAGCCCTTCGACGCGGTGCTCCCGGCCGGCCATCCGCTGGCCCTGTCTGCCGAGGTGGTCCTGGCCGAACTCGCCGGCAGCGACTGGATCGGCCACTCCCCGGGCAACCCGTGCCGCGAGGTGATCCAGCTCGCCTGCGAACTCGCCGGCTTCCAGCCGCGTCTGGTGCACTCGTCCGACGACTTCCGCGCGGTCGTCGCCCTCGCCGGGGTGGGCGCGGGCGTCGCACTCGTCCCCCGCTCGGCGCTGCGCGGCATGGACCTGAAGGGCACGGTCGTCCGCCCGGTAGCAGGCCCGGCCGCCACCCGCCGCGTCTTCGCGGCGGTACGCAGCGGCGCGGAGGACCACCCACTGATCCGCCCGGTCCTGGACGCGCTGTCACGGGCGGCGTCGGGGCTGACGACGGACTGATCCCGTCCGGGCGGGCGGCTCAGGCCGGCCCGGTTACGACAGCAGGCTCGGGGCCGCGCGGTCCAGTACCGTGTTGACCCGCTCCCAGGTCTCCAGGTCCCGTGTCACCGGCTCCAGTTCGGGGCCGCTGCCGGACTGCCAGGACGTCGCGACGGCCACCGGGTCCTCGCCCGTCGCCGCGCTCGCCGCCAGGGCCGCCGCGCCGAGGGCGACCAGTTCGCCGCTCTGCGGGACGACCAGGCCGCGGCCCGAGAGCCGCCGTACGGTCTCCACCCACATCCGGCCCTGCGCGCCGCCGCCGATCAGGCGCAGTGGACGGCTCGCGACCTCGGGGGCCGCCGGGTCGAGGCCGCACGCGGCCAGTACCTCGTCCAGGGCGCGCAGTACGGTCACCGCCGCGCCCTCGTAGGCGGCGCCGAGCAGCTGCTGGGGTGTGGTGTCGTGCCGCAGTCCGGTCAACAGGCCTGCCGCGGTGGGCAGATCGGGGGTGCGCTCGCCGTCGAGGTAGGGGAGCAGTACGGCCTCGCCGCCCGGTGTCGCGTCCTCCCGGTCGAGCCGCAGCAGCTCGGCGACCTTGTCGACGGCGAGGGTGCAGTTCAGGGTGCAGCCGAGCGGCAGGTACGTGCCGTCGGCCGCGGCGAAGCCGGACAGCGCGGGGGTGGTGGGGCGGGTGCGGGTCGCGGCGAACACCGTGCCCGAGGTGCCGAGGCTGAGCACCGGGTGGTCCAGCAGCCCCGCGCCGCCGAGGCCGAGGCCGACGGCCGCGCTCATGTTGTCGCCGGTGCCGGCCGCGACGGCGATACCGGCGGGCAGTCCCAGCTCGGCGGCGGCGCCCGCGGTGAGCGAGCCGATCCGGGCGCCGCCGGTGGTCGCGACGGCCGGCAGCAGCGCGGCGTCGAGGCCGAGCAGCGCCAGCAGCTCCGGGTCGTACGCGCCGGTGGCCGTGGAGTACCAGTTGGTGCCCGAGGCGTCACCGGGGTCGGTGACGGCCGTGCCGGCCAGCCGCTCGGTGAGGAAGTCGTGGGGGAGCCGGACCGCCGCCGTCGCCTCGGCGACGGCGGGGTCGTTCTCGCGCAGCCACTGCCACTTCGTGGCGGTGATCGAGGCGACGGGCGCCGAACCTGTGCGTGCCGCCCAGGCGGCGGCGCCGCCCAGCGCCTCGGTGAGCGCCGCTGCCTGCGGGGCGGAGCGGGTGTCGTTCCACAGCATCGCCGGACGCAGCGGCCGTCCCGTACGGTCCAGCACCACCAGTCCGTGCTGCTGGCCGGCGACGGCGATACCGGTCACAGCCGAGGCGTCGACACCGGACTCCTTGAGCCCCGCGGTGACGGCCTCGCGCAGCGCGCTCCACCACACCTCGGGGTCGGTCTCGCGCGCGCCGCCCTCGCCGGTGACGCGGTGCGAGGCGCGCCCGACGGCGAGCAGCTTGCCGGTCTCGACGTCGGTGAACGCCGCCTTGGTCGACTGGGTGGAGCTGTCGACGCCGATCACGACCGGGCTCCGCGACATGGACGTACCTCTTCCTGACCGGCTGTGGAACACAGTTTTGGACGTGGGAAAAACAAATTACGCGATGGGGCGCCGCACCGGAACCGGGGCGGCGATCATTGACTCTCCGTGGTCCTGCCCGTGCACGTTCGACCGGTCGGACACAGATGAGCGCGAACGGGGGCTTTTGCGTACCGGGGGCGCCGTGCCATATTAGTCATGTCAGGAAACAAAAGGTCGGCACGTGCCGGACCTTGAGGTGTCGAAGGCGGCCAGAGATGACGGATAGCTTCACCCCCACCCCCGAGGACAAGTTCAGCTTCGGCCTGTGGACCGTGGGCTGGCAGGGCAAGGACCCCTTCGGTGACGCCACGCGCCCGGCCCTGGACCCGGTCGAGTCCGTGAAGCGCCTCGCCGAGCTGGGGTCGTGGGGGGTCACCTTCCACGACGACGACCTCATCCCGTTCGGCTCGACCGACGCGGAGCGCGAGGCGCACATCAAGCGGTTCCGGCAGGCGACCGAAGAGACCGGCATCACGGTGGAGATGGTCACCACCAACCTCTTCACGCACCCCGTGTTCAAGGACGGCGGCTTCACCGCCAACGACCGTGACGTGCGCCGCTACGCACTGCGCAAGGTCCTGCGCAACGTCGACCTCGCCGCCGAGCTGGGCGCCAAGACCTTCGTCGCCTGGGGCGGCAGGGAAGGCGCCGAGTCGGGCGGTGCCAAGGACGTGCGCCTCGCGCTCGACCGGATGAAGGAAGCCTTCGACCTGCTCGCCGAGTACGTCACGGAGCAGGGTTACGACATCAAGTTCGCCATCGAGCCGAAGCCCAACGAGCCGCGCGGCGACATCCTGCTGCCCACCGTCGGCCACGCCATCGCCTTCATCGACCGCCTCGCGCGCCCCGAGCTGTTCGGCGTCAACCCGGAGGTCGGGCACGAGCAGATGGCCGGGCTCAACTTCCAGCACGGCATCGCGCAGGCGCTGTGGTCGGGCAAGCTCTTCCACATCGACCTCAACGGCCAGCACGGCACCCGCTACGACCAGGACCTGCGCTTCGGCGCCGGCGATCTGCGCGCCGCCTTCTGGCTCGTGGACCTGCTGGAGAGCGCGGGCTGGGAAGGCGCGCGGCACTTCGACTTCAAGCCGCCGCGCACCGAGGACTTCGACGGGGTGTGGGCGTCGGCCGCCGGCTGCATGCGCAACTACCTGATCCTCAAGGAGCGCGCCGCCGCGTTCCGCGCCGACCCGCAGGTCCAGGAGGCGCTGCGGGCAGCGCGCCTGGACGAGCTGGCCCAGCCCACGGCGGCCGACGGAGTGGCGGCGCTGCTCGCCGACCGCGCCGCCTTCGAGGACTTCGACGTCGACGCCGCCGCCGAGCGCGGCATGGCGTTCGAGGCGCTCGACCAGCTCGCGATGGACCACCTGCTCGGCGCCCGCTGACCCGTCCGCCTTCCGGGCAGACGCGTTCGCGAGGGTGCCGTTCGGCCCGGGCAGCCCCGCTGCCCGGGCCTCCGGCTGCCCGCGCTCACGCGGCTGTCAGCGGTTCGCCTCGCGCCGTACATAGGCCACCGGGTCGGCCAGGACGGCCCGTACGACCAGGGCGGCTGCGCCGCGCGCCGCGTCGCCCGCCGACGAGGAGGCGCGCAGCCGGCCGCTGTCGCGCGGCCACAGGCCCGAGACCACCCGGGCCGTCAGCTCCCGGTCGGCCGACGGCGACAGCCAGGGCATCAACTCGCGGTAGATCCCGCCGAGTACGACCGCGTCAGGGTCGAAGAGATTCACCGCGCCCGACAGGACGCGGCCCAGCATCGTGCCCGCCTGCTCGACGGCGGCCACCGCCTGCGCGTCACCGCCGCGCGCCTTGCGCTCCAGCTCCGCGACGCCCGGCACCCCGGAGTTCTCGTCCATGCCGGCCGCCCGCAGCAGCGCCGACTGGCCCGCGTACTGCTCAAGACAGCCGCGCGAACCGCAACGGCACAGCGGACCCTCGGAGTCGACGACCACATGGCCGATCTCCCCGGCGAAGCCGTGCGCGCCGCGCAGCAGTTCACCGTCGAGGACCAGCGCGCCGCCGACGCCGATCTCACCGGTCAGATACAGGAACGAGCGCAACGGGCCGAGGCCGCCGAACCACAGCTCGGCCAGCGCCGCCAGATTGGCCTCGTTCTCCGAACTCACCGGCAGCACGGGCTGTTCCGGCTGCAGTTCGGCCAAGGCGCGCGCGAACAGCTCCTCGGCGGGCACCCGGTTCCAGCCGAGGTTGGGGGCCTGCCGGACCGTACCGCCCGACACCAGCCCCGGCAGCGCCAGTTGGACCCCCACGGGCAGCAAGTCCTGCTCGGCGGCGGACTCCAGGGTGCGCGCGGCGATACGGGCGCCACGGGCCAGCACCTCGGCGGGCAGCGCACCCCTGTTGTCGATGTGCTCGGTGAGCCGGACCCGGTCGGTGCCGGACAGATCGACGACACACACCGACACGTAGTCGATGTTGATCTCGACACCGATCCCGGCCGGCCCGGAACGGGTCACCTTCAGCACCGTGCCCGGCCGGCCCGCCTGTCCGCTGAACGTCTTGCCGGACTCGGAGAGGAAGCCGCTCTCCAGCAACTGCTCGACCAGGGACGACACCGCGGCCCTGGTCAGTCCCACGCGCGCGGCGACCCCGGCCCTGGTCGCCTCGCCCTCGTCCCGTACCGCGCGCAGCACAAGGCTCAGATTGTGCCGGCGCACTGTCTCTTTGTCCGCTTTGGGGCCGAGGGATGTGTGGTTGTTGTTCATGTCGCTGACGAGCCTATGTGATCGGCGTTGCGCACAGGGGGTGTCCTGGCAGGTCCGCCCCACGACGGAGGCCGCGGGGCACCCGTCCGTCGCGCCGTGACGGCCGCCGGTTCATCCGGCGGGGAGCGCCGATCCGGCCGTCCGGCCCGGCGCGAACAGCCGCTGCGCCGCCACCGCCGCCCCGCCCCTCGCCCACGCCTCGAAGGGCAGCGGGCGCACCACCAGATCGCAGTCGGCCGCCGTGCCGAACGCCTGGGCGCCGAAGGCCCGCCGGATCTCGTCGCTGAACAGGTCGTACGAGGCGACGCCCTCACCGGAGATGATGATGCGCTCGGGTCCGAAGAGGTTGGCCACCGACGCTATGGCGAGACCCAGCGCCCTGCCCGCCCGGGTGAAGACCCGGCGGGCCGCCTCGTCGCCGTTGTGGGCGAGGCGGGTGGCGTCGGCCAGGGTGAGCGCGGTGTCCCCGGTCTCCTCCCTGACCTGGTCGACGATCGCCTGGGCCGAGGCGATGGCCTCCACACAGCCGGTGTTGCCGCAGGTGCAGACCCGGTCGGAGCCGCCCACCGGCAGATGGCCGATCTCGCCGGACACCCCGTGCGCGCCGGAGACCACATGGCCGTTGATCGAGATTCCGCAGCCGATTCCCGCGCCGACGGTGACCAGGGCGAACGAGGAGAGTCCCGCTCCCGAGCCGAACCACTGCTCGGCCACCGTCAGCGCCCGTACGTCGTTGTCGATGACGGTCGCGATGCCCGTCGCGCTCTCCACCAGGGCGGCGAGCTGCACACCGCGCCAGTCCAGGAACGGTGAGTACCGTACGGCCCCGGTGTGCCCGTCGACATCGCCCGAGATGGTCACACCGACGCTGTGCACCTCGGGCGCGTGCTCCCCGCCGGGCTCGGCGGCGAGCTTTCCCACCAGCCGTGCGATGGCCCGCACGACCGTGCCGACGTCCCGGGAGCCGAGCGTGACCCGGCGGGTGGCGAGCGGGGTCGCCGTCAGGTCGGCCAGGACGCCGATCAGCTCGTCGGCGGTGACCTTGACGCCGACGAACCGCGCCCGGTCGGGCCGGACGGCGACGAGCGTGGCCGGCCTGCCCGGCTGCCGTTCCCCGACGGGCTGGCCGATCTCGGTGATCCAGCCGTCGGCGAGCAGCGGGGTGGAGACCTTGGTGACGGCTCCGGACGACAGTCCGGTCCTGCGGCCGAGTTCGGCCCGGGTCAGCGGCCCCTGCGTCAACAGGGTCTGGAACACCAGGGCGGCGGCGGGTGGCTGCTGGGAGAGACTCACGGCCGGAATATTACCTTCTCAGGGCAGGTAATGGACCGCTATTGCGATCCTTCACGCTCCGACCAGCCGTAAATCCGCCGCAAACAGTGGGGGTCAATATATTGACCCTGGAAGGAAACCCTGACTAGGGTCGCGGCGCTCCCCCTCACTCAGGGAGCCACGGAACAGCCGCGACGAAGCGGCGAAATGGAGCAGCCATGGCACTGTCAGCTCGCACTGCGCCGCCCGGCCTCAAGGCCGTACGCGGGCCCCTGGGCCGCCGCTCGCAGCGGCCGGGCGCCGTGGCCACCCACCGGCGCGGCGACGCGAAGCTGGCGTGGCTGCTCATCACCCCGGCCGTCGTCGGGTTCCTGGTCTTCTTCGCGTACCCCACCGTGCGCGGCCTCTACTTCAGCTTCACCACGTTCCACATCCTCACCCCGGCGAAGTGGGTGGGCCTCGCCAACTTCCGCGAGCTGATCCACGACAGCGTCTTCTGGCACTCGCTGGGCGTCACCGCCTACTTCGTCGCGGTCTCCGTCGTCCTCGGGGTGCTCTTCTCGCTGATCACCGCCGTCGTACTGCACCGGCTGACCAACTCCACCGTGATCCGGGGCCTGATCATCCTGCCGTTCCTGATCTCGGGCGTGGTCGCCGCCCTGGTCTGGCAGTGGATGCTCGACCCGCAGCTCGGCATCATCAGCGCGCTGATCGAGAAGGTCACCGGGCAGCATCTGCTGTTCTTCGGCGACAGCCACTGGGCGGTGCCCTCGCTCGCCGCGATCAGCATCTGGAAGTCCATGGGCTACAACGCCGTACTCATCTTCGCCGGGCTGCAGACCATCCCGCCGACGGTCTACGAGGCGGGCCGGCTCGACGGGGCGAGCGAGATGCAGATGTTCCGCAGGCTGACGGTGCCGCTGCTGCGGCCGATCCTGGTCATGGTGGTGATCCTGACCGTCATCGGATCCTTCCAGGTCTTCGACATCGTGCAGGTCACGACCAAGGGCGGCCCGGCCAACGCCTCCAACGTGCTCCAGATGTACATCTACGAGAAAGCCTTCGGGGAACTGGACTTCGGCTACGCCTCGACGATGTCGCTGGCGCTGTTCGTGATGCTCATCGCGATCACCTTCACCCAGATGCGGCTGGCCCGCGCCAACGAATCCGACCTGAGCTGAGGAGCCGGACCATGTCCACCCTGTCGTCATCCGCCACGACAGCCGGGCCGCGCCCGGCAGCGGGAG
Organism: Streptomyces sp. NBC_00370; assembly: GCF_036084755.1. Classification (NCBI taxonomy): domain Bacteria; kingdom Bacillati; phylum Actinomycetota; class Actinomycetes; order Kitasatosporales; family Streptomycetaceae; genus Streptomyces; species Streptomyces sp. NBC_00370. Next base: position 7,104,870 of record NZ_CP107968.1, read on the forward strand.
CGCGCCCGCGATTCTCCCCCGGCAAGGCCGTCGCCTGGATCTATGTCGTCGTCGTGCTCGTCGTCACCATCTTCCCGTTCTACTGGATCCTGCGGACGGCCTTCTCCAACAACGTGGCCCTGCCCACGGATCCGTCGTCCCTGCTCCCCGTCGACTTCACCGTCGGCGCCTTCAAACGGGCCCTCGGCCTCGCTTCGACCGCCGAGGCCCAGTCGCAGGGCGGCTCCGGCGCCTCCCTCGACACCGCGCTCTACCTGCGCAACTCGATCGTCTACGCCACCGTCCAGACCGCGCTGGTCGTCTTCTTCTCGGCGATGGCCGCCTACGCCTTCTCCCGGCTGCGCTGGAAGGGCCGTGACGCGGTCTTCACGGTCCTGCTCTGCGCGCTGATGGTGCCCGGGATCCTCACCCTGCTGCCGAACTTCGTGCTCGTACGCAACCTCGGGCTGATGGACTCGTTCGCCGGACTGATCCTGCCGGGCGCCCTGTTCTCCGCGTTCAACGTCTTCTTCCTGCGGCAGTTCATGCTCGGGCTCTCCACCGAGATCGAGGAGGCCGCGATCGTGGACGGCGCCTCCCGGATGCGGATCTTCTTCAAGATCACCCTGCCGATGACGGCCGCCCCGATCGCGACGCTCTCCCTGCTGACGTTCATCAACACCTGGAACGACTATTTCTGGCCCCTGCTGGTCACCAACGGCGAGCACGCCAGGCCGCTGACCCTCGCCCTCGGCGTCTTCAAGCAGTCGTCCCCGCAGGCCGCGCCCGACTGGGCCGGGCTGATGGCGGCGACCCTCATCGCCGCCCTGCCGATGCTCGTGCTGTTCATGGTCTTCGGCCGCCGCATCGTCAACTCCATCGGCTTCACCGGCCTGAAGTAGGAAGTACGGACCCATGTACGGATCTGTGAAACCCGTCAGCACCCCCGACGATCTGCGGCTCCACTGGGCACGGCCCGCCGCCGACTGGAACGAGGCGGCGCCCGTCGGCAACGGCAGGCTCGGTGCCATGGTCTTCGGCGGCGTCGAAACCGCCAGGATCCAGCTCAACGACTCGACCCTCTGGTCCGGCACCCCCGAAGGCCCGGCGCAGGCCCTGGACGCGGTGCGCGCCGCCGGTGCGGGACCCGAACGGCTCGCCGAGATCCGCGCCGCCGTCACGGCGGGCGACCACCCGCGCGCCGAAGCCCTGGTGATGTCCTTCGAAGGCGACTACACCCAGGAGTTCCTGCCCTTCGCCGACCTCACCATGAGGCTCGAAGCGGCGGAGCCCGGCAGCTTCACGGGCCGCACCCTCAACCTCGACAACGGTGTCGTCGAGGAGGAGATCCGGTACGGCGCCCGGACCCTGCGCCGACAGACCTGGGCCGACCGGCCCGCCGGCGCCCTGTGCGTCGAGATCGCCGTGACGGACGGTCAGGTCGACCTGGCCCTGGACCTCGCCAGCCCGCTGCGCGAACTCCACCGCGAGACGGGGGAGTCGGGCATCCTCATCGGTGTGGCCGTCCCGGTCGACGGCGCGCCGCTGCACGAGGAGGACATGGCCCAACCGCTGCGGTACGCCGACGAGTCGACGTCCGAGGGCCCCGAGCGCGCGGGCTACGACCCGTACGCGGCGCTCGCCGTCCGTGTCGACACCGACGGCGACGTCACGGCGCGGGACGGCGGTTGGGCCGTGCGCGGGATGACCCGCGCACTGATCACCGTCGCCTCCTCCACGGCGGGCGCCGACTTCTGGTCCCGTACGCACACCCCCGGCCAGGACGGCAGGACCCGCGCCGGCCACCGCGCGCACGCGGCCACCCGGGCCGAACTTGCCCTCGCCTTGGGCGCCGAGCAGCTCATGACGGAGCATCAGCGGGACCTGCGCGCACTGCTCGGCGCCACCTCGCTGCGCGTCGGACAGCGCGGGAGCGGCACCTTCGACGTCGAGCGCGATCTCCTCTCCGGCGCGGACGACGCGCTCGCCGCCACGGTGATGTTCCAGCTCGGCCGCTATCTGCTGGCCTCCGCGTCACGCGCGGGCGCGGGGCCGCCCGCCAACCTCCAGGGCATCTGGAACGCAGAACTGCGGCCGCCCTGGTCGTCCAACTACACCGTCAACATCAACACGGAGATGAACTACTGGGCCGCCGAGGTGACCGGACTCGGTGACTGCCATCTGCCGCTGTTCGACCTGCTGGACCGGGCGGCGGAGAACGGCGCCCCGGTCGCCCGCGAGCTGTACGCGGCCCGTGGCTGGGTCACCCACCACAACACCGACATGTGGGGCTGGTCCCTGCCGGTCGGCAGGCAACACGGCAACCCCTCTTGGGCATTCTGGTTGATGGGCGGTGCCTGGCTGGTCCAACACGGCTGGGACCGCTACGACTTCACCCGCGACGCGGACTTTCTGCGCGAGCGCGGCTGGCCGCTGCTGAGCGGCCAGGCGGCCTTCTGTCTCGACTGGCTGGTCGAGGGCGACGACGGACAGCTCGACACCCTCCCCGCAACCTCGCCCGAGAACCTCTTCCGCTCGGCCGCCGGCACCCCCGCGTCCCTGACCCGCTCGACCACCATGGACATGGGCCTGATCAGGGCCCTGTTCGAGCGCTGTCTGGCCGCGGCCGACGTGCTCGGCATCGACGACCCGCTCTGTACGGAGATCAGGGCGGCGCTGCCCCGGCTGCGCACCCCCGCCGTCACCGAGGGCGGCTGGCTCCAGGAGTGGGCGACCGACCTGCCCGAGGTCGACCCGGCGCACCGGCACATGTCACAGCTGGTCACCGTCTACCCGCTCGGCCAGATCGACCCGGACACCACCCCCGAACTCGCCGCGGCGGCCCGCACGGTGCTCGACCGGCGCGGGCCGGGCGCGATGGGCTGGTCCTGGGCGTGGAAGATCGCGCTGCGCGCCCGCCTCGGCGACGGCGACATCGCCAGGGACCTCTTCCTGGAAGCCGTACGCCCGCTGTCGTACGACCCGGCGGAACACGCCCCGGTCGACGGCTCGCGGTGGGGCGGTCTGCTGCCGAACCTCTTCAGCAGCCATCCGCCCTTCCAGATCGACGGGAACCTCGGCTTCACCGCCGCCCTCGCCGAACTCGTCGTGCAGAGCCACGGCGAGACAATCACCCTGCTTCCCGCCCTGCCCGCGCGATGGCCGGCGGGACAGGCGCGCGGGCTGCGCTGCCGGGGCGGTCTGGAGACCGACCTCGACTGGCAGGACGGCACGCTCACTTCGGTGACCGTCCGCCGGATCTCCGGCGACGGGACGAGCCCGGTCCGGCTGCGCCACGGGGACGCGCTGGTCTCGGTCCGGATCGCGGCCGGCCAGGAGATCGTCCTCGACGGGAAGCTGGCGCCCGCATGCTGAGCGACCTGGACCTGCCGGGGCTGCACGCGTACCGCAGCGGCTACCGGGAACCCGAGGGCTTCGACGCGTTCTGGGGCGCCACGCTCACCGAGGCGCGCGCGGCGGGCGGCGACCCGGTGCTGACGCCCGTCCGCACCGAACTGCGCACGGTAGAGGTGTACGACCTGGTCTTCGCCGGTTACGGCGGGCACCCCGTGCACGCCTGGCTGCGGCTGCCCGCCGAGCGCGGGGGCCCGCTGCCCGCCGTCGTGCAGTTCCACGGGTACGGCAGCGGCCGGGGCGGCCCGTACGACGACCTGGTGTGGGCCAGTGCCGGTTACGCGCACCTGCTGATGGACACGCGCGGCCAGGGCGGCGCGCACGCGGGCGGCGACACCGCCGACCCGGTCGGCAGCGGCCCGGCGTACCCGGGCTTCCTCACCCGGGGCGTCGAGGACAAGGAGACGTATTACTACCGGCGGGTCTTCACCGACGCGGTCCGCGCGATCGACGCGGTACGCACCCTGGACACCGTCGACCCGGCGCGGGTCGCCGTCACCGGCAACAGCCAGGGCGCGGGCATCGCGCTCGCCGCCGCCGGTCTGGTGCCGGACCTGGCGGCCGGACACTTCCAGGCGCCGTTCCTGACCGACATCCGCCGCGCGCTCGCCGTCACCGGCACCTTCCCCTATGCCGAACTCACCGGCTACCTCGGCGCGCGCCGGCATGCCGCGGACGCCGTCCTCAGCACGCTCGGCTACTTCGACGGCGTCGGCTTCGCCCGCAGGGCCCAGGCGCCCGGCCACTTCTCCACCGGGCTGATGGACGACATCTGCCCGCCGTCCACCGCCTTCGGCGCCTACCACGCCTACCGGGGGCCCAAGTCGATCCGTACGTGGGAGTTCAACGGACACGAGGCGGGCGGCGCGCAGGACGTGGCCGACGCGCTCGCCGCCTTCCGCTCCGCACCGGCCCAGGAAATCGAGGAACGATGACGATCCGGTTCACACGACGCGTACGGGCCAAGCTCACCGCCGGCCTGGTCCTCTCGGCGACCGCCGCACTGCTCAGCGGCTGCGGCGCGGACGCGGGTCCGGCGGGCCGGACCACACTCAACTGGTGGACCTGGGACGACAAACAGGCGGCCGGCTACCAGGAGTGCGCGACCGCCTTCGAGGCGGCCAACCCCGGGGTCACGGTGAAGATCTCGCAGTACGACAGCGCGGACTACTTCACCAAACTGCTGGCGGGCTTCGTCGCGGGCACCGCGCCGGACGCGTTCATGAACAGCGTCCAGTACCTCCAGCAGTACGCCTCGCTGAAGCAGCTGATGCCGCTGGACGAGCTGATGAAGAAGACCCACTTCGACATCGGCAAGTTCTCGGTCGGTGTGGACGCGTGGAAGTACACCGACGGCAAGCAGTACGGGCTGCCCATGGACTGGGCGTCCGCCGCGCTCTACTTCAACGAGGACATGCTGAAGAAGGCCGGCTACACCCCCGCCGACGTCAGGGCGCTCAACTGGAACCCGGACGACGGCGGTACGTTCCAGAAGATGGTCGCCCATCTGACCGTCGACAAGAAGGGCGTGCGCGGCGACCAGCCGGGCTTCGACAAGAAGCACGTCAAGACCTACGGCATCGGGACGATGGCCACGAAGGACTTCACGGGCCAGACCACCTGGAGCCCGTTCGTCTCGTCGCTCGGCTGGCGGCTCGGTGACAAGCCGTCCTGGCCCGGCAAGTTCGACTACGCCGACCCGCGCTTCGTGCGGACGATGAACTACTTCCGGCAGCTCACGGACCGTGGATTCGCCCCGAAGGACGGCGAGTTCGCCTCGGCGGGCAACACCCCCAGCGGTACGGACATGATCGGCTCGGGCAAGGTGGCGATCTACCCGGGCGGCTCCTGGGAGGCCACCCAGTTCGCCCAGCTCCCGAAGCTCAAGGTCGGTATCTCGCCGAACGTGGCCGGCCCTGGCGGCAAGCGCGGCACGAGCAGCAACTCCAACGGGAACGTCATCTGGACCGGCACCAAGCACCCCGCGTTGACCTGGAAGTGGGTCTCCTACATGGGTTCGGAGGCGTGCCAGTCCAAGGCGTCGGCGTCCGGCAGCTTCTTCCCCTCCATCCCGGCTTCCATGGACGCTTCGGCGAGGTCCATGGCGACGAAGGGGGTCGACCTGTCGGTCTTCATCAAGGCGGAGAAGGACGGTGAACTCCTGGCCTACCCGCCCTACGCGAACGGCACGGCCATCGGCTCGGTGCTGGAGCCGATGTTCCAGAACTTCTTCGCGCACGACGCGAACGACGAGATATTCAAGGACATGACCCAGCAGACCAAGAAGCTCCTGGCCGTGAAGGACTAGGCCCTGTCCGGCCGATCTTCGCGGGCCCGCGGCGGTCGACCGGACAGGGCCCAGGTCGTGTCCGCTGATTCGAAAGGACCCACCGCATGACCCGCACCACCGCGCGGATCGCCCATCTGCGCGCGGCCGGAGTGAGCTTCGCCGTCGAGCTGACCGGGCCGCTGCCCCGCGTACTGCACTGGGGCGCGGACCTCGGCCCCCTGACGGACGACGACCTCGCGGCGCTCAGCCGCACCGCCGAAGGCGTCGTCCTCAACAACGCGCCCGACTCCGTACGGCAGTTCACCGTCTGGCCGACCGAGGCCGAGAACTGGTCCGGCACCCCCGCCCACCAGGGCCACCGAAGCGGCGTCGCGACCACCCCCCGGCTGCGGCTGGTCGTCGCGCACGAGAGCGCGGGCGAGCTGGTGCTCCAACTCGCCGACGACGTCAGCGAACTCGACATCACGCTCGGCTACCTGCTGGAGCTCTCCGGGGTGCTGAGCGTGCGGACCGAACTCACCCGGCAGGTCCTGACGGACGGTCAGGACGCCACCCCGTACGACCTGGCCGGGGTGACCACGCTGCTGCCGCTGCCCGCACGGGCCGTCGAGATCCTCGACTTCACCGGCAAGTGGTGCCGCGAGCGGGCACCCCAGCGCGGCACCCTCGCGCACGGCAGCCATGTCAGGGAGGTACGCCGGGGCAAGCCGGGACAGGACGCGCCCCATCTGCTCACCGTCGGGGTGCCGGGCTTCGGCTTCCGCACCGGTGAGGTGTGGGGCCTGCATGTGGCCTGGAGCGGCAACCAGCGCTGGCTGGCCGAGCGTTCACCGGAAGGCGCCGGGGTGCACGGCGCGGTCCTCGGCGGCGGCGAGTCCCTCGCCCCCGGCGAGATCCGTCTCGCACCGGGGGAGAGCTACACGGCGCCCGTCTGCCACTTCGTCTGGTCGGACCAGGGCCTCGACGCGCTCGCCGACCGGTTCCACGCCCTGCTCAGGGCCCGTCCCCAGCACCCGGTGACGCCGCGCCCGCTCACGCTGAACACCTGGGAGGCGGTCTACTTCGACCACCGCGTCGACCGGCTGCTGGCACTCACCGAGCGGGCGGCGGACATCGGGGTGGAACGGCTCGTCCTGGACGACGGCTGGTTCACCGGCCGCCGTGACGACACGGCGGGACTCGGCGACTGGGCCGTGGACCCCGAGGTGTGGCCCGGCGGACTGGGACCGCTGGCCGACCGGGTGCACGGCCACGGCATGCAGTTCGGCCTCTGGGTCGAACCCGAGATGGTCAACCTCGACTCGCGGCTGGCCACCGAGCACCCCGAGTGGATCCTCGGCCCGTCCGTGGGCCTCGGCCCGAGCGCGCGCCATCAGTACGTACTGAACCTGGCGCACGACGACGCCTTCGCTCATCTCCTCACGTCGCTGGACGAGTTGGTCACCCGCTACCGGATCGACTACCTCAAATGGGACCACAACCGCGATCTGCACGAAGCGGTCGGCCGAGGTCCCGGCGGTCAGGACCGGCCGGGTGTGCACGCCCAGACCGAGGCCGCCTACCGGCTGCTGGACGCACTCAAGGAGCGCCACCCCCGGCTGGAGATCGAAAGCTGCTCGTCCGGCGGGGCCAGGGTCGACCTCGGCATCCTCGCCCGCACCGACCGGGTCTGGGCGTCCGACTGCAACGACCCGGTCGAGCGCCAGTCGGTGCAGCGCTGGACCGGCCAGCTGCTGCCGCCCGAGCTGATCGGCACCCATGTCGGCGGCCCCCGCAGCCACACCACGGGCCGGGTGACCGACGCGTCGTTCCGTCAGCTCACCGCGCTCTTCGGGCACGCGGGGATCGAGGACGACCTGACCGCCCGCACACCGGAGGAACTGACCGCGCTGCGCCGCTGGGTGGCGCTGTACAAGGCGGTACGGGCGCTGCTGCACAGCGGTCGCGTGGTCCGCGCCGACCTGGCGGACGACGCCGTACTGCTGCACGGCGTGGTCGCGGCCGACGGCGGCTCGGCGCTCTACTGCTGGGCCAGGACCGGGACGTCGGGCGACGGCCAGTCGGGCAGGACCCGGCTGCCCGGCCTCGACCCGGCGGCGCGCTACGAGATACGGGTCCGCGACGACGCGGGCCTGCCGGTGGCCCACCAGGTGTCGGGCCCCGCGTGGTACACCGCCGCACTCGACGGCTGGGTCACCCTGCCCGGCGCCGTGCTCGCCGGCGCCGGGGTGCCGCTGCCCACGCTGGCCCCCGCGCAGGCCCTGCTCTTCGAGGTCCGGCGCGTACAGCCCTGAACGACGGCTCTGAACGGCAGCCCGGAACGGCAGCTCTGAACGACAGGCCTGAACGCACGAAATCGCGAGTCGTGAGGTGATCACCATGAATACCGACAACCACCGCCCCCGCAGCAGGGAAGCGGTTCCCCACACCGAGGGCTGGACGCTGCGGCACGAAGGGGAGGCGCTGCCCGCCCAGGTGCCGGGCTGTGTCCACACCGACCTGCTCGCGGCGGGCCGGATCCCCGACCCGTTCATCGGACGGAACGAACTCGACGTCGACTGGGTGGGCCGCACCGACTGGGAGTACGAGACGACGCTCGGCGCGCGCGACACGGCGCACGAGCGGACCGACCTGGTCTTCGAAGGGCTGGACACGGCCGCCGAGATCAGCGTCGGCGGCGAGGTGATCGGCCGGACGGCCAACATGCACCGCGGCTACCGGTTCGACATCACCGGCCGGTACGCGGCCGGCGGCGCTGCGACCCCGGTCTCCGTACGGTTCACCTCGGCCTACGCCGCGGCCGACGCCGTCAGGGAACAGATCGGGGCGCGCCGTGAGGCGTATCCCGAGGCGGCGCCCTTCATCCGCAAGATGGCCTGCGCCTTCGGCTGGGACTGGGGACCGATCCTGGTCACCGCGGGCATCTGGAAGGACGTACGGCTCGACCACTGGTCCACGGCGCGGCTGGACCGGGTACGCCCGCTGGTCACCGTCGAGGGATCCGCCGGGCGGGTGGAGATCCGGCTCGACGTGGAGCGCACCGACCGGGCGGCGGGCCGTACGCTCACCGCCACCGTCCGGGTCGGCGGCCAGGAGGTCTCCGGGAGCTTCGACGGGGACGCGGCGACGGTGACCGCCGTCGTACCGGACGTCGACCTGTGGTGGCCCAACGGCCATGGCGCGCAGCCGCTGTACGACTGCGAGGTCACCCTGCACGACGAGGACGGCGCCGCCCTCGACCGGTGGTCACGCCGCGTCGGCTTCCGTACCGTCGAGATCGACACCTCGGCCGACGCGCACGGCAGCGGCTTCACGTTCGTCGTCAACGGCGAGCGGCTGTTCGTCCGCGGCGTGAACTGGATCCCGGAGGACATCTTCCCCTCCCGGGTGACGACGGAGCGCTACCGCGAGCGCCTGAGCCAGGCCGCCGAGGCCCATGTGGACCTGGTACGCGTCTGGGGCGGCGGTATCTACGAGCGTGACGACTTCTACGACGTCTGCGACGAACTGGGCCTGATGGTCTGGCAGGACTTCCTCTTCGCCTGCGCCGCCTACCCGGAGGAGCAGCCGCTGCGCTCCGAGATCGAGGCGGAGGCACGGGAGAACGTCGCGCGGCTCATGCCGCACGCCAGTCTGGTGCTGTGGAACGGCAACAACGAGAACTTGTGGGCGTTCCGGGACTGGGGCTGGGAGGAGCGGCTGGCGGGCGACTCCTGGGGCGAGGGCTACTACCTGGGACTGCTGCCGCGGGTGGTCGCCGACACCGACCCGACCCGGCCGTACTGGGCCGGCAGCCCCTGGTCGGGGTCGTGGGACCACCACCCCAACGACCCGGCGCACGGCGTCACGCACTCCTGGGACGTCTGGAACGTCGCCGACTACACCGACTACCTCGACGAAGTCCCGCGCTTCGTCGCGGAGTTCGGCTGGCAGGCGCCGCCCGCACACGCGACGCTGCGGCGCGCCCTGCCCGGGGAGGAACTGCGCCCGGACTCACCGGGGATGCTGCACCACCAGAAGGCGTCCGACGGCAACGGCAAGCTGGAGCGCGGTCTCGCCAGGCACTTCGAGATCCCGGAAGACTTCGACCGCTGGCACTACCTGACGCAGGTCAACCAGGTGCGCGCGGTGGCCACGGGCGTCGAACACTGGCGCTCGCACTGGCCGTTGAGCGCGGGCGCCGTGGTCTGGCAGCTCAACGACTGCTGGCCGGTGACCTCGTGGGCGGCCGTCGACGGCGACGCCAGGCTGAAACCGCTCTGGTACGAGCTGCGCAGGCTCTACGCCGACCGGCTGCTGACCGTACAGCTCAGGGAAGGACGCCCGGTCGTCCACGCCGTCAACCAGTCGGCGCGGCCGTGGCACGCCGAGGTGGAGCTGCGGCGGATGTCGGCGGCGGGCGACGTGCTCGGCCGGGAGCGGGTGACGCTGGTCGCCGAGGCCCGTACGGTCGCGAGCGCGCCGGTGCCGGACGCGCTGCTGCCCGACGCGGCTTCCGGGGAGGAGTACCTCGTCGCGGACGCGGACGGACTGCGCGCCCTGCACGTACCGGTCCGCGACCTCGCGTTCCGCTACCCCGTGCCGGAGTACGAGGTGGCGCTGGCGCCCGACGACGGTACGGGAGAGGGCGTGGGCGTCGTGATCACCGCGCACACGCTGCTGCGGGACCTGCTGCTCCAGGCGGACAGGCTCGCCCCTGCGGCCGTGGCCGACCAGGGGCTGCTGACGCTGCTGCCGGGCGAGAGCGTGACGGTGCGGGTACGGGGCTGGGAGAGCCCGGACGCCGCGGTGGCACGCGCGGCGCTGTTCGTACTCGGTCAGCCCTGACAGCCCTGACAGCCCTGACGGCCTTGGCGGCTCTGCCCGGGCCGGGAGAGCCGGCCGGGAGAGGCGGTCAGCGAGGGGTCGGTACGGTGCGCGGGACCTGCGAGTCCCAGGCGGGCGCCGTGCCGGCCAGCTGGCACACCATGAGGTAGAAGGGGATCGGCGGCGTGTACGGCGTCGGGTCGTCCGGCCAGTGGATCAGCCGGGGGCGCGCCGCCGGCACGCTGGTCCCCTCCACGTAGCGGGCGGGCTCGGGCCAGGCCAGCTCCAGGTCGGAGCCGGCGGGGACGATCCACCACCACCAGTCCGCGTCGGCGAAGACACAGCCGCTGCGCGGCAACCGGGCCATCAGCCGGAAACCGTGCCGGGCCGGGACGCCCACCGCGTCACAGCCCAGCGAGGCCGGGAGAGTGGCCGGCAGCGGAAGCTGCACCCGGCCGGCGTGCTCGGCGCGCAGGCCCTGGGTGAAGCGGTGCAGCGCGGTCCTCAGCACGGGGCCTCCGTCTCCTTCTCCGGTGAGAGCTCGGCCCAGACGACACGCCCGGGTCCGTATCCGGATGTGTCGTGCGCTCCCCAGCAGCTGCACATCGAATCGACGAGAAAGAGTCCCCGTCCGCCTTCGTCCTCGGCCGCGCGGTGCAGCTGGGGGCCGGTCGGTCCGTAACCCTGGTCCTCGACCGCTATCCGCAGCCGCCCCTGCTCCTCGCGTATCTCGCAGATGACGTGGTCGCCGGCGGCGTGCACCACGGCGTTGGTGACCAGCTCCGACACCACCAGGACGGCGGTCTCACAGGTCTCCTCGGCCACCTCCCACCGGCGTAGCCGGTCCTGGGTCAGTTTTCTAGCACGGCTTACCGACTCCGCACGGGCGGGCAACTCGAATCCGTAGCGTCGGACAACGTTGCCAGGGCACACGGTGATCAGCTGGGGGGTGAGCGCGTTACCAGGTGCCACGACCGATTCCTAACGGTGGGGAAGCGACTGCTGCGCGTGACGCCTCTCCCACGGCACAGCGCGACAATCGCGTGAACTGGTTCACTCATCCACTCTCCACCCGTCGGGGACACTTGGCAAGTGGCACTCTGAAAATTCCAGAGTGCCGTGTTCTTCGTCGTGGAGTCATGGCAGACTGCTGCCAATCGTGCGTGGGGAGGTCTCCAAAGTGAGTGAACCGCGGTCAGCCCCGACCGTGGGTCAGGTCGTGCTCGGCAGACGTCTGCAGGACCTGCGCGAGCGGTCCGGCCTGAAACGCGAAGAGGCCGCCAAGCTGCTCCGCGTGGCGCCGGCCACGATCCGCAGGATGGAGACGGCCGAGGTCACGCTGAAGATCCCGTATGTACAGGTGCTGCTCAGGGCCTACGGGGTCGCTCAGGAGGAGTCGGACGCGTTCGTCGACCTCACGGAGGAGGCGAACAAGCCCGGCTGGTGGCAGCGCTTCCACGACATCCTGCCGGACTGGTTCAGCATGTATGTCAGCCTGGAGGGCGCCGCATCCCTCCTGCGGGCCTACGAACCGCACTTCGTTCCCGGGCTGCTCCAGACGGAGGGGTACGCCAGGTCCGTCATGCACGCGGGGGCCGTGGGGCAGGCCCAGCCGGCGGAGATGGAACGGCACGTGGCACTCCGGATGGAGCGCCAGTCGCTGCTCACCCGGGAGGACGCACCGAGATTCTGGGTGGTCATGGACGAGACGGTGCTGCGCCGGCCCGTCGGTGACGACCCGGACATCATGCTGGAGCAGATCGACCGGCTGCTCGAAGCCGCCGACCTGCCCAATGTGACGCTACAGATCGCGGAATTCGCGAGCGGGCACCATCCCGGCACCTACGGGCCGTTCGTGATCTTCCGTTTCGCTGTACCAGAACTTCCGGACATGGTCTTCAGCGAGTACCTGACGGGCGCGGTCTATCTCGACGCACGCCCGGAGGTGGCCACTCACCTGGAGGTCATGGACCGGATGGCGGCGCAGGCCGCGACTGCACAACGCACGAAGGAGATCCTCAAGGATGTCCGCAAGGAGCTGTGAATGGATCCCATATACAACGGCATGCCCGCCACCGACCTTGGCGCCGATGGCTGGCACAAGCCGTGGAGCGGCGGCAACGGCGGCAACTGCATCGAGGCCATGAAGCTGGCCGACGGCAGAGTCGCGGTGCGTCAGTCGGCCGACCCTGAAGGCCCCGCACTGATCTACACGACCGGCGAGATCGAGGCCTTCATCCAGGGGGCCAAGTCAGGGCAGGCGGACTTCCTGCTGACCTGATCCGCAGCCACTCCTGTTCCGCAGATCCTGCCCACAGACCCTGAGACTCATGGAGCGCGCATGACCGGGCACCTCCCCATCGACACCAGCAAGCCGCATCCGGCCCGGGTGTACGACTGGCTCCTCGGCGGGCGGGACAACTATCCCGTCGACGAGGAGATGGGGCGGCAGCTGCTCACCCTGGACTCCAGGGCGCACGAGATGGCCAAGGTCAACCGGGGCTTCATGCACCGCGCCACCCGCTGGCTCGGTACCACCGGCGGAGTACGGCAGTATCTGGACATCGGGACGGGTATCCCGACCCAACCGAATCTCCATCAGATCGCCCAGGAGGTCGCCCCCGATTCCCGTGTCGTCTACACCGACAACGACCCGATAGTCCTCCGGCACGCAGAGGCGCTGCTCCGCAGCACCCAGGAGGGCGCCACGGAGTACGTCCAGGCCGACGCCCGCGAACCCGATGCCATCATCGAGGCCGCGGCCGGGATCCTGGACTTCGACAGGCCTGTCGCCCTGTCGCTCGTCGCGCTGCTGCACTTCGTCTCCGACGAGGACGGCGCGCACGACCTGGTGCGGCGACTGCTCGAACCGCTGTCTCCGGGCAGCTATCTCGTCCTTTCCCACGCAACGGGGGACTTCACCCCGGACAGCGCGGAACAGGCCCGCTCCCTGTACGAGAACCGGGGCCTCACGCTGGCCCTGCGCTCTCGTGACGAGTTCGCCGAGTTCTTCACCGGACTCGAACTCGTCGAGCCGGGCGTCGCGTTGGCCGAGCGGTGGCGTCCGGATCCGGGAGAGGCCACCTCCGCACCCGGCGGCGAACCGATACCGGGCTACGCGGGCGTGGCACGCAAACCATAGAGAGAACGGGTGGGGTACGCGTGCGGTGCCGCAGCACTTTTCAGGTGCGCTGCGGCATCGCACGCGTCATTTCCGGACGCGGTCCGAGCCGGGCGACTCAGCTCCGCCGCAGATAGCCGAGCCCCGGGTGCGCCGCCGTGTAGCCGTCCAGCAGCCGCCGGGCCACCGTCACCGAGTCGACCAGGGGATGCAGGGCGAACGCCTTGACCGCGCTCGCCCGTGAGGCGCCGCTCGCCGCTTCCAGGACCTCGCGCTCGACCGCCTTGACCGCGGTGACCAACCCCACCGCGTGGCCGGGAAGTTGACCGACCGTCATCGGATGCGCGCCGTTCGCGTCGACCAGGCACGGCACCTCGATGACCGCGTCGGCGTCCAGCACCCGCAGCGTCGTGCCGTTGCGGACGTTCAGGATCAGGGTCGCCCGCTCGTCACGTGCGACGGCCCGCATCAGGTCGAGCGCGACCTTCTCGTAGCCGCCCGGCTCCAGGTCGGCGGAGTCCCGTTCGCCCACCCCGGCCGCCGTACGGTTGGCCGCCATGTACGTGGCCTCGCGCTCGGAGAGCGTACGGTGCCACGCGTCCAGCGCGGACCCCGTGCTCTCGGGTCCGGCCAACCCGGCGTAGAAACCCGCCTGTTGGTCGCGGAGGAAGGCGCCACGGGTGCGTTCGGCTGACCGGTAGGCCTGTACGGTCTCGCGGTTGAAGTAGTAGTAGTGCAGATACTCGTTGGGGATCGCACCGAGCGAGGCCAGCCACTCGGGGCCGAACAGCCGGCCCTCCTCGAAGGAGCCCAGCGCCGCCGGGTCGGCCAGCAGCCGGGGCAGCTCGTCCCTGCCCGCCACCCGCAGCCCGCGCAGCCAGCCCAGATGGTTCAGCCCCACATAGTCGATCCAGACCTGATCCGGATCGGCGCCCAGCACCCGGGCGACCCGCCGGCCGAGCCCCACCGGTGAGTCGCAGATCCCGATGACCCGGTCACCGAGCACCCGCGACATGGCCTCGGTGACGAGCCCCGCCGGGTTGGTGAAGTTGATGACCCAGGCGTCGGGCGCCAGCGCCGCCACCCGCTCGGCGATACGGACGGCGACGGGGACCGTGCGCAGCCCGTACGCGATACCGCCCGCGCCGACCGTCTCCTGCCCGAGCACCCCCTCGGCCAGGGCGATCCGCTCGTCCGCGGCGCGCCCTTCCAGCCCGCCGACCCGGATCGCGGAGAAGACGAAGTCGGCGCCGAGCAGCGCCTCGTCCAGATCCGTGGTGGCGACGACCTCCGGCGCCCCCGGCACGCCCGCCGCCTGCTCGGCCAGCACCCGGGCGACGGCGCCGAGCCGCCCCCGGTCGACGTCGTACAGCGTGACCCGGGTGATCCGGCCCTCGCCGTGGTCGCCGAGCAGCGCGCCGTACACCAGGGGCACCCGGAAACCGCCACCGCCCAGAATCGTCAGCCTCATCCAGTGAACCGCCCTTCGTGTCGGTCGGCGCGGAGGTCACCCGGCCGGTACCGATCATCGCCGAGAGGGCGGGCCCGCCGCGCGTCAGCCACCCACCTTTCGTTTGTTCCACACGTCGAAGCCGACGGCGGCCAGCAGCACGAGACCCTTGATGACCTGCTGGTAGTCGGTGCCGACGCCCACCAGGGACATGCCGTTGTTGAGCACGCCGAGCACCAGACCGCCGATGACGGCCCCGAACACCGTGCCGACACCGCCGCTCATCGAGGCGCCGCCGATGAAGGCCGCGGCGATGGCCTCCAGTTCGAAGTTGACCCCGGCCTGCGGCACACCCGCGTTGAGCCGGGCCGCGTACACGATCCCGGCCAGTGCGGCGAGCACCCCCATGGTGACGAAGACCAGGAAGGTGACCCGCCGGTCCTTGACCCCGGAGAGCTTCGCCGCCGCCTGGTTGCCGCCGAGCGCGTACACATGACGGCCCACGATCGCGTTGCGCATGACGAAGCCGAACCCGATGAGCAGCGCGGCGAGCAGCAGCAGGACGACGGGGACGCCGCGGTAGCTGGCCAGCGTCATCGTGAAGGCGAGCACGGCGGCGGCCAGCGCCCCGCACTTGAGCAGGAACAGATTGCGGGGCAGCACCTCCAGCTCGTAGGCCCGCTGCCTGCGCCGGTCCCTGACCTCCTGGAAGACGGCGAAGGCCAGCAGCGCGAGGCCCAGCAGCAGCGTCAGATTGTGGTAGTTCGTGTCCGGGCCGACCTCGGGCAGATAGCCCGTCGAGATCTTCTGGAAGCCCTCCGGGAACGGACCGAGCGACCGCGACCCGAGCAGGATCTGGGTGCCGCCGCGGAAGAGCAGCATGCCCGCGAGCGTCACGATGAACGACGGAATGCCGACGTACGCGATCCAGAAGCCCTGCCAGGCCCCGGCGACCGCCCCGATGGCGAGCCCCAGCACCAGCGCGAGCACCCAGGGGACCTGGTGCTCCACCATCATCACCGCGCAGGCGGCCGAGACGAAGGCGGCCAGCGAGCCGACCGAGAGATCGATGTGGCCCGCGATGATGACGATCATCATGCCGATGGCGAGGACCAGGATGTAGCTGTTCTGCAGCACCAGATTGGTGACGTTGTTGGGCTTGAGGAGCACGCCGTCGGTCCATATCTCGAACAGGACGACGATCAGACAGAGCGCGACGAGCATCCCGTACTGCCGCATGTTGCGCCGCGCCGCTTCCAGCAGCAGCGCCCCGGTGGTGTCCTGACCCATGGCGACTACCTCACGTTCCTGGTCATGTGGCGCATCAGGACTTCCTGGGTCGCCTCGGCCCTCGGCACCTCGCCGGTCAGCCGGCCGGCCGCCATCGTGTAGACCCGGTCGCACATACCGAGCAGTTCGGGCAGTTCGGAGGAGATCAGGACGACCGCCTTGCCCTGCGCGGCCAGCCGGTCGATGACGGTGTAGATCTCGTACTTGGCACCGACGTCGATGCCGCGGGTCGGCTCGTCCAAGATCAGCACCTCGGGACCCGCGAAGATCCACTTGCTGAGGACGACCTTCTGCTGGTTGCCGCCCGAGAGCCGGCCGACCTGCTCGAAGACGGTCGGCGCCTTGATGTTCATCGAAGCGCGGTACGACTCGGCGACCCGCCGCTCCTCGTGCCCGTCGACGAAGCCGCGGTTGGAAACCTTGGACAGCGCGCTCAGCGTGATGTTCCGGCCGATCGTGTCGATCAGGTTCAGCCCGTAGCGCTTGCGGTCCTCGGTCACGTACGCGATGCCGTGCCCGACCGCCTCCGGCACCGTCCGGGTCCGGATCTCCCGGCCGTCCTTGAGGACGGTGCCGCTGATGTCGCGGCCGTAGGAGCGCCCGAAGACGCTCATCGCCAGCTCGGTGCGGCCGGCGCCCATCAGCCCGGCGAGACCGACGATCTCCCCCCTGCGGACCTGGAACGAGACCCCGTCGACCACCTTGCGCTGCTGGTCGATGGGGTGGTGCACGGTCCAGTCCCGCACCTCCAGCGCCGGATGCGTCCCCGGATCGCCCTCGTAACGGGTGCGTTCGGGGAAACGGTGGTCGAGATCGCGGCCCACCATGCCGCGGATGATGCGGTCCTCGGTCGTGGACTCCGCGCCCACGTCGAGGGTTTCGACGGTCCTGCCGTCCCGCAGGACGGTGACGGAGTCGGCGACCTCGGCGATCTCGTTCAGCTTGTGCGAGATGATGATCGAGGTGATGCCGTGCGCCTTCAGCTCCCGGATGAGCCGCAGCAGCGCCGCGCTGTCCCCGTCGTTGAGTGCGGCCGTCGGCTCGTCCAGGATCAGCAGCCGCACTTTCTTGGCGAGCGCCTTCGCGATCTCCACGAGCTGCTGCTTGCCGACGCCGATGTCGGCGACCCGCGTCTGCGGATGCTCGTCGAGCCCCACCCGTTTCAGCAGCGCCGCCGCCTGCCGCAGCGTCTCGTTCCAGCTGATGATGGACCGGGTCGCCCGCTCGTTGCCGAGGAAGATGTTCTCCGCGATCGACAAGTAGGGGATCAGGGCCAGCTCCTGATGAATGATCACGATGCCGCGCGCCTCACTCGCGCCGATGTCCTTGAAGGCGCAGGGCGTGCCCTCGAACAGGATCTCGCCCTGGTAACTGCCGTGCGGATGGACGCCGCTGAGCACCTTCATCAGCGTGGACTTGCCCGCGCCGTTCTCCCCGCAGACGGCGTGCACCTCACCGGGCGCCACCGTGAGGGAGACCTCGGACAGCGCCCTGACCCCGGGGAACGTCTTGACGATGGACCGCATTTCCAGCACCGGAGCGGTCACCCGAGGTCACTCGCCTTGATGTACCCGGAGTCGACGAGTTCGGCTTTGTAGTTGGACTTGTCGACGCTCACCGGGTTCAGCAGGAACGCCGGCACGACCTTGGCCTCGTTGTCGTACGTCGTCTCGTCGTTGACCTCGACCTTCTTGTGGGTGAGCATCGCGTCGGCCATCTGCACGGCCTGCTTGGCCAGCGCCCGGGTGTCCTTGAACGTCGTCTGGGTCTGCTGCCCAGCGATGATCGACTTCACCGACGCCACCTCGGCGTCCTGCCCCGTGACGACCGGGTACGGCTTGGCCGCCGTGCCGTAGCCGTCGGACTTGAGCGCCGACAGGATGCCGATCGAGATGCCGTCGTACGGGGAGAGCACGGCGTCCACGTCCTGCGAGCCGTACGCCTTGGTCAGCAGGTTGTCCATGCGCTTCTGCGCGGTGCCGCCGTCCCAGCGCAGCGTCGTGAGCTGGTTCAGCCGGGTCTGGCCGCTCCTGACGACGAGCTGCTTCTTGTCGAGGTACGGCTTGAGCGTCTTCATCGCGCCGTCGAAGACGTAGCGGGTGTTGTTGTCGTCCGGCGACCCGGCGAACAGCTCGATGGAGAACGGGCCCTTCGCGCCCTTGGCCAGACCGAGCCGGTCCACGATGTACGACGCTTGCAGGACCCCGACCTTCTCGTTGTCGAACGAGGCGTAGTAGTCGACGTTCTTGGTGCCCAGGATCAGCCGGTCGTACGAGATCACCTTGATGTCCTTGTCGGCGGCCTGCTGGAGTACGTCGCTCAGCGCGCGGCCGTCGATGGCGGCGATCACCAGCACGTCGACCCCGGTCGTGATCATGTTCTCGACCTGGGAGACCTGCTGCGAGACGTCGTCCTCGCCGTACTGCAGATTGGTCTTGTAGCCGAGCTTCTTGAACTGGGCGACCATGTTGTTGCCGTCGGCTATCCAGCGCTCCGACGACTTGGTCGGCATGGCGATGCCGATGGTGCCGCCCTTGCCGCCGTCCTTCTGTTCGGCCTTGCTGCCCCCCTCGCTGCTCTGCCCGCACGCGGCGAGCGAGAGGGCGAGGGCCGTGGCGACGACGGCGAGCGTTGATCCGCGGGTGCGCATGACGGCATCAGTCCTTTTCGTGGAGGAGTGGGAAGCGGTTGAGCGGCCCGGGCAGCCGGGAGCCGAGCGGTGACATACCGCCGTCGGCGCCGAGCCTGCCGAGCAGATCGAGTACGAGCCGGCCGCGCCTGACCCGTTCCCTGGCGCTGCTCAGGGCGGTCTCGCGGAGCTGGGCTCCGTAGGGGTAGATACCGGGGGACTTGGAGAGGCCGAACTTGAGGTAGAGCGGCGCACCGCGCCTGATCAGCTCGGCCGTCTCGTACATCCGGACGTAGCCGCCCAGATCGTCGGGCGCCTCGATGTAGAGATCCATCGGCGCCCGGCTGGCCCGGCGGATCTCGGTGAGCTGCGCGAGTGACAGGTCCGAGGGGATGTTGACCGAGTCGGCGCCGAGCTGTTCGACCACCGCGTAGGACGCGGGGTTGACCGGGCCGACCAGCGCCGAGACCTTGAGCGTGGTGTCGGCGGGCAGGATGCCGCGCTCCCGCAGCCGGTGCAGGGTCCACAGGACCCCCTCGTCGGCGACGAGCAGACACCGCACCCCCAACTCGGCGGCGCGTACCGCGTCCTCGACGCAGCCGGCCAGCGCGTCATGGCCGCGGGCGCGCAGTCCCGCGCCGCCCGAGTCGCTGCGGGTGGCGGCGCCGATGTCCCAGGTGCCGCGCGGGCCTGTGAACAGGCACAGCTCGACGGAGCGCGCGGCGCACGCGTCGGCCATGTCGGTGATGTCGGTGTCGGACAGCATCCAGACGCCGCTGCCCTGGCTCACCCGGTGGATCGGCACATCGAGGCGCGCCGACTCCTTGAACACCTCGGCAAGGGCCTCGGGCCCCTCCACCGAGGGAATTTCGGTGCGCCATCTGCCGCCGTCGGGGAACGCGTGGGGAGAGGTGTCCGCCGGGTTGTGCTCGGGGGCGGCCAGGCCGAGCGCGGCGAGTGCCTCTTCGCCGGGGCGCCGGGGGACGGAAGCTGATGCGTCGGTCACGGACGAGTCCTTCGGTCGGTTTCTTTGTTCGACATACCGGACGAGGTTCGGAACGTCGGGCGTGCCGGGCCAGGGCCCCGGCGTGGTCAGGGGCGCAGCAGCACCTTGCCGGTGCCGGGGCCGCCGCCGCCCACCAGCGCCACGGCCTCGGCGTACTTCTCCAGCGGGAACTCGTGGCTGATCAGCGGTCCTGGTGCGAGCAGCCCGGCGGTGAACGCCCGTACGGCGAAGGCCCAGGCCGCGGTCGGGGCGCCGAAGACGCCCCGCACGGTGAGTTGACGCAGCGTCAGGTTCGCCGGGTCGATGCCGGTCGCGTCCGGCGGGAAGATGCCGGTGAGCAGCACCCGGCCGCCGCGCCGCGCCAGCGCACAGGCCGCGGTCGCTGTCGCCGGGGCGCCCGCCGTCTCCAGGGCCAGGTCGTAGCGGCCGTGCTCGTCCGTGGCCGTCTCGGGGGTGCGCACGCTCGTCGCGCCGAACTCCCGTGCCAGCTCGGCCCGTTCGGTCCGTGGGTCGACGACCGTCAGCTCGGCGGGGGAGTAGCGGGCGAGCAACTGGACGGCGAGCAGGCCCAGCGTTCCCGTCCCCACCACGACGACCCGCTCACCCGGCTGCGGAGCGGCGGCCCCTACGGCGGCCGCCACCACGGCGGCCGGCTCAAGGAGCGCCGCCGACCGCAGGTCCGCCGCGTCGTCCAGCGGATGTAACAGCCGGGCGGGCACCAGCAGATGGTCGGCGAAGGCGCCGGGCCGGGTGAACCCCGTCTCGTCGTACCCCGCAGCGCACAGCGAGGTCTCGCCCTCGCGGCACCGGTCGCACACCCCGCAGTTACGGAACCCCTCGGCGACCGTCCGGCGTCCGGTCAGCCGCCGGTCGACGCCCTCGCCGACCGCCTCGACCGTCCCCGACCACTCGTGGCCCGGGGTGACCGGGTAGCGGACGTAACCCGCGTCGCGCCGTCCGTCGTACACCTCCCGGTCACTCATACAGATCCCGGCGGCGGCGACCCGCACCAGCACCTCGCCGGGGCCCGGTACCGGCACCGGACCGGTCACCAGCCGGTGCGCGCCGGGCCGTTCGACGACGATCGCCCGGCTGCTCATCGCGGAGCCTTCGGTGCGCGCTTCTCCCAGCCGTCCGCCCACAGGTCGAACCGCGCCTGCTGCTGCGGGAATTCGGCCGCCGCCTCCGGGTCGAACTCGACACCGAGCCCCGGTGCGTGCGACACCTCGAAGCACCCCGTCCGCGGATCGACCTCCGGCGCACCGGTGACGACCTTCTTGATGTCGGCGTCCGCGAAGTCGTTGAAGTGCTCAAGGATTTTGAAGTTCGGTGTGCAGGCGGCCAGTTGCAGGCTGGCGGCGGTCAGTACCGAACCTCCCACGTTGTGCGGGGCGACCAGTACGTAGTGGGTCTCGGCGGTGGCGGCGAGCTTCCTGGCCTCCAGGATGCCGCCGATGTGCCCGACGTCCGGCTGGATGATGTCGGCCGCCTGCGACTCGAAGAGTTCGCGGAACTCGATCCGGTCATGAACGCGTTCGCCGGTGGCGATCGGCAGATCCACCTTGTCGGCGACCTTGCGCAGCGCCTTCAGGTTCTCCGGCGGCACCGGCTCCTCCAGCCAGGCCGGTGCGAACGGCGCGAGTTCGTGCGCCAGCCGTACGGCGGTGGCGGGGCTGAACCGGCCGTGCATCTCCAGCATCAGCTCGGCGTCGGGCCCGATCGCGTCGCGCACCGCCTCGATCAGCGCCACCGCCTCGTTGGAGGCGGCCCGGTCGAGCTCGAAGTGCCCGGTGCCGAACGGGTCTATCTTCAGGGCCCGGTAGCCGCGCGCCACCACCGCCTCGGCGGCCTTGTGGTAGGCGTCGGGGGTGCGTTCGGTGGTGTACCAGCCGTTGGCGTACGCCTTGACCCGGTCGGTCACCTTGCCGCCGAGCAACTGCCACACCGGGACACCCAGCGCCTTTCCCTTGATGTCCCAGCAGGCCGTCTCGACCACCGCGATGCCCGACATCACGATCTCGCCGGCCCGCCCGTAGTCGCCGTACTTCATCCGGCGGACCAGATCCTCCACCGCGAACGGGTCGGACCCGGCGATGTGGTTGGCCTCGGCCTCCCGCAGATAGCCCAGCAGCGCGTCCGTGCGGCCGAGCATCCGGGTCTCGCCGACCCCGGTCAGACCCTCGTCGGTGTGGACGAGGACGTAGGTGAGGTTGCGCCAGGGCGTCCCGACGACATGCGTGCTGATTCCGGTGATCCGCAAGGCAGTTGGCCTCTCCGTCGAGCCCGGTCCGCAGAGCTTGTTCGAAATTTCGTCAAGCGTTCGAAATGCTGGGCGTGACCGTATTCAGCTCCACCGAGGGGTGTCAATGGGTGTGCCGAGAGCTAACCTGTGTTCGTCATATCGGCCAACGGCCGGAACACCGAACGAGGTTGGTGGTCGGACATGGGACGGCTGGTCCCCGCGGTCACGCGGGCGATGGACATTCTGGAGCTGTTCCTGGACGGCGACGGCACCCTCACCGCGCCCGACGTCATCCGCAGGCTGGGGCTGCCCCGCACCACCGTGCACGAACTGCTCACCACGCTCGCCGCCCGCTCGTACCTGGTCGCCCTGCCGGACCAGCCCGGCCGCTACCGGCTCGGCGTACGCACCTACCAGCTCGGCAGCCGCTACGCGGAACAACTCGACCTGGCCGCCGAGGGACAGCAGGTCGCCCGTGAGGTCGCGGAGACCTGCGACGAGACCGTCCATGTCGCCGTCCTGGAGGACACGGACGTCATCTACATCGCGAAGGTGGACTCCACCCACGCCGTCCGCATGGTCTCGGCCGCGGGCCGCAGACTGCCCGCCCACTGCACGTCGGTCGGCAAGATGCTGCTCGCCATGCTGCCGCGGACCGAACTGGAGGCGCGGCTCGCCGGCCGCGAACTGGCCGCGATGACCCCCGGCAGCCTGACCGACCCGGCCGCGCTCCGTGCCGAGCTGGACCGGGTCAGGGAGCGCGGTACGGCGGTTGAGCACCGCGAGTCCAACCCCGACGTCAGCTGCGTGGCGGCGCCCGTCCGCGACAGCAGGGGCCGGGTCGTCGCCGCCCTGTCCATCTCCGTACCGATGATCCGCTGGAGCGACGAGCGGGAGAGCGAGCTGGCCCAGCTCGCGTCCAACGGCGCGAACGCCCTCTCGGCGCGGCTGGGCCACCGCTGACCGCCGCCGCTCTCAGCCCGCGTACGGGTCGGGCACCTCTGTTCGAGCAGGTGGCTCAGCCGCCGCGCGGCGGTCACAGGGCGTGCCCCGTCGTGGCGTCGACATGGCCGGGCACCTCGTCGTGCCGGTCGCCCACCGAGAGCGTGCCGCTCGGCTCGACGACCAGGATCGAGGCGCCGCCGGCCGAGGACGGCTTGTGCCAGATCCCGCGCGGCACGGTGAAGACCGAACCGCGCGGCAGGGTGACGGTCCGCTCGCCACCGTCCTCGCGGAGCCCGATCAGCAGCTCGCCTTCCAGCACCTGGAAGAACTCGTCCGTCTGCTCGTGGACGTGCCAGATGTGCTCTCCCACCACCTTGGCGATACGGATGTCGTAGTCGTTGACCCGGGTCACGATGCGCGGACTCCACACGGCGTCGAAGGAGTCGAGGGCGGCGGCCAGGGCGATGGGCCGGGTGCTGGGCTGCGTGCGCTCAGTGGTCATGGCTCCATCGTGGGTGTTGCCCGCCCCGTCGCGTGAGTGCTAGGAATCGCGTATGCCGCAAGATTCCTCGCACCGGGTCGTCATGATCGTCGCCGACGGCTCCAACCCCTTCGAGATGGGCGTCGCCACCGAGATGTTCGGACTCGACCGGCCGGAGATCGACGGGCCCTGGTACGACTTCGAGCTGTGCGCCGAGTCCCCCTCGGTACGGATGCACTCCGGTTTCTTCCAGCTCTCCGGTGTCGCGGGGCTCGACGCCGTGGACCGGGCCGACACCGTCATCGCGCCCAACCGCCCCGACCCCGAGACCCCGCCCTCGCCCGCCGTGCTGGACGCCGTCCGCCGCGCCGCCGCCCGTGGCGCCCGGCTGGTCAGCTTCTGCAGCGGCTCGTTCACGCTGGCCGCCGCCGGGGTGCTGGACGGCCGGCGGGCTACCACCCACTGGCGCTGGGCGCGCCAGTTCGCCGACCGTTTCCCCGCCGTACGGCTCGATCCGGACGTGCTGTTCGTGGACGACGGCGACATCGTCACCGCCGCCGGCAGTTCGGCCGCCCTCGACGCGTGCCTGGAGCTGATCCGCCGCGACCACGGCGCGCAAGCGGCGGTCGCCGTCAGCCGCAGGCTCGTCTTCGCGCTGCACCGCGACGGCGGCCAGCGGCAGTTCATCGAGCAGCCGCTGCCCGCCGTCCCCGACTCCTCGCTCGCCCCGCTGCTCGACTGGGCGACCGCCCACCTCGACACCCCGCTGACCGTCCCCGACCTGGCGGTACGCGCCGCCGTCAGCCAGGCGACGCTGCACCGCCGCTTCCGCACCCAGCTCGGCACCACCCCGCTGGCCTGGCTCACCGCACAGCGCGTCGCCCTCGCCTGCCGGCTCATGGAGCACGGCGAGACCCGTCTTGAGCGGGTGGCCAGGCTCAGCGGCCTCGGCACCGCGGCGAACCTGCGCGCCCAGCTGCGCCGGCGCACCGGACTGCCGCCCAGCGCGTACCGCCGGCGCTTCGGTCCAGGACAGCAACCAGGGGCTTTCCGCGCCTCCGCCGAGGCACAATAGGGGCATGTCCCGACGTCCCGCCCGCCCCCGGCGCACCGGCGCCACCGGCCCCGGCACCCGCCCCTCGGCCCCGGAGCACCCCACCGGGGCGCCGTGCCCCTGCGGGCTCCCCGCCCCGTACGGCGAGTGCTGCGGGCGGTTCCACATCGGGCCCATGACCGCGCCCACCGCCGTGCTGCTGATGCGCTCGCGCTACAGCGCCTTCGTCGTCCTGGACGAGTCGTATCTGCTCAAGACCTGGGACCCGGCCACCCGCCCGTCGGGCGTCGACCTCGACCCGGCGATGCGCTGGACCGGCCTGGAGATCCTGGACAGCACCGAGGGGACCGCCTTCCACACCCATGGCACGGTCACCTTCCGGGCCGGCTACACCAACCTGGGCAGCCGGGGCGCGCTGCACGAACGCAGCCGCTTCGCCCGGCACGACGGCGCCTGGGTCTACGTGGACGGCAGCTACCTCGACTGACCGGCTGTTCCCGCCCCGGCTGATCAGTCCTCCACCGCCGTCGCGCCCGCCGGCACCCGGCGCGGGGCCGGGCGCAGCGGCCTCGCCAGGTCCTCGGCGAGCAGCCGCTTGGCGATGGAGTCCACGGCGCGGCGCAGCTCGGCGTCGCTCGGAGCGCCCCGGTCGGTGGCCAGCCGCTCGTTGAGCCAGCGCCCCCACGCCGAGGTGATCAGCGCCGCCTCGCGCCGCCCCGCCTCGGTGTGCGCGAAGAGATTGCCGTGCCGGGTGAGATAACCCTCGTCCACCATCCGCTGGAAGACCGGCACCAGCACCTCGGGAGGCATGCTGCGGCTCGCGGCGATCAGCCCGACGCTCGCGTGCCCGACGAGCCGGCTGAACAGCTCCACCTGCATCACCGCCCAGGCGCCCGCGACGTCGAGCCGGGTGTCCGAAGCGACGACGATGCCGCGCCCGGTGTCCGGGTGGGCGCTGTGCAGGATCTTCGCGACGGACAGCTCCAGCACCCGCGCCGAGTTGCTGCCGCTCGGTGAGGCGAACCCCTCGCCCATGTCGGTGGAGCCGGCCCGCGCCGAGTCCCGCAGCTTCACCTGCTTGAGGAAGAGCGCCACCACGAACCCGGCGAGGGCGACCGGCACCGCCCACAGGAACACCGTCTGCAGCGCGTCCGTGTACGACTGCACGAGCGGCCCCGACTGGGCGGCCGGCAGCCGGTGCAGGGTCCGCGGGCTCCCCGCCGCCTTGGAGACCGCCGCAGCGCTCCCGCCGTTCCTGACCGCCTCGGCGACCCCCGTACGCAGATGGCCGCTCAGCGAGTTGGCGTAGATCGTGCCGAAGACGGCCGTGCCGAACGAACTGCCCAGCGTACGGAAGAAGGTGACCCCGGACGTCGCCGTGCCGAGGTCGGAGTAGTCGACGGTGTTCTGCACCGCGATGGTCAGCACCTGCATGGACAGTCCGATGCCGACACCCAGCACGAACATGTACAGCGACTCCAGCCACACCCCGGAGCCAGGACCCATGTGCGACATCAGATACAGCCCGACCGCCATCACCAGCGTCCCGACCACCGGGAAGTAGCGGTACGAGCCGGTCTTGCTGACCACGTTGCCGCTGAAGACCGAGGCGAGCAGCAGACCGACGACCATCGGCAGGGTGCGCACCCCGGAGATCGTCGCCGAGTCGCCCTTCACGTACTGGAGATAGGTCGGCAGGAAGGTCAGCGCGCCGAGCATCGCGAAACCCACGATGAAGCTGAGGACGGAGCAGACGGCGAACACCGGGTTGCGGAACAGCCGCATCGGCAGCATCGGCTGCGCCGCCCGGGTCTCGGCCACACAGAACAGCGCGAGCGCCACGACACCGCCGGTGAACAGCGCGATGATCGTCGGCGAGCCCCAGGCGTACTGGTTGCCGCCCCAACTCGTCGCCAGGATCAGGGCGCTGGCCCCGACCGCCACCAGCGCGATGCCCAGGTAGTCGATGACCGGGCGCAGCGCCGAGCGGACGGCGGGGATGGTACGGGCGGCGGCGACGACCACGAGCGCGGCGATCGGGACATTGACGTAGAAGCACCAGCGCCAGGTCAGATGGTCGGTGAACACCCCGCCGAGGAGCGGCCCGACGACCGTCGACACCCCGAACACGGCGCCGATGGCGCCCTGGTACTTGCCGCGCTCACGCAGCGGGATGACATCGGCGATCAGCGCGATGGCGGTGACCATGAGACCGCCGGCGCCGATGCCCTGGAGCGCGCGGAAGGAGATCAGCAGGATCATGTCGGTCGCGAGACCGCAGAGGAACGAGCCGGTGATGAAGATGACCGCCGACACCTGGAAGATCAGCTTGCGCCCGAACATGTCGCCGAACTTGCCGACGAGGACCGTGGAGACCGTCTCGGCCAGCAGATACGCGGTGACCACCCAGGACATGTGGGAGGCGCCGCCGAGATCCGCGACGATCGTCGGCAGCGCCGTGCCGACGATCGTCTGGTCGAGCGCGGCCAGCAGCACACCGAGCATGATCGTGCCGAAGACGATGTTCCGCTGCCGTCCTTCGAGCACGGGGGGTTCGGGAGCCGGCGCCGGATTCGTGGTCTCGCTGGCTGTGGTCACCCTTGCACCGTCACACCGCGCCGCCGCCCCCGCATGCGGGGGCGGCCAGACCGGTGAGGCGCCGTCACCCTAGGATCCTCGCGTGACCCGCGTCCTGGTCTTCACCCGCACCACCGCCTTCCGGCACGACTCGATCCCGGCAGGCGTCCGCGCCTTCCAGGAGCTGGGCGCCGCACACGGCTTCGCCGTGGAGGCGACCGAGGACCCGGCGGCCCTGGAGGGCGGTCCCGGCCGGTACGGCGCCGTGGTCTTCCTCTCCACCAGCGGCGATGTCCTCACCCCCGCGGGCCGCGAAGGGCTGCGGGCGCACTGCGCGGCGGGCGGCGGCTTCATGGGGGTCCATCTGGCGGCGGGCACCGAGGGCGGCTGGCCGTTCTACGGCGAGCTGATCGGCGCCCGCTTCGTCAGCCATCCGGCGCTGCAACCCGGCCTGGTCAGGGTCGAGGACCGGGACCACCCGGCGACCCGGCCGCTGCCCGCCGCATGGCGGTGCACCGACGAGTGGTACGAGTTCGACGTCAGCGTGCGCGGCCGGTCACGGGTCCTCGCCTCGGCCGACGGCACGTCGTACAAGGGCGGCGCGCCCGGCGTGGACCGGCCGCTGGTGTGGTGTCACGAACACGGCGGCGCCCGGGTCTTCTACACCGCCCTCGGCCACACCCGGGAGTCCTACGCCGACCCCGGCTTCCGCGCCCATCTGCTGGGCGGCCTGCGGTCCGTCCTCGCTCCGGCGGCTCAGGGCCCCGCCAGCACCTGACCCAGGTCGTAGCCGACCGGCTCCTCCAGCTGGGCGTAGGTGCAGCTCTCCGGCGTACGGTCGGTGCGCCACCTGCGGAACTGGGCGGTGTGCCGGAAGCGGTCGCCCTCCATGTGGTCGTAGGCCACCTCGCAGACCAGCTCGGGCCGCACCGGCACCCAGGACAGGTCCTTCTTGCCCGACCAGCGGCTCGGCGCGCCGGGCAGCCTGGCGCCCTCATGCGCCGACTCCCGCGCCCAGGCGGCCCACGGATGGCCTGCGGCGTCGGCGGGATCCATCAGCAGCGGCGCCAGCTCATCCACCAGCTCGGCCCGGCGCTTCATGGAGAACGCGGCGCAGACCCCGACGTGCTGGAGCACACCCTCGCCGTCGTGCAGCCCCAGCAGCAGCGACCCGACCACGGGACCGCTCTTGTGCAGCCGGTAGCCCGCCACCACCACATCGGCGGTCCGCTCGTGCTTGATCTTGTACATCGCCCGTACGTCGGGGCGGTACGGCAGGTCGAGCGGCTTGGCCACCACCCCGTCGAGCCCCGCGCCCTCGTACTGCTCGAACCACTCGCCGGCCAGCTCGATGTCGGTGGTGGCGGGCGCCACGTACACCGGCGGCCCCGCGCCGACCAGGGCCGCCTCCAGCGCCTCCCTGCGCAGCGACTGCGGGCTGGTCAGCAGCGAGGCGTCCCCCTTGGCCAGCAGGTCGAAGGCGACGAAGCTCGCCGGGGTCCGCTCAGCCAGCAGCGTCACCCGGGAGTCCGCCGGGTGGATCCGCTCGGTCAGCCGGTCGAAGTCCAGCCGCCCCTCGTGCACGATCACGATCTCGCCGTCCAGCACGCACCGGTCGGGCAGCTCGGCGCGCAGAGCCGCGACCAGCTCGGGGAAGTAGCGGGTGAGCGGCTTACCGTTCCGGCTGCCGATCACCACCTCGTCCCCGTCGCGGTGCACGATCGCCCGGAACCCGTCCCACTTCGCCTCGTACTGCATACCGGGCGGGATGGTGGCGACGGACTTGGCGAGCATCGGCTTCACGGGCGGCATCACCGGCAGATCCATGCGTCGATTGTGCGCGGTAAAAGGTTCGGGCGCTCGGGAGCGTCCGCGAAGTATCGTCGTCCGCCCTTTGGCGGGGCTCGCGGGGGCTGGTGCGTGCGATCGCAAGGCGCCGATGTGCCCTTGTAGCGGAGCTACTCGGGCAGGTCGGCAACGCCGAGGGCGTGCGTGCCAGGCATCGCGAGCCAGACGAGACTTCGCGGACACGACCTCGATGTGCGCGCGCCGCACGGGCGGCCTACCGTGACGAGCATGGGTGCAGCTGTGGAGCTGGAGGCGGGCGGCAGGACCGTACGGCTGTCCAGCCCTGAGAAGATCTATTTTCCCGAGCGCGGCTTCACCAAGCTGGACGTGGCCCGCTACTACCTGGCCGTGGGGGACGGGATCACCCGCGCCCTGCGCGACCGGCCCACCACCCTGGAGCGCTTCCCCGAAGGCGTCGACGGTGAGTCGTTCTTCCAGAAGCGGGCGCCGAAGAACCTGCCCGACTGGATCCCCACGGCGCACATCACCTTCCCCAGCGGCCGCAGCGCCGACGAGATCCGGCCGACCGAGGTCGCCGCCGTGCTCTGGGCCGCCAACCTGGGCTGTCTCACCTTCCACCCCTGGCCGGTACGGGGTGACCGGCTCGACCACCCCGACGAGCTGCGGATCGACCTCGACCCGCAGCCGGGCACCGACTTCGCCGACGCCGTCAGGGCGGCGCACGAGCTGAACGCGTTCCTCGGCGAGCTGGGGCTCACCGGCTGGCTCAAGACGTCCGGCGGGCGCGGCCTCCATGTCTTCGTACCGATCGAACCCCGCTGGACCTTCACCCAGGTGCGCCGCGCGGCCATCGCCACCGGGCGCGAGCTGGAGCGCCGGATGCCGGGCCGGGTCACCACGGCCTGGTGGAAGGAGGAGCGCGGCGAGCGGATCTTCGTCGACTACAACCAGACGGCGCGTGACCGCACCATCGCCTCCGCCTACTCCGTGCGGCCGCGGCCGCACGCCCCGGTCTCGGCGCCGCTGCGCTGGGACGAGCTGGACGACGTCGCGCCGCAGGACTTCGACATCGCCACGATGCCGGTCAGATACGCCGACGTCGGCGACGTCCACGCGGGGATGGACGAGCATCCGCACAGTCTCGAAGGGCTGCTGGAGCTGGCCGACCGCGACGAGCGCGACCACGGCCACGGCGATCTGCCGTATCCGCCGGACTATCCGAAGATGCCGGGGGAGCCCAAGCGGGTCCAGCCCAGCAAGGCCAGGCCGGAGAAGCCGGAGAAGTGAGGACGCCCCCTCCCCGCGCGGTGCGCGCGGGGAGGGGGCACTCTGGTCGACCGGCTCTGTCGGCGCCGGTCACAGCTCCTTGATACGGACGTTGCGGTACGAGACCAGGTCCGTGGTGCTGTGGTTCTGCAGGCCGATGTAGCCGGACGAGTAACGCCGTCCGTCCGTGCCCACGTCACCGTCGCGCGGCGGCTCGAAGGCCTGGCCCGCGTTGTTGTCGAACTCGTTGATCAGGACACCGTTGCGGAAGATCTTGAAGTGCTGATCGACCGCCTGGATCTCGTAGTCGTTCCAGGTGCCCTTGGTGGTGGGATGCGCCCCGGCCAGACCCACGCGGTCGAAGCCGTAGACGGACCCGGTCTTGTACATGTCGCCGCCAGGACCGTCGTAGACCTGGATCTCGTGGCCGTAGTTGATCGCCACCCACTCAGGACGGGACTCCCCGGGGAAGTCGTGCGGCTGCGGGAAGCGGATGAAGACACCGCCGTTGGCGTTGCCCGTACCGGTGGCGTCGTCGCGGAACTGGAGCTTCAGTGAGAAGTTGTCGTACTTCCGCACCGGGTACCACTCCATGCCCAGACTGCCCCCGACCGTCGGGTTGACGGTCATGGTGCCGTCCGTGGTCAGGTCGATCTGACCGCCGCCGACGTGCTCCCACTTGTCGAAGGACGCCTGGGTGCCGTCGAAGATGTCCTTGTACCCCTCGGTCTGACCCGGGAGGCCGATCTTCGACTGCTTGGCGGCCTTGGTGATCGCCTTCTGCTCGCGCTTGTCGATGACGTTCTCGCTCAGCAACTGGCTGAGCACACCGTCGACATGCTTCAGGAAGAGCGCCTGTGAGGTCCACTCACGCTCGTCCTCGATCCGCTCGTTGATGGTGCAGCGGTTGCTGGTGATCCGGTTCGGCACACCCGTGTCGACCGTGCCGACGATGACCGTCAGCCGTTCGTCGTGCTCGGCGCACGGGGGCGGCGGCACGCCACCGCCCTCGACGACGGTGAACGACACCTCCTTGGCCTGCGAGGTGTTGCCGGCCTTGTCGGTCGCGCGGTGCGCCAGCGTGTGCGCGCCCGCCCGGTCGACGATGACCGGTGTGGTGTACGCGAGGTACGGGCCCGCGTCGATGGAGTACTCGACCTTGTCGACACCCGAGTCGTCGTCGGTGGCCGTGAGGGTCACCTTGGCACTCGTGATGTAGGCGCCGTTCGAGTTCTTGCTGCCCGTGACGGCCGCCGAGGTGACGGGAGCCGTCGTGTCCTCGGCCGGCGGTGCCACGACGGTGAAGTCGACCGACTTCTCCGCAGCCGCGTTGCCCGCCTTGTCGGTCGCGCGGTAGCGGACCGTCTGGGCGCCGGTCTCGTGGACCATCACCGGCGCGGTGTACGGCTGCCAGGCACCGTCGGCGCCGATCGCGTACTCGATGGTGTTGACGCCTGACCCGGTGTCGGACGCGGTCACCGTGACCGTGGCCATGCCCAGGTAGTTGCCGTCGGCGTCCTTCTCGCCGCTCACGGTCGCCGAGGTCTCCGGCGCCGTGGTGTCGTCGGTCGGTGGCGCCACGACGGTGAAGTCGGCCGACTTCTCCGCGGCGGCGTTGCCCGCCTTGTCGGTGGCCCGGTATCTGATCGACTGGTCACCGACCTGGTCCACCACGACGGGGGCGGTGTAGGGCTGCCACTCGCCGTCGGCGCCGACCGCGTACTCGATGGTGCCGACCCCGGACGAGTCGTCCGTCGCCGTCACCGTGACGGTCGCCGAACCGACGTACGCGCCGTCGGCGTTCTGCTGTCCGTCCACCTTGGCCGCGGTCTCGGGGGCCGTGGTGTCCTCGCCACCGCCGCCGTCGGTCACGACCAGGATGCCGGTCATCATGTTGTGGCCGGGCATGCTGCAGAAGTAGCGGTAGGTGCCCGGGGTCAGGTTGACCTCGACGGAGTGCTTGCCGCCGGTGTCGTCGGCCGGGTTGGCCAGGATGTTGACCGAGACGTCGTTGTTGTAGTCGGTGTTGGAGACGTCGAAGGTCAACGTGTGCGGCATGCCGGTGGTGTTGCCGGTCGCGGCGCTGTTCTCGAAGACGAGCGTCGCGGGGCCCGCCACCGCCGTGGTCGGTGCGCTGAGGAAGTGGTCGATGGGGTCACCGGCCGTCCAGTTGAGCGTCTGGGCCGCCGCCGCACCCGCCTTGGCGTCGGCGCCTGAGCGTCCGTACGCCGCGGTCGAGGTCAGCCCCAGCACCAGCAGCAACGCACCCACCAGGGCGGTCCAGAGGCGTAGAGGTCGCTGTCTCACTGGGCTGCCTTCCTGGCGAGGTCCTTGGCGGCCGGAGTGGGCGCACCGCCCTTGTAGGTGATGTGCCACAGCGCGGAGTCCTTGTCGGAGTTGAAGAAGCCGCGCCCGTAGTCGAGGACGTAGAGCGAACCGTCCGGGGCGAACTTCCAGTCCATCAGGTTGCGGATACCGCCCGCACCGACCGGAATGATCTTCCGCAGGGAGTCGGCGCTGACGGGCAGCCCGCCCGCGCCGGCGTTCTTCGGGTCCATCTGCACCGCGTGGCGCGGGTTGGTGGCGTCGTAGAAGTCACCCACGAACCACTTGCCGTCCCAGTACTCGGGCCACTTGACGCTGCTCTTGACCGTCGGGTCGAACCGGTAGACCGGGCCGTCCATGGTGGCCTGGCCGCCGCCCTTGAGCCACGGCAGCAGGTACGTCGCCTGGGTCGGGTCGTAGCTGGGTACGCCGTCCGCGTTGCGCGGGTAGTCGGGCGCACCGCCCTGCGGCGAGTACCAGATGTTGTTGGCCTCGGCCGGCGGGATGTTCACCAGACCGTCGTTGTTGGGCGACTCGTTCTTCAGGTGGTCGCAGTCGTACCAGCCGAGCGGCTTGGTCGGGTCGGGCAGGTTGCGGTCGCGGTAGGGCTGCTTGTTGCCCATGCAGTAGGGCCAGCCGTGGTTGCCCGCGTGGGTGATGACCGAGAAGGTGTCGTACTTCGCCGGGCCCCAGGTGGTGCTCGGCTCACCCGCGTCGGGTCCGACCCAGCCCGCGTAGAGCGTGTCGGTCTTCTTGTCGATGGAGATACGTGCCGGGTTGCGCACGCCCATCACATAGATCTCACCGCGGGTCTTGCCGCCGCCCTCGGCGGTCTCCTTGCCGGTGAAGAGGTTCCCCTCCGGCAGGGTGTACGTGCCGTCCTGCTCGGGGTGGATCCGCAGGATCTTGCCGTTGAGGTTGTTGGTGTTGCCCGCCGTGCGGCGCGCGTCGGCGAAGGAGACACCCTTGTAGTTGGGCTCGGGGTTGTTGCCCGAGTAACCGTCGCTGAACTGCGACGAGTTGTTGTCACCGACGGCGATGTACAGGTTGCCCTTCGAGTCGAAGGCCATCCCGCCGCCCGCGTGGCAGCAGCTGTGGATCTGGGCGGGCCACTGGAGCAGCACCTTCTCGGAGGTCATGTCCAGCTTGTCGGTCGTCGGGTTCAGGGTGAACCTCGCGACCCGGCGCTGCCCGATCTGGGTGTCGCGGTCGATCTCGGAGAACGGCGAGTAGTAGACGTACACCCAGCCGTTGGTCGCGAAGTTCGGGTCCAGGGTGATCCCCAGCAGCCCCTCCTCGACCTTGACCAGCTCGTCGCCGCCGCCCTTGTTGCCGAAGACCGTCAGCGATCCCGCGAGGGTCACCTTCTTCGTCTTCGGGTCGTAGATGTGGATCTGGCCGATGCCCTTGCCGACGTTGGGGTCGTTCCAGTCCGTCACCACGGGCGCGTTCGCGGCGCCGCCGCCGCGGCCGATGTAGATCACCCGTCCGTCCGGCATGATCGTCATGCCGTGCGGCTCGCCGATCTGGTCCTGCTGGTCGGGCTGGTTCGGCTGGGTGACGCGCTCCGCCGTGTAGTTGGCGTCGATCGTCGCCTTGCAGTCGGCGCGCGAGAGGCGCGTCGTCCACTGGAGGGCGCCGCGCAGGTGGTCGCGGAAGTCGGTCTCGGAGTACGAGTCGGCCGTGCCGCCCATGGCGGTGTAGAACGAGCGGCCGCCGTCGTAGTCACGGCACCAGGAGACCGGGTGGTCGGCGCCGTTGGCGCCGGTGCCCGGCTTGTAGGTGCTCTCCCTGACCTTGGCGACGGTGTGCACCGAACCGGTCGGGTTGGTCGCCCAGTTGAACCACTGGTCGGAGCGCTTCCACTCCAGCGGCAGGTCCTTGGTCGCCGGGTGGATGCGGTCGCCGACCTCGACGGTCGCGCGCTGGACGGCCGGCGGGGCCGACGCGGCGGGCCGGGCCCCGATCAGTCCGGTGAACCAGTCCGAGTACGGCTCGGTGTTGGCCGCGTCATGGATGCCGAGGAAGCCGCCTCCGGCCTCCACGTACGACTCGAGCCCGGCTTCCTGGTCGGGGTCGAGCACATCGCCGCCGCCCGTCAGGAAGACGACCGCGTTGTACTTGCCGAGCTTGTTGGCGTTGGTGAAGACCGAACCGTCCGCGGTGGCCTCGGTCTTGAAGCGCTTGCCCGCCGGGCTGGTCTGCCCGATCGCCTCGATCGCCTCGATACCGGCGTTGACGACGGGCGACTCCTCGGTCGCGGACGCGTAGTAGACGAGCACCTTGACGTTCGAGCCGCCGGGCGGCGAAGGAAGGTCGAGTGCCTTCGCCGTGGACACCGGCGCCTGGTTGGCGGTCGCGGCGGTTCCGCCGAGCAGAGATGCCGCCATCGCGCCGGCCAACAGGGCCACGGTTATTCCGCGCCTCGATCTTGACCGGTGATGTGGTGCGCGCTGCATGTTTCACCCACCCCTCTTTGGTCACAGCAACAGCCAGGAAAGCTAGACCCCTTTCGGCGGTCCGCCAATAGCTATGACCGGAATCCCACAAACTTTGTCCTGAGTGTGGATAAACGAAGATCCCTGGTCTACCGTGTGGCCGACCCCGGGGGAGCAAGCCCCTGCAAATTCCGTACGGCACGCGGGAGTTCGGCATGGCCATGGACAGACGGAGCTTCAACCGGCGGCTGTTGGCGGGCGGCGCCGCCGCGACGGGCGTGACGTCGCTCGCGGTCGCATCGGCCCCAGCGGCCACTTCAGCCACCTCCGCCACCTCGGCGGCGACCCCTCCCAAGACCGCGCCCGCCGGTGGGCAGGTGCGTCATATCACCCTGTTCGCCGAGAAGTTGGCGGACGGTTCGATGGGTTACGGCCTGGAGAAGGGCAAGGCGACGATCCCGGGACCGCTCATCGAGCTGGTCGAGGGCGACACGCTGCACATCGACTTCGAGAACACGATGGACGTGGCCGCCAGTCTCCATGTCCACGGCGTCGACTACGACGTCGCCAGCGACGGCACCAGGATGAACAAGAGCCATGTGGAACCCGGCGGCAAGCGCACCTACACCTGGCGCACGCACGCCCCGGGCAAGCGCGCCGACGGCACCTGGCAGCCGGGCAGCGCGGGCTACTGGCACTACCACGACCATGTCGTGGGCACCGACCACGGCACCGGCGGGATCCGGGCCGGCATGTACGGCCCCGTGGTGGTCCGCAGGAAGGGCGACATCCTGCCCGACAAGCAGTTCACCATCGTCTTCAACGACCTGCAGATCAACAACAAGCCGGCGGCCGAGTCGCCCAACTTCGAGGCCACGGTGGGCGACCGGCTCGAAGTCATCATGATCACGCACGGTGAGTACTACCACACGTTCCACATCCACGGTCACCGCTGGGCGGACAACAGGACCGGTCTGCTGACAGGCCCCGACGACACCAGCCCGGTCATCGACACGAAGATCACCGGGCCTGCCAACTCCTTCGGCTTCCAGATCATCGCCGGGGAGCATGTGGGCGCGGGCGCCTGGATGTACCACTGCCATGTGCAGAGCCATTCCGACATGGGCATGGCCGGGATGTTCCTGATCGCCAAGCCGGACGGCACCATCCCCAACTACGACCCCGACCACCACCCGATGGACACGAAGGGAACGAAGACCACCGAGGGAATGAAGGGCATGGCCGACATGCCCGGCATGGACCACTCCGCCCACTGAGGCCCGGTCCGGCGGCGGACACCCTGGTACGCGCGTGACACACATGCGGCGTCGGCGTATCAGGAGGAGACTCGGAAGTACGCGCGACGTGTGTCACGACGGGTCTCCACCGAAGGAGCGCACCATGCTCACCAGGCCGTTCGCCGCCGGCTCCCCGAACTGGACCGATCTCGCCACCCCTGACATCGAGGACGCGACGGGCTTCTACGGCGGGCTGTTCGGCTGGACGTTCCGGTCGGCCGGGCCCGAGGCCGGCGGGTACGGCATGTTCCAGCTGGACGGCAGGACCGTCGCCGGAGCCATGGCCGTACCGCCGGACCAGGCGCCGCCGTCCTGGTCGCTCTACTTCCAGGCGCCGGACGCGCAGGCCACGGCGAAGGCCGTCGCCAAGGGCGGCGGCTCCGTCGTGCTCAAGCCCACGGACGTCATGGACATCGGCAGGATGTCGGTCTTCAACGATCCCTCCGGGGCCGGGTTCTCCGTCTGGCAGCCCGGCCACAACAAGGGCATGGGCCTTGTCGACGAGCCCGGCAGCCTGTGCTGGACCGAGCTGTACACCCCGGACGAGGCGGCGGCCTACGGCTTCTACCGGTCGGTCTTCGGCTGGGAGAGCCTCACCATGCCGATGCCGGGCGGCGGCGGCTCGTACCGGATGGTGCACCCGGCTGGAAACAGCCCCGACAGCATGTTCGGCGGGCTCGTGCCGCTCGGCTCCGACCCGCTGGAGGCGGACAGCCACCCGCACTGGCTGCTGTACTTCGCGGTGGACGACTGCGACGCCGCCGTACGGACCGCCGAGCGGCTCGGCGGCGCCGTGCGGCTGGCCCCGACCGACATCGAGGGCGTCGGCAGGTTCGCCAAGCTGACCGACCCGTACGGCGCCGAGTTCGCCGTCATGCGCGGCGTGACGCCGGAGGGCTGACCCGCCAGGGACGGCCCGTTGACGCTTCGTCAAGAGGATGTTTATCGCGGCCCGGCAAGGTGTCCCCATGCCGATCAACGTCACCGACAGCACCGTGGACCGCATCATGGACAGCACACCAGAGCCGTATGCCCACCGCGACGACGCACTCGCCTGGCAGGAGAGCGCCCTGTGCGCCCAGACAGGCGCCGACTTCTTCTTCCCCGCCCCTGGCTCCTCCACCCGCGAGGCGAAGCAGCTGTGCGGCGCCTGTGAGGGCCGGGAGGCGTGCCTGGCCTACGCGCTGGACCACGACGAGCGGTTCGGGGTGTGGGGCGGCCTCTCCGAGAAGGAGCGGCAGCGACTGCGGCGGGGCCGCGGCTGACCCCGCGCTTCGCCGGTCGGTTGACGATCAGCTGGGGCGCGCCGGTCAGTGCGTGATGCGGAACGTCTCCCCGTACACCCGCCACTTCAGCGGCAGCGAGAGATCCAGGTTGCCCTCGTCGAGGAAGACCCGCTGGGCCGTGTCGATCCGTGAGCTGTCCCGCTGCGCCGCCGTGGGCATCCGCTTCATCACCGAGCGGCCCGCGTCCAGGAAGGCGTTCAGATAGGTCTTCTCGTCCCCGCCCCCGGCCTTGGTCCTGGCCTGTTTCATCGCCGCCTCGCGGATGCCGTAGAAGCCCTCGTCGTCATGGCCGGGGCCGTGCAGCACCATGGCGTCGTAGTAGATGAACTGGCCGAGCGTGCCGAGCCCGTCCTGCTTGGCCCGCTTCACCGCCGGATCGAAGTAGAGCGTGTCGCGGATCGTGTCCTGCGCCTCGCGGAACGAGGCGGACCGCGCGGCCTTGGCCCAGGCCGCGGTGAAGCCGGGGTCGAGCCCTTGGTGCGAGTCGCCGCCGTCCACCTCGCGCAGCGCCGGCAGATAGCGCGCGAGCGGGTTGTCCGGGTGGGTCCTGGTGTACGCCTCGACCAGTTGCAGCATGTCGTGGGTGCCGGAGCAGAAACCGATCACACCCGCCGTGTAGCCGTTGCCGTCGCCCAGATCCTCGATCGCGCCGTACTGGCCGCGCCAGTCCAGCGTGGAGCTCTCCGCGCTGGCCAGGAGCCGCGCCGCGATCTCCTTCTTGCCCGGGGCCGCGAGTCCGTCCGGTCGGTCGTCGCCCGGTGAAACGGAGGCGAGCGGGTCGGGCGCGCTGCGGGCCGGGAGCGCCGGCGGATGGTCGGCGAGCGCCCCCGAGTCGCCGCCACGGCCGAAGATGACGGCCACGACGACGACTACGGGGGCGCCTATCAGAAGGAGGCGGGTGGCTGGCTTCACGGTGAAGAGCGTACGACGCCCGCACATCTGTCCAGAGCGGCGTCAGCCCGCGGCGCGGGCCGCCATCCGCGCCTTGCGGGCGGCGAGCTTCTCGTCGAACTTGCTCGCCTCGCAGTCCAGACCGCCCATGTACACGCCGATCTCCTCCTGCGCCCTGAGCCCCTCCGGGCCGAGCCCGTCGATGTCGAGCACCTTCAGGTAGCGCAGGATCGGCTGGAGCACGTCGTCGTGGTGGATCCGCATGTTGTAGATCTCCCCTATGGCCATCTGCGCCGCCGCGCGCTCGAAGCCCGGCATGCCGTGCCCCGGCATCCGGAAGTCGACGACCACGTCCCGGACGGCCAGCATGGTCGCGTCGGGGGCCAGCTCGAAGGCCGCGCCCAGCAGGTTCCGGTAGAAGACCATGTGCAGGTTCTCGTCGGTGGAGATCCTGGCCAGCATCCGGTCGCAGACCGGGTCGCCCGACTGGTGTCCGGTGTTGCGGTGCGAGACGCGGGTCGCCAGCTCCTGGAAGGCCACATAGGCCACGGAGTGCAGCATCGAGTGCCGGTTGTCGGACTCGTACCCCTCCGACATGTGCGCCATCCGGAACTGCTCCAGCTTGTCCGGGTCGACGGCACGCGAGGTGAGCAGGTAGTCACGCATCACGATGCCGTGCCTGCCCTCCTCGGCGGTCCAGCGGTGCACCCAGGTGCCCCAGGCGCCGTCGCGGCCGAAGAGCGAGGCGATCTCGTGGTGGTAGCTGGGGAGGTTGTCCTCGGTCAGCAGGTTGACCACGAGCGCCGTCTTGCCGATGTCGGTGACCTTGGACTGGTCCGGCGCCCAGGCCTCGCCGTCGTCGAAGATCCCGGGGAAGTTGCGGCCGTCGGACCAGGGCACGTACTCGTGCGGCATCCAGTCCTTGGCCGCCTTGAGATGGCGATTGAGCTCCTTCTCCACCACCTCTTCGAGGGCGTACAGCAGTCGGGCGTCTGTCCACGCGTCCGAACTGCCGAGGTGCGGAGAGGTGAGCGTCACGGGTACTCCTGGGGACGGGAGAAAAAACCTACGGACTCGTAGGTTACGAGACCGTAGGTTAAAGCCGAGGTAAGCCTATGGCCAAGACCCGGGGAACGGAACCCTTCCGTCCGGGGTGCGCCGCAGGGCCCCGAAGGGGACAGAAGCGCAGGTCAGACGTACAAGTCACGCAGGCGCACGGACAGGCAGGTCACACAGCCCTCACGCTTCTCGAATTCACTGATGTCGACCAATACCGGCTCGTAGCCGAGGCTCGCGAACAGCTCGGCCGTCTTGGGCGCGCTCGCCGCCATCAGCAGCCGGCCGCCACCGAGCAGCACCACGTGCGCGCCGGACTCCTCCGGCACCGGCAGGAAGCGCGGGAAGACGGACGGCACGTCCACCAGCGGCTCGTAACCGATCACCGTGGCGTCCGGCAGCGCCGTCACCGCCGACTTCAGATGGAGCACCTTGCTCACGGGTACGGCGACGACGCGCGCCCCGAGCGGTTCGAAGGCCGCCCGCAGCTGCTGCACGCCGGCCGCGTTCGTCCGGCCGCCCTGGCCCACGTAGACGGTGTCGCCGGTCTTCAGCACATCACCGCCGTCGAGTGTGCCCGGCTCCCATATCCAGTTCACCGAGCAGCCGAGCCTGCCCAGCTCCTGCTCCACGGCGGCCGTCTCGTCGCGCCGGGACGGCGCCCCAGGACGGGCGACGAGGGCCACGTTGCGGAACATCACCACCGTGTCCTCGACGAACACACCGTCCGGGCAGTCGTCGGCGGGCGCCACCTCGACGGTCTCCCAGCCGTGTTCACGCAGCGTCCCGACGTACGCCTCCCACTGCAGGCCGGCGAGCGCGGTGTCGACGGCGGTACGTTCGAGATGGGTGACCAGCCCCTCGGCGAGGCGCGGGCTCGGGCGGCGGATCAGGGCTTTCCTGCTGGGCACGGGCGTCTCTCCAGGTCCATGAGGTTCCGGTCGCGCCCATCATGACCCGATGTGCCCCCGTTACGGAATGGCCGGATCCCGTCGCAGGTGCTCGGCCGTGCTGGACCTCGGGTCGTCCAGCAACTGGCGCGGAGTGCCTTCGAACACGATCTCACCACCATTTTTACCGCCGTCGGGACCGAGATCGATCACCCAGTCCGAACGTTTCACGACATCCATACTGTGCTCCACACAAATCACCGAGTTGCCCGCGTCCACCAGCCGGTCGAACAGCGCGACCAGTGTGCGCACATCGGCCAGGTGCAGCCCGGTGGTCGGCTCGTCGAGCACGTACACACTGCCGGTGCGGTGCAGTTGGGTGGCGAGTTTGACGCGCTGGCGCTCGCCCCCGGAGAGCGAGCTGAGCGGCCTGCCGAGCGCCAGGTAGGTGAGCCCGACGTCGTGCAGGGCGCGCAGCTTGCGCAGCAGCGCCCGGTCGCCGGTGAACTCCAGGAACTCCACGGCGTGCGCCGCCGTCATGTCCAGTACGTCCACGATGGAGGCGCCGCGCACCCGGTGCTTCAGCACGTCGTCGTGGAAGCGCCGCCCCTCGCAGGCCGCGCAGACCGCGGTCACCGGATCCATGAAGGCCAGATCGGTGTGGATGACTCCGCGCCCGGCGCAATTCCCGCAGGCGCCCGAGGAGTTGAAGCTGAACAGGCCGGGGTCGACACCGTTCTCCTTGGCGAAGAGCGCACGCACGGTGTCCAGCACACCCAGGTAGGAGGCGGGCGTCGAGCGCGACGACACACCGATGGCGCCCTGGTCGATGACGACCGACTGCGGGTGGGCCGCCGTGAACACCCCGGAGACCAAGGACGACTTGCCCGATCCGGCCACCCCGGTGACGGTGGTGAGCACCCCGGTGGGAAACCGCACGTCGATGCCTTTGAGATTGTGCAACGCGGCGCCGGTCACCGCGAGATGGCCGGTGGGGGAGCGGAACGAGTCCTTCATCGGGGTACGTTCACGAAGGCAGCGCCCGGTGAGTGTGTCCGCGGCCGCCAGCCCGGCGGCCGGACCCTCGTACACGACATGGCCGCCGTCGGCGCCCGCGCCGGGCCCCATGTCGACGACATGGTCGGCGACGGCGATCACATCGGGGTCGTGCTCCACCACCAGGACCGTGTTGCCCTTGTCGCGCAGCCGGACCAGCAGGTCGGCCAGCCTGCCGACATCGCGGGGATGCAGTCCCACGCTCGGCTCGTCGAAGACATAGGTGAGCCCGGTCAGCGAACTCCCCAGATGGCGCACCATCTTGAGCCGCTGGCCCTCGCCGCCCGACAGGCTGGTGGTCTCCCGGTCCAGACTCAGATAGCCGAGCCCGATGCCCACCAGCCGCTCAAGCCGCTCGCGGGCGGCCGCGGCGATCGGCGTCGCGACCGGATCGTCGATCCGGCCCAGCACCTCCACCAGGTCGGCGACCTCCATCCGGGTCAGTTCGGCGATGGAGTAACCGGCCACCCGGGTCGCACGGGCCGCCTCGTTGAGCCTGGCGCCCCCGCACCGCGCACACACGCGCTGCACGGTGAACCGGGCCGTGGCCTCCCGGCGGCGCTCGGAGAGCCCCGCGGTGTCCCGCCTGATGAAGAGCCGCTCGAAGCGGCGGACCACTCCCTCGACACCGTCGGCCGGTTCGCCGTAGAGCAGGGTCCCGCGCTCGTCCTCGGTGTACGCACCGAGCGGCTTGTCCGGGTCGAACCGGCCGGACCGCGCGTACAGCTTCCACTCCCAGTTGCCCACCGCGAGTCCGGGCAGCAGCAGCGCGCCCCCGTCGAGCGACTTCGACCAGTCGACGGCCCGGCCGATGTCCAGCTCCACCACCTTGCCGATCCCGTCACAGCCGGGGCACATCCCCGCCGGGTCGTTGAACGAGTACGCACCGGCCGGGCCCGCGCTCGGCGTGCCGCAGCGGGAGAACAGCACCCGGATCGCCGCGTAGATGTCCGTCATCGTGCCCACCGTGGAGCGGACGTTGCCGCCGAGCGGCTTCTGGTCCACCACGATCGCGACCGCGAGGGCGTCGATGGTGTCGACCTGCGGCCGCTCGTGCTTGGGCAGCCGGTTACGGAGGAACGAGCCGAAGGTCTCGCCCAGTTGGCGCTGCGACTCCACGGCGACCGTGTCGAAGACGAGCGACGACTTGCCGGACCCCGAGACGCCGGTGAAGGCGGTGATCCGGTCCTTCGGGATGGTGAGGGAGACGTCCTGGAGATTGTTCTCGCGGGCGCCCGCGATCACGATGTTCTGAGCCATACGACCGAAGCTAACCGGGAAACCAGACACCTTCTGTCCGGTTTCCCGGCTCGTCACCGCTCCGGCTGTCGCTACTCCAGGGTCTCGGGCGTGGTGTCGCGCAGCTCGCCGTCGAGCAGCAGCCAGCGGGTGACGCCGATGGACTTCAGGAACGGCACGTCATGGCTGGCCATGATCAGCGCGCCCGCGTACGAGTCCAGCGCGGCCGTCAGCCGGGCGGCGCTCGCCATGTCCAGGTTGTTGGTCGGCTCGTCCAGCATCAGCAGCTGCGGCGGCGGCTCGGCGAGCAGCAGCGCGGCGAGCGAGGCACGGAACCGCTCCCCGCCCGACAGCGTGCCGGCCAACTGGTCCGCCCGGGCGCCCTTGAACAGGAAGTGCGCGAGACGCGCCCTGATCCGGTTGTTGGTCGCCGTGGGGGCGAGCAGCGCCACGTTCTCGGCGATCGTCAGCTCCCCGTCCAGGACGTCGAGACGCTGCGGCAGGAAGCGCAGCGGTACGTGCGCGACCACCTCGCCCGAGGCCGGCGCCAGCTCGCCCGCGATGCTCCGCAGCAGCGTGGTCTTGCCGGAACCGTTGGCCCCGACCAGCGCGATCCGCTCGGGGCCGCGCAGTTCGAGCTCACCGGCCACCCGCGCCCCGTGCCGCAGCTCCAGCTCGCGCAGGGTGAGCACGGTCCTGCCCGGGGGGACGGCGGTGCGGGGAAGCTCGATACGGATCTCCTCGTCCTCCCTGACGGCG
Organism: Streptomyces sp. NBC_00370; assembly: GCF_036084755.1. Classification (NCBI taxonomy): domain Bacteria; kingdom Bacillati; phylum Actinomycetota; class Actinomycetes; order Kitasatosporales; family Streptomycetaceae; genus Streptomyces; species Streptomyces sp. NBC_00370. The sequence continues at coordinate 7,148,467 of NZ_CP107968.1, forward strand.
TCCGCCGCCTCGTCCAGCCGCTCCCGTGCGCCGGCCAGCCGCTCCTCGTGCAGGACGCGGTGCTTGCCCGCCGACTCCTGGGCGGTGCGTTTACGCGCGTTCATCACGGCCCGCGGCTCACGCTTCTGCTCGTACATCTTCTGGCCGTACCGCACCCGCTTGGCCAACTTGAGCTGAGCTTCGGCCAGTTCGCGCTTCTGCCGGCGCAGATCCGTCTCGGCGACCCGCACCATCCGGGCCGCCGCGTCCTGTTCGACGGCCAGCGCTTCCTCGTACGCGGTGAAGTTCCCGCCGTACCAGGAGACTTCACCGTCGCGCAGATCGGCGATCTGGTCGACGAGTTCGAGCAGGGCACGGTCGTGGCTGACCACGACCAGTACTCCGGTCCAGGACTCGACGGCCGCGTAGAGCCGCCGTCGCGCCCGCAGATCGAGGTTGTTGGTCGGCTCGTCGAGCAGCAGCACATCGGGCCTGGCCAGCAACAGCGCGGCCAGTCTGAGCAGGACGCACTCACCGCCGGACACCTCGCCGATGGTGCGGTCGAGTCCGATGTGGAGGAGCCCGAGCTGGTCGAGGGTGGCACGCGCCCGCTCCTCGACGTCCCAGTCGTCACCGACGGCGGTGAAGTGCTCCTCCCGCGCGTCACCCGCCTCGATGGCGTGCAGCGCGCCGCGGATCCGGGCGATGCCCAGCGCCTCGTCCACCCGCAGGGCGGTGTCGAGGACGACGGTCTGCGGCAGGTACCCCACCTCGCCGGCGGTGCGGATCCGCCCGCCGGTCGGGGTGAGTTCACCGGCGATCAGTCGCAACAGGGTTGATTTCCCTGACCCGTTGAGGCCGATGAGCCCGGTCCTGCCGGGGCCGACGGCGAGCTGGAATCCGGCGAGGACTCCGGTCCCGTCGGGCCAGTCGAAGGAGAGGTCGGTACAGGTGATGTGCGTAGCGGAAGTAGACATGCGGGTCTCCGGCTGCTGAGCGGGGCATCAGGGCAACGGATGGAGACACCGGGCGTTCCCGGTACGGCAGGACGGGCTCAACTGCCGAGGTCACACACGAAACACGCACAGCGCGGCACGCTGTGCGGACGGTGTCTCAGGACCTCAGTAGTTCAACGTCCTACTCCGATCGGGCGACTGCGGGAACGCCACCGACGGTAGGAGAGGACGGGCGACGACGTCAACGCGTTTTTTCACGCGTGACGCGTCACGTTGTCACGCGCCGCGTTTCACGCGTCGCGCAGCAGCTCCGCCAGATCGTGGTCCAGGTCCAGATAGAGGTGCTCGTCGCCGACCGGCACGAGTCCCTGCACCCGCGCCAGGAAACGCCGCAGCTCGTTGGTGCGCAGATGCACCATCGCCGTGCCCTCCGGCGCCCGGAACTCCACGACGGTACGGCCGTAGCCGAACGGCCGTACCCGCACATCGCCCTCACCGGCCGGCTCGGAGACACCGGTGGTCAGCAGCTCACGGGAGAACTCCCAGGTGACCTCGGTGCCTTCGAGCGTCGCCGGCGGCGGGAACGCCATCCGCACCGCGAACGGGTCCTGCCGGTCGTACAGCAGCGTCGCGGGGACGGTCTCCGGGCTCGGGGCGGACGCGACCACGCGGGCCTGCACGGCCTGTTCGATGACAGGTGACATGGCCTGTTCCCTCCGACGGATCGGATTTACGGGCCCGGCGGCCCTCCGCTTACCCATGAGGACGCCGGAACGGTCCATTCCGTGCTCAAGAAGGGTGGTGAGCTGTATCACCGTGCGCGGGTCTGGTCAGTCCTCGCCACAGGGTCCCGAGTGGTCGCAGTACGGCTGGAGGTCGCTGGCGGCGCAGCCGCAGAGCACCGCCCGGGTCTCCGCGCGGGTCCCCTCGGCCGACTCGACGCGCAGATCGCCCCGTACGACCAGCTGTCCCGCGGGGGAGTGGACGACGGTGGTCGGCCGGTCGGGCGCCTCGCCGGCGCCGTCGGCGGCCCGGTACTGGAGCGCGCCGGACGGACAGCGCCGTACGACCTCGGCCACCTGTTCGGCGGCGGCGCCGTCGGGCCGCACCCAGGGGCGGGCGGCCGTGTCGAAGACCTCGGGCAGCCCTCGCACGCACTCGGCGGCGTGCAGACAGCGCCGGGTCTCGAAGGAGACCGAGATCCGCTCACCCGGATACTCCTTGGCCGCCGGACGCCCCTCAGTCATCGCGAATCCCGTCTCTTCTCGTGTGTCACCTGACCCTCACCCTAAGCTGGCGCGCCATGACGACCACCGGTACTCCCTCGTTCTCCACGCCCGGCTCCGAGGACGAGGCGCGCGCCGTCCAGGACGAACTGCGCGGCCGGGTCGTCCTCGACGAGCCGGGACCGCCGGCCGGTACGGGCCTGGTCACCGGGGTCGACGTGGCGTACGACGACGAGCGCGACGTGGTCGCGGCAGCGGCCGTCGTGCTCGAAGCGGCGACGCTCACCGTGGTCGCCGAGGCCACCGCCGTCGGCCGGGTCACCTTCCCCTACGTGCCGGGGCTGCTGGCCTTCCGGGAGATCCCGACCGTCCTCGCCGCGCTCGAAGCGCTGCCGGGCGACCCCGGTCTGATCGTCTGCGACGGCTACGGCCGCGCCCACCCGCGCCGCTTCGGGCTCGCCAGCCACCTCGGTGTGCTCACCGGGCACCCGGTGATCGGCGTCGCGAAGAACCCGTTCACCTTCCGCTACGAGCAACCGGGCCAGGACCGTGGCGACTTCTCGCCACTGCGCGCGGACGACGGCGAGGAGGTGGGCCGCGCGCTGCGCACCCAGCGGGGCGTCAAGCCGGTCTTCGTCTCGGTCGGCCACCGCGTGTCGCTGGACACGGCCTGCGCCCACACGCTGCGGCTGGCCCCGGAGTTCCGCCTGCCGGAGTCCACCCGCAGGGCGGACGCCCTGTGCCGGGCCGCGCTGCGCGAAGCCACGGCCTGAGCCGCGCCGCCGCGCCGAATCTGCGGCACAATCGAAGACCGGTGAGAAACTAAGCGCTTGCTTGTTCTGTGGGCCGCCGGGGCTTGTGCGCGGCGGACCGCGTTCTTAGCATCGTCAGTGTTACATCAGTTGTGTCACAGTCTCGGGAGAACGATGGCAGCGACAGGAAACGGCCCGCTGACCGGCGTGCGCGTGGTCGAGCTGGCCGGCATCGGGCCCGGCCCGTTCGCCGCCATGCACCTCGGTGACCTCGGCGCCGACGTGGTGCGGGTCGACCGCCCCGGCGGCGCGGGGCTCGGCATCGATCCGCCGTACGACCTCACCAACCGCAACAAGCGCTCCGTGCTGATCGACCTCAAGTCGGAGTCGGGCCCCGCCCGGGTGCTGGACCTGGTCGCCCGCGCCGATGTGCTCATCGAGGGCTACCGCCCCGGCGTCGCCGAACGGCTCGGCATCGGACCCGACGCGTGCCTCGCCCGCAACCCCCGGCTGGTGTACGGCCGGATGACCGGCTGGGGCCAGGAAGGGCCGCTCGCCGAGCGGGCGGGACACGACCTCACCTATCTCGCGCTCGCCGGACCGCTCTCCATGATCGGCAAGGCCGACGAGCCGCCCGCCATCCCCGCCAACCTCGTCGGGGACTACGCGGGCGGCGCCCTCTACCTCGTCATCGGCGTACTCGCCGCGCTCCAGCACGCCCGTACACCCGACGGCACAGGACAGGTCGTGGACGCCGCCATCGTGGACGGCGCCGCCCATCTGACGACCATGATCCACGGCATGATGGCGGCCGGCGGCTGGCGGGACGAGCGCGGTGCCAACCTCCTCGACGGCGCCAGCCCGTTCTACGGCTCCTACGAGACGGCCGACGGCGGGTACATGGCGGTCGGCGCCCTGGAGAAGCGGTTCTACGACGAGTTCGTCGAACTGCTCGGCATCAAGGACCAGGTCCCGGCGCGCAACGACTTCGCCCGCTGGGACGAGCTGCGGACCGCCGTCGCTGACCGGTTCAGGACCAGGACCCGGCAGGAGTGGACCGAGGTCTTCGACGGGTCCGACGCCTGCGTCGCCCCCGTACTGACGCTGCGTGAGGCGCCCGCGCATCCGCATCTCGCCGCCCGTGGCACCTTCACCCGGCACGCCGGGATCACCCAGCCCGCACCCGCGCCCCGCTTCTCCGCCACCCCCGGATCCGTGCGCACAGGGCCCGCGCTGCCCGGAGCCGACACCGCAGAGGTGGCGCGCGACTGGGACGTACCGGGCATCAACGAGGACAAGCCCGCCGACCAGGACAAGGACGTCCACTGATGGAGATCTCCCTTCCGCTGGAGTACGCGGGCGACCCCCGCACCGCCTGCGACCAGGCCGTGGCCCTGGAGGCGGCGGGACTCGACGCCGTCTGGGTCGCCGAGGCGTACGGCTTCGACTCACCGACGCTCATGGGCTACCTCGCCGCCCGCACCGAGCGCATGAAGATCGGCGCCGCGATCCTCAACGTCTACTCACGCACCCCCGCGCTGATCGCGCAGACCGGCGCGGGACTCGACGCGGTCTCCGGCGGCCGGGCGATGATCGGCCTCGGCGCCTCCGGGCCCCAGGTCGTCGAGGGCTGGCACGGCAAGCCGTACGACAAGCCCCTCGGCCGCACCCGCGAGACCGTCGACCTCTGCCGGCGCATCTGGCGCCGCGAGACCATCGACCACCACGGCATCACGGACATGCCGCTGCCCCCGGAGAAGGGCGGCAAGCTGGGCAAGCCGCTCAAGTTCCTCGGCAGGCCGGTGCGCCGGGAGATCCCGCTGTACGTCGCCGCGCTCGGCCCCGCCAACGTGGAGATGACCGCGGAGATCGCCGACGGCTGGCTGCCGCACCTCTTCGTCCCGGAGAAGGCGCGGCAGGTCTGGGGCGGGCCGCTCGCCAGGGGCGCCGCCAAGCGCGACCCGGCGCGCGGACCGCTGCGGACCGTCGCGGGCGGACTGCTCGCCATCGGCGACGACGCGGCCCGCCACCGGGACCTCGCCCGCCCGCTGATCGCGCTGTACGTCGGCGGGATGGGCGCCCCCGGCAAGAACTTCTACAACGACCTCGCCGTGGCCTACGGCTACGAGAAGGAGGCGGCGAAGATCCAGGAGCTCTACCTCGGCGGCAACAAGCGCGACGCCGAGGCGGCCGTCCCCGCCGAGTTCTGCGAGCTGATGACGCTGTGCGGGCCCGAGGGGTACGTACGCGACCGCGTCGAGGCGTTCCGCGAGGCGGGCGTCACGATGCTCAACGTCGTCCCCACCGGGTCCGATCCGGTCAAGCTGGTCGAGACCGTCAAGAGCTGGCTCTGAGCAGCCGCACACCGTGACCCGCACACCGCATCTTCGAAAGGCAGCTGTCGTGAGTACCGAAGCGTTCGTCTACGACGCGATCCGCACCCCCCGAGGCCGGGGCAAGGCCAACGGCGCCCTGCACGGCACCAAGCCGATCGATCTGGTCGTGGGGCTCATCCACGAGATGCGCGCCCGGTTCCCCGGACTCGACCCGGCGGCCGTCGACGACATCGTGCTCGGCGTGGTGAGCCCGCTCGGCGACCAGGGCTCGGACATCGCCCGGATCGCCGCCATCGCCGCGGGACTGCCCGACAGCGTCGCCGGCGTACAGGAGAACCGCTTCTGCGCGTCAGGCCTTGAGGCCGTCAACCTGGCGGCGGCCAAGGTCCGTTCCGGCTGGGAGGACCTGATCCTGGCCGGCGGCGTCGAGTCGATGTCCCGGGTGCCGATGGGCTCCGACGGCGGTGCCTGGGCGATGGACCCGATGACCAGCTTCGACACCGGCTTCGCCCCGCAGGGCATCGGCGCCGACCTGATCGCCACCATCGGCGGCTTCACCCGGCGTGACGTGGACGAGTTCGCCGCGCTGTCCCAGGAGCGGGCGGCGACGGCCTGGAAGGACGGCCGCTTCGCCCGGTCCGTCGTACCGGTCACCGACCGCAACGGCCTGACCGTCCTCGACCACGACGAGCACATGCGGCCCGGCACCACCGCCGACTCGCTGGCCGGCCTCAAGCCGTCCTTCGCCACCATCGGTGACGTGGGCGGGTTCGACGCGGTCGCGCTGCAGAAGTACCACTGGGTCGAGAAGATCGACCATGTCCACCACGCGGGCAACTCCTCCGGCATCGTGGACGGCGCCGCGCTCGTCGCCGTCGGCTCCAAGGAGATCGGCGAGCGGTACGGCATGACACCGCGCGCCCGGATCGTCTCGGCCGCCGTTTCGGGATCCGAGCCGACCATCATGCTGACCGGACCGGCCCCCGCCACCCGCAAGGCGCTCGCCAAGGCCGGGCTGACCATCGGTGACATCGACATGATCGAGATGAACGAGGCGTTCGCCGCCGTCGTCCTGCGCTTCGCCGCCGACATGGACGTCTCCGTCGACAAGATCAACGTCAACGGCGGCGCCATCGCGCTCGGCCACCCCCTCGGCGCCACCGGCGCGATGATCCTCGGCACCCTCGTCGACGAACTGGAGCGGCAGGACAAGCGGTACGGACTCGCCACGCTCTGCATCGGCGGCGGCATGGGCGTCGCCACCGTCGTCGAGCGCGTCTGACCCCGGCCAGCCCCTCCCCACCCCCGATACGGAGCAGCAGCATGAGCGAGTCCACCACCATCCGCTGGGAACAGGACGGGACCGGCGTCGTCACCCTCGTCATCGACGACCCACGGCAGTCGGCCAACACCATGAACGAGGCGTTCCGCAGGTCCGTGACGGCGGTCGCCGACCGCGCCGAGGCCGAGCGGGACACCATCCGCGGCATCATCGTCACCTCGGCGAAGAAGACGTTCTTCGCGGGCGGCGACCTCAAGGACATGATCAAGGTCGGGCCCGGCGACGCCCAGCGGGTCTTCGACAGCAGCATGGCGATCAAGCACGCCCTGCGCCGCATCGAGACCCTGGGCAAGCCGGTGGTCGCCGCCATCAACGGCGCGGCACTCGGCGGCGGTTATGAGATCGCCCTCGCCTGCCACCACCGCGTCGCGCTGGACGCCCCCGGGTCGAAGATCGGCTTGCCCGAGGTCACGCTCGGCCTGCTGCCCGCCGGCGGCGGAGTCACCCGTACGGTCCGGCTGATGGGCATCGCCGACGCGCTGCTCAAGGTGCTGCTGCAAGGCACCCAGTACTCCCCGGCGCGCGCTCTGGAGCACGGGCTGATCCATGAGGTCGCGGCTACCCCCGACGACATGCTCGCCAAGGCGCGCGCCTTCATCGACGCCCACCCCGAGTCGTCCCAGCCCTGGGACGCGAAGGGGTACCGGATCCCCGGCGGCACCCCGGCCAGCCCGCGCTTCGCCGCCAATCTGCCCGCCTTCCCCGCCAACTTGAAGAAGCAGACCGGCGGGGCGCCCTACCCGGCGCCGCGCAACATCCTCGCCGCGGCGGTCGAGGGCTCGCAGGTCGACTTCGAGACGGCGCAGACCGTCGAGTCCCGGTACTTCACCGAGCTGGTCACGGGACAGACCGCGAAGAACATGATCCAGGCGTTCTTCTTCGACCTCCAGGCCGTCAACTCCGGGGCGAGCAGGCCGCAGGGCATCGCCAAGCGCGAGATCCGCAAGGTCGCCGTCCTCGGCGCCGGGATGATGGGCGCGGGCATCGCGTACTCCTGCGCCAGGGCAGGCCTCGACGTCGTCCTCAAGGACGTCTCGCGGGAAGCCGCCGACCAGGGCAAGGCGCACGCGGAGAAGGTCCTCGCCAAGGCGGTCGGCCGGGGCCGTACGACCGAGGCTGAGCGCGACCAGGTGCTCGCCCGGATCACCCCCACCGCCGAACCCGCCGACCTCGCGGGCTGCGAAGCGGTGATCGAGGCGGTCTTCGAGGACGTGTCGCTCAAGCACAAGGTGTTCCAGGAGATCCAGGAGATCGTCGAGCCGGACGCGCTGCTCTGTTCCAACACCTCGACCCTGCCCATCACCACGCTCGCCGACGGGGTGACCCGCCCCGCCGACTTCATCGGGCTGCACTTCTTCTCACCCGTCGACAAGATGCCGCTGGTCGAGATCATCAAGGGTGAGCGGACCGGCGACGAAGCGCTGGCGCGCGCCTTCGACCTGGTGCGGCTGATCAGGAAGACGCCGATCGTCGTCAACGACTCACGTGGCTTCTTCACCTCACGCGTCATCGGCCAGTTCATCAACGAAGGCGTCGCGATGATCGGCGAGGGCGTCGAACCCGCCTCCGTCGAGGCGGCGGCCGCCCAGGCCGGCTACCCCGCCAAGGTGCTGTCGCTGATGGACGAGCTGACGCTGACCCTGCCGCGCAAGATCAGGGCCGAGGCGCGGCGCGCCGTCGAGGAGGCGGGCGGCAGCTGGACCGCGCACCCCGCTGACACCGTCATCGACCGGATGGTCGACGAGTTCGGCCGCACGGGACGCGGCGGCGGCGCCGGGTTCTACGAGTACGGCGAGGACGGCGCCAGGACCCGGCTCTGGCCGGGGCTGCGCGAGCACTTCACGAAGCCGGAAGCGGATGTGCCCTTCGCCGACATGCGGGAGCGGATGCTGTTCGCCGAGGCGATCGACACCGTGCGCTGTCTGGAGGAGGGCGTGCTCACGTCGGTGGCCGACGCCAACATCGGCTCCATCATGGGCATCGGCTTCCCCGCGTGGACCGGCGGCGTCCTGCAGTACATCAACGGCTACGAGGGCGGCCCCGCCGGCTTCGTCGGGCGCGCCCGCGAGCTGGCCGAGCGGTACGGCGAGCGGTTCGAGCCGCCCGCGCTGCTCGTCACCAAGGCGGAGAAGGGCGAGACGTTCACCGACGCGTGAGCCGGCGCCGCACGTGAGCCACCTGGGCCCCGCAGGACGTGGCGGGCCGCGCTCCCCGGCTTATTCGGCCGGGAACGCGGTCCGCAGCTCATCCTTGAGCGAGCGCCGGAACGCGGTCACCAGCGCCTGCGCCACCAGCGGCCGCACATGGCCCGACAGCGAACGCATCGCCGCCACCTGCTCGGGGTCCTGCTCCCGCTCCGTGTACGGCCCCCACACCTCGTCCCGGAACAGCCGGGACAGCTCGTGCGCCACCGCGCGGGTGTGCTCCAGCAGGACGGTACGGGCCGCGAGGATCGTCTCGTGGGCGAGCGGCAGCTCCAGCAGCTCGACCCCGAGCCGCAGCAGTCCCGGATCGAGCCGGTAGCCGCCGGCGTCGTCGGCCCGTTCCAGCACCCCCATCGCGGCGAGCCGGTCGATGTCCTGCTCGGTCAGCGCCCGCCCGGCCCGCCGTTCCAGCTCGGCCCTGTCCGCCTCCTCGGCGGAGTCCGGCGCCCAGGAGGCCACGAGGGCGCGGTGGATGGCGAGGTCATGGGCGCTCAGATCGGGCGGCAGCTGCTGGAGGTAGCGCTCGATCGCCGCGAGGGTCATGCCCTGGTGCTGCAGTTCCTCGATGAGCGCGAGACGCGAGAGATGGTCCCTGCCGTACTGCCCCACCCGGCGCGGACCGAGCACCGGCGGCGGCAGCAGTCCACGGGTGCTGTAGAAGCGGACGGTACGCACGCTGACCCCGGCCCGCGCCGCGAGCTGGTCGACGGTGAGTGTGACCTCGGCACCGGTCGTCATACGCCGCCTCCCGTCACTGTCTCCGGTGCAACAGTATTGCTGTCGCACCGGCACTGCGAAAGCCGGAGCGGGCCGCTCCCGCGATCAGGCGGAGGCGCGGCGCACCAGTGTGGTGGGCATGATCACCGACTCCTGCTCAGGGGCGGGCGCGCCGTCCGGCGACCGGTCGAAGCCGCCCAGCAGCAGCCGCGCCATCAGCCTGCCCTGCCCCTCCACGTCCTGCTGGACGGTGGTCAGCGGCGGATCGGTGTTCTCGGCCACGGAATCCATGTCGTCGAAGCCGACGAGGGCCACATCCCCGGGCACCGTGCGGCCGTGCTCCTTGAGCACCCGCAGCGCGCCGGAGGCCATCAGGTCGTTGCCCGCGAACACCGCGTCGAGGTCGGGACACCGCTCCAGCAGCTCCGTCATCGCCCGGACACCGCTCTCCGCGGTGAAGGCGCCCTCGACGACCAGTGCGGGATCGGCGTCCGGCAGCACGTCGCGGTACCCGTCGAGCCGGTCGGTGGCCGACGTCTGGTCGCGCGGGCCCGCGATGTGCGCGATCCGGCGCCTGCCGATGTCCCGCAGATACCGGACCGCGGCCCGCGCACCGCCCCGGTTGTCGGCGTCCACGTACGGCACCGCCTGCTGCTCGGGCGCCACCGTCCACACCGGCCGGCCGCCGTAGACGGTCGGCAGCCCGGCCCGCCGGGTGATCGCCGGGATCTGGTCGTCGGTGTGCAGCGAGAACGCGAGCGCGCCGTCCACGTGGCCGCCCGTCAGATAGCGGGCGATCCGCCCGTGGTCGCCCGGACCCTCGACCAGCAGCAGCACCAACTGGGTGTCGTGCAGGGTCAGTTCCTTGCTGATACCGCGGATCTGCTGGAAGAAGAACGGGTCCGAGAAGATCCGTATCTCCGGCTCGGGAATGATCACGGCGACCGCGCCGGTGCGCCGGGTGACCAGCGTGCGGGCCGCGTGGTTCGGCACGTACCCCAGCTCGTCGACCGCCTCGCGCACCTTCTCCACCAGCGACTGACGCACACCCGTGCTGCCGTTGACGACCCGCGAGGCGGTGGCCCGTGAGACACCGGCACGCGCGGCCACGGCTTCCAGCGTGGGGCGGTCCCCGGGGGACGAATCGGTCAAGGCGTGCGCTCCTCGGCAGCGAACTGACACATTGAACCGTTACACCCTATCCGCTGCCGGTCCGCCGACGGAGAGCGCTTTCTCCGCCGGGGGTCCGGCCGCTCAGAAGGTCAGCCCGTCCGTCGCCAGCCTGGCGGCGTCCTCGGCGCAGCCCCAGGCCACGGTGACACCGGCGCCGCCGTGCCCGTAGTTGTGCACCAGCCGTCCGCCGCCCGGCAGTTGTACGACATCGAGCCGCACCTGGGGCCTGGCGGGCCGCAGCCCGACCCGGTGGTCCAGCACCCGCGCGGTGGCGAGCCCGGGATGGACCCGCGCGCAGCGCGCCACGATCGCCGCCGCCTCCGCCGGGTCGGTCTCCAGGTCCCAGGAGTGCTCGCTCGCCGTACCGCCGAGCAGCACCCCGTACGGCTGCGGCATCACGTACGTCATGTCGGTCGAGTCGGGGTCCGTCGCCACGAACCACTCGTCGACGCCCGGGTTCTCGACCACCACCACCTGACCGCGCACCGGGAACACCGAGGCGTCGGGGGCCAGTTCGCGGGCGCCGAGCCCGGTGCAGTCCACCACCACCCGCGCCTCGGCGGCCGGCTCGTCGAAGCCCGTGGCCGACCGTACGTCGACGGTGCCGCTGGCGAGCCGCAACCGCGCCTTCAGATAGCGCAGATACACCGGCATGTCGATCAACGGAACGGCGGCCCGCACCCCTTGGGCGAAGCCCTGGGGCAACTCGTCCTGGCGCGCCTCCCGCAGCCCCGGCACCCGGGACGCCCAGGCGCCGAGGTCGCTCAGAGGCGTGTTGGCCATCAGCCCCTCGACCACCCGGACGCCGGTCGCCGCAGGATTCTCCGCGAGCCGTTCGTAGCGCGAGAGGGATCTCTCCAGCCAGGTCCCGACCAGCTGCGCGGGCTCGATCCGGTACGGCCAGAAGAGGGCACCGGCCGTCGCCGATGTCGTCCGGCCGACCGGATCGCGCGTCCACAGGCCGACCCGCAGGCCGTCCTCCGCCAGTACCACCGCGGTCGTCAGCCCGATGACTCCGCCGCCGACCACGATCACATCACTGCTGGTCATGGTCGGACCGTAGCGGAATCCGGCCCGACACGCGGCATTTCGCCCTGGGGACGGGCCCGGTTACCCCGCGGCGGACGGCTCGCCCGGCCGCCCAGCTCCCGCGCCCCGGCCCGGCGATAGGATCAGTCCCCTGATGACTGCCACGCTCGTAGCCAAGGATCTCGCCGCAGGACACGGCGACCGCTCGCTCTTCACCGGGCTCGACCTCGTCGTGGCCCCCGGTGACGTGATCGGACTCGTCGGTGCCAACGGGGCGGGCAAGTCGACCCTGCTCCGGCTGCTCGCCGGACTCGACTCGCCCGAGAGCGGGGAGCTGCGGCTCTCCCCGCCCACCGCCTCCGTGGGCCATCTCCCGCAGGAGCCCGAGCGGCGGGACGGCGAGACCGTACGGGACTTCCTGGCCCGCAGGACCGGCGTCAGCGCGGCGCAGGCCGCCCTGGACGCGGCCACCCAGGCGCTCGTGGACGCGGCGCCGGGCGCCGACGACGCGTACGCCGTCGGTCTGGAGCGCTGGCTCGCGCTGGGCGGCGCCGACCTCGACGAACGCGCCGATGAGGTCGCCGCGTCGCTGGGTCTGACCATCGGGCTCGACCAGCCCATGACCACCCTCTCCGGCGGCCAGGCGGCCCGCGCCAGCCTCGCCTCGCTGCTCCTCTCCCGCTACGACGTCTTCCTGCTGGACGAGCCGACCAACGACCTCGACCTGGACGGACTCGAGCGGCTCGAACGGTTTGTGAGCGGGCTGCGCGCGGGGACGGTCGTGGTCAGCCACGACCGCGAGTTCCTGGTGCGCACCGTCACCAAGGTGCTCGAACTCGACCTGGCCCAGCAGAAGATCACCCTGTTCGGCGGCGGCTACGAGGCGTATCTCGAAGAGCGGGAGACCGCGCGGCGGCACGCCCGCGAGGAGTTCGACGAGTACGCCGACAGGAAGTCGTCCCTCGAAGCCCGCGGCCAGATGCAGCGCGCCTGGATGGACAAGGGCGTCAAGAACGCCCGCCGCAAGGCCACCGACAACGACAAGATCGGCCGCAAACTCCGCACCGAGTCCACCGAGAAGCAGGCGGCCAAGGCGCGCCAGACGCAGCGGATGATCGAACGGCTCGACGTGGTCGAGGAGCCGCGCAAGGAGTGGGAACTGCGGATGGAGATCGCAGCCGCCGACCGCTCGGGCGCCGTGGTCGCGACGCTGCGGGACGCCGAAGTGCGGCGCGGCGGCTTCCAGTTCGGCCCGGTGTCGCTCCAGATCGACCGCGCCGACCGGGTCGCCATCACCGGTGCCAACGGCGCCGGCAAGTCCACGCTGCTCGCGGCCCTGCTGGGCCGGCTGCCGCTGGACGAAGGCCACGCCACCCTCGGCGCGGGCGTGGTGGTGGGCGAGGTCGACCAGGCCCGCGCGCTGTTCCACGGAACGCAGAGCCTGCTGGACGCGTTCCGCGCCGCGGTGCCGGACACCGAACCCGCCGAGATCCGCACCCTGCTGGCGAAGTTCGGGCTGAAGGCCGGTCATCTGTCGCGTCCCGCGACGACGCTGTCACCGGGGGAGCGGACCAGGGCGGCGCTCGCGCTGCTCCAGGGCCGGGGCGTCAATCTGCTGGTGCTGGACGAGCCGACCAACCATCTCGACCTGCCCGCCATCGAGCAGCTGGAGTCGGCGCTCGACTCCTACGGCGGCACGCTGCTGCTGGTGACCCACGACCGCCGGATGCTGGACGCCGTCAGTACGACGCGCCGGCTGGTCGTGTCGGCGGGAAAGGTGCACGAGGAATAGCCGGGGCGCGAAGAACAGGCGGGGTGCGTGACCACGCACCCCGCCTGTTCCCGCTGTTACGCCGAAGAGCTGCGTTCCCGCGCGTCACAGAGTGGCGGCGACAATGGCGACGAACGCCACCGCCAGCACCACGGCGACGATTCCGAGCACCATTCCGGCGGTCGCGGAACCGCGGTTGTCGGCCTGGCCCTGTGCGGCCCTGCGGCGGCCTGCGACACCGAGGCAGATGGCGACGATTCCCAGCGGCAGCGCGGCGATCCAGTACCAGGAAAGCAGCAGACCGATGATTCCCAGCACCAGGGAAGCCGTGCCCATGCCGTTGTGCGTGGTGCCGGGGGTGGCACCGGCCCGCATATGACCCGTTCCGGACGTAGAGAGGTTCGACATCAGATCCTCTTTTCGTGTTGGTCTTTTCCGGCTACCCCCGGCTCCCGCCGCTACTCGTCGGCTGCTTGTGCACGACGCCGGGCTCAGCGGCCCTTCGGGTCGACAAGTCCCGCCTTGCGCAAGGCGTCAGCCATCGCGCTGTTCCCGGGAGCCGGCGCCGGAGCCGACCGCCGTCCCTGGCCTTGCCCCTGCCCCTGCCCCTGACCCTGTCCCTGCCCGGCTGCCTTGCGCCGGGGGCCGCCGCCGGAGCGCTGCCGCGGCGCCCGGTCCCGTCCGGCGTCGCCGGACTCCGCGCCCGAACCGCCCGCCGCTTCGTCGTCCAGACGCAGCGTCAGTGAGATCCGCTTGCGCGGGATGTCGATGTCCAGCACCTTCACCCGCACCACGTCGCCCGACTTCACCACGTCACGCGGGTCCTTGACGAACGTCCTCGACATGGCCGACACATGGACAAGACCGTCCTGATGGACGCCGATGTCGACGAACGCCCCGAACGCGGCGACGTTCGTCACGACACCCTCCAGGATCATCCCCGACTCCAGGTCGCCCAGCTTCTCGACGCCGTCCTTGAACGTGGCCGTCTTGAACGCCGGCCGCGGGTCGCGGCCCGGCTTCTCCAGCTCGCGCAGGATGTCCGTGACCGTCGGGAGCCCGAAGGAGTCGTTCACGAAGTCCGCCGGGCGCAGCGAGCGCAGCACCGTCGAGTTGCCCATGAGCGCGGCGACCTCCGCACCGGTGGTCTTCGCCATGGAACGCACGACCGGGTACGCCTCGGGGTGCACGCTGGACGCGTCCAGCGGGTCGTCGCCGTCGCGCACGCGCAGGAAGCCCGCGCACTGTTCGTACGCCTTGGGGCCGAGCCTCGCCACGTCCTTGAGGGCCTTGCGGGAGCGGAACGGGCCGTTCGCGTCGCGGTGCGCCACGATGTTCTCCGCGAGCCCCGCGCCGATGCCGGAGACCCGGGAGAGCAGCGGCGCCGACGCCGTGTTCACGTCGACCCCCACGCCGTTCACACAGTCCTCCACGACCGCGTCGAGCGAGCGGGAGAGCTTCACCTCGGACAGGTCGTGCTGGTACTGGCCGACACCGATCGACTTGGGGTCGATCTTCACCAGCTCGGCGAGCGGGTCCTGGAGCCGGCGCGCGATGGAGACGGCGCCCCTGATCGACACGTCGAGGTCGGGCAGCTCCTGCGATGCGAAGGCCGACGCCGAGTACACCGAGGCGCCCGCCTCGGAGACCATCACCTTGGTGAGCTTCAACTCCGGGTGCTTGGCGATGAGTGCACCGGCGAGCTTGTCGGTCTCGCGGGACGCTGTGCCGTTCCCGATGGCGATCAGATCGACCGAGTGCTGCTTCGCGAGCCGGGCGAGGGCCGCCAGCGACTCGTCCCACCGGTTGGCCGGGACATGCGGGTGGATGGTGTCGATGGCGACGACCTTGCCCGTCGCGTCCACGACGGCGACCTTCACACCGGTGCGGAACCCGGGGTCGAGGCCGAGCGTCGCGCGGGTGCCGGCGGGCGCGGCCAGCAGCAGGTCGCGGAGGTTCGAGGCGAAGACCCGCACCGCCTCGTCCTCGGCTGCCGTGCGCAGCCGCAGCCGCAGATCGATCCCGAGATGGACCAGGATCCGGGTCCGCCAGGCCCAGCGCACGGTGTCGCCGAGCCACTTGTCGCCTGGCCTGCCCCGGTCGTTGACCTGGAAGCGCCGGGCGATCATGTTCTCGTACAGGGAGGGTCCCGGCTGGTCCGACGGCTCCTCGGGCTCCAGCGTCAGATCGAGGACGTCCTCCTTCTCGCCGCGGAACATGGCCAGGACGCGGTGCGAGGGCAGCGCGGTGAAGGCCTCGGCGAAGTCGAAGTAGTCGGCGAACTTCGCGCCGGGCTCCTCCTTGCCGTCCCTGACCTTCGCCACGAGCCTGCCCTTGGACCACATCCGCTCGCGCAGCTCGCCGATGAGGTCGGGGTCCTCGGAGAAGCGCTCGGTGAGGATGGCGCGCGCGCCCTCCAGGGCCGCCGCCGGGTCCGCCACACCCTTCTCGGCGTCCACGAAAGAGGCGGCAGCGGTCAGGGGATCCACCGACGGGTCGCTCAACAGCCCCTCGGCCAGCGGCTCAAGACCCGCCTCACGGGCGATCTGCGCCTTCGTACGCCGCTTGGGCTTGAAGGGCAGATAGATGTCCTCCAGGCGCGCCTTGGTGTCGGCGGCGCGGATCTGCGCCTCCAGGGCGGCGTCGAGCTTGCCCTGCTCCCGTACGGATTCGAGGACGGCCGTGCGCCGCTCCTCCAACTCCCGCAGATAGCGCAGCCGCTCCTCAAGGGTGCGCAGCTGCGCGTCGTCGAGCGTCTCCGTCGCTTCCTTGCGGTAGCGCGCGATGAACGGCACGGTCGATCCGCCGTCGAGCAGCTCGACGGCCGCCCGCACCTGCCGCTCCCGTACGCCGAGTTCCTCGGCGATCCTGCCTTCGATGGACGTCGTCACTTCACGCTCCGCATTTCTGTCCGTTCCGCGGTCTGCATTGTGGCAGGTGGCTGTGACATCGCCCGTCGCGACGGGCGCGCGGACGGGCGACACGAGCCGGTTCATCCTGGCGGGGACCAGCCGAAGCGCGGCTCGCGGCGCTCCAGGAAGGCGGCGACGCCCTCGGCGGTTTCGCCGCTGACCCGCGCCTGCCGGGCCCAGTGCGCCGCCCGGTCGGTCCTGCCCGAGACGAACTCCTTGGCCGCCGCCTGGGTCAGCTGCGAGCGCGAGACGAGCGTACGGGCGAACTCGGCCACCCGCTTGTCCAGTTCGCCCGCGGGCAGCGCCTCGTCGACGAGCCCGGTGCGCAGGGCGCGGTCCGTGTCGATCAACTCGGCGGAGAACAGCAGGTGTTTGGTGGCCGCCGGGCCCACCAGCTCGGTCAGCCGCCGGGTGGAGGACGGCGGGTAGATGATTCCCAGTCGCGCGGGGGTGACCCCGAACACGGCGCCCTCGTCGGCGAACCGCAGATCGCACGCCACGGCCAGCTGGCAGCCGCCGCCCACGCAGTGGCCGCGTACGGCGGCCAGCGCCGGCTTGGGGAAGCCGGTCAGCGCCTCTTCCGCCCGAACGGCCAGGGACTGCGGATCCTCGCCGGGCTCCCGCAGCGACGAGATGTCGGCGCCCGCGCAGAAGGTGCCGCCCGCGCCGGTCAGTACCAGCACCCGGACGGCGGGGTCCGCCGCGAGCCGCCCGAGCAGCGGCGGCAGCTCACGCCACATCCCGGCGGTCATCGCGTTGCGCTTGGCCGGGTGGTGGATCACCACGGTCGCGACGCCGTCCGCGACGGTGAGCAGCAGCTGGGGCTCCATGGACCGGATGGTATCGGGCACCGAAGACGCCGGCGAAGCGACAACCGATGATCAGGGCCGGTCGCAAGACGCCGTCCCACGTGCCCGTTCGGTCATATCGCGTCGATACCCGCTGACTTCTGTTCAGTAGCCGGGGGCGGACCGGATCTTTCCCAAGACTCGGTGACCGAGGACAGCGCCGGTCCGCCGGCGGGCCGAGCCGAGGGTGGGTGCCGCAGTATGGAGAGCCGCGCGAGTGTTCCGGCCCCGCCGCCGGTGTACGAGGGGGTCTGGCGGTTCACCGCACCGGCCGTGGAGGTGTCGGTGCCCCAGGCCCGGCACGCGGTACGCGACCTGCTGAAGCGTCAGGCGGCCGAGGCCCCCGACGATCTCGTCCAGGGCGTCCTGCTGATCGTCTCCGAGCTGGTCACCAACGCCGTACGGCACGCCGCCCTGCTCTCGCCCGAGGTCGGCGTCGAGGTCGCTATCGGCGCCGGCTGGATCCGGATCGCCGTCGAGGACAACCACCCGTACCGGCCCAAGGCGCTGGAGCGGGACTACGCCCAGACCAGCGGGCGCGGGCTGCTGCTGGTCAGGGAGATCACCGCCGAGGCCGGCGGCAGCTGCGATGTCGAGCACACCGCCGGCGGCGGGAAGATCGTCTGGGCGGCGCTGCCGCTCACCAGCCCCCGGCGGGCCCCGTCAGCTCCCTGATCGCCGGACGCGCCGTGTCCAGCACGGTCATGAACCAGGCGGAGAACGTCGCTTCGGCGTGCAGCTCGGTCAGCTCGGCCGGGGTGACGAACGCCGTGTCGTCGATCTCGTCGGGGTCGGGCCGCAGCGAGGACTGCGCGAGACCCACGAAGAGATGGTTGAACTCCTGCTCCACCAGGCCCGACTTCGGGTCGGGGTGGTTGTAGCGCACCGTGCCGGCCTCGGCGAGCAGCGTGGGCGAGATGCCCAGCTCCTCGTGGGTACGGCGGGCGGCCGCCGCGAACGGCGCCTCGTCCGGGTACGGGTGCCCGCAGCAGGTGTTCGACCAGACGCCGGGGGAGTGGTACTTGCTCAGCGCCCTGCGCTGGATCAGCAGCCTGCCCTGCTCGTCGAAGAGGAAGACGGAGAAGGCGCGGTGCAGCTTCCCCGGTGGCTGATGCGCGGAGAGCTTCTCGGCCGTACCGATGGTGTTGCCGTCTTCGTCGACCAGCTCCAGCATGATCGGTTCTTGTACGCCGTTCGACGAGCTGTTCGCCGCAGCAGTGACTGGTGTGGTCGGCATAACCATCCTTCGCTTCGGGCCTCGGCCCCCAAGTCTGCCGTACAAAAGCCCCGTGTCCGCACTTCGGGGGCGTGGGCATGTCCGTTCCCACAATTACCCGCCGGGACACCGCCACAGGGCCGGCCCGTCGGTGCACGGAGGTGTGGCGACGGCGCGCGCACCACTGGTGTACCACCGGCGCCGCGCCCCGTCAGGGGCAGAGTCCCGCCTCGTGCTCGGCATGGCCACCCGGCTCCAGCTGGAAGGTGCAGTGCTCGACATCGAAGTGATGACCGAGACAGCCCTGCAGGTCATGGAGCATCTTCTCGTGGCCCACCGCGTCCAGCGCGTCCTGGTCCACCACCACATGCGCGGAGAGCACCGGCATGCCGGACGTGATGGTCCAGGCGTGGAGGTCGTGCACGTCCGCCACTCCGGGCAGGGACAGCATATGCGCCCGCACCTCGCCCATGTCCACGTCCTTGGGCGCCGCCTCCAGCAGCACGTTGAGCGTCTCGCGCAGCAGCTTCACCGTGCGCGGGACGATCATCAGCCCGATCAGCAGGGAGGCGATCGGGTCGGCGGTCTGCCAGCCGGTGGTCAGGATCACCGACGCGGAGACCAGCACGGTGAGCGAGCCGAGGGTGTCGGCCAGCACCTCCAGATACGCGCCGCGCACATTGAGGCTCTCCTTCTGGCCGCGCATCAGCAGCGAGAGGGAGATCACATTGGCGACCATGCCGATCAGCGCGAAGACGATCGCGAGACCACCCCGGGTGTCCGGCGGCGTGATGAAGCGCTCGACCGCCTCGTAGACCAGATAGCCGCCGACGCCGAGCAGCAGCAGACAGTTGGCGAGCGCGGCGAGGATCTCGGCCCGCGCGTAGCCGAAGGTCCGGCTGTCGTCGGCGGGCCTCGCGGCGAAGTGGATGGCGAGCAGGCCCATCCCGAGCCCGACCGCGTCGGTCGCCATATGGGCGGCGTCGGCGATGAGGGCGAGCGAGTCGGCGGCGAGACCACCGATGATCTCGATCACCATCACGGACAGCGTGATGCCGAGCGCGATCCGCAGCCGGCCCTTGTAGGCGGCGGCCGCCGTGCCCGTCGGCACGCTCCCGTGGCTGTGTCCGTGGTCGTGCCCTGCCCCCATGAGGACACCTCCCGCTGGTCGGACGAACTGCCGGACCCCGTCAGTGAACTACGGGTGGGGGGTATCCGGCAACACGGGACTGAACACCGTTGTCATTCCGTCTGACCTGCGGAAATGAGCGCAGGTCAGCGCCCTTTCAAGATCATCCGACCGGGGCCGCCGGATGGCGCAGCCGCCACCCTTCCCAGGCGGACCCGACCATGTCGCGCATCGAGCGCTTCGCCGTCCAGCCCAGCTCCTGGGCGATGAGATCCACCGAGGCGACGGCTCGCGCCGCGTCGCCGGCACGGCGCGGCCCGACCTCGGGTGTGAGCCCGTGACCGGTGACATCGGCCACCAGATCGGCCAGCTCACGCACCGATACGCCCCGGCCGCGGCCGATGTTGAGGGTCAGGTCCCCGGGCTGCCGCTGTCCGGCCAGCCGCCGGGCGACCGACAGATGCGCGTCGGCGAGATCGGCGACATGGATGTAGTCGCGTACGCAGGTGCCGTCCGGCGTCGGATAGTCCGCGCCGAAGATCAGCGGGGCCTCGCCCCGGGTGATCCGGTCGAAGTACATCGGGATGATGTTGAACACGCCCGTGTCGGACAGCTCGGGCGAAGCGGCGCCCGCCACGTTGAAGTACCGCAGACAGGCGGTGGCCAGGGAGTGCGCCTGCCCGGTGGCCCGGACCAGCCACTCGCCGGCCAGCTTCGTCTCGCCGTACGGACTGATCGGCGCCGCCGGGGTCTGCTCGGTGATCAGCTCCACGTCCGGCACCCCGTAGACGGCCGCCGAGGACGAGAACAGGAAGCGGCCGACGCCGCCCGCCACCACCGCTTCGAGCAGCACCGTCAGCCCGTGCAGGTTCTCCCGGTAGTACCGGAGCGGCTGCTCGACGGACTCACCCACCTGCTTCTTCCCGGCCAGATGCACCACACCGGTGACCGCGTGGGCGGCCAGCGTCCGGTCGACCAGGCCCCGGTCCAGCAGCGACCCCTCGACCAGCTCGATCTCCTTCGGCAGCCGCTCGGGGACCCCCGTCGACAGGTCGTCGAGGACGACGACCCGCTCGCCGGCGTCGGCCATCGACCGCGCCACATGTGCCCCGATATAACCCGCTCCGCCTGTGATCAGCCACGTCATGCGGTCACCCTAACCGGCCGGTGCGCGGCGGCCGGGTGGCCGGTTTGGCGGTGGGGTGCCGGTGGACGATGATGATCACCGGCCGGGGCCCGGCGGGATCGGACCGGAGCGTCCTGGGCGTAAACGGCCGGTGAACTCCGGCTGGCGTTCATCCGATAGCCTCTGCCGACGTGCCGCCGCCCCGGACACACCGGGTCACGAAGCCGCGCACCCAGCCCTGTCAGTGCCAAGGAGTGAGTTCGTCTGTCGACCGCCATTCTCACAGGTACGCCGGTGCCCGGATCGCCGCTCGAAGGCCATCTGCGGTCCCTGGGATTCGACGTCCGCAACGCGTCGGACGCCGCCGAAGCGGGGCAGCTCGCCGCCGCGGCCCCGGCCGGTGAGCGGATCGCGCTCGTCGACCCGCGCTTCGTCGGCCATGTGCACACACTGCGCCTCGCGCTGACCGACCCCCGGTTCCCCGCCGTCGCCGTGCCCGGAGCGCTCACCGCCAAGCCGGAGGCCAGGGCCGCGCTGCTGCGCGCCGTCGGTGCCGCCGGCGTCCCGGCCGGAGCCCCGGTCCCGGCCCCGGCAGGACCCGCGCTCGCCGGCCAGCTCACCCGGCAGGCGCCGCTGACCGACCTCGTCGCCGACGCCGTCGAGGCGGACGGCACCGCCGTGCACCGCCCCGAACTGGGCTCGCTCGTCGCCGCCGTACCGGACGACGCGACCGCGCGTGCCCAGGCCGAGGCCGCCGTCCGCGCCGTCGACGACGAAGCCGTACGGCTGCGCTCCGCGGTCAAGGCGCGCGACGGCTTCTTCACCACCTTCTGCATCAGCCCCTACTCCCGCTACCTCGCACGCTGGTGCGCGCGCCGCGGCCTGACGCCCAACCAGGTGACCACCGCCTCGCTGGTCACCGCCCTGATCGCGGCGGGCTGCGCCGCCACCGGCACCCGAGGCGGCTTCGTCGCCGCGGCGGTCCTGCTGATCTTCTCCTTCGTGCTGGACTGCACCGACGGACAGCTCGCCCGCTACTCGCTCCAGTACTCGACGCTGGGCGCCTGGCTGGACGCGACCTTCGACCGCGCCAAGGAGTACGCGTACTACGCGGGACTCGCCCTCGGCGCCGCCCGTAACGGCGACGACGTGTGGGCGCTGGCGCTCGGCGCGATGGTGCTCCAGGCCTGCCGCCATCTCCTCGACTCCTCCTTCAATGAGGCCAACGTCGACGCCACGGCGGCGACGGCCGACGGCAAGGCCGTGGCCGGCACCCCGACGGCCGCGCTCTCCAGCAAGCTCGACAGCGTCGGCTGGACGGTGTGGGTGCGCCGGATGATCGTCCTGCCCATCGGCGAGCGCTGGGCGATGATCGCCGTCCTCACCGCGTTCACCACGCCCCGGATCGTCTTCTACGCGCTGCTCGTCGGCTGCGGTTTCGCCGCCTGCTACACCAGCGCGGGACGCGTCCTGCGCTCGGTCACCCGCAAGGCCAACCGCACCGAGCGGGCCGCCCGCGCCCTCGCCGAACTCACCGACTCCGGGCCGCTCGCCCGGTCGGTCGCGGGACTGCTGCGCCGCCCGGCCCGCCGGATGCCCGCCGTCCTGTCGTTCCTGGTGGCCTTCGTCGGCGGAGCCGCTGTCGCCGCCACCGCCGCCTTCGCGCCGATCGACGGGCCCTGGCCCGCGGTCGCCGCCGTGGTCTACGTCCTGACCTCGGGCATCGCGGTCGCCCGCCCGCTGACCGGCGCGCTCGACTGGCTTGTCCCCACGGTCTTCCGGGCAGCCGAGTACGGCACGATCCTGCTGCTGGCCGCCCGGTCCGAGGTGAACGGCGCGTTGCCCGCGGCCTTCGGCCTGGTGGCCGCCGTGGCCTACCATCATTACGACACGGTGTACCGCATCCGCGGCGGCACCGGCGCCCCGCCCCGGTGGCTGGTCATGACGATCGGCGGACACGAGGGCAGGACGCTCGTCGTCACCGTCCTCGCCGCCGTACTCGTGACGCGGCACACCGACTTCCCCACGGCCCTGACGGTGCTCGCGGTCGCCGTGGCGCTGGTCGTGCTCGCCGAGTCCATCCGCTTCTGGGTGTCCTCGGCGGCCCCCGCCGTACACGACGAAGGAGAAACCGCATGATCGGCCTCGTACTGGCCGCCGGAGCCGGCCGGCGACTGCGCCCCTACACCGACACGCTCCCGAAGGCCCTGGTGCCGGTGGACGCGGCGGGGGACGGCAGCATCACCGTCCTCGACCTGGCGCTCGGCAACTTCGCCGAGGTCGGCCTCAAGGAGGCCGCGATCGTGGTCGGTTACCGCAAGGAAGCCGTGTACGCCCGCAAGGAGCAGCTGGAGCGGACCTACGGTCTGAAGATCACCCTGATCGACAACGACAAGGCCGAGGAGTGGAACAACGCCTACTCCCTGTGGTGCGCGCGTGAGGTCATCAAGCAGGGCGTGATCCTCGCCAACGGCGACACCGTGCACCCGGTCTCCGTCCAGCGCACCCTCCTCGACGCCCGGGGCCAGGGCCGCAAGATCATCCTCGCCCTCGACACGGTCAAGCACCTCGCCGACGAGGAGATGAAGGTCATCACCGACGGCGAGAAGGGCGTGCGCTCCATCACCAAGCTGATGGACCCGGCCACCGCCACCGGCGAGTACATCGGCGTCACTCTCATCGAGCCCGAGGCGGCCGAGGAGCTGGCGGACGCGCTCAAGGCCACCTTCGAGCGCGACCCCGACCTGTACTACGAGGACGGCTACCAGGAGCTGGTCAACCGCGGCTTCATCGTGGACGTGGCGCCGATCGGGGACGTCCCCTGGGTCGAGATCGACAACCACGACGACCTCGCGAAGGGCCGTGAGATCGCGTGCCAGTACTGACCCGGCTCATCCCTTCGCCGGTCGTCGTCGACATCCGCCGGGGCGCCATGGACCAGCTCGCCGGGCTCCTCGCCGACCAGCGGATCTCCAGCTCGGGCAAGCTCGCCTTCGCGCTGAGCGGCGGGTCGGGACAGGCGCTGCGCGAGAAGCTGGCGCCGCTGCTGCCGGACGCCGACTGGTACCCCGTCGCTGACGGCACGATCGACTCGGCGGTCAAGCTGGCCGACGGCATCAAGGGCAAGCGGTACGACGCCGTGGTCGGTCTCGGCGGCGGCAAGATCATCGACGTGACGAAGTACGCGGCGGCCCGGCTCGGCCTGCCCATGGTGGCCGTCGCCACCAACCTCTCGCACGACGGCATCTGTTCACCGGTCTCGACCCTCGACAACGACAACGGCCGCGGCTCGTACGGCGTCCCGACGCCCATCGCCGTCGTCATCGACCTCGACGTCATCCGGCAGGCCCCGGTCCGCTTCGTCCGCTCGGGCATCGGCGACGCGCTCTCCAACATCTCCGCCATCGCCGACTGGGAACTCTCCCACCAGGTCAACGGCGAGCAGGTGGACGGTCTCGCCTCCGCGATGGCCCGCACGGCCGGCGAAGCCGTCCTGCGCCACCCGGCGGGCGCGGCCGACGACGCGTTCCTCACCGTCCTCGCCGAGGCACTGGTCCTCACCGGTATCGCCATGTCGATCAGCGGCGACACCCGCCCGTCGTCCGGCGCCTGCCACGAGATCAGCCACGCCTTCGACCTGCTGTACCCCAAGCGCGCCGCGCTCCACGGCGAACAGGTCGGCCTCGGCGCCGCGTTCGCCATGCACCTGCGCGGCGCGCACGAGCAGTCGGCGCTCTTCGCCCAGGTGCTGCGCGGCCACGGGCTGCCCGTGCTGCCGGAGGAGATCGGCTTCTCCGCCGACGAGTTCGTACGGGCCGTGGCCTACGCGCCGCAGACCCGCCCCGGGCGCTTCACGATTCTCGAGCACCTCGACCTGTCCACCGATCAGATCAGGGACGCGTACGCCGACTATGCCAAGACCATCAGTAGCTGAACTCCGTCCGGTCGTTCACCCGGAGGGCGTGAAGGACCGGCGCAGCGGGGAGCACTGGGCCGGGCGCATGTACATGCGGGAAATCTCGCTGCACATCGACCCGTACCTGGTCAACACCCGTATCTCGCCCAACCAGCTCACGTATCTGATGGTGGTCGTGGGGGTGATCGGCGGCGCCGCCCTGCTGGTGCCCGGCATCACCGGCGCGATCCTCGCCGTGGTGCTGTTCCAGATCTATCTGCTGCTCGACTGCGTGGACGGCGAAGTCGCCCGCTGGCGCAAGCAGACCTCCATCACGGGCGTCTATCTCGACCGTGTCGGCCACTACCTGTGCGAGGCGGCCCTGCTCGTCGGCTTCGGGGTGCGCGGCGCCGACGTCTTCGAGCAGAACGGCTCGACCGCCAACTGGCTCTGGGCGTTCCTCGGCACGCTCGCCGCGCTCGGCGCGATCCTGATCAAGGCCGAGACGGACCTGGTCGACGTCGCACGGCAGCGCAGCGGACTGCCCGCGGTCAAGGACGAGGCGTCGGCGCCCCGCTCCTCGGGTCTTGCCCTCGCCCGGCGCGGCGCCGCCGCGCTCAAGTTCCACCGGCTCGTCGGCGGTATCGAGGCCAGCCTGTTCATCCTGCTGATGGCGATCCTCGACGTGGTCCACGGCGACCTGTTCTTCACCCGCCTCGGCATCGCCGTACTCGCCGGCATCGCCCTCGTGCAGACCCTGCTGCACCTCGTCTCCATCCTGGCGTCCAGCAGGCTGAGGTGAGCGACATGCGGCTCGGCGCCGTGATCCTCACCATGGGGGACCGCCCCGCCGAACTGCGCGCGCTGCTCGACTCGGTCCGCGCCCAGCAGGGCGATCCGGTCGAGATCGTGGTGGTCGGCAACGGCGCCCCGGTGCCCGAAGTGCCCGCCGGGGTACGGACGGTCCTGCTGCCGGAGAACCTCGGGATCCCGGCCGGCCGCAACGCGGGGATCGAGGCGTTCGGCCCGGCGGGTGCGGACGTGGACGTCCTGCTCTTCCTCGACGACGACGGCTCGCTGCCCGACACCGGGACAGCGGAGCTGCTCCGCGCCGCGTTCGCCGCCGACCCGGTGCTGGGCATCGTCAGCTTCCGCATCGCCGACCCGGTGACCGGTCTCACCCAGCGCCGCCATGTGCCCCGGCTGCGCGCCTCCGACCCGCTGCGCTCGTCCCGGGTGACGACCTTCCTGGGCGGCGCCAGCGCCGTGCGAACCAGGGTCCTGGCCGAGGTCGGCCCGCTGCCCGGCGCCTTCTTCTACGCCCACGAGGAGACCGATCTCGCCTGGCGGGCCCTGGACGCCGGCTGGCAGATCGACTACCGCGCCGACCTCGTCCTGCACCACCCGACCATGCCGCCGTCGCGGCATGCGGAATATCACCGGATGGTGGCCCGCAACCGGGTCTGGCTGGCCCGCCGTAATCTGCCCGCGCCCGTCGTCCCGCTCTATCTGGGGGTGTGGCTGCTGCTCACCCTGGTCAGACGGCCGTCGGTGGCCGCCCTGAAAGTCTGGTTCGCCGGCTTCAGGGAAGGCTGGGCCTCGCCGCCGGGACCCCGGCACCCCATGAAGTGGCGTACGGTATGGCGGCTGACCCGACTGGGCCGGCCGCCGGTCGTCTGACAAGCTCGGATCTGACAGCATCAGGTGCTGTCAGCCCGGTCCGAACGCCCAGGGGCCCGGCCGCCGTGCCCGTGCCCGATCAGCTGCGCTTCTCGAACACGGAAGTTTCCACTTGTGAGTGACACAACCCATGACGGTGCGACCATGACGAGCGCGCCGCCGTCTCCCGACGACGGTCTGCCCCCCGAGGCGCTGGCCGCCAAGTACGGGCTGTCGGTCAGCGGCGCCCGGCCGGGACTCGCAGAGTACGCCCGCAAGCTGTGGGGCAGGCGGCATTTCATCTTCGCCTTCTCCAGCGCGAAGCTGACCGCCCAGTACAGCCAGGCGAAGCTCGGACAGCTGTGGCAGGTGGCGACCCCGCTGCTCAACGCCATCGTCTACTACCTGATCTTCGGCCTGATCCTGGGCACCAAGCGGGGCATTCCGCAGGAGGTGTTCATCCCCTTCCTGGTGACCGGGGTGTTCGTCTTCAACTTCACCACCAGCTCGGTGACGGCGGGGGTACGCGCCATCTCCGGGAACCTGGGACTGGTGCGCGCGCTGCACTTCCCGCGCGCCGCGCTGCCGATCTCGTTCGCGCTCCAGCAGCTCCAGCAGTTGCTGTACTCGATGATCGTGCTCGTCGTCATCACCTGCGCCTTCGGCAGCTACCCCTCGCCGCGCTGGCTGCTGGTCGTGCCCGCGCTGACGTTCCAGTTCGTCTTCAACACGGGGCTCGCGCTGATCCTGGCCAGGATGGGCAGCAAGACACCCGACCTCGCGCAGCTCATGCCGTTCGTCATGCGCACGTGGATGTACTCGTCCGGCGTGATGTTCTCCATCCCGGTGATGCTCAAGGGCAAGCCGAGCT
Organism: Streptomyces sp. NBC_00370; assembly: GCF_036084755.1. Lineage (NCBI taxonomy): Bacteria > Bacillati > Actinomycetota > Actinomycetes > Kitasatosporales > Streptomycetaceae > Streptomyces > Streptomyces sp. NBC_00370. The sequence continues at coordinate 7,175,608 of NZ_CP107968.1, forward strand.
GGATCGCCGACGTACTGCAGTACAACCCGGCCGCGGTGTACATGGACCTCGTCCGGTACGCGATGATCAACGGCTACGGATCGAGCAACCTGCCCGCACACGTCTGGGCCATCGCGCTGGTCTGGGCGCTCGTCGTGGGCGTCTTCGGTTTTGTGTTCTTCTGGAAGGCTGAGGAGCAGTATGGGCGTGGCTGATGTCAACGTGAAGGGGCGCGTCCCCACCGTCATCGCCGACGACGTGCACATCGTGTACCGGGTCAACGGCGGTGGCGGCGGCCGGGGGTCGGCGACCGCAGCGCTGAACCGGATCGTGCGCAGGGACAAGGGCGAGTCGCGCGGGATCCGCAAGGTGCACGCCGTACGGGGCGTCACCTTCACCGCTTACCGGGGCGAGGCCATCGGCCTGATCGGCACCAACGGCTCGGGCAAGTCGACCCTGCTGCGCGCCATCGCGGGACTGCTGCCGCCGGAGAGCGGCAAGGTCTACACCGACGGCCAGCCCTCACTGCTGGGCGTGAACGCCGCCCTGATGAGTGATCTGACCGGTGAACGCAATGTGGTGCTCGGCGGTTTGGCCATGGGCATGTCGCGGGAGGAGGTGCGGGAGCGTTACGACGGAATTGTCGAGTTCTCCGGCATCAACGAGAAGGGCGACTTCATCACGCTCCCGATGCGCACCTACTCGTCCGGTATGGCGGCCCGGCTGAGGTTCTCCATCGCCGCGGCCAAGAACCATGACGTGCTGATGATCGACGAGGCACTGGCAACCGGCGACAGCAAGTTCCGGATCCGCTCCGAGGCGCGCATCCGCGAACTGCGCGAAGAGGCGGGCACGGTCTTTCTGGTCAGCCACAGCAACAAGTCCATCAGGGACACCTGCGACCGGGTGCTCTGGCTGGAGAAGGGCGAGCTGCTGATGGACGGACCCACCGACGAGGTGCTCAAGGCGTACGAGAAGGAGACCGGCAAGTAGCCGCTCCCACCCAGCTCCGACCAGGGCCTCCGCCGGGATCGTTCCGGCGGGGGCCCTGGTCGTGCTCGTCAAGAACGGGTCAAGTCATGCGGTGCCGGGGAAGGTTGGTGCGTATTGCAGCGTTCTTGTAATGCGCGCAACACCCCGGCGTGGTCGTCCGCGTTGTACAACGTAAGCTGAGCTGGTTCTGAATTCGCGGCAAGTGGGGTGATACACCCTGGCCATTCCGCCTGCCCGAAGGCGTTTACTCGGACAAGCGGGCGGCGTGTCCGAAATGGGATGTATTAGGTCGGCAGTGTAGAACGGGAGATGTGACGGCAATGACGGAAAATCTCCAGCGCCACGAGGATTATTCCGTCCCCGTACCGGGAAGCTCGCAGTGACGGGCGCTCCGCAGGTGCGCCCTGACGCCTCGTCGCGCAGCACATTGGACAAGGCCACGGAAGAGAACTTCCCCGTAGCCCCGTTCTTCCTGCCCCGCGCCTGGCGGGGCGATCTGATGGCGGTTTACGGATTCGCGCGGCTCGTGGACGACATCGGCGACGGCGATCTGGCCCCCGGCGGCGCGGACGCGCGCCATCTCGGGGTGGCCGAGGCGCAGGCCGACGACCGGCTCGTCATGCTCGACGCCTTCGAGGCCGACCTCCGACGGGTGTTCGCGTCCGGCGGGCCGGAACCCGGCCATCCGCTGCTGCGGGCCCTGGTGCCCACCGTGCGGCGCAGGTCGCTCAGTCTCGACCCGTTCCTCGGGCTGATCGCCGCCAACCGCCAGGACCAACTGGTGGGGAGGTACGAGACGTACGACGACCTCCTCGCCTACTGCGAGCTGTCCGCCAACCCCGTCGGCCGGCTCGTCCTGGAGATCACCGGGACGGCGACCCCCGAGCGGATCCGCCGCTCCGACGCGGTCTGCACGGCGCTGCAGATCGTCGAACACCTGCAGGACGTGGCCGAGGACCTGGGCCGCGACCGCGTCTATCTGCCGGCCGCCGACATGAAACGGTTCCATGTCACCGAGGCGGACCTGGCCGAGGCTTCGGGGAACGCGTCGGTGCGCACCCTGATCGCCTACGAAGCCGAACGGGCCGGCACCCTGCTGAATGAAGGCACCCCGTTGGTGGGTAGCGTCCACGGCAGGCTCCAGCTGCTGCTCGCCGGATTTGTGGCCGGAGGGCGCGCCGCCCTCGCTTCGATCGCGGCCGCCGGGCACGATGTGCTCCCCGGACCGCCCAAACCCACCAAGCCGCGTCTGCTGCGCGAAGTGGGAGCTGTCTTGCGAAGAGCGCACAGAGAGGGGTGAGCCGGAACGTGGAGGGACAGACACCCATGTCCGCGCCGGTACAGGCGGCCTACAGCTACTGCGAGGCTGTGACCGGGCAGCAGGCCCGGAATTTCGCCTACGGCATCAGGCTGCTGCCGCTGGAGAAGCGGCAAGCCATGTCCGCGTTGTACGCGCTCTCCCGGCGGGTCGACGACATCGGTGACGGGACGCTCCCCGCCGATGCCAAACACGCCCGCCTCGAAGAGACGCGCGGGCTGCTGACCAGGATCAGGGAAGGCGCCGTCGACGAGGACGACACGGACCCCGTCGCCGTCGCGCTCGCCGACGCGGCGCGCCGCTTCCCGATCCCGATCGAAGGGCTCGACGAGCTCATCGACGGTGTCCTGATGGACGTGCGCGGCGAGACGTACGAGACGTGGGACGACCTCAAGAACTACTGCCGGTGTGTCGCCGGTGCGATCGGCCGGCTCTCGCTCGGCGTGTTCGGCACCGGAGCAGGCGTACCGGGCGCCGAGCGTGCCGCCGAGTACGCCGACACGCTGGGGCTCGCGCTCCAGTTGACCAACATCCTCCGGGACGTACGGGAGGACGCGGGCAACGGGCGTACGTACCTGCCTGCCGACGACCTCGCCAAGTTCGGCTGCTCCGTGGGGTTCCACAGCGCGACCCCGCCGGCCGGCTCCGACTTCGCCGGACTCGTGCACTTCGAGGTGCGCCGCGCCCGCGCGCTGTTCGCCGAGGGCTACCGGCTGCTGCCGATGCTCGACCGGCGCAGCGGCGCCTGCGTCGCGGCCATGGCGGGCATCTACCGCCGCCTCCTCGACCGCATCGAACGTGATCCCGAGGCGGTTCTGCGGGGCAGGGTCTCACTACCGGGGCGTGAGAAGGCGTATGTTGCCGTGCGCGGGCTTTCCGGTCTCGATGCCCGCCATGTCTCCAGGCAGACCATCAGGAGGCGCGGCTGATGCGGCAGATCGCCGAAGTCGCCTCCCGCGCCCTGACAACCCCGCACAAGGAAAGCGCGTCCCTGACTGCGACAGTCCGAGGGGAGCGCGCATGACAACGGCCGAGGCCACACCGTCCGGTTCCGGCCACGCCGTTGTGATCGGCGGCGGACTCGCGGGAATCACGGCGGCGCTGCAGCTGGCCGACGCCGGAGTGCGGGTGACGCTGGTCGAGGGACGCCCCAGGCTCGGCGGTCTCGCCTTCTCCTTCCGGCGCGGCGAACTGACCGTCGACAACGGCCAGCACGTGTACCTGCGCTGCTGCACCGCGTACCGCTGGTTCCTCGACCGGGTCGACGGCGCGGGCCTCGCACCGCTGCAGGACCGGCTCGACGTACCGGTGCTCGACGTCGGGCGCCCCGAGCCGAGACTCGGCCGGCTGCGGCGCAACGCGCTGCCCGTACCGCTGCACCTCGCCGCAGGGCTCGCCCGCTACCCGCACCTGTCCCTCGCCGAACGGGCCTCCGTCGGCCGCGCCGCCCTCGCGCTCAAGGCTCTCGACCTCGCCGATCCCGCCCTGGACGACACCGACTTCGGGAGCTGGCTCGGCCGGCACGGACAGTCGCAGCGCACCGTCGAGGCGCTGTGGGACCTGGTCGGTGTGGCCACCCTCAACGCCACGGCCCCGCACTCCTCGCTGGCGCTCGCGGCGATGGTCTTCAAGACCGGCCTGCTCTCCGAACCCGGCGCGGCCGACATCGGCTGGGCACGGGTCCCGCTCGGCGAACTGCACGACAAGCTGGCCCGCAAGGCACTCGACTCGGCCGGGGTACGCACCGAACTGCGCACCCGTGTCAACGCCGTCACCCGTGCCACCGACGGCGGCTGGTACGTCGACACCGACGGCGAACGGCTCGAAGCCGCAACGGTCGTCCTCGCGATGGCGCAGCGTGAGACACACGCACTGCTCCCCGAAGGCGCCCTCGACCGGCCAGGGGACCTGCTCGACATCGGCACGGCGCCGATCCTCAACGTCCATGTGGTCTACGACCGCAAGGTGCTCCGCCGCCCCTTCTTCGCCGCGCTCGGCTCGCCCGTCCAGTGGGTCTTCGACCGCACGGACGCCTCGGGTCTGACCGACGGCCAGTACCTCGCCGTGTCCCAGTCGGCGGCCCAGGACGAGATCGACACACCGGTCTCCGAGCTGCGCGCCCGCTACCTTCCCGAGCTGGAGCGGCTGCTGCCCGCCGCGCGCGGCGCCGAGGTGCGGGACTTCTTCGTCACCCGGGAGCGGACGGCGACCTTCGCCCCCACGCCCGGGGTGGGCCGGCTGCGGCCAGCGGCCCGAACCAACGCGCCCGGCCTCTTCCTGGCCGGTGCGTGGACCGCCACCGGCTGGCCCGCGACCATGGAGGGCGCCGTGCGCAGCGGCTTCAGCGCTGCCGGCGCCGCCCTCTCCGAGCTCGGCCACCCCCATGAACATCCGCTGGAGGAGGCGGCATGAGCCTGAGTACTGCACCGACGAGTACTGGAACAAGAGGAGAGACCGTGCCGACTGTGCCCCCGGCCGATCCGGCTGTCGACACCGCGGACGTCTTCGCGCTCCTGGAGCGGGGACGTGCGCTTGCCACCCCGGTGCTGCGCGCCGCCGTCGACCGGCTCGCCCCGCCCATGGACACCGTCGCCGCCTACCACTTCGGCTGGATCGACGCCGAGGGCAGGCCCGCCGACGGCGACGGCGGCAAGGCCGTACGCCCGGCGCTCGCGCTGATCTCCGCCGAGGCGGCGGGCGCGTCACCCGAGACGGGTGTGCCCGGCGCCGTCGCCGTGGAACTCGTCCACAACTTCTCGCTGCTGCACGACGACCTGATGGACGGTGACGAGCAGCGCAGGCACCGCGACACGGTGTGGAAGGTGCACGGCCCCGCCCAGGCGATCCTCGTCGGCGACGCGCTGTTCGCCCTCGCCAACGAGGTGCTGCTGGAGCTCGGCACGGCCGAGGCAGGCCGCGCGACACGCCGTCTCACCGCCGCCACCCGCAAGCTGATCGACGGTCAGGCGCAGGACATCTCGTACGAGCACCGCGAGCGCGTCACCGTCGAGGAATGCCTGCTGATGGAGGGCAACAAGACCGGCGCCCTGCTGGCCTGCGCCGTCTCCATCGGCGCCGTGCTCGGCGGCGCCGACGACAGGACCGCCGACACACTGGAGTCCTTCGGCCACCATCTCGGCCTGGCCTTCCAGGCGGTGGACGATCTGCTCGGCATCTGGGGCGATCCGGACGCCACCGGCAAGCAGACCTGGAGCGACCTGCGGCAGCGCAAGAAGTCACTGCCGGTGGTCGCCGCGCTCGCCGCGGGCGGGCCCGCTTCGGAGCGGCTGGCCGAACTGCTGGCCGCCGACGCGAAAAGCAATGATTTCGAGACCTTCTCCGAGGAAGAATTCGCCACCAGGGCAGCGCTGATCGAAGAGGCGGGCGGCCGGGAGTGGACCTCTCAGGAAGCCCGCAGACAGCACGCCACCGCCATCGAAACGCTGGCGGCCGTGGACATGCCGGAACAGGTCAGGGCGCAGCTCGTCGCGCTCGCCGACTTCGTCGTCGTACGAAAGAGATGATCAGAATTCCCATACACGCCTCTTCTGGGGGATAGCCCCAACAGTCGCCGTCCACCGCCCGTCGGGCACCGGACGACGGAGACCCCAGCACAGCAGAAGCACCACTGCACGAAGGGGAAGCCATGACAGCGACGACCGACGGAAGCACCGGGGCTATGGGACCCCGCGCAGCCTCGGCCAACCGACCGACCGATACCACCATCGCCGCGGCCGGAGACCTTTTGGTGGCCGCAGAGCGGGCCACCGCACGATCGGTCGAGTACCTGCTCGGCCAGCAGGACGCCGAGGGCTGGTGGAAGGGCGACCTGGCCACCAATGTGACGATGGACGCGGAAGACCTGCTGCTCCGTCAGTTCCTCGGTATCCAGGACGCCGGCACCACCGAGGCGTCCGCACTCTTCATCCGCGGCGAACAGCGCGCCGACGGCACCTGGGCCACCTTCTACGGCGGTCCCGGTGAGCTGTCCACCACCATCGAGGCGTACGTCGCCCTGCGGCTGGCGGGCGACAAGCCCGATGAGCCGCACATGGCGCGCGCCTCCGCCTGGGTACGGGAGCGGGGCGGCATCGCCGAGAGCCGGGTCTTCACCCGGATCTGGCTCGCCCTGTTCGGCTGGTGGAAGTGGGACGACCTCCCCGTCATGCCGCCCGAGCTGATCTTCTTTCCCAAGTGGTTCCCGCTCAACATCTACGACTTCGGCTGCTGGGCCCGGCAGACCATCGTGCCGCTGACCATCGTCTCGGCGAAACGTCCCGTCCGGCCCGCTCCCTTCGCCCTGGACGAGCTGCACAGCGATGTGCGCCGGCCCAACCCGAGCAAGCCGATCGCGCCGCTCGCCAGTTGGGACGGTGTGTTCCAGCGCCTCGACAAGGGCCTGCACGCCTACCACAAGCTCGCCCCGCGCAGTGTGCGGCGTACCGCGATGAACGCGGCGGCGCGCTGGATCATCGAGCGGCAGGAGAACGACGGCTGCTGGGGCGGTATCCAGCCGCCGGCCGTCTACTCGGTGATCGCGCTGCATCTGCTCGGCTACGACATCGACCACCCCGTGATGCGTGCCGGACTCGAATCGCTCGACCGGTTCGCCGTGCGGCGCGAGGACGGCGCCCGGATGATCGAGGCGTGCCAGTCACCGGTCTGGGACACCTGTCTCGCCACGATCGCGCTCGCCGACGCGGGCCTGAGTCCGGACCACCCGGCGCTGGTCAAGGCCGCCGACTGGATGATGAACGAGGAGATCGCGCGGCCGGGCGACTGGTCCGTGCGCAGGCCGGCCCTGACACCGGGCGGCTGGGCGTTCGAGTTCCACAACGACAACTACCCCGACATCGACGACACCGCCGAGGTCATCCTGGCGCTGCGCCGCGTCAAACACCCCGTGCCCGCACGGCTCGACGCCTCCGTCGAGCGCGGCGCCCGGTGGACGATGGGCATGCAGTCACGCAACGGCGCGTGGGCCGCCTTCGACGCCGACAACACCAGCCCGTTCCCCAACAGGCTGCCGTTCTCGGACTTCGGCGAGGTCATCGACCCGCCGTCGGCCGACGTCACGGGACATGTCGTCGAGATGCTGGCCTACGAGGGCAAGGCACACCACCCCGCCACCCGGCGCGGTGTGGAGTGGCTGCTCGCCGAACAGGAGACCAACGGCGCCTGGTTCGGGCGCTGGGGCGTCAACTACGTCTACGGCACGGGCTCCGTGGTGCCGGCGCTGACCGCAGCCGGGCTGCCGGTCTCGCACCCCGCCGTCCGGCGGGCGGTGACCTGGCTCGAATCGGTGCAGAACGACGACGGCGGCTGGGGCGAGGACCTGCGCTCGTACCGCGAGGAGAAGTGGATCGGGCACGGCGCCTCGACCGCCTCACAGACCGCCTGGGCGCTCCTCGCGCTCCTCGCGGCCGGTGAGCAGGAGAGCAAGGCCGTCGAGCGGGGCATCGCCTATCTGGCCGACACCCAGCTGGAGGACGGCTCGTGGGACGAGCCGTACTTCACCGGCACCGGATTCCCGTGGGACTTCTCCATCAACTACCACCTCTACCGGCAGGTGTTCCCCCTCACCGCCCTCGGCCGTTACGTCAACGGGGAACCGTTCGCCGTACACGGCCGCAAGGCGAGCTGATGGGCAGATCCACCGGCCCCGAAGGCCCCGCCGATCCGCTGCTGATCGCCTGCGCGCTGGGCATCGAGCGGTTCGCCCTGCGCGGCAGGCGCGGCGCGGCGGGGCCGGTGACGGTCCTGCGCACCGGGATGGGGCCCGACAATGCCGAGCGTGCGGTGGCACGCACCCTCGGCACCGACCGGAACAGGGACGCCGCGGTCATCGCGTCCGGTTTCTGTGCCGGTCTCACCCCCGGGATGCACCCGGGGGACCTGATTGTCGCCGACGAGACCCGGAGCGCGCACGGCGTCACGCCCTGCACCGGCACCGGACTGCTCGTCGACGCGCTGACCCGGGCCGTGCCCGGCCACACGGTCCACACCGGACCGCTGACCGGGTCGGACCACGTGGTACGCGGCCAGGAACGGGCCGAACTGCGCACCACGGGGGCGATCGCCGTCGACATGGAGTCGGCGGCGACACTCCGAACCGCTCTGAGCGCCGGGCCCCGCCCGGTCGCGGCCGTACGTGTGGTCGTGGACGCTCCGGAGCACGAGCTTGTCCGTATCGGCACCGTACGCGGCGGCACCACAGCCTTCCGCGTACTGCGTGCCGTCCTTCCGGCCTTTTACGAATGGCACCGTTCTTCGCTGCTCCCCAGGAGGTGAGCCAGATGGCCATGCCGCTCCGCCAGACCATCAAAATCGGAACCTATCTCGTCGAACAGAAGATTCGCAGGCGCGAGAAGTTTCCGCTCATTGTCGAACTTGAACCCCTGTTCGCCTGCAATCTCAAATGTGAGGGCTGCGGCAAGATCCAGCACCCCGCCGGTGTGCTGAAGCAGCGCATGCCCGTTGCCCAAGCCGTCGGTGCCGTGCTGGAGTCCGGCGCCCCGATGGTGTCCATCGCCGGCGGCGAGCCGCTGATGCACCCTCAGATCGACGAGATCGTGCGGCAGTTGGTGGCCAGGAAGAAGTACGTCTTCCTGTGCACCAACGCCATGTTGCTCCGTAAGAAGATGGACAAGTTCACCCCCTCGCCCTACTTCGCCTTCACCGTCCACATCGACGGCATGCGCGAGCGGCACGACGAGTCGGTCGCCAAGGAAGGCGTCTTCGACGAGGCGGTCGAGGCCATCAAGGAAGCCAAGCGGCGCGGCTTCCGGGTGACCACCAACTCGACGTTCTTCAACACGGACACCCCGCAGAACATCATCGAGGTGCTCAACTACCTCAACGACGAGCTGCAGGTGGACGAGATGATGCTCTCGCCCGCCTACGCCTACGAGAAGGCCCCCGACCAGGAGCACTTCCTGGGTGTCGAGCAGACGCGGGAGCTGTTCAAGAAGGCGTTCGGCGGTGGCAACCGGCGCAAGTGGCGGCTCAACCACTCGCCGCTCTTCCTGGACTTCCTCGAAGGCAAGGCCGACTTCCCCTGCACGGCGTGGGCCATTCCCAACTACTCGCTCTTCGGCTGGCAGCGCCCCTGCTACCTGATGGCCGACGGTTACGTCCCGACGTACCAGAAGCTCATCGACGAGACCGACTGGAGCAAGTACGGCCGGGGCAAGGACGACCGGTGCGCCAACTGCATGGCCCACTGCGGCTACGAGCCGACCGCCGTCCTCGCCACCATGGGCTCGCTCAAGGAGACCATCCGCGCGGCGCGCGAGACGGTCGCCGGAACGCGCTGACGAAGCCGTGACCGCCGGTCCGGGCAGCGGCGCCGTGGCACATGCCGTGGCGCCGCCTGTCCGGACCGGCGGCGGGCGGTGGGGACCCGCCGTCACCGTGAGCTGATCAGAAACGGAGAGGGGGCCCGAGCGTGACGATCCTGGAGAACATCCGGGGGCCGCACGACCTCAAGGCGCTGGCGACAAGTGAACTCGGTGAACTCGCCGAGGACATCAGGCAATTCCTGGTCCGGGCAGTGGCCAGAACCGGCGGACATCTCGGGCCCAACCTCGGCGTGGTGGAATTGACCATCGCCCTGCACCGGGTCTTCGACTCGCCCGTCGACCGCGTCCTGTGGGACACCGGGCACCAGAGCTACGTCCACAAACTCCTCACCGGGCGGCAGGACTTCTCCAAGCTGCGGGCGAAGGGCGGCCTCTCCGGCTACCCCTCACGCGCCGAGTCCCCGCACGACGTCATCGAGAACTCCCACGCGTCGACCGTGCTCGGCTGGGCCGACGGCCTCGCCAAGGCCCGGGACGTACGCGGCACGGACCACCATGTCGTCGCCGTCACCGGCGACGGGGCGCTCACCGGCGGGATGGCCTGGGAGGCGCTGAACAACATCGCCGCCGCCCCGGACCGCCCCCTGATCATCGTCGTCAACGACAACGAACGCTCCTACGCGCCGACGATAGGCGGCCTCGCCGACCACCTGGCGACGCTGCGCACCACGGACGGCTACGAACGGGCGCTGGCCTGGGGCAAGGAGCGACTGCAGAGCGCCCCCGTGGTGGGCAGACAGCTCTACGAGTCGCTGCACGGCGCCAAGAAGGGGTTCAAGGACACCTTCGCCCCGCAGGGCATGTTCGAGGACCTCGGCCTCAAGTACATCGGCCCGGTCGACGGACACGACGTCGAGGCCGTGGAGTCAGCGCTGGACCGCGCCAAACGGTTCCACGGGCCCGTCCTGGTGCACGTACTGACCGAGAAGGGCCGAGGCTACCCGCCGGCCCTTGAGGACGAGGCCGACCACTTCCACACCGTCGGTGTGATGGACCCACTGACCTGTGAACCGCTCGTGGCACCCGGCGCCCCTTCCTGGACGTCGGTGTTCGGCGACGAGATCGCCGCCATCGGCGCCGAGCGGCCCGACGTCGTCGCCGTCACGGCGGCCATGCTGCACCCCGTGGGACTGACCAAGTTCGCCGAGCGCTTCCCCGAGCGGGTCTGGGACGTGGGCATCGCCGAACAGCACGCGACCGTCTCGGCGGCGGGACTCGCCACCGGCGGACTGCATCCGGTCGTCGCCGTCTACGCCACCTTCCTCAACCGCGCCTTCGACCAGCTGCTGATGGATGTGGCGCTGCACAAGCTCGGTGTCACCTTCGTCCTGGACCGGGCCGGGGTCACCGGGGTCGACGGCCCCTCGCACAACGGCATGTGGGACATGTCGATCCTGCAGTGTGTCCCCGGGATCCGGATCGCGGCACCCCGGGACGCCGACCAGCTCAGGGCCCAACTGCGCGAAGCCGTCGAGGTGGACGACGCGCCGACGGTGCTGCGCTTCCCCAAGGAGTCGGTGGGCGAGCCCGTACCGGCCGTGGGACGGGTGGGCGGTCTTGACGTCCTGCACAGGCCCGACGAAGGGACCGCCGACGTCCTGCTCGTCGCCGTCGGGGTGCTGGCTGCCACCTGTCTGCAGGCGGCGGAGCTGCTCGCCGGAGCGGGCGTGCGCTGCACCGTCGTCGACCCGCGGTGGGTGCGGCCCGTCGACGAACACCTCGCACCGCTCGCTGCCCAGCACCGGCTCGTCGCCGTCGTCGAGGACAACAGCCGTAGCGGCGGGGTCGGTTGGGCGGTCGGACAGTCACTGCGGGACGCCGGGGTTGACGTACCGCTGCGGACGTTCGGCATCCCCGAGCAGTTCCTGGCACACGCCAAACGCGGTGAGGTACTGGCCGAGATCGGACTGACACCGGTGGAGATCGCAGGACGGATCAGTGCCGCCCTGGCACACAAGGAGAGCACGGAATGACCCAGCCCACGGAGGAGCCCAAGGGCTTCGACCTGACGCAGCTCCTCGCCGAGCGCGGCGCCGAGCGCTACGAACTGCACACCAAATACCTCAACCACCAACTCCCGCGCATGCTCCACACGATCGGCTTCGACCGGGTCTACGAGCGGGCCGAGGGCGCCTACTTCTGGGACGCCGAGGGCAACGACTACCTCGACATGCTGGCCGGCTTCGGTGTGATGGGCCTCGGCCGTCATCACCCCGTCGTCCGCAAGGCGCTGCACGACGTGCTCGACGCCTCGCTGGCCGACCTCACCCGCTTCGACTGCCAGCCGCTGCCGGGACTGCTCGCCGAGAAGCTGCTGGCCCACACCCCGCACCTGGACCGGGTGTTCTTCGGCAACAGCGGCACCGAAGCGGTCGAGACCGCGCTGAAGTTCGCCCGCTACGCCACCGGCAAGCCCAGGATCCTCTACGCCTCGCACGCCTTCCACGGACTGACCACGGGATCGCTCTCGGTCAACGGCGAGGCCAGCTTCAAGGACGGCTTCGCGCCGCTGCTGCCCGACACCGCGATCCCGCTCGGTGATCTGGACGCGCTGGAGCGGGAGTTGAAGCGCGGCGATGTGGCCGGCTTCGTCGTGGAGCCGATCCAGGGCAAGGGCGTGCACGAGACACCGCCCGGATTCCTGCTCGGCGCCCAGGAGTTGCTGCGCAAGCACAAGGCGCTGCTGATCGCCGACGAGGTGCAGAGCGGGCTCGGCAGGACCGGCGACTTCTACGCCTACCAGCACGAGGCCGGTGTGGAGCCGGACCTGGTCTGTGTGGCGAAGGCGCTCTCCGGCGGCTACGTACCCGTCGGCGCGACCCTCGGCAAGGACTGGATCTTCAAGAAGGTCTACTCGTCGATGGACCGGGTGCTCGTCCACTCGGCGAGCTTCGGCTCCAACGCGCAGGCCATGGCGGCGGGACTCGCCGTCCTGTCCGTGATGGAGGACGAGCAGATCGTCGCCAACGCCAGGACCACCGGCGATCTGCTCAGGACCCGGCTGGCCGAGCTGGTGCCGCGCTACGAGCTGCTGCACGACGTGCGCGGCCGGGGGCTGATGATCGGCATCGAGTTCGGCCGGCCGAACTCGATCAAGCTGCGGAGCCGCTGGACCATGCTCCAGGCGGCCCGCAAGGGGCTCTTCGCGCAGATGGTCGTCGTACCGCTGCTCCAGAAGCACCGCATCCTCACCCAGGTGTCCGGCGACTTCCTCGAAGTGATCAAGCTGATTCCGCCGCTGACCATCGGTGAGCGTGAGGTGGACCGGTTCGTGGACGCCTTCACCGCCGTCATGGACGACGCGCACGGCGGCGGCGGACTGATGTGGGACTTCGGCAAGACACTGGTGAAGCAGGCGGTCGCCAACCGATAGGCGCGACATTTGCCTCCGAGGCAAGAAATTTGCCTCGGAGGAAAATCCCTGGCGCAATGGAGGCATGACCACACCTCCTGCCGGACGGGCGGCGGACCAGCTGCCCGACGAACTTCCGGGCGTCGCGCCCCGGCTGCGTGAACTGCGCCGCAGCCGGGGGCTCACCCTGGAGGCCGCCGCCCTGCGCGCGGGGCTCTCGGCCGCCCACCTGTCCCGTCTGGAGACCGGCGGCCGGCAGCCGTCACTGCCCATGCTGCTGGCCCTGGCCAGGATCTACGGTACGACGGTCTCCGATCTGCTGGGTGAGATGCCGCCCGAGCGTGACCCGATCGTCCGCGCGGGACGCACCGAGGCCGTCGAGGCCGACGGCTGGACGTACCACCAGGCGGGCGGCTCCGGCCGGGCGATGCAGCCGCTGCGGGTCACCGTGCCGTACGGCGCCCAGGGCGACCTGATCAGGGTGCACCCGGGGGAGGAATGGATCTACGTCCTCGAAGGCCGGCTACGGCTGGGCCTCGGCGACGGTGTCCATGTGCTCGACCCGGGGGACAGCGCGCACTTCGACTCGCTCACCCCGCACCGCATCGCCGCCGCCGGTCCGCCGGGCACCGAGCTGCTGTTCGTCCACACCCTGCTGCAGAGCCCGACCGCCGAGCTGTGTCTCGGCGGCCCGGCCCATCGCCGCTGACCTGCCCGCCCCCGCACGGAAGAAGAGGTCGTCCCATGTCGGAGAATCCCGCAACCGAGCCCGCGCCCAAGCCCGCCCGCAAGGAGTGGACGCTGCCGAAGACCCTCGTCGTGCGGCTCTTCGCCTATCTGGTGGCCGGCCATCTCTTCGCCGGCTTCCTGTACCTGCTCTTCACGGTCGGGAAGTAGGCCGGTCACTGCCGCTGGTACGGCGGTCGCCTCAGGCGTCGCCGTCGGTCAGGAGATTCGCGCGCAGCCGCTCGCGGGTCTCGGGGGCCAGCGACAGGCCCTCGGCCAGATAGCTGTCCGTGGAGCCCCACGTGGTGTCGATGGTCTCGAAGGCGGCGGCCAGATACGCGGCGCGGGCCTCGAACAGCGGACTGAGCAGCTCCATCACCTCGGCGGAGCGCCCGGTCGGTGAGGTGTCGTCGCGGTGCACCAGATACCGCCTGCGCGGGTCGTTGGACTTGAGGTAGTCCTCCTCGATCGCGTCCCTGTCCACCCCGAGGGCCAGCAGGGTCACCGCCATCGTCACCCCGGCCCTGTCCTTGCCCGCGGCGCAGTGCAGCAGCGCGGGGAGGTCGTCGTCGGCGAGGGCGTGCAGGACGCGGCTCAGCTCGGCCGCGCGCTCGACGGGCATCGACCGGTACGAGCCGGTCATCCGCTCGGCGGCCCTGTCCTCCGAGAGGATCGCCCGCAGCTGGTCGAGATCGCCCTGCCGGACCAGCCGCCAGAACTGCGCGCCGTCCGCCGGGTCGCTGAGCGGGATGTTCACGTTCCGCACGCCGGGCAGCTCGATGTCGGGGCCGTCCAGCTTGAGGTCGGCGGAGTTACGGAAGTCGAAGACCGTGTGCAGCCCGAGCGAGGCGAGGAACGCGGCGTCGGCGGCGGCGGCCGACGCGAGATGGCCGCTGCGGAACAGCTTGCCGTGCCGCACCCGCCGTCCGTCGGTCGTCGGCAGCCCGCCGACGTCACGGAAATTGCGTACTCCGGTCAGCTCGGGCTCTGTCGACGGGACGGGTGGCAGCTGCTGTGTCACGGAAGCTCCTCCAGATCTGGCGCCGACCCGGGGGGACGGCGATGTCGGCTTCCGACTTTATGGCATCGGTTCTGACGTGACCTGCCCGTATCGGGTGTCCGTATTGGGAACATTGACCCAACGTGCCCCGAGCGCGGGGGAAATGGGCGCCATGCTGGTGAGCAGGATCATATCGGTGACGGTCCGTGGCGGAGGAGAGAAACGGAATTCCGTGGTCCGGGGGAATTCGAAGATCCGTAATCCACGCAGGGTGACCGGCGCTCCGACGTGTTGTCCGGGCGGCCGTGGGTGAATTCACCGAACGGCTTGTTACCGCCGTCCCCGCTCGCTTACCGTCACCGTCAATCCGAGCGGAACGCCGAATCCTGCCGCCGCCCGGAATTCCCATCCACCCACGTGTGGCAGGAGCGGGGGACCCAGGTAGTACGCCGATTCCGGATGTCCGGACGGCTTGGGGTGAAGTCGCGCGACAAGCGCGGCAGGGCAGCTCCGGCCCTAACCCGACAGCTCACCTCGCAGGCGCAGGAGAGGAAATTCGCCATGCCCGGAAAGGGTAAGCACCGCCGTCCCAAGTCCCGTTCACTCGCCCGTGGATTCGCCGCCGCGGGCGCCGGCGGCGCCGCGCTCGCGATGCCGTTCATCGGCGCCACCGGCGCCCACGCGGCCGAACACGCCGCACCCACCGCGGCGCCCGTGAAGGCGGCCCCGGCGAAGGCAGCGTCGGTCAGGACCGCCCCGGCGAAGGCGGCCACGACGTACTCCGTGGTCCCCGGGGACTATCTGTCCAAGATCGCGGCCAGGGAGCAGGTGAGCGGCGGCTGGCACAAGCTCTACGACGACAACCGCTCGGTCATCGGCTCCGACCCGTCCCTGATCAGGCCCGGTACGAAGCTGACCATCGGCGCGAAGGCACCGGCGGCGGCGGCCCCGAGCGCCGCGGCGAAGACCACCGCCGCCACCGCGACCCCGGCGGCCGCCACGAAGCAGACCGACGGCGGCTACACCCTGCCGGTCGACGGCGCCCCCATCGGCACGCCGTACCACCAGAACGGCGCCATGTGGTCCAGCGGCTACCACACCGGCACCGACTTCGTGGTGCCCACCGGCACCACGGTCAAGGCCGTCGCCGCCGGCACCGTCGTCACGGCGGGCTGGGGCGGCTCGTACGGCAACCAGGTCGTCATCCGGCACAGCGACGGCGACTATTCGCAGTACGGCCACATGTCGTCCCTCAACGTCTCCGCCGGGCAGACCGTCACCGAGGGACAGCAGATCGGTGTCTCCGGCGCGACCGGCAATGTGACAGGCCCGCACCTGCACTTCGAGATCCGCACCGGCCCCGACTACGGCTCGGACATCGACCCGCTGGCCTACCTGCGCGCGCACGGCGTCACGGTCTGAACCGTCCCGCCACGTCGATCAACCGGAATGGCCGCCGTCCGCTTCGTCGCGGGCGGCGGCTATTCCGGCTTTTGCAGAACTTGACCGGTGGCATTTCTCACCACCCGTCAACCCCTCCTTACGGTCGCGTAGGTCACATCCGTAAGAGGAGCATATGGAGACGTGGCAAACGATTCGAGATCAAGAAGACATGACGTCATCGGGTCGTACACCGCGATCGGTGACAGTTTCACCGAAGGTGTAGGAGATCCGGGGCCGGACGGCCGGTACATAGGCTGGGCGGACCGGCTGGCGATCCTGCTCGCCGACCAATTGCCGGTGTGCCACGCACCCGTGGACACGGCCCACGGCGATTTCCGCTACGCCAATCTCGCCGTACGGGGCAGGCTCCTCGACCAGATCGTCGCCGAGCAGATTCCGCGCGCGAAGCAACTCGCCCCGGATCTCGTGACGTTCTGTGCCGGCGGCAACGACATCATCCGGCCGGGCACCGACCCCGACGATGTCGCCGAACGGCTCGAACGCGCCGTCGCCGACCTCGCGGGCGCGGTACCCGCCGTCATGATCACCACCGGGTTCGACACCCGGGGCGTGCCCGTCCTGCGCCATCTGCGCGGCAAGATCGCCACCTACACCGCCCATGTACGGGCCATCGCCGACCGCTACGACTGCCCCGTCCTCGACCTCTGGTCCCTGAGGTCCGTGCAGGACCGGCGCGCCTGGGACGCCGACCGGCTGCATCTGTCCCCCGAGGGCCACACCCGGGTCGCGCTGCGCGCAGCACAGGTGCTCGGCCTCGACGTACCGGCCGACCCGGACCAGCTCTGGCCACCGCAGGCACCGCGCGGCGCCTTCGAGGTGCGGCGCGACGACATCAACTGGGCCAGGGAACACCTGGTGCCCTGGATCGGCAGGCGGCTGCGCGGCGAGTCGTCAGGTGACCATGTCGCCGCGAAGCGGCCCGACCTGCTCCCGCTGGACCACTGAGAGCCCGCCCGGGGGAGACCCGGGCCTGCCGGCCGCGGCGGGGATCCGCTCCAGCACACCGCCGGCGAACACGTCGTACAACGGCAGCGTCTCCAGATGCACATAGCCGATGTGGCAGTCGCACACCGCGAGCGGACAGGCGCGGGGGCGCAGCGCCGCGCGGTACGAACCGTCGTAGAGATTGCCCAGCTCGGCCGGGACGAAGTGGCAGCGCCGTACCGTACCGGCACCGTCCACCGAGATCACGGACTCGCCCGTGCGGCACGGCAGCCCCGCCGACCTGTGCGGATGGCGGCTGTACGGGAACAGCGGGTCGAGGTCCGTCCAGCGGGCGGCCTCCTCGTCGGTGTAGGTGTGCCCCTCGGCCGCGTTGATCCACAGATAGACCTGGCCGGGCAGCGCGGCGCGCAGTCTGCGGGCGTGCTCCAGATGCTCGGGAAGACCCACCACCCCCACACTGAACCGGACGCCCCGCGCCGTCAGCTCCTCGCACTTGGCGAGGAAGCGGTCGTACGGCGTCTGCCCCGGGTGGTACGTGCACCACAGGGCGAGCGTGTCCGGGTCGGCGTCGTCCAGCCAGTCGGCGCGTGCGCTGAGATTGGTCTGGATGGCGACCCGCCGTATGTGCGGCAGCCGGGACAGCTCGGCGAGCGACCTGCGGTACCAGGACCGGACCAGACCCTCGCCCCACGGCGTGAACAGCAGCGACAGCCGGTCCTCCGTCCGCCCGGCGGCCCAGCCGGCGAACCGCTCCAGCGCCGCGCGGTCGGCGCGCAGCTGCTCGCGGCTGTCGCGCCGCTTGGCGAAGGGGCAGTACGGACAGTCGTAGTCGCAGGAGGCCAGCGGGCCCCGGTAGAGGATCGTCAGGTCCACGGCGCCGCTCACTTCGTCTCGTAGGCGGCCATACGCGCGCGCACGGCGGGCGAGAACAGCAGCGGACCCAGCGCGTCGGAGTGCGCGAGACCTTCGGCCGAGAGCCGCAGCAGGCCGGCGCCGGCCTCCGCGTCGAGCCAGCCCCGCTCCGCCGCGAACCGCAGCTCGGCCGGGAAGTCCTCGTCGGGTGCGCTGCCGAACCGCTCCCGGTACTCCGCCGTCGCCATGCCCCGCGCCTGGAGGACCGACTGGAGCAGATGGCGGCGCCGGGCCTCGTCCCCGTCCGGGGCGAGCGCGAAGCCGATCCGGGCGCGGGAGAAGTCCTCGGTCGCCGTGTAGTCGTCGATGATGTTCCTGATCTTCGGCATGTCGACGGCGTAGTCGAAGGAGTAGTGCAGCCGGGAGGTGTACGAGCGGGCGCCGCAGCCGAGGCCGATCATGCCGTCGCTCTGGCAGGCGTAGTCGTCCGCCGCCGGGACGGACGAGCCCGGCCTGCGGAACATCCGCATGGACACCTGCTCGTAGCCCTGTTCCAGCAGGTGGTCACGGCCCTGCCGGTAGAGCCGCAGCCGCTGCGCGTCCCAGGCCGCCTCGTCGTCCCGGGCCGCGGCGTCGTCCCGGGTCTGTGCGGCGCTCTCGCGGCGGGCCAGGCCGGTGCGGGGCCGCACATAGAGCGGATAGAGATACAGCTCCTCCGGGCGCCAGGCCAGCGCGGCGTCCAGCGAGCTGCGCCAGGTGGCCGCCGTCTGGCCCTCGATGCCGTAGATCAGGTCGATGTTGAGCACGGGCACGCCCGTGTCACGTATCCGGCCGAGGGCCGCCTCGACCTCGGCCCTGCGCTGCGGACGGACCGCCGCCCTGGCCTCCGCGTCGACGAAACTCTGCACGCCGATGCTGAGCCGCG
Organism: Streptomyces sp. NBC_00370; assembly: GCF_036084755.1. Classification (NCBI taxonomy): domain Bacteria; kingdom Bacillati; phylum Actinomycetota; class Actinomycetes; order Kitasatosporales; family Streptomycetaceae; genus Streptomyces; species Streptomyces sp. NBC_00370. The sequence continues at coordinate 7,194,523 of NZ_CP107968.1, forward strand.
TCGTGCCCCGGTCGGCGAGCACCGCCAGCCGGTCGGCGGTCGCGGTGGCCGGTGAGGTCTCCACGGACAGCGGGACGGAGCGCAGGTCGACGCCGGTGCGCTTCTCCGCGATGTCGCACAGCCGGTCCAGTTCGGCCGCGGTGAGGAAGGTGGGGGTGCCGCCGCCGAAAGCCGCCGCCGCGAACCGTACGGGCCTGGCGTCGCCCAGCGCGTCGCGCACGGCGCTGGCCTGCCGGTCGAGGGCGTCGAGATAGCGCGTCGTCAGCTCGTCGGGCGCGCCGACCCGGGTGAACAGGTTGCAGAAGCCGCACCGCACCTCGCAGAACGGGATGTGCAGATAGAGGGAGAGCGCCTCGGTCCGTTCCCCCGCCCACAGTTCACGCAGCGGCGGCAGGTCGGGCAGCTCGCGGTACGCCGTCTTGTGCGGATAGGCGTACACATAACTCTCGTACGGGCGTGCGGTCCTCATCGGGTGTCACCTGGGTTCAGGAAGAAGTGGGCGTACGGCACGGTCCAGACGACCTCGTGGCCCAGCCGGTGGCCGCTCCAGCCGTCGTCGCCGTAGGCGGTGCCGTGATCGGAACAGACGACGGCGAAGCAGCGGCGCCTGCTGCTCATTGCACCGAACAGCCGGCCGGCATGGCGGTCGACGTACTCCAGGGCGGCCGTGTGGGTGGCGAGCGAATCGCCCGCCCCGCGGTCGGCGCCGGGCAGATGGAACCAGTTGGGCTGGTGCAGCGCCGACACATTGACGAAGAGGAACAGCCGCTGCTCCTGCGGCAGTCCGGCGATGACCTCTTCCGCGCGGTCGATCTGCGCCTCGAAGGAGACCGGTGAGGTGACACCGAACTCCGGCTCCCAGTGGCTCTCCTGGAAGAGCCCGGGCAGTACGGAGGCGAGGGGGCCCTTCCGGTTGAAGAAGCCGACCCCGCCGATGCACACCGTGCGGTACCCGACGGCGGCGAGACCGGAGACCAGGTCGGGGGTGTCATGGACGAAGGTCCGCTCGGCGGTCGACTCGCTGCCGTCGAACCGCGCTGCGAACAGCCGCGGATGCGGGCCCTGGGTGGCAGGGGTGGGCAGGAAGCCGGCGAACATCGCCTGGTGCGAGGCGTAGGTGAAGCTGCCGGGCGCGTGCCTGCGCTCCCATCGGCCGCCGGGCAGCCGGGCGGTGAGGTTCGGGGTGCGCCCTGCGGCGGCGCTCGCGGCGGCGACGTCGTAGCGCAGGGTGTCGAGTGTGACGAACAGCAGATCGTCCTGCCCGACGATCTCGTTCATGTCCGGTGTGTGACGGTCAGACGTACGCACGGGCACTCCCGGGAAGTGCGGCGAGCTGCGCCGCGTAGGTGTCGAGCCCCTCGGCTCCGCCGCCGGGCAGCCCGGTGAGCCGGGGCAGCAGATCACCGAACGCGTTGACCTCGCCGACGGCGAACCGGCGCCAGCCGGTGACCGGCAGCAGATCGACGCCCACGCAGTGCGTGCCGGGGAAGCAGGCCGCCGCCCGCTCGCAGAGAGCCAGCGCGCCCGCCCAGCCGTCGCCGCCGGCCGCTTCGGCGGCGGCCCGGGCGGCCACGAGGTCACCGCGGGCGCCGCCGAGGTGCAGATTGGTCATCGGGGAGGCGCTGGTCCTGACGACGGCGTGGGTGGCGCGGCCGGCCACGACCACCACCCGCAGATCCGCCGACCTGCCGTCCTGCGCCGCCTTGGGCAGCCACCGTTCGATGTGCAGACCGTCGGGCGCGAGGGTGTCGACGACGGCGGCGACCTCGCGCTCGCTCGTGTACGTGCGCACCCGCAGCGAGTTGTAGAGCCGCCCCGCGCCGTCCACTTCGACGGAGGTGGTGGCGCGCACCCGCCCGGGGCCCGCCGTCTGGACGGCGAGCACCCCGGAAGCGGACGAGCCGTGGGCGAGTTTCACGAAGGCGCGCCGCAGCCCGGCACCGGCCAGCAGCTCCCGCACGTCGTCCCAGCAGGACACGGGCGCCGCGCTGGGACCTGACGTCGGTGAGGACGGCACGCTCACGCCCGCCCGGTCGAGGACGCCGTGGCACAGCCGCTTGTCGAAGAGGACGGCCAGCTCGGCGGGGTCGTCCAGCAGCCGTGCACCCGCCGTCTCCGCCAGTCGGCCGAGCCGGCGGACCGCAGCGGTGAACGTGTCGTACCAGCGGGCGGAACCCTCGACCCGGGTCGGCTCCACCGCGCCCCGCAGCAGCCGGTCCACCTCGGGGTCCTCGCCGGGCGACTCGATCCGTACCGTCTCGCCGGCCGTGAACGAGCCCCGGCCGCCCAGCACATCGCGCCAGGCCAGCACCCGGGCGGCGGGCAGCCCGGCCGACCGCACGGCGTCCTGGAACAGGCCGACGCGGCGGCTGCCCGGATTGCCCACGACGACCAGGCCGCCCTGCCCGGGACTCACCTGATCACTCACCGACCGCGACGTAGCGCCATTCGGTGCCGTCGTCCTCCGTGTCGGCCTCCGTGGTGTTGGAGACGTCCACCTCGACTCCGGCCTCCCCGAGGGTGCTGACAATGCGCTGCCGCATGATCTCGCCCAGGTAGTTGTGGTTGAGATCGAGCCGCTTGAGGTGGGTGAGCGGCTGACCGCCGAGCAGCGCCTCGGCGCCCTCGTCGCCGAGCGTGCCCATCGACAGGTCGAGCGTCTCCAGATTGGCCACGACGGGCGCGCCCGCCAGCGCGGTGGCGATCTCGTCCTGCAGCTGGCTGTTGCGCAGGCCGAGATGGCGCAGCGCGGGCAGCCGCGCCCCGGACAGGAACGGTGCCAGATCGGCGATTTCCGCGTTCGCGCCGTAGTCGTCGACGCCCAGCCACAGATCCAGCCGCTGCAGCGCGGGGAACTCACTCGCGCCGACGCCCCGCACCACCTCGACGTCCAGGCCGCCCGTCTCGATCGTCAGCGACCGCAACTGCTCGTGCTTGACCGGCGGGAAGCGCAGGTCCGTGCCGCCGCGCACACCGAACTCACGCAGGGCGGGGAACGCGTCGAGCAGCGGGGTCACCAGGGTCTGGTTGATCCACGATATCTCGCACTCGTCGAACGTGATGTCCCCGAGGAACAGGGCCCGCAGCTCGGGCAGTTGCCCGCGCGCCGCCACGACGGCCGCGATCACCTCGTCGGGTCCCGACTCGTACGCGTCGCTCCAGGAACCGATGATGAGCGCCTGGACCTCGGTGGTGTCGACAGTCTCGGTGAAGCGGGCGAACGCCGCCTCCCACGGTTCCTCCGCCTCGTACGAGTCGACGGAGACGCGCCAGGCCACGGCGCCGGGCTCGGGCAGCGGCTCCGTCACACCGCCCCCGGGGAAGTCGAACGCGGGCAGGCCGTAGAGCTCCTGCAGATGGTTCGAGATGGACATGACTGATGCTCCTGACACCGGGCGGCATTGACGGGCCAATGGCGAAGTTGTACCAAGTCCCACTGACAACGCCCCTCGGCGGGGGGCCGGTCGTGCGCGGCCGGGGCCGATTGTCAGACCCGGCCTCTAGCGTCGGAGACAGGTTCGGCGCACTCGGCGCCGGCCGGTCGAGGGGAGAGCCATGTTCCGGCAGGGAGACGTGCTGATCATGCCCGTCGCCGAGAGTGCGGTGCCGCCGCATCTCGTGACGGCCGACGGCGGCCCGAGGGACGCCCGGGGGCGGCTGGTCCTGGCGCTCGGCGAGGTCACGGGCCATGCCCACGCGGTCACCGGACCCGGCAGGCTGATCCGGGTGCCGGGGGACGAGTCGGGGCCGATGTACCTCCATCTCCCGGACGGCGGACGGGTGGTGCACGAGGAGCACGCGGCGATACCGCTGCCCAAGGGCTGGTTCCGGGTGGTGCGCCAGCGGGAGTACCTGCCGGGGGCCGTGCGTGTCGTCGCCGACTGAGCCCGGTGAGGGGCGCGGCGACGGGGGCGGAGGCAGGACGGACATGACAGCGGAGGGGCTTCGGACATGAGCGGCGTGTACATCGGCATGGGCACGGACATCGGTACGGACGACGGCACGGGTGCGGGCATGGGCCTGGGTGTGGAGGAGCTGGACAAGTGGCGGGTCGTCGCCGCGGCGACGGGTCCGGCGGACCGGGCGGCGGCCGAGCGCGGGGTGCGGCTCGCCTACCGCAGCGCCGGGCTGGCCGAGCCGGCCACGATCCGGTGGGCCGGATCACCGCTGGCCGGCGCCGAGACCGCGCGGGCCCTGGCGGGCGCGGGGGCGGGGCGTTCCGTGCGCGACGAGGTGCGCACCCGCCCCTGGGCGGAGGAGCGGCGCAGGGTGCACGACGCGCTGGGCCCGGCGGGCTGGGCCGCCCACTGGAGCGCGACCGGCGCCCGGCTCTGGGACACCACGCGGCTGCTCGCCGACCGGATACGCACCGGCGTCGTCGACTCCCTCACCGCGGGCGGCGAGGACCTGGCCGAGGCGGCGCGGGTGCGCTCCGTCCTGCTGGACGCGGTGCTCGGCCAGCAGGACGCCGCCTGGCTCGCCGCCTTCGACGGCCGCAGTACCAGGCTCGAAGGTCTGGCCGCCGTCGCCGAGCACGCGGGCTGGTGGTGGCCCTACGAGAACGTCGCGGTGATCTGCGAGCGGCCCGTCGCGCTGTACCGCGACGAGGCAGGCCGGCTCGACCACGCGGAAGGGCCCGCGCTCGCCTACCCGGACGGCTTCGCGCTGTACGCGTGGCGCGGCATGCCCGTACCCGCCACGTTCCTGGACGAGCTGCCCTCGCTGACGCCCGAGCGGATACGGGGCGAGGAGAACGCGGAGCTGCGCCGCGTCATGCTGGAGCACTACGGCTACGACCGCTTCCTCGCCGAGTCCGGCGCCCGGCCCGTGCACCGGGACGAGACCGGGGTGCTGTGGCGGACGGAGCTGCCGGGCGACGAGGCCGTCGTGATGGTCGAGGTGGTCAACGCGACCCCCGAGCCTGACGGCGAACACCGCACGTACTGGCTGCGGGTGCCGCCCGCGACACGCACCGCGAAGGAGGGAGTGGCCTGGACCTTCGGGCTCGACGCCGACACGTACGAGCCGGTGCGGCAGACCTGAGGCGCCCGCCCCGCGGCCGGACAGGGGGAGGCCGGTGGCCCGGGCCGTCCTCTCAGACCGTACGGGCGAGCAGCGCGTCCCTGTCGATCAGGGAAGCGGGTCCCTCGCCCGTGCAGGCGTAGGCACCGGCGACGGCGCCGAGGTGTGCGCACTCCTCCAGATCGCGGCCGGTCAGCCGGCCGTACAGGAAACCGCAGACGTACGCGTCGCCCGCGCCGTTGGAGTCCACCACAGGACCTGGCGGCGGTGTCGCCGGGATCGGGCGCGGTGAGCGGCTGCCCTGACGGGACATCAGGTACGAGCCGCCGGCGCCGGCGGTGGCGATCACCGTCTCGGCCCGTCCCTCGCGCAGGATCTCCTTCATCAGCTGGGCGATCCGCCCGCCGGACCCGGACGCGCTGAGGAACACCAGATCGGCGCGGAGCGCGAACTCCCTGTGATGGTCGTCCAGGCCGTCCCAGTCGTGCAGATCGGTCGAGACCGGAACACCGAGTTCTTCGATGTCGTCGAAGAGATGGCGCGCGAAGTTGGTGACGGACAGATGCACATGGCGGGCCCGCCGCAGATGCGGCAGATAGAACTCACGCGGCATCCGCAGCTCCGCCGGGTCGCGGGCGTCGAAGAAGGACATCCGGCGGCCGGTCTTCTCCACGAAGTTGACGGCCCTTCGGGTGCCGGCCGGGGATATCAGCGTCTCGAAGTCGACATCGCCCTCGGTGAGCCGCTCCCGCACCTGCTCACCGGTCCTGTCCTCGCCGATGAAGTCGAGGAACTTGACATCGAGCCCGAGCCGCCGGCAACCCAGGGCCACATTGCCGCCGGAGTGGCCCGGCCATTCGATGATCGGCCCCACCCCGACCGAGTCGGCGAGCGGCACGGGCAGCGAGTCGACCCGGACCACGGTGTCGACCCCGCTGCCCCCGACGACCAGCACATCAAGTCCGGGCCGAGCCGCCTGTTCGGTCCCGTCGGTCCCGTCGGTCCCGTCGGTCTGGCGCTGCGCCACAGTCTCCCCTTGAGTTGTGAACGTTGAGGTGGGTCGTCATGCGTCGGCACGCGCCGGTGTCGAACACCGGTGCTGATGTGTTGCCGTCACCCTACTCACCCGCACCGCCCGCCTCAGCCGTACCAGCCGTACCGCTGCGCGATGACGGGCAGCCGGTCCGCGACGACCGCGTGCGCCGCCGCGCGCGGAGTGGTCCCCTCGGCCTCGGCCCGCTCCAGCACCAGGGTGACCAGCGCGCGCATCGACCGCCGGATGTGGGCGAACGCCTCGTCGGCGGTCGGACCGATGTCGCCGAACAGCGTCCACCACCACCAGGCGTTGGTGGCCGAGTTCACCACGACGTCGGGCAGCACCGTGATCCCGCGCGACGCCAGCAGCTCCTCGGCCTCGGGCAGCACCGGCATGTTAGCCGCCTCGACGATCCAACGCGCCCCGATCCGGGCCTGGTTGACGGAATCGACGGCATACGAGACGGCGGCGGGCACCAGCACGTCGGCCGGCTCCGACAGCCACCCGTCCGCCGGCAGCTCCCGGTCGTCCGGCCGCAGCGCGGACCGGTCCACCGTGCCGTACCCGTCACGGGCGGCCAGCAGCGCCTCGACGTCAAGACCGTCCGGGTGGGCGATCGTGCCCTTCACATCGGCCACGGCGACGATCCGCAGCCCGGCTTCGGCCAGGAACCGCGCGGTCGCCCCGCCCATGGTCCCGAAGCCCTGCACGGCGACCCTGATCCCGTCGTGGCCGACCTCCGCCCTGTCCAGCGCCGTGAGCACCGACTCGGCGACGCCGCAGCCGCCCACCAGCGCGTCGAGACCGATCCCCGCCACCTCGACGGCGAAGGCGTCGGCGAGCCGCCGCCTGGCCGCCGTCTCGTCGTCGAGCAGCGGATGGACGGCCTGGACGGTCGAGACCAGACCGGCCTCGGCGGCGGCCCGGTCCACGGTCTCCTGGCTCAGCCCCAGATCCTCCCCGGTGGTCCAGAAGCACTCGACGTACGGCCGGGTGGCACGCAGGAACCTGACAAGCAGGTCGTACGCCCCAGGGTCCCGCGGGTCGCAGTCGACACCGCCCTTGGCGCCGCCGAGCGGCACGTAGCGGGCCGTGGCAGCGTCCGCGTCGAAGTGCAGGGCCTCCTTCATGGTCATGCCGCGGGCGAGACCGGCCACCTCGGACAGCGTGCAGCCCTCGCGCATCCGCAGTCCGCCGCTGGCCACGCCGCGTACCAGCCGGTCCACCACCAGATATCCCTTGCGCCCGGTGACGTGGTCCGTCCAGGTGAGCGAGATCAGCGGGGCGTCGCCGGGCGGGGTGGGCGTCATCGGGTGGGTCTCCTCGGTCATGTCGACTTCTTGCGGGGGTGACGCGGAATTCTCGCTGATCCCCGGCATGCCGGGGAATCCTGGGGGCACCCCGCCCGTTGTTGTGGCGTATTCCCCGAGTCCGTGTATTCCTCATGCACTCGCCCCGCACCGAACGACGTCCCCCGTCATAATGGGGGGCGACACCGAAGCTCCAGGAGGTGCTGTGACAGGCGCTGGTTCTCCCGTATCGCTGCGTTCACGACTGCGCTCGCTGCGGTCCGAGCCCTTCGGGGCCGACTCGGCGGGGAAGAGGCTGGAGCGCATCCAGAACTCGCCGAACTTCGCCGACGGCGTCTTCCAGAACCCGGTGGGAGCCAGGACCCGGCCGTCCGGCGCTTCCGGCGTCGGGCTGGCGAAGGTCTACTTCGAGAAGGAGCAGCGGGTGCTGCGGGCGCCGGCCGGCACCATTCCCGTCCACCCCACCACGCTCGCCGACATCGCCAGGCCGCCCGCTTCCGGGCTGCGGCTCACCTGGATGGGTCATTCCAGCGTGCTGGCCGAGATCGACGGCAGCCGGGTGCTCTTCGACCCGGTGTGGGGCGAGCGCTGTTCGCCGTTCTCCTTCGTCGGCCCCAAGCGACTGCATCCCGCGCCCGTGCCGATCGCCTCGCTCGGCTCCGTGGACGTGGTCGTGATCTCGCACGACCACTACGACCACCTCGACCTGCCCACCATCAAGGCGCTCGCCACGACGGACACCGTCTTCGCCGTGCCGCTCGGCGTCGGCGCCCATCTGGAGCGCTGGGGGGTGCCCGCCTCGCGCCTGCGCGAGCTGGACTGGAACGAGTCGACGGAGGTCGCGGGGCTCCGGCTCACCGCTACCCCCGCCCGGCACTTCTGCGGCCGCGGCCTGCGCAACAAGCAGCACACGCTCTGGGCGTCCTGGGCCGTCCAGGGGCCCGAGCACCGGATCTACCACAGCGGGGACACCGGCTACTTCCCCGGCTTCCAGGACATCGGCGCCGAGCACGGCCCGTTCGACGCGACCATGATCCAGATCGGTGCCTACAGCGACGCCTGGCCCGACATCCACATGACACCGGCCGAGGGGATGCAGGCACATCTCGACCTCCAGGGCGGCACGCCCTCCGGTGTGATGATGCCGATCCACTGGGGCACGTTCAATCTCGCTCCGCACCCGTGGGCCGAGCCCGGTGAGGGTACGGTCACGGCCGGCGCCGAGGCCGGCGCACCACTGGCGCTGCCGCGGCCCGGGGAGCCCTTCGAGCCGACGGGTGACGACGTGCCGGACGAGCCGTGGTGGCGGGCCGTCGCCGTCGTGCCGTCCGGCGGCTGGCCCGAGGCGCCCGCCGCCGCTTCGAAGCCCGCCACGGTCACCGCGGGCGCGACGGACCCGGCGGGCTCGCCCGCCAAGAGCTGAGCCGAGCCGAGCCGAGCTGACATACCCGGAGGGAACTGACCGGTCGCGGGAACCGACCGGTCAGTTCCCTCCGGACGTATGCCTCGACGCGGCGACCCGGGCCACCCGCCCCATGGGGTCGAAACGCTGTCGCAGCACCGCCTTCACACGCGGGGTGCAGGCTGGACGCAGCCGGCCCCGGCTTCCCGGCACCCCCAGCGTCTTCCGCCCTGCCGGCGGTTCGGGCCGGATCCCGAATCCGACGTGTAGGAAGCGAGTTGCGGATGTCCCACACGGATCAGTTCCCTGCCGGCGGCGGCCCCGAGCGGGCCCCCGGCTCCCACGCCGTCGTCGTGGCCGGCGCGGGCCCCACCGGGCTGCTGCTCGCCGGGGACCTCGCGGCGGCCGGCGTGGACGTCGTGGTGGTCGAGAAACGCCCGGAGGGCATCAGCAATCTGACCCGCGCCTTCGGTGTGCACGCCAGGACCCTCGAACTCCTCGACGCCCGCGGCCTCGCCGACGAACTCGTCACCACCGGCCAAGTCATCGGTGAGCTAAGGCTGTTCGGAGCGATTCCCTTCAACATCGGCGCGCTGCAGTCCCGTTACCCCTTCCTGCTGGTCACACCGCAGTACGAGGTCGAGAAGCTGCTGCTGCGCCGGGCCCTGAAGAACGGCGCGGTCATCCGCTACGGGACCGAGGTCACCGGACTCGACCAGGACGACGACGGTGTCACCGTGGCGGTGCGCACCGAGGAGGGCGACACGACCCTGCGGGCCGGCTATCTCGTCGGCGCCGACGGAGGGCGCAGCGTGGTGCGCGAGGCCCTTGGACTGCCCTTCCCGGGCAAGGTGGTGATCCGGTCGGTGGCGCTTGCCGACGTCAAGTTCACCGAGCAGCCCAGCCTGGTGGTGCGGGTGCACGGCACCGGCGACGCCTTCGGCTTCATCGCCCCCTTCGGCGACGGCTACTGGCGGGTCGGCGGCTGGGACCGCGCCCACCGTGGCGAACCCGACGACTCGCCGGTCGAGTTCGAGGAGTTACGCGCCATCATCGAGCGGGCCTTCGGCTCCGACTTCGGTATGCACGAACCGCGTTGGCTCTCCCGCTTCCACAGCGACGAACGTCAGGTGCCCGCATACCGGGTCGGCCGCGTGCTGTTGGCGGGCGACTCCGCGCACCAGCACTCACCGGCCGGCGGCCAGGGGATGAACACCGGACTCCAGGACGCCGTCAACCTCGGCTGGAAGCTGGCTGCCGTGCTCGACGGCGCCGCCCCCGACGCCCTGTTGGACACCTACCACAGCGAGCGGCACCCGGTCGGCAAGGCGGTGCTGCGCAGCAGCGGCCTCAACCTGCGGCTCGCCATGGCGCACAACCCGCTGGAGATCGCGCTGCGCACGGTGCGGAAGCTGGTGGTCACGCACGTACGGCCGGTCACACGGCAGGCCGTGGGGGAGATCACCGGCATCGGCTACTCGTATCCCGCGGCGCGCGGCGCACACAAGCTGGTGGGCAAGCGGGCCCCGGACCTGACGCTGGACCGCGGGCGGCTCTACGAGGTGCTGCGGGAGGGCCGGTTCGTCCTGGTCCTGCCGCGGGAGGCGGCCGAGCCCCCCGGGCTGGACTCTCCCGGCCGGCAGAAGCGACTGGTCGTCACCCACCGCGCGGACGGTGACAGCGGGGCGCCCGAAGCGGTGCTGGTGCGGCCCGACGGCTACTACGCGTGGGCCGGGGCGGCGGACGGGTCGGCGTTGGAAGCCGGCATCACCCCCTGGGTGGGCTGACCGTCCCGTCCCTTCCGGCGTGTCGGCCGGACCGGCCGGACCGAACGGCCCCGGAGCAGTCACAACGGACTGTTCCGGGGCCGCCCGGACGGTGCGGTCGGTGCCGTCAGCGCGGTGGCAGCGGTGAGAGCGTGGGGAGGTGGGCGAGGAAACCACCGTCCACGGACAGGACTTGGCCGGTGATGAAGGAGGCGGCGGGAGAGGCGAGGAACGCCACCAACTGGGCCACGTCGTCCGGTGTGCCCAGCCTCGGTATCAGGTTCGCGCTCTGGAACATCTGCTGCACCGGTACGGGCATGTCCGCCTCCAGCGCGGGAGTACGGACCAGACCCGGCGCGACGGCGTTGCAGCGGACGCCGTCCGCTCCGTACGCGGCGGCCACGAAGCGGGTCAGTGCGACAAGACCGCCCTTGGAGCTGCCGTAGGCGACCATCACCCGGTCCCCGGACAGTCCCTGACCACTGGTGATGTTGATGATCGACCCGCCGCCGCGCTCGATCATCACCGGCACGGTGTGTTTGCACAGCAGCATGGGCCCGCGCAGATTGACGGCGAGCACCTGGTCCCACAGTTCCACGGACATCGTCACCACGTCGCGGTCCTGCCGGATCGCCGAGGTCAGCGCCGCGTTGTTGTCCAGCACGTCGATGCCGCCGAAGGTGTCGACGGCGAAGTCGACCAGGCGTTTGACGCTGTCCTCCGACGCGATGTCGACGCTGTGGCCGACCACCGACAGGCCCTTGGCCGCCAGTTCGGCCGCGGCGGCCTGGGCGGGCCCCTCGGCGACGTCCGCGAGCACGACGTCCGCCCCCGCGGTCGCCAGTGCTTCCACGGTGGCGACGCCGATCCCTCCCGCGCCGCCGGTGACCACGGCCACCTTGCCGGCGAGGGACTGCGTTCCGTTACTCATCGGTCAACGACCTCTCGTTCGGGACGGGGAGCTGCCCCCGATCCTGACGGACGTGCGTGAAGACGGTGCTGCGGAATCGTGTCGTGATCGGCCGAACTCGACGGTTTGTGAAACTGATTGATGACCCGTCAGCCCTTGTCGGCCGAGGCGCTGAACAGATCGGCGAACCGGCCGAGCAGCAGATCGTCACCCTTGTAGCGGGCCGTCTCGGCGGCGCCCAGCACGATCGGGCCTTCGGGGCCGGGCACCTGCGAGGCGCCGCCGGTCGAGCCCAGCGGCACCAGGACCGCGTCCTCGCCCGGCCGGTACGTGTGTTCCGCGGGCCGGCCTGCGGCCAGCGACCGGATGTTGGCGGCCACCACCGCGGCGTGCTCGGAGGCGGCCTTGGACCGCTTCGGCTCGGGCACGGCCGTGACGTCACCGACGGCGAAGACGTTGGAGGCGCCCGCCACCCGCAGGAACTCGTCGACCTCCACATGCCCGTCCGGCCGCCGGGCCGCGGCGAGTTCGCCGTGCAGCATGTCGCTGACCGGCACCACGCCGTAGCAGCGGAACCACAGATCCGCTTCGATCCGTACGCCCGCCTCCGTGGTGACCGAGAACGGCTCGCGCACGCCCGGCGGCACCGAAGGGGGCTCCGTCAGTGCGCTGCCCAGCTCCAGCCGCACGCCCCGCGCGGTCAGTTGCTCGCGCAGCGCGTCGCGCAGCCCGGGCAGATAACGGCCGCCGAGTACGTCGTCGGCGGGGTCGACCACCACGACCTCCGTCTGCGGCCACTGCTCGGTGATCTCGCCGGCCAGCTCAAGGCCGACCGGGCCGGCGCCCAGCAGCAACACCCTTGACGCTGAGGCGAGTTCGGCCCGGGTGTCGGCATGCCGGGTCTGCGAGTCCGCGCTGTTCTCGGTGTCCGGCTTGGCCGGGTAGGGGTAGGAGGAGCCGGTGGCGAGGACCACGTAGTCCGCCGCCACGCCGGTGCCGTCCGCCGTGGTGACACCGCCCGCGTCCACGGCCACCGCGTGGTCGCGCAGATGGCGGCCACGGGTGAACAGGCCGTCGTAGCCGAAGTAGATCCGCTCCGCCCACTCCGCGTCGACCAGCCCGCGCAGGGCCGCGACCGTGTGGACGAAGGCGTCCCTGGGGTCGATCAGTACGACGTCGAAGTCCGGATCGAGCTGACGGGCCAGCGCGGCCCCTCCGTATCCGCCGCCGACGATCGCGACCGTGCTGCCCATAAGTTGCGCTCCTTGTGCTGTACCGCCTGGAGCCCACTGGAGGGAACGGGGCTCCGCCGACTTTCGCGGAGCCTAACGGGCCGCTCAGGTAAAATGCAATCTGCATGGCAATTTAGCCGCGAGCCGCCGGCTACAAGCCAGAAGTGACGAGGTGTCGCATGCCCAAGGCGTATGTCTACGACCGTTTCGGTGGCCCCGAGGTGGAGCACTTCACCGATCTCCCGCAACCGGTCCCCGGACCTGGCCAGTTGCTGATAGCCGTGCGCGCCGCCGGCGTCAACCCGGTGGACTGGAAGCGCCGTTCGGGCCGCAGACCGGCCGGGGCGCCCGTGGTGGAGCTGCCCGCCGTGATGGGCGGCGAGGCGGCGGGCGAGGTGGTCGCGCTCGGTCCCGGCACAACCGGCTTCGCGGTGGGGGACGCGGTCCTCGGCGGCCCGCTGACCGGCGGGTACGCGCAGTACACACTGCTGCCTGCGGCGGCGACGGTGCGCAAGCCCCCGGAGGTCTCCTGGACCGACGCGGCCGCGCTGCCGATCGCCGCCGCCACCGGTTACGGCGCCGTGCGCCAACTCGGCCTGCCGGAGGGGGCGACGCTGCTGGTGACCGGTGCCGGGGGAGGGGTCGGGGTGGCGGCGGCCCAGGTGGCGGTGGGTCTCGGGCTGACCGTGGTGGGTGCGGCGGCCCCGGCCAAGCGGGAGTTCACCGAATCGCTCGGCGTCCGGTTCGTCGCGTCGGGCCCCGGCCTCACCGCGCGGGTGCGGGCAGCGGCGCCCGACGGCGTGGACGGCGTCCTCGACCTGGTCGGGGGCGAAGTGCTGCGCGAGGTGGCCGAGATGCTGAAGGACCGTACGAAACTGGTGAGCGGCGCCGACCGGGAGGCGGTCGCCGCGCTGGGCGGCGCACCGGTCGGGCCGGTGCGGGACCCCGCGATCCTGGGCGCCGTCGTGGAACTGGTCCGTACCGGCGCCCTGGATCCGAGGGTGACCCGGGTGGTCCCGTTCGAGCAGGCCGCGCAGGCGGTCCGGGCCGTGGAGGGCGGACACAGCCAGGGCAAGACCGTCCTGGAGATGCCGCCCCTGGACTGACCGGCGGGCCGCGCTCCCGCGCGAAGGGCCGTACCGCGCCGGGCGAGGCGCCGTACCGCGTCGGGCAGGCGGGCCGTACAGCGTCGGGCAGGCGGTCGTACTGCGCCGAGTATTGCCGTACGCCCGGAAAGTGAAGTACAACGTGCACGGTAAATTGGCCTGCGCGCCACCTGAACCTGGAGGCTTCCCCTGAACACCACATCGACGGCCCCCGCCGAGCCCGACGCGGACACGGCGTCGGGCGCCACCGGCGCGGGCCGCCGCGGCGGCAGGGCCGGGAAGCGCCGGGCCATCACCCAGGGTGCGCGCACGGTCTTCGGCCGGGAGGGGTACAGCCGCACCAGCATCGAGGCCATCGCCGCCGAGGCCGGGGTGTCCACGCGGACCATCTACAACCACTTCGACGGCAAGGAGAAGCTGTTCTCCGACGTGCTGCACGACAGCGCGACCCAGGTCGCCGACGCCTTCATCGCGACCGTCCACAAGCAGATGACCGGCACCGACCCGCGGGCCGACCTGCTCGCCCTCGGCCGCGCCTTCGTCGGCCAGCGCACCCAGTTCCCCGAGCACTTCGCGATGGTGGGCCAGATCAAGGCCGAGGTGCGGCACTTCCCCGCGGCCGTGATCGACACCTGGCAGCAGGCGGGACCGGCGCGGGTGCAGCAGGAGGTCGCCGGGCAGTTGGGACGGCTCGCGGAGGCCGGGCTGCTGCGTATCGCCGACCCGGCGCGCGCCACCTCGCACTTCATCGCCCTCGTGACGTCGGAGATCACCATCCGCCCGTACGGAAGCCCCTCGCTGGGCCCTGACCGGATACGCGACTGCGTCACCAGGGCCGTCGACGCCTTCCTGTACGGATACGGGGCGGCGGGCCGCTCGAACTGATCGAAGAGTCCCGCTACGGGGTATTGAGGGTATTTCGTTCGCGCGTACGAACCCTCATACCAGAGCGGGACGCCGTATGGGCGAGTTTGTCAACTGCACTCCGCTCGTGACCGCTTGGCGACTACTGTGTGTTGCTGGTGATCAACGGAGGGCTCCACACTGATGTCTCACCTTCGCGCACCCGTCGCGCGGCCCGAGCGCCGCGAGGGCGGGCGGCACGGCAGGCAGGCCGGCCGGCCGGCCTCGCCCACGGCCCGGCCGACCGGGCCGTCGTCACCGGACACCCGGATACGTCCCCAACTCCTGCGCACCGCCGTGCTGCCCGCCATAGTCGCCGCGCTGAGCGGCGCGACCGGTGTGGCGCTCACGCTCCGCTCGTCGGCAGCCGAACCCACCACAGCCGTCTGGGCCGGCCTCGTCGGCACGGCGCTGCTCGCCTTCGCCGCCGTCGCGGCCGCCGCCCTCGGCGCCGAGCGCACCGCCAAGTCCTTCATCGGACGCTGTGAGGCGCTGCGCCGCTCCGGCGTGCGCGGCCAGGCCGAACTGCGCGCCCTCGTCGAGCAGCTCAGACGCGGCGAACCGGTGCCCGCCCGGCGTACGCCTCCGGCGCCAGGACCCGCCGGCCGCACCGCCGCCCGTACCGCCGGCTACGGCGAGGACGAATTCGACCTGCTGGCCAAGGAGCTGGAGCGCTCGCAGCAGACCGCGCTCGCCGCCGTCGTACAGGCGTCCCGGCTGTCCAGCAGCGCGGGCAACGAGCAGAAGGTCGAGGTCTTCGTCAATCTGGCCCGGCGCCTTCAGTCGCTGGTCCACCGGGAGATCCAGCTGCTGGACGACCTGGAGAACGAGGTAGAGGACCCCGAACTGCTGAAGGGCCTCTTCCACGTCGACCATCTGGCCACCCGAATCCGCAGGCACGCCGAGAACCTGGCGGTGCTCGGCGGCGCCGTGTCCCGCAGGCAGTGGAGCAAGCCGGTCACCATGACCGAGATCCTGCGCTCCGCCATCGCCGAGGTCGAGCAGTACCCGCGGATCAAGCTCGTGCCACCGATCGACGGCACCCTGCGCGGCCACGCCGTCGCCGACGTCATCCACCTGCTGGCCGAACTGGTCGAGAACGCCTCGGTGTTCTCGTCCCCCCACACCCAAGTGCTGCTGCGGGCGCAGCAGGTGACGGCCGGTCTCGCCATCGAGGTGGAGGACCGCGGCCTCGGTATGCCGGCCGACGAGCAGAAGCGGATGAACGGTCTGCTCGCCGACCCGGACCAGGTCAATGTCGCCCAGCTCCTCCAGGACGGCAGGATCGGGCTGTTCGTGGTGTCGGCGCTGGCCCGCCGACACGGCATCGCCGTCCGGCTGCAGTCCAACATCTACGGCGGCATCCAGGCCGTCCTCGTACTGCCGCAGGCCCTGCTCGGCTCGGAGGAGTCCGAATGCGCCGGTCCAGGCCTCGACGCCGCTGCGCCGCCCGCGCCGGCATCCGCACCCGTACGCCCGCCAGCGCCCGCCGCCGTACGCGCGCCGGTGCCTGCCCGCGTACCGGTACCCGTGGTCCCCGTACAGGTGGCGGGTCTGCCGGTGCGCGGCGCGCGCGCCGAGCGGCCCACGCCCGCGGCGGCGCGGCCGGGCGTCACCCACGGCTCCCGGCAGCCCGTCCCCGACGTGCGCGCCGCGACGGTCGCGGCAGCGCCGCCCGTACCGAGCGACCCGCCGCCCGCTGGGGACGGGACGATCCGCGGCACGATGAGTCGGCCGACCCGGCCCCAACTGCCCAAACGCCGGGGCCAGGGGCATCTGGTGCCGCAGCTGCGCGACGCCCCGGCCGCGGGTCCCGACGACGAACCCGTCCTGCACGACCCGGGTCTGATGGCCGCCTTCCGCCGTGGCATCGGCCTCGCCGAGGCCCAGCCCGAGGCGCGGGTCGAGATCCGGCCCGAGTTGTCCGAGCCGTCCGAGCCGCCCGAGCCGTGGACCGGAGAGCGACTCGCCGCGCGGCCCGCCGACCCGGACCCGCGGCCCGCCCCCACCGCCCCCCACGACACCACCCCCAAGGAGTAGATGCACCATGGCGAGCGATGTACCGACCGGACATGTCACCGATCTCGACTGGCTGCTGAGCGGCCTGGTCCAGCGTGTCCCGTACACCCGCAGCGCTGTGCTGCTCTCCTCCGACGGCCTCGTGAGGTCGGCCCACGGCCTCGACTCCGACAGCGCCGACCACATGGCGGCCCTCGCCTCAGGTCTTTACTCCCTGGGACGCAGCGCCGGCATCCGCTTCGGCGACAGCGGCGAGGTCCGGCAGGTCGTGGTCGAGCTGGATTCCACCCTGCTGTTCGTCTCCACGGCCGGCTCCGGGACCTGTCTGGCCGTACTGGCGGGCCGCGAGGCGGACGCCGCGGTGCTCGGCTACGAGATGGCGATGCTGGTCAAGAGCGTACGGCCGTACCTGGCCACCCCTGTCAGGCAGGCGGCGGGCCCGGCGCAGAGCTTCACGGGGCGCTGAAGGTGCCGGTCCCGACGGACGGGCCGTGGCTCGACGAAGCCGCCGGCCGGCTCATCCGTCCGTACACGGCCAGCGGCGGCCGTACGCGGCCGGCCGTCGCCTTCGACCTGCTGACGCAGGTGATGTCCACGGGAAGCGTCCCGCAGGCACATCTCGACCCGGAGCACGCCGAGGCCCTGGGGCTCTGCCAGGGACCGACCTCGGTCGCCGAGATCTCGGCGTACCTGCGGCTCCCCGCGACCGTGACCAAGGTGCTGCTCTCCGATCTGGTGGGCTGCGGAGCGATCACCGCACGGCCGCCCGACACCTTCGACAACCCCACCGACCAAGCCCTGCTGGAGGCGGTGCTCGATGGTCTACGACGACAGCTCTAGCTCCGAACCATCCCCGACGGCGTTCCCCACGGCGCTGAAGATCCTGGTCGCCGGCGGCTTCGGGGTCGGCAAGACGACCTTCGTCGGCGCGGTCAGCGAGATCGCCCCGCTGAGCACGGAGGAGCTGCTGACCCAGGTCGGGGCCGAGACGGACGATCTGACGGGCGTCGAGTCCAAGACCTCCACCACGGTCGCCATGGACTTCGGCCGGATAACTCTCGACGAGCGGCACGTGCTCTACCTCTTCGGCACCCCCGGCCAGGAGCGCTTCTGGTTCATGTGGGACGAGCTGTCCCGAGGCGCGCTCGGCGCGATCGTGCTCGCCGACACCCGGCGGCTCGAATACTCCTTCTCCGCCGTGGACTTCTTCGAGCAGCGCGGCATCGGGTTCGTCGTCGCCGTCAACGAGTTCGACGGTTCGTTCCGCTACGAACCCGACGAGGTGCGGGCGGCGATAGATCTCAAACCCGAGGTGCCGATCGTGCTCTGCGACGCCCGGATCGCCAGCTCCGGCATCAGAACGCTGGTCACGCTCGTACAGCACCTGCTCACCACGACGACGGGAGCCGCCCCGATGCCCGGGCCCCCGGCGCCTGTGCCCCCGGCCACGGCGGCCACGGCGGCCGGCCTCACGGCCGCCGAGCCGAGCGACGGAGCGTCCGCATGAGGCGCGGGTACGACCCGCTCAGCCGGTTACTGCTCACCCCCGTCGACCAGGAGGCGCCGGACCGGGTGCGGCGTCTGCGCACCCTCGGGCTCGGGCAGCGGCCCGAGCCGGCGTTCGACGCGTACGCCAGACAGCTGGCCGAGCAGACGGCGGCGCCGTACGCGATGGTCAACTTCATCGACGAGGAGCGACAGTTCTTCGCCGGGCTGCACACCCCGCCCGGCGCGCCCGCCGACCGCTATCTCGCCCGCGACCACGGCTTCTGCCCGCATGTGGTGGTACGGCGCAAGGCCCTGGTCCTGGAGGACGTGGCCGACTTCCCCCGCTTCGCCGGGAACCCCCTGGTGGAGGAGAGCGGCATCCGCTCGTACCTCGGGGCGCCGCTCGTCGACCGTACGGGGCTGGCGCTCGGCACGGTCTGCGTGTCCGACACCGAGCCGAGGCGCTGGGGCCGGCCGGGGCTGGACCTGGTCAAGTCCGTCGCCGCCGAACTCGTCCGGCAGATCCACCACCGGGAGGACGGCGGTATCTGAGGCATCCGGAGCAACCCGGGCACCGGACGGCATGAGACGGACGGGTACGGGGAAGACGCCGCCGATGACGGCATACCAACCGGGGCTGCTCACGGCCCACGACGGCATCCAGATCGCCACGTACACCTGGCTCCCCGACAACGGCAGGCCGCGTGCCCTCGTACAGATCGCCCACGGCGCCGCCGAGCACGCCCTGCGCTACGACCGGTTCGCCCGGCATCTGCTGGAGCACGGGTACGGGGTGGTCGCCACGGACCATCGCGGGCACGGCGCCACGGCCACCTCAACCGGCGGTCTCGGCGTCACCGAACCCGACACCGGCGACAGTGACGACAGCGCGGACGACGACCCCCCGAGCAGCTGGCGGGCCATCGTCAGGGACCTCAAGACGGCAGGGGACCAGGCCCGCACCCTGTACCCGGGCGTGCCGGTGGTGCTCCTCGGCCACAGCATGGGCTCGATGCTCGCCCGGGACTACGCGCAGGAGTACGCGGACGATCTGACCGCCCTCGTGCTCACCGGCGCCTTCCGTACCCTGCCGGGCGCGGAGATCGACACCTCGCTCGCCGGTCTGGAGCAGGAGATCGCCGAGCACGGCAGGGCGGCGCACTCCCCGTACATCCCCGGCCTCTTCGCCTCGTTCAACGATCCGTTCCCGCACCGCACCGGCTTCGAGTGGCTCTCCCGCGACGAGGCGGAGGTCGACGCCTATGTGGCGGACGAGCGGTGCGGCTTCCCCTTCAGCGCGGGTCTTGCCCTGGACTGGCTGCACGCCGTCCGCAAGATCAACGACCCCCGCTCCGTCGCCCGGATCCCGGCCGACCTGCCGGTGCATGTCGCTGCGGGCGAGGAGGACCCCTGCAACCAGCGGATGACGCTGATCTACGAACTGCTGGAGGACTTCCGCTACGCGGGTGTCGAGGACCTCAGCTGGAAGGGCTACCCGGGCGCCCGCCACGAGATCCTGAACGAGACCAACCGCGACGAGGTGCACCGGGACCTGACCGACTGGCTCGACGCGCACGTCTGACGCGTCTGAGCCGGCCGGTCAGGTGTGGGGGCGCGATCGGGCGCGCGGTGCGGTCAGGCGGCGTCCAGCGTCGCCAGCTCGGCCGGGGTGAGTACGAGCCCGACGGCGGCGACCGAGTCGCGTACGGTCTCGGGCCGGCTGAATCCGGGGATCGGGACGACGACCGGCGACTTCGCCAGCAGCCAGGCCAGACAGACGCGCTGCGGGCTCACCCCGTGGGCCTCGGCGACCTTCGCGAACGGCGCGAACCGGGAGCCGAGGTCACCGGCCTGTTTGATGCCGCCGAACGGGCTCCACGGCAGGAAGGCGATGCCCAGCTCGGTGCAGAGCTTCAGCTCGGCCTCGCTGGAGCGGAAGGCGGGCGAGTACTGGTTCTGCACGGAGGCGAGCCGCCCGCCGAGCACCTTGTTCGCCGCCCGTATCTGCTCCGGATTCGCGTTGGAGATGCCCGCCTGCCGGATCTTGCCCGCGTCGAGCAGGTCGCGCAGCGCGCCGACCGACTCCTCGTACGGCACCTTGGGGTCGGGGCGGTGCAGCTGGTAGAGCCCGATCGCGTCGACCCCCAGCCGGCCGAGCGAGGACTCACAGGCCGCCTTGATGTGGGCGGGGGAGCCGTCCACGTCCCAGGAACCGTCGCCCGGCCTGGTCATCCCGCCCTTGGTGGCTATGAGGACGTCGGTACCGCGGTCGTGCGAGGCGAGGGCCTTGGCCAGCAGCGCCTCGTTGTGCCCCACCTCGTGGGCGTGCAGGTGGTACGCGTCCGCGGTGTCGATGAGGGTGATCCCGGAGTCCAGCGCCTCGTGCACGGCGGCGATGGAGCGGGCCTCGTCGGGCCGCCCCTCGATCGACATCGGCATACCGCCGAGCCCGATCGCGCTCACCTTCACTGAGCCGATACGGCGCTTCTTCACTGCCGCCCCCGCACACCGAGGATGAAGGCCGCCTGGCCGGCGTGCTGGAGATCGTCGGAGATGACGGAGATGATCCTGACCCCGAGGGTGACCGCCGGGGTCCACGAGTCGTCGACGACCCGCTCGAAGTCCTTGTCCTTCAGCGTGGCCACGTACTCGACGGTCCGGTCATGGACGGCGTCGTGATACCCGGCGAGCAGCTCACCGGACACGCCCCCGAGCGCGGCCACGTCCCGCGTGGAGTGCCCGTAGCCGGTAGCGCCGGCCGGGAACGGCAGACCGAACCGCTCCGACCAGTCCTGTGACGTCCAGAGCTGATCGCTCCCCGCGAGGCCGGCGATGTGGTCGTCCTGGATCCGGGTGAGATGCCAGACGAGCCAGGCGACCGAATTGGCCCCGTCGTCCAGCCGGGCGGCGAGGTCATCGGGAGCCGTTCCGTCGACCACGTTGTGCACGAGCTCACGGATACGGCCGAAGGCGTCGATGAGCAGGTCACCGCTTGCGGTCATGACTGGGTCCCTTCCTGATGCTGATCGGTACGTCCTGTCCAGGTTCCCTCTTGTCGGCACGGGACGCCCCCGGAATGCCGTTAGTGAGCACCCGGCCGAGTGCGGTATTGTTCTGATGCACGTCGAGCCGGGGGAAACCCCAGGTCACACGGGCATCGGGACGTGGCGCAGCTTGGTAGCGCACTTGACTGGGGGTCAAGGGGTCGCAGGTTCAAATCCTGTCGTCCCGACTCGAAAGAGTCGAGGTCAGGGCCGGTATCGGAGAAATCCGATACCGGCCTTTGATCGTTCGGACGTCGTCGAGAGGTGAACCGCTCCGCCGTATCACGGGCCGATGGCGACGAGGATCAGGGGAAGCGGGATGTGGCCCCAGCGGGCGAGTGCCTTGGCGATGACGGAGTGGGTCGCGAAGAACCGTCCCGCGTGGCACCCCACCGCTACCAGGACGAAAAAGACCACCGCGTAGACGGTCATGCCGCCGACGCCGGCGGTGGCGAGGACGGGTGTGCGTGCGCGGCGGGCACGGACCTGTGGCTCGGCGGTGGCGACAGGCCCGTCGGAGGACGAGGAGATGTGGTCCGTACCGCTCGCGCCTGCCGGGGGGCGAGCGTGTCACACGGCGTCGAGGGCACGGCGGGGGCATTCTGTGGGTGTTTGTGATCGCGGGGGCGGCGACGAGAGAAGGGGCCAGGCATGCCGGTGTCGTCTCCGGGCGTTACGGTCGTGGCTCTCCTGGCGGAGCCGGACGCGCCGACAGAGGTCGCGCATCGCATGGCGGAGCGACTTCCTGCTCGGCTTGCCGGCAAGTCGCGCCAGCGGCGGCGGTTCGACGTTGTGGTGGTCAGTGAGCCCTTCACCGCGGGGACGGAGGACACGTCCACCCTGATGGGCCGGATCATCGACCGCGCGAGTACGGAGAACTGGGATGTCGTCGTGGCGCTCACCGATCTTCCTCTCCACTCGCAGGGGCGCAAGCTCGTTGTGGAACTGAGCCACGAGCACGGCGTCGGGTTGCTGTGTCTTCCACCGCTCGGGGGCTTTCGGCTGCAGAAGAAGGCCCGGCGGGCCGTGGAAGAAGTGGTGCTCGGTCTGGCGGGTCCGCAGGCCCCCGTGGCCGCTGGGGCTTCTCCGAGCCATCCGCTGACGGGGTCCTTCACCGGTCGTCTCACGCATGTCGACCCCGGGCCGGTCGGGGAGGAAGAGGCCGCTGACCGTCGGTACGTCGTCAACGGGTCGTTCGGTTATCTGCGGGTCCTCGTCGGCATGGTCCGTGCCAACCGGCCGTGGCGGTTGGTGCCGGGCTTGTCGAAGGCTCTGGCGGCCGCGTTGGCAACGGGTGCTATCGCCACCGTCAACTCCACGGTCTGGAGTCTGGCCGGGGCTCTGAGCGTGGCACGTCTCGTGATTGCCATGGTCGGGTCTGTCGCCCTGATGATTGGCTGGCTGATCGTTGACGCGCACCTGTGGCAGCGTCCGGCAGAGCCTTCGCCGGAAGAGAGACAAAGGGCGTGGCTCTACAACGTCTCGACGGTCATGACGGTCGGTATCGGGGTGCTTGTCTGCTACGCGGGCTTGATCGTCATCAATATGGTGTGGGCGTTGTTCATCATCAACGACCGGGTGTTCGCCTCGATGACGCAGACTTCGCTGCATGCCACGAAGTATGTGGCGCTGTCGTGGTTCGTCGCTTCGGTCGCCACGGTGGGTGGTGCGCTGGGATCAGGCTTGGAGAGCGACGAGGCGATCCGGGCAGCCGCCTACTCCAAGCGCGAACAGGAACGTCGCCATATGCTCCAGGACGGCCACGATGACTAGCTGATAACTGAGTTGGGGTTTCGTGGCGGGCTGCGGGTGTCCGGAGCCGATGACAGCGCTGGTCGATCGGTACGCGGTCGACTAGCGTGGTGGACGAGGGGATCGGCCGGTACGCCGGTGGAGCGCCGGGTGCGCCCGACGGACCGGCGGCGGCGCGTACGGTCCCACCGGAAACGGTGAACGGCCATAGAGGCGTACGGGAGCCACGGGCCCCGTCGCACCAACTCCCGGAAGTCAGGCTCTTTGCGCCGTCTCCATCAGTGCGGTGCCGCGGGTTTTGCCGCGCACCCGAGGAGCGGTCATGAAGGCAGCGGTATACGAAGAAGCGCGCACGGTCACGGTGAAGGACGTACCGGATGCGAAGATCGAGCACCCCTGCGACATCATCGTCAAGATCACCGCCACCAATATCTGCGGTTCCGACCTGCACATGTATGAAGGGCGTACGTCCTTCGAGGCTGGTCGCACCCTGGGACACGAGAACATGGGCCAGGTCGTCGAGGTCGGCCCGGCCGTCCGCAAGGTCCAGGTCGGCCAGTACGTGGTGCTGCCCTTCAACATCGCCTGTGGTTTCTGCAAGCAGTGCGAGCGGGGTCTGACGAACTACTGCCTGACGATGCAGCCGGAACCGGCCCTCGCCGGAGCCGCCTACGGATTCGCCGACATGGGCCCCTACCAGGGCGGCCAGGCGGAACTGCTGCGCGTGCCCTACGGGGACTTCAACGCGCTGCGTCTGGGCGAGGACGCCGCCGAGCGGCAGAGCGACTATGTGATGCTCGCCGACATCTTCCCCACCGGCTATCACGCCACCGAGATGGCCCACGTCAAGCCGGGCGACCAGACCGTTGTGTTCGGTGCCGGTCCGGTCGGGCTGATGGCGGCGTACTCCGCCATCCTCAAGGGCGCCGGCCGCGTCTGGGTGGCCGACCACCAGCCCGACCGGCTGCGCAAGGCGGAGGAGATCGGGGCCATCCCGATCAACACCGCCGAGCAGGAGCCGGCGGAGGTCGTCAAGGAGGCCACCCTCGGGCTGGGCGCCGACAACGGCTGTGAATGCGTCGGCTACCAGGCACACGACGCCCAGGGACACGAGGACGCCAGCCTCACGCTCAACGGACTGATCGACACGGTCAGGTTCACCGGCGACATCGGCGTGGTGGGCGTGTTCCTGCCCCAGGACCCCGGCGGCACCGAGGCCCAGGGGGAGCTGGAGGCGCAGGGCAAGATCCCGATCGACTTCGGCATGATGTGGTTCAAGGGCCAGCACATGGGCACCGGGCAGGCGCCGGTGAAGCGGTACAACCGGGCGCTGCGGGACCTGATCGCCGGTGGGAAGGCAACACCGAGCTTCCTGGTGTCGCACGAACTCAGCCTGGACGAAGCACCCATGGCGTACGAGCACTTCGACGCCCGCGACGACGGCTGGACCAAGGTGATCCTGCATCCGGACGGACACGCCAACGGCCACAGGAGGTAAGAGGCCCGACGGCGGTTGCTCGCGCCCCGGCTCAGCCCGCCGGGGCGCGTCGTCTCGATGCCGCCCGATGCGCGCCACGTGCGAAAAAGGGGATGGCGGTCCGCCGGCCGTCGCACTCTCGGTGGTTAGATCCCGGTGACGGCCCGTCAGCAAGGGGCCGGAGGCGACGAACAGGGGAGCGCGCCCACCATGACGCGCAGGATCGTCCAGGCCCGGGCCGGGCATCCTCGGCATGAGCGTCGTGGAGAGGCCCGGCTGCCCGGTGTCCTCGCGACGCTCACCGCGATCGTGCTGTACCTGGCCCTGCCGCAGCGCTTGCTGATCGCGCCGCGCTATCTGCTCCCGGCGCTGGAAGTGCTGTTGCTCGTGCCGCTGATCGCGGTCAATCCCAAGCGCTTGACCCGCCAGACCCCGATCTTCCGCGTACTGTCGCTGACGCTCGTCCTGGTGATCGCCGCCAGCAACCTGTTCGCGCTGGGTCTGCTCATCCACGAGCTGTTGTACGCGGGCGTGAAGGACGGCCGTTCGCTGCTGGTAGCCGCATTGCAGGTCTGGATCACCAACATCGTCGTGTTCGGTCTGGGTTACTGGGAACTGGACCGGGGCGGTCCCGTCCTCCGTACGCAGCTGCCACGCGGCGAACTGCCGCTGGCGGACTTCCGCTTCTCCCAGGACGAGAACGGCGACGCGGTCCAGGAAGTCGCGGACGGCTCCAGTGCCGTCTCGGACTGGATGCCCACCTTGGTGGACTACCTGTACCTGTCCGTCACGAACTCGGCCGCCTTCAGCCCGACCGACACCATGCCGCTGTCGGCCCGCGCCAAAGTCATGATGAGTATCCAGAGCATCGCCGCGCTGCTGACCTCACTACTCGTCATCGCCCGCGCGGTCAGCGTCCTTCGTTAGGCCACCGGGGGGCGACCAGGCGCGCACGGGACTCAGCGCGGGGTGTCGAGCACGTCCCGGATGCGGGTGGCGATGTGCAGATTGAGGCGCGTCTCGACGTCGCACAGGTCGTGGCCGGTGATCTCGCGGATGCGCTGGAGGCGGTAGCGGACGGTGCTGCGGTGGATGAGGAGCGTCTTGGAGGTCGCGTCGTAGCTGCCGCCGCTCTCCAGATAGCGCGAGACCGTCGTGACCAGCTCGGTGTGGTGCCGGGCGTCGTAGTCCAGCAGCCCGCCCAGCCATTCGCGGACGAAGCGGTCGGCTTCCCGTTCGCCCTGGCCGGTGCCCATCATGCGGCGCAGACCCAGCTCCTCGAAGCCGGTGCTGCCGTAGGGGTCCTGGGAACGGCGGCGGACGGTGAGGGCACGGACGGCCTCGTCGTAGGAGTGCGGCAGATCGGTGATGACGTCGCACTGGCCGCCGACCCCGATCGTCCCTGCCCCTGTGCCGAGTTCGTCCGAGACGGCCCTGTACAGCTCGCGTTCCCGAGCACGACCGTCCTCGCCGGGCTCCAGGACGACCGTGGTCGCGCCACGGGAGCCGACGAGTACGTCCCGGCGCAGCCGCCCGGCCGCCCGCGCCACCGCGTTGCCGAGTGCCGCCCGCTCGGCCGTCCCGGACCACTCCAGTACGGCGACCTTGTGCGGTCGGTGCAGGTCATGGCCCAGAACCGCGGCCTGGCCGAAGTCCTCGTCGGTCGCCTCACCCGAGATCAGCCGGTCGACCAGGTCATGGCGCAGCTGGGTCTCCAGCGTGGCCAGCCCGCGCTCGTGGGAGAGGAGGGGGGCCAGCACCAGAGCAGCCTGTTCCAGCGCCGAGGTGTCCGTCTGCGTTGCCCGCCGGTCCGGATCGACCAGTGCGACCACGCCCAGCAGATCTCCTGCCATCGCGACGGGCATAAGGAGCCGGTCCCGGTCCCGGACGGCGCCGGCCTGGCGTCGCGCGTCATGTATCGCGGCCTCCCGGCGGCGATTGCCCGCCCCCGGGCGCGGCCCGCCCGTGTGTTCGCCCCGGCCGGGCCCCGTCCAGGCCCGCAGGTTGCCGAAGCGGTCCTCGGTGAGGGCCGCGAACCCTGTGCGGTCGTGCAGGGCTTCCATGATCCCCGCCTCGCCCTCGCCGGAGACGGCGGCGCGGGAGAGCGCGTCGTGGGTGGCGAGTCGGGAGGCCAGCGCGGAGACCACCGCGGCGAGGCCGGCGGCGGGTGAGCCCTCCAGGGTTTCCCGCAGGTCTCCGTCCGAGCCGGCGCGGGCCCGCTCTTCCTCGCGCCCGGTGAGGCGTGCGAGGGCGGTCCCGGTCTGCTGCGCGAGGAGGCCGGTCAGCGCGGTCTCCTCGGCCGAGGGCGTGGTCGGAGAGCGGACGACGAGATAGCCGAGGCACGCGTCCCGGTGCCGCAGGGCGATGGCCCGTGTCCACCGCCCGTCCCGCTGGTGAAGATTCCGGCTGCGGCCGTCGAGGGTGTCGATCCGCCGGTCGAGCCGGCCGGCGGCCACCACCTCGGCTGCGGCTGCTTCAGCCGGGGCTTCGTGGGCCGGGTCCGACGCGGGCTCCCGCACCGCTGCGCTCCCCGGCCGGGCAGCGGGGGAGGCAGCCACCCGGCACGGCGGGCAGCGCCGCGCCAGGCCGTGGTGCATGGAATACGCGGCTTCGGCGGTGAAAGGACCGGTGGCGGTGATTGCCGCCATGGCGCTCCACAGCACTTCGCGCTCGTCGTCGCCGTCGAGCAGGACCGACACCAGCCGTAGCAGTGTGTCCCGCGCGCCCCCCGGTCGCGGAACGGGGCGGCGGGCCCCGGTGGTCGGAATCGGAACAGCGTCCATCGCGGGTCCATTCGCGGCTCGAAAGCGACTTTCCACCTTCCACGCTACGCCGTCCGGCACAGGGTCTCACCTGCGGACCTGCCACATCCTCGTCTTCGCGGACCGGAACGACGGCGCCGATTGGTCATGCCGGGGTGAGGAAACGCGACGAGTACCGCGCGACGCTTCGAAGAAGTGCGGTGGGCGCTCCAGCCGTTCACGTGGCAGCCCGCCGGGCCGTCCCGTGTTGTGACGGAGGAGATTCCCATGGCGAAGGCAGTAGGCATTGATCTCGGTACCACCAACTCGGTCATCGCGGCGTGGGAGGGCGGCGGGCCCTCCGTCGTCCCGAATGCCGAGGGGGCCAGAACGACGCCGTCGGTGGTCGCCTTCTCCGATGACGGCGAGCGGCTGGTGGGACAGCTCGCGCGCCGGCAGTCGATCCTCAACCCCAAGGGCACCATCACCTCGGCGAAACGGTTCATCGGCCGTCGCTACGACGAGATCTCCGACGAGGCCAAGGCGGTCTCCTTCGACGTCGTCGAGGGGCCTGGCGGGGTGGCCCGCTTCGAGGTGAACGGGAAGCAGCACGCGCCCGAGGAGATCAGCGCGCAGGTCCTGCGGAAGCTGGCCGACGACGCCGGGAAGGCGCTCGGTGAAAAGGTGACCGAAGCGGTCATCACCGTCCCCGCCTACTTCAACGACGCCCAGCGCCAGGCCACCAAGGACGCCGGGAAGATCGCCGGCCTCGACGTTCTGCGGATCATCAACGAGCCGACCGCCGCGGCCCTGGCCTACGGTCTTGACAAGAAGGGCCACGAGACGGTCATGGTCTTCGACCTGGGCGGCGGCACCTTCGACGTCAGCCTGCTGGACGTCGGCGACGGTGTGGTGGAGGTCCGCGCCACGGCGGGCGACTCCCATCTGGGTGGCGACGACTTCGACCGCCGGCTGGTGGACCATCTCGCGGACGGCTTCCAGCAGGCCGAGGGCATCGACCTGCGTAAGGACCCGCAGGCCCTGCAGCGCCTGTTCGAGGCGGCCGAGAAGGCGAAGACCGAGCTGAGTTCGGTCAGTCAGACGCAGGTGAGCCTGCCGTTCATCACGGCGGACGCCTCCGGGCCGAAGCACCTCACCGAGACAATCCGCCGTTCCACGTTCGAGCAGATCACCTCGGACCTGGTGGAGCGCTGCCTGGACCCGATCAGGACGGCGATGAGCGACGCCAAGGTCACGGACAACGACATCGACGAGGTCATCCTGGTCGGCGGCTCCACCCGTATACCGGCCGTGCAGAACCTCGTCCGCCGGATGACCGGCGGCAAGGACCCGAACATGAGCGTCAACCCCGACGAGGTCGTGGCGCTGGGCGCCGCCGTCCAGGCCGGGGTGCTCAAGGGCGAGGTCAAGGACGTCCTGCTGCTGGACGTCACGCCGCTCTCCCTGGGCGTCGAGACGGCCGGCGGCGTGATGACCAAGATCATTGAACGCAACACCACCATCCCCGCCCGCCGCTCCGAGACGTTCTCCACGGCCGAGGACAATCAGCCGGCCGTGGACATCGTGGTTCTCCAGGGCGAACGCGAACTGGCCGCCGACAACCGGGTGCTGGGCCGCTTCCGGCTGGAGAACCTGCGGCCGGCCAGGCGCGGGGAGACCCAGATCGAGGTCACCTTCGACATGGACGCCAACGGCATCCTCAAGGTCAGCGCCAAGGACCGGGACACCGGCGCCGAGCAGTCGGTGACCATCAGCGAGGGCTCCAATCTCGACCCGTCCGAGGTCGAGCGGATGATCAACGAGGCCGAGAGCAACCGGACCGCCGACCTCGCCCTGCGCGAGGCCATCGACGCCCGCAACGAGCTGGACGCCTCCGCGTACCAGGTGGAGCGCCGGCTGGACGACCTCGGCGACGCCGCACCGGAGCACGAGCGGGCCCGGGCCCAACTGCTCATCGACGAGGCGCGCACCGCCGTCAAGGAGGAGGCCCCGGCGGACCGGGCCCGGAACCTGACATCCGAACTCCAGCAGCTCCACGCGGCTCTGGCCGCGCACTCCACCGCACCCGGCGGAGCCGAAGGCGACGTACGGCCCGGCCCGGCGCCCGGCCAGAGCCCCGAGGGTGGATCCCCGAGGGGCGACGACGACGTCATCGACGCCGACTTCGACAAGAGCTGAGGCGGCGACATGTCGGATCAGGACCAGACGACGCGTCCGGCCGAGGACCGCTCGCCGCCCGAGTCCGGGCAGACGCCCCTGCCCCCCACGCCGCCTCCCGACGCAGCGGGGGAGCACGCACCGGAACACCGCACCCCCGACGCGGAGGAGTTGGCGGACCGGTGGCGGCGAGCCCTCGCCGACCTCGACAACCTCCGCAAGCGCCACGCCCGCGAGCTTCCCCGGGAGCGGGAGGCCGAGCGCGCCAAGGTGGCCGCCGCGTTCCTCCCGGTCGTCGACAACCTCGAACTGGCCCTCGACCACGCGGGCGCCGACGATCCCGGCGCGCTCGTCAGCGGAATCCGGGCGGTACGCGACCAAGCCGTCGAGGTGCTGCGAAGCCTCGGCTACCCCCGCTACGAGGAGACCGGCGTCCCCTTCGACCCCGAGCGGCACGAGGTGGTGTCCGTGGTGGATGAACCGGACACCGCCGCGGGCACCGTCGTCCAGGTGCTGCGGCCCGGCTACGGCGAACCCGGCCACCAACTGCGGCCGGCCGCGGTGGCGGTCAGCCGCAAGCAGGAGTGAGGCCGCCATGGCTGACGACTACTACCAGGTGCTGGGCGTCCCCCGTACCGCCGACGCCGCCGAGATCCAGCAGGCGTTCCGTACCCTGGCCCGCCGCTATCACCCGGACGTCAACCGCGATCCGGCCGCCGAGGAGCGCTTCAAGCAGATCAACGAGGCGTACAGCGTGCTGTCCGACCCCGACACCCGGTCCCGCTACGACCGCTTCGGCCCGGACTTCCGGCAGGTTCCGGAGGACTACGACGAGCGCGTCGCGGCCGGCCAGGGCTTCGGCGGCGGAGCCGGCGCCTACCGCGGCGGTCCCTTCAACGGCTCCGGAGGCGCCGGCCGGGCAGGCACCCGGACCTGGACGGAGAGTGACTTCGACACCGCCGGCGTGGACTTCGAGGATCTCTTCGGAGGCATGTTCGGCGGCCGGGCCGGCCGCGCCGGGCGGGGCAGCCCGATCCCCGGCGCCGACCAGGAGGCCGAACTCACCCTCAACGTCGAGGAGGCGTACCGGGGCGGCCGGCGGAAGATCACCCTCGGCGGAGGCGCGGGGGAGCGCACCTACGACGTCACCATCCCGGCCGGTGTCGTGGACGGTCAGCGCATCCGGCTCGCCGGAGAGGGCGGCCGGGGCCGCGGCCCGGGTTCCGCCGGGGACCTCTACCTGGTGGTCCGTATCGCCCCCCATCCCCGCTACCGGCTCCTCGGACGCGACATTCACGTCGATCTGCCGGTCACCGCCTGGGAGGCAGCGCTGGGAGCGACGGTGCCGGTCTCCGGTCCCGGCGGGACGGCCAAGGTGCATGTGCCGGCCGGTACCTCCACCGGTCGCCGGCTGCGGCTGCGCGGTGAGGGGATGCCCGACCCCAAGGGTTCGTCGGGGGACCTCTACGCCGAGATCAAGGTGATGGTGCCGCCCTCGCCCGGCCCGCGTGAGCGCGAGCTGTTCGAGGAACTGGCCGCCGTCTCCTCCTTCGACCCGAGGAAGCAGACATGAGAGCCGAACACCGTTCGCCCGCCGAAGGCGCCGGACGGGCCGGCGCCGGGGGCGTCTATCCCCTGGTGCGGGTCTACCGGACCAGCCCCAACCCCTATCAGCTCTCCATGGCCGAGGTGGCCGGCCGCAGCGGACTGTCGCCCGACCTCGTCGGCCGCTTCGTCGCTCTCGGGCTGGTGGACGCCGAGCGTGATGCCCGGGGCCGCCTGTGGTTCCGGGCCGGCGCACCGTCGGCCATCGCCCGGGTGCAGCGGCTGCGGGCCGGACTGTGCCTCAACTACGCGGCCGTCGGCGTCGTCCTGGACCTGCTCGGCCGCATCGAACGTCTGGAGACCGCACTGCGGCACAGCGAACGAGCCGACAGGGAGCGTGCGACATGGACATGAACCGCCTCACCCACAAGTCCCAGGAGGCGCTGCGGGAAGCACAGAGCCTCGCGGTGCGGATGGACCAGAGCGAGGTCGACGGAGAACACCTGCTGCTGGCCTTGCTCGACCAGCAGGACGGCCTGACGGGCCGCCTGCTGGCCGACGCTGGCGCCGACCCGGCCGCCCTGCGGGCCGCCGTGGAGACCGATCTCGCCAAGCGGCCGCGCATGACAGGACCGGGCGCCACCCCCGGCCAGGTGACGGTGACCCAGCGGCTGGCCAGACTGCTGGACAGCGCGGAGCAGGAGGCCAAGCGGCTCAAGGACGAGTACGTCTCCACCGAGCACCTGGTGCTGGCGATGGTGGACGAGGGTCCGGCCACCGCGGCCGGCCGGCGCCTCGCCGAACAGGGCGTCAGCAAGGACTCCTTCCTCGGCGCCCTCACCACGGTGCGCGGGAATCAGCGGGTCACCTCCGCCGATCCCGAGGAAGCGTACGAGGCACTGGAGAAGTACGGCCGTGACCTCGTGGTGGAGGCCCGCACCGGCCGCCTCGACCCGGTGATCGGCCGGGACGCCGAGATCCGGCGAGTCATCCAGATCCTCAGCCGCAAGTCCAAGAACAACCCTGTGCTGATCGGCGAACCGGGCGTCGGCAAGACCGCCATCGTCGAGGGACTGGCCCAGCGGATCGTCCGCGGCGACGTGCCCGAAGGGCTGCGGGACAAGACGGTGTTCTCGCTCGACATGGGCTCGCTGGTGGCCGGAGCCAAATACCGCGGCGAGTTCGAGGAGCGGCTGAAAGCCGTGCTGGCCGAGGTCAAGAGCGGCGAGGGCCGGATCCTGCTGTTCGTGGACGAACTGCACACCGTCGTCGGGGCCGGCGCCGCCGAGGGTGCCATGGACGCGGGCAACATGCTCAAGCCGATGCTGGCCCGCGGCGAGCTGCACATGATCGGCGCCACCACACTCGACGAGTACCGCAAGCACATCGAGTCCGACGCCGCCCTGGAGCGGCGCTTCCAGACCGTGCTGGTGGACGAGCCGACCGTCGAGGACGCCATCTCCATCCTGCGCGGCATCCGCGAACGGCTGGAGATCTTCCACGGCGTCAAGATCCAGGACGGCGCCCTGGTCGCCGCCGCCACCCTCAGCCACCGCTACATCAGTGACCGCTTCCTCCCGGACAAGGCCATCGACCTCGTCGACGAGGCGTGCGCGCGGCTGCGGACCGAGATCGACTCCATGCCCGCCGAACTCGACGAACTCACCCGCCGGGCCACCCGCCTGGAGATCGAGGAGGCCGCGCTCGACCAGGAGAGCGACCCGGCCAGCCGCACCCGCCTGGCGGACCTGCGGCGTGAACTGGCCGACCTGCGGGGCGAGGTGGACGCCAAACACGCCCAGTGGGAGGCCGAGCGGCAGGCCATCCGCAAGGTCCAGGAACTGCGTCAGGAACTGGAGCGCACCCGGCAGGAGGCCGAGGAGGCCGAACGCGCCTACGATCTGAACCGGGCCGCCCAGCTGCGGTACGGGACGATCAGCGAGCTGGAGCGCCGTCTGGCCGCCGAGGAGGAGCAGCTCGCCGACAAGCAGGGCGAGACCCGGCTGCTGCGCGAGGTGGTCACCGCCGAGGAGATCGCCGAGATCGTCTCCGCGTGGACCGGCATCCCCGTCACCCGGCTCCAGGAGGGCGAGCGGCAGAAGCTGCTCAAGCTGGACGAGATTCTGCGCGAGCGGGTCGTGGGCCAGGACGAGGCCGTTCAGCTCGTCGCCGACGCCGTGATCAGGGCCCGCTCCGGAGTGCGCGACCCGCGTCGGCCGATCGGCTCGTTCATCTTCCTCGGCCCCACCGGCGTCGGGAAGACCGAGCTGGCCAAGACCCTGGCCGCCGCGCTGTTCGACAGTGAGAGCAACATGATCCGCCTCGACATGAGCGAGTACCAGGAGCGGCACACCGTCAGCCGGCTGGTCGGCGCGCCCCCCGGCTACGTCGGCTACGAGGAGGGTGGCCAGCTCACCGAGGCCGTGCGCCGCAAGCCGTACTCCGTCGTCCTGTTCGACGAGATCGAGAAGGCGCACGCCGACGTCTTCAACACCCTGCTCCAGGTGCTGGACGACGGCCGGATCACCGACGCCCAGGGCCGTACGGTCGACTTCCGCAACACCGTCGTCATCATGACCTCGAACCTGGGCTCCCAGTACCTGCTCCAGGACGCCACCCAGGCGGGCGAGATCAAGCCCGAGGCGCGGGCGCTGGTGATGACCGAACTCAGCGGCCGGTTCCGCCCCGAGTTCCTCAACCGCGTGGACGACATCGTCCTCTTCCACCCGCTCGGCATCGCGCAGATCGAGCGCATCGTGGACCTGCTCCTCGCCGAGCTGCGCGACCGTCTCGCCGAGCAGCGCATCACGCTCGTCCTCACCGAGGAGGCCCGCCGGCTGATCGCAGCCGAGGGCTACGACCCGGTCTACGGGGCCAGGCCGCTGCGCCGCTTCATCTCGCACGAGGTCGAGACCAAGATCGGCCGGGCGCTGCTCAGCGGCGAGGCACGCGAAGGCGTGACCATCCTGGTCGACGCCGGGGACGGCGAACTGACCGTGACCCTCCAGGACGAGCCGCAGGAGCCGTGATGACCACCTCTCCGGAAAGCGGCGGTGGCCGCGGCGGCGCCACCGGCGGGGCGAAGACCTCCGTGTGGACGGTTGCCTGTGCCCGCTGCGGCCGGACCAATCGCGTACCCGCCGTGGCGGAGGGCAGCCCGCGCTGCGGAAACTGCCGGGCCCCGCTGCCGTGGATCGCCGAAGCGCGTGACGCCGACTTCGGGGAGGTCGCCGAGCAGGCGAGCCTGCCCGTGCTCGTCGACCTCTGGGCCACCTGGTGCGGGCCCTGCCGCATGGTGAGCCCCGCCCTCGAACAGGTCGCCAAGGACCTGGCGGGCCGGACCAAGCTCGTGAAGGTCGACATCGACACGTCACCGGCCCTGGCACGGCGGTTCGAAGTCCAAGCGGTACCCACCCTGCTGATCCTCGACCACGGCAGGCCCCTCGCGCGCCGGACCGGCGCAGCGCCCGTGGACGCGCTGCGCCGCTGGGTGGACGAGTCGCTGCCGACGCCGCCCTCGGGACCAGCCGGCTCCGCCACCAGGAGGCCGTAATGACCAGTCTTCCCGACCCGCACCTGTCCCTGGTCCGGCCCGTCACGCCCAGAACACCGCAGGGCTGCGAGGACTGCCTCCGCATGGGAACTCCGTGGGTGCACCTGCGCCTGTGCCTGACCTGCGGCCACGTCGGCTGCTGTGACTCCTCGCCGATGCGGCACGCCCGCGCCCACGCCGCGGCCGACGGCCATCCGATCGTCCGGTCGTTCCAGCCCGGCGAGGACTGGCGGTGGTGTTTCGTGCACGAGGCGATGGTCTGAGCCCGCCGGGCCGGCACGGCGGAAGCCACCGTGCTCCGGCCGCTGTTCTCCATCCCGCTTTCCGCCTCCGCCTTTCTGACGAAGGGAACGAAGGATGCCGACACCGACACCGCCCCCCGTCGTGGACGACGCGTACCCACTGCTGACGGACGACCAGATCGCGATCCTGAGATCCTGCGGACAGGTACGGTCGCTCCGCGAGGGGGAACATCTCTTCCGCGCGGGCGAGCCCAGCGAGGAGTTCTTCGTCGTCCTCAGCGGCACGGTGGCCGTGGTCGAAGCCCGTGACGACCAGGACGAAATCGTCCAACTGCACGGTCCGTACAGCTTCCTCGGTGAACTGGGCGTGCTGGAGGGCCAGACGCCCTTCCTCAGCGCGCTGGCGAGCACACCCGGCGACGTACTCACGGTGGGTTCGGCCGCCCTGCGCGATCTGCTCAGCCGGGAACCCGCGCTAGGCGACCTGATCCTGCGTGCCTACCTGCTGCGCCGTACGATGCTGGTCGGCGCGGGCGCGGGGTTCCGCATCATCGGCTCCGCCTTTTCCCCCGATACGCGGCGGCTGCTGGAATTCGCCGCCCGCAACCGCCTTCCGCACCGCTGGGCCGATCTTGAGAAGGACACCGGGGCCGAGGCGCTGCTGACGCGTCTCGGTGTCACTCCGCAGGAGACCCCCGTCGTCGTCTGGCACGACCGTCGTGTGCTGCGCAATCCCTCCAACGCCGAACTCGCCCGGGTCATCGGGCTGCGGACGCAGACAGCCGCGGGGGTCTGCGACCTGATGGTGGTCGGAGCGGGACCCGGAGGTCTGGCCGCCGCGGTGTACGGCGCCTCCGAGGGGCTCTCGACCGTCGTCCTGGACGCGGTGGCGACCGGCGGCCAGGCCGGTACGTCGTCGCGGATCGAGAACTACCTCGGTTTCCCCGCCGGGATCTCCGGCATGGAGCTCGCCGAACGCGCCGTCGTGCAGGCCAACCGGTTCGGTGCCCGGATCTCCGTCCCCGCCGAGGCCGCCGGCATCGAACAGCGCGACGGAACCAGCGTGGTACGGCTCGCCGACGGCGGCACGGTCGCCGCCGACAACGTCGTGGTGGCCACCGGCGCCCGCTACCGGCGGCTGACAGCCCCGGGTGTGGAGCGGTTCGAGGGTGCGGGGGTCCACTACGCCGCCACCCTCTGGGAGGCACGGACCTGCCGCCTTGACCCGGTGGCTGTCGTCGGCGGCGGCAACTCCGCCGGCCAGGCGGCCCTGTTCCTGGCGCGCGAGTCGCCCGCGGTCCATCTGCTGGTCCGCGGCGGAGACCTGGCGCACAGCATGTCCCGCTACCTGATCGACCGGATCGAGCGGCACCCCCGGATTGATGTCCGACTGCATACCGAGGTGCGGGAGGTCACCGGCGAGGACGGGGTCGAATCCGTCGTCGTTGAGGACAACCGCACCGGCGAACAGGAGGTACTGCCGGACCGGGCCCTGTTCGTCTTCATCGGCGCCCGTCCCGCCACCTCCTGGCTCGCCGACGCCGTAACCCTGGACCGGCGTGGCTTCGTTCCGACCGGTCAGGACGTGGTCCATGCGGCAGCGGACCTCTGGAAACCCCTGGCCCGCGCCCCGCTCGCCCTGGAGACCGGTCTGCCGGGGGTCTTCGCCGTCGGCGACGTCCGCAGCGGCTCGGTCAAGCGGGTGGCCTCGGCAGTCGGTGAGGGCGCCATGGCCGTCCGTCTGGCGCACGAACACCGCGGGGAGCAGGCCGCTCTGCCTGCTGAAAGGTGAGGAGTGAGCAACGTCGTCGCCGTCTGCAAGGCGCTCCTTGAGGTGCGCGACCCGGAGTTCGCGTCGTCTCTGTCTCCCGGGCAGCTTCGACACCGCTATGGGTCAGCTCAAGAAGGACCACGGCGCATCGGACCTGCTGAAGTCTGCGGCCGTCAGACGGTTCGGCGAGTCGGCGGAGATCGCAGCGGTACTCGCTTTCGTCGTGCGCACCGAACCTGCGAGCATTGGGCGATGACTCAATACCGGCACGTCGTCGCCCTGGGCAGTTCCTTTGCGGCAGGACCGGGCATCGAACCGATCGAGGACTTTCCCGCGATGCGGTCGAAGCGCAACTACGCACACCTGGCCGCGGAGCGGCTCGGCGCCGACCTCGTCGATCTGACGGTCTCCGGGGCGACGACCGCCACGATTCTCGACACACCGCAGATCACCATGGCAGGAGTGGAGTTCGCGCCGCAGATCGAAGGGCTCCCCGCGGACGCTGACCTCGTCACGCTGACTGCCGGCGGTAACGACCTCCAGTTCGCCGGGTCGATGCTCTACGAGGCCTGGCGGCAGAAGGATCCCGACAGCCCGCTGGTCACGATGATGGCTCAGCAATTTCCTCGTGGTGTCCCAGCGCCGACCACGGAGGCGATCGAGGCGACGGCACAGGGGCTGCTTCGAATCGTCCAGACGGTTCGGTCCCGTGCTGCCGATGCTCGCGTGGTCCTTGTCGACTACCTGACGGTCCTCGACGATGCCACCGGATCCGACGATGCCACCGGCCCCGACAACGACTTGCCCTTCTCGGCAGCGCAGAGGGCCGCGTTCCGCAGGATCCAGGACGGCATCGCGCGGGCCTACGGGATCGCGGCGGACCGCTCTGCGGCCGAGGTCCTGCGAGTGTCCGAGCTGAGCGCTGAGCATGCCCTCGGGTCGGCCGAACCGTGGGTCTTCGGGTTCCAGCCGACTCTTGAATCCACGGCGCACTCCTTCCATCCCAACGAGAAGGGCATGGCCGCCGTCGCCGACGCGCTGGTCAGGCTGCTGGAGAGCTGAGAGGTATCCGAACGGATCAGCTCAACTGCCAGCGACCTGGGCCGGGTTGAACAGCTTCCACTGGCCTTCGGAGACGACCTCGATGCCGTCGCCGGTCACCTTGATCGCGGTCTGGGCGTCGATGGCGTACGCCGGGCCGGAGATCCCGGCGGCCCATCGTGCCGCCTCGGCCATGGTGTTCTCGGGGCAGTCGGGGCTGTCGAGATGCGGGAAGACGGAGAAGTCCACGACTCCCAGCGCGCTGTCGCCGCCGGCGGGCGGCTTCCAGCCGACGAAGTGCGTTCCGACACGGGGCGTCAGGACCATGCTGCCGGCGCTGAGCCCTACGTAGACCGTGTCGCGCAGCGACGGGAAGAGGCCGGCCAGTCCGGACTCGCGCATCCAGTGGCACAGGTACAGCGCGTCGCCGCCGTTCACCAGCAGGACGTCCGCCTCCCGTACCCAGGAGACCCAGCGTTCCTTGTCGATGCCCGGCAGTGCGGTGAGCTCCAGCACGCCCACCGACTTCCACCCCAGCTCCGTCATGGGACCGGGGGAGCGTCCGCTGATGAAACGCCACGGCCCGCCCGGATCCCCGTACGGCCCGCCGTACCCCGCCGTGGGGATGCACAGGGCCGTCGACTCGGCGATCGGTCTGCCGAGGAGGTCGACCAGCGCCGCCAGGATGCTCGCGTTCCTGACGCCGGAGTCGGTGAGGAGCAGCTTCATCGCAGTCGGGTCGAACGCTCGCACAGGTCAGCGCGGTTGGCCGCGCCCGTCTTGTTCATCAGGCTGGCGATGTGTTTCTCGACCGTGCGGGGCGAGATGAACAGCCGGTCGGCGATGTCCTTGTTGCTCAGCCGGTCGGCGAGGAGCAGGAACGCCTCGTACTCCCGGACGGTGACGCCGAGGGTCCGCAGCTCTTCGGGGATGCCGTCCGTGCCGCTGCGGTGCTGGTGCACCGGGGCGCCCAGCCGGCGCAGGGCGGCCCGGCAGGCGTTCGTGACGGCCGGTACGCCCTGCTCGTGGAAGTGGTGTTCGGCCCGCCTGAGCCAGGCGACCGGCTCGCCCCAGCCGTCCTCGTGCGCCGGGTCCGCGACCAGCCGCAGGCCCAGGTGCAGGGCGGCCGGGTACGCGGCGGCGTCGCGCAGGGCCGTGTCGATGCGCTCGGCGGCCCGCTCGCCCTGCCCCTCCCGGCCGAGCAGGACGGCGTCCGCGAGCGTGACGAACTGGCGGTTCCACCGCATCTGCCCGACCGCCGTCGCGGCCACCGCCTCGTGCCGGGCGCGGTCCGCCTCACCCGCCAGCACGTCCAGCAGCAGCCCGACCCCGTGCGTGCCGCCGAGGTGGTACGTGCTGGGGTTGTGCCGCTCCAGCGCCGACAGCGCCCCCAGCTCCGCCCGTGCCAGGTCGCGGTCCTCCTCCATCAGGGCGCAGAAGGCGCGGGCCATGCCCAGCGTCAGCGGCTCCTCCTGCGATCCCGCCCCCTCCCATTCGGCGAACGAGTCGAGGGCGGCCTCCATCGCCGGCCGGTCGCCCTGGTGCGCCTCCAGTGACGCCAGGGACATGAGGAGATACCGGACGGCGGGGGCGAGTCTGAGCCTGCGCACGATCGTCAGGCACTCGACGGCCGCCTCGCGCGTCGCGTCGCGCGCGCCCCGCATCACCCCGTCCAGGACGAGGATGCCGTCCACGGTGTGCACGATGTTGATCGAACCGAGCCGCAGCGCCTCGTCCCTGGCGGAGAGCAGTCCGGCGGTGTCGCCCTCCGCCAGCCAGTCGTTGCCGCCGATCCGCGTCGCCGCGTACATCCGCCGCAGGGGGAGCTGATGCCGCTCCGCCGTCGACAGGGCCTTCTCCAGCATGGCCCGGGACTCGTCGGGGTCCCGTTCGCGGGCCACGGTCGCCAGCAGCTCCCACGCCTGGCAGGCGACGGAGGGCAGCGCGTAGCGCTCGGCGGCGTCGGCCGCCGAGCGGGCCAGCTTCTCCGCCTGCTGGGTGCGGTCGGTGCCGGGGGTGTCCAGGGCGAGATAGGCGGCGGTGACATCGACGGACGCCGTCGCCGCGC
Organism: Streptomyces sp. NBC_00370; assembly: GCF_036084755.1. Lineage (NCBI taxonomy): Bacteria > Bacillati > Actinomycetota > Actinomycetes > Kitasatosporales > Streptomycetaceae > Streptomyces > Streptomyces sp. NBC_00370. The sequence goes on from NZ_CP107968.1 coordinate 7,234,129, forward strand.
CGTCCGGATTGGCACCCAGCACCTCGCGGGCCCGGTCGATCTGCCGGTTGCCGTCGCTCCAACGCCCCGCCGTGTGCGCCACCTTGGCCAGCCGGGTGTGCAGGATCGCCAGACGTGACGCACCGAGCCCCGCGCTGTCCAGGGCGTGCAGATGCTCGACCAGGTCGAAGGCCCGGTCGAAGTCGCCCGACTCGGCGAGCGCGGGCAGCAGCGGCTCCAGCGCGCCCGCCCGCTCCTGTGGATCGCCGGCCCGCGCCAGCAGGGTCTCGGCCCGGCTGAGCAGGGTCACAGCGGAACCGAGCGCGCCGGCGGCCAGGGCCCGCCGCCCCGCCTCGGCGAAGAGCTTGCCGGCCGCCGCGTCCTCGCCGGCCTCGGACCGCAGCCCGGCAGCGAGCGCGCACCAGTCGCCGGGCAGCTGCGGGTGCAGCTTCTCGACCGCCTCCGCGCCCTGGCGCGCCAGGTCCGCGCGCTGACCGGGCGTCAGCTGGGTGAACAGGGCTTCCACGGTGGGCGAATGGCGAAAGGAGTACCAGTCGGGGGCGGGCTCGTCGGGGACCACCAGACGAGCGGCGACTCCGGCGTGCAGATGGCTGAGCAGGGCCCGGTCGTCGACTCCCGTCATCCGCTGGAGCACGGTCAGCGGGAACCGTCTGCCCAGCACGGCCGCCGCCGACAGCAGCGTCAGGCCCTCGGCGCCCAGCCGGTCGATACGGCGCAGGATGCCGCGGGCCAGCGCGGACGACACGTCGCCACGCGGATCGCCGACCGTGCGCCAGCCGTCGGGGCCCTGCACCAGGGTGCCCGCGCCGATCATCGACTGGAGCAACTCCTCGACCAGGTAAGGGCTTCCGGCGCTGCCCTCCCACAGCCGCTCCAGCACCGCCGCCGGCACATCCTCCGGCGATGTGCCCAACTGGCCCGCGACCAGGTCGCGTACCTGGGGGCGGGTGAGTGGCGCCAGCTCCACGACGGATGCCGTGCCGCGCCGGCGGGCCGACTGTGCGAGATCCAGCGCGTCGCTGAAGTCCGTGCGGACGGTGGCGAGCAGCAGGACCGGGCTGTACTCCAGGTTGTCCACGAGATATTCGAGGACGCCCAGGGTCTCGGGGTCGGCGTCGTGCAGATCCTCCAGCACCAGGAGCCGGCCCCGGCCGTGGTCGGTTGCCATGAGCAGGCGCAGGACGGCCTCCCCCAGGATCACGATGGAACTGCTGTCGCCCGCCCCGGTGTTCCAGTCGGGGATCAGCCGTCCCAGCACCGGCTTGTACGGTCCCAGGGACAGCTCGTCCAGCGATTCACCGGTGCGGAAGAGCGACATCAGCGCCTCGGTCAGCGGCCGGAACGGCACCGCGGGCCCTGTGGTGCTGCTGCGGCCACGCAGTACGCCCATGCCGACCCCGAGCGCACTGCCCACGACCTCGGCCGCCAGCCGGGACTTGCCGACCCCGGCTTCGCCGACCAGGAAGACCACGCCACCGCGCCCCTGCTGAGCGTCGGACAAAGCGCGTCCGAGCAGCCCCAGTTGGGCATCCCGGCCGATGAGGGAAGAGGCTTGGAGACGCATGGCTTCCAAGCATAATCAGAATATCCGGAACCGTGGTGTGCCGTCGGGACTTCCCTTCCGCTCGGCGGTCCTGTCGGCCCGCCGAGCGGTGGGACGCGGCTACTGGGGCGCGGACACCGAGGTGTCGATCGAGCTGAGCGTGATGACGAGGCCGCTGGTGAGGACCATCCCGGCCAGGATGCGGGCGCGGGCGCAGGCGCGGTTGCGGCCCGAGAGGGTGATGCCGCCCGCGGCGTCCTGCTCGTCGGCGGCAGCGGGCGTGGGGGCCTCGGTGTCGGCGGAGACGGAGGCGACGGCGGAGGTGGAGACGGCAGCGGCGCGGCGGGAGTGCAGGTTCATGGGGAACTCCTTCGTGGGGGAAGTGCGCGGATGAACGAGCGGGTGAACGAGAGGAAGAGCGGAGACAACGAGCGTGCGGGGAGGAGCGGTTGGTGGGCCGGGTCCGGCCGGCCGGGGAGGCTCGCCCTCAACAGGTGGGCGGATTGACCGGGTTGCCCGGACAGGAGTGCTCCAGCAGGAGCGCGGACGGGACATGGGCCGGGGAGCAGAGGCGGAGCAGCCCGTAGCCGATGCCGGCGAGGCCCGTCAGCATCCCGGGAGAGGGCACTTGGCCGGGGGTCGCGCAGCGGTGCTGCTGTCCCTCGACGGTCGCGAGGACCCGGCCGCCGGCCCGGCCGAGAGCGGCGGACGCCGTGGTGTCGCCCTGGCCGGCCAGCACCGACAGGGCTTCCAGGGCACCGAACGCGCCGTGGCCCGCGCTGAGTTCGGGTCCGTCCCCGAGGGCGGCGAGGCGCGTGGCGAGGTCGTCGCGCCCCGGCAGGTGCGCGGTGGCGGCGGCGATCCCGGGCAGGCCGGTGGTCCACGACGGGTTGGGCGCTGCGGCTTCAGGGGCGGTGTCGGCCGAGCGCAGCAGTCCGGCGGCGATCTCCGGGTGTCCCTTGCCGTCCGCCCGGTGGTCAGCGTGGCGCCACAGCGCCCAGCCGATGCCGGCGGCGCCCTCGGCGAACCCCGCGGCGCCGTTGCCCCGCGCCGCGGCGGGGGCCAGGGCGTCCGCCACCGCTTCGGCCAGTTCCAGGGCCCGGCGGGCGCCGGTCGCTTCGTGGGTGGCGACGGCCGCCGCCAGGGCGCCTGCGGCGCCGTCGGCGAATCCGAGGTCCATCCGGCCCATGACGGCGTGTTCGAGCGCGGTGAGGGCGTCGGGCAGCGAGTCGGCGAGGTCGGCGTCGAGCAGGGTCGACAGCCGCACCAGCCCGTACAGGATGCCGCCGAGCCCGTCGTACGCCCCGGGTCCGACAGCGGCGCAGAGTTCGGGGTCGGCGGCCAGCATCTTCAGCAGGGCGGGCAGCGGCAGTACCGCCTCGTGGGCGAGCGCCGTGTAGCGCTCGGCGCCGGCCAGCACCCCGGCCTGGGCCAGGAAGAGCGCGACTCCGGTGTATCCCTGGGCGAGTCCCGCACCCATCGGGAGCACCGACCAGTGGCCGCCCGGCAGGCTCTCCAGGCCGAGCCAGTTGGCCCGGCCGCCGGACCGCACGGCGCGGGCGGCGATCTCGTCGGCGATCCCGCAGGCGGCGGCGAGCAGCCGGGACGGTTCGGGCGCCACGGCGGGCAGCGGGGCGGGCACCAGCTCGGAGCGCGGCCGGACCAGCGGGGAGTCGGCCTCACGGGCGGCCAGCGCCGCGGCGACGATCCATTCCTGGTTGCGGCAGTCGACCTCGTCCATCCGGGCGATCTTGGCGCGGACCGCGCTCAGGCTCGACACGGGCAGCAGGTCCGGCAGCCAGGTGCCGCCGGCCGACCGTACCCCCGTGCCGGACGGCAGGTGGACGAAGAGCGGGACGTCCCCGCGCCACAGGTCCTCGGTCTCGTGCTCCACCAGCCGGCCGCGCGCCGGGTCGTGCGCGGACTCGGTCCACAGCACGGCGAAGGCGGCGTCCCTGGCGAGCGCGTCACCGAGCAGCGCCGGGTGGGTAGACTCCTCCAGCAGCGTCGAGTACAGCCGGGTGGAGCGGACGATCAGCCGTGCGGGGCTCTCCGCGTGCCGCTCCAACAGGGCTCCCGGCGCGGTGAGTTCGGCGCCGTGCGCCCGGATCGCCGCGTACGTGGTGCGGAAGCCGTCCAGCAGCGCCGCGCGATGGTCGGCGCCCTGGAGGCGGTGCCCGCCGGGCAGCGGCTGGTTCTGCGCTGCCGGGCTGACCACCGCGCCCCTGACGACCCGCATGGTGTCAAGGCCGCTGTCCTCCCAGCACAGTCCCTCGCTCGGGTACGTGCCTTCCTCGGCGCGGCCCAGCGCGGAGATGTCCAGCGCGCCGTTCTCGCCGATCAGCAGATGCGGCAGCAGGCACGTGCGGTGCACGGACGCCTGGAGGGCGTCGGCCGCCGGGTCGGCCCCGGCCGTCGCGGCCTGCGGAAGTCCGGTGTGCAGCAGGGTCTCGGCGTCCACCAGCACCGGCTGGCCGCCGTCGGCGATGAGGTTCTCGTAGTGCATGTCGGCGCCGTCCACCGCGTACAGCAGGGCCAGCAGCGCGCCCTGGCGCCGGTAGAAGGCGTCCGCCTCGGTCACCGAGCCGCACCAGCGGTGCTCGATGAACTCCAGCCAGCCGTGCTCCTGCCGCCGCACCGTGCGCGGGGTGCGCAGCTCCAGGCCGTCGACCCGGCCGGTGAGCCAGTGGGCCAGGTCGTCCAGCAGGGCGTGCTGCCCCAGCGGGCGCGGCTTGTACACCGCGCGTGACCCGTCGGCGAACGTCAGCACCGCAACCGAGCGCCCACCGCGATGGGCGTCGCCCCGGCCCAGTTCGACGCGGGTGAGCGGGCCGGGGTCGCGTCCTTCGAGCAGGACGCCGACCAGGTCCGCCCGGTCGGCGTGCAGCCGCAGGCCCAGTTCGGCGACGGCGTCGGCGGCGTCCAGCGCCGTCAGGGCCAGCATCCGGGCCAGTACCGGATAGCCGGTGAAAAGTGAACCCAGGCCGTCCGCGCTGCCGTTGGCGGCGAGGAAGGCGGCGAACCGGTCGCGGGGCGTGGCCCCGTCGAGCCGTCCGGCGCGCCGTGCGCCGGCCAGTTCGCTGACGAGGGTGCGGGCCGCCTGCCGGGCCAGCCGGCTCAGCAGCCACTGCTCGAACGAGGCGCGCAGCACGTTCCGTTCGGATGCGGGAAGCGGTGCGAGCTGCCGGTCGAGGGCGTCCGAAGCAGGCACCACCAGCGGTGCCACGACCGGCGCGAACACGTCGGGCCCGGTGGCGTCGTCGTCACCCGGCACCGGCCGTGCGGCGAAGTGCGCGGATTCCAGGGCCTCTTCGACGTAACCGGCCCAGCGGGGCGTACCGGCACGGTCCGCCAGGTGTTCCGGTGCCTCGCCGGCCAGTGCCCACACGGCGAGTTCGTCGAGACCCAGGTGGGCCAGCCGGGTCGCGAAGCCCGCCGTGTCCCCGACGGCCCACGGGGCGCGGCCGGACGTGGCGGTCGTGGCTGACGCCGCCGGACGTCCGGGGGCGCCGACCCGCTCGCTGAGGGAGAGCGCGGGGGCCCACCAGGCGAGCGGCAGGTGCGCGCTTCGGGGTGTCGTGGGTGCGGCTGATTCGTTCACAGGAAGAACGTCGCAGATATCGCACGACCCCCACATGGGGGTGCGGCCCCCATATTCTCCGGCGGCCCCGGGTAGCCGGGTGGGGGCCGCGCGGAAGAACGGGGGTACGTACGGGCCGCGTTACCGGCGTCAGAGTCCCAACTCGCAGGTCAGGGGCCGCCCTGACGCTCGGTCGGTAAGGGGGTCAGTGCCGGGCCGGCGGCAGCGGGCGCGGCTCCAGGCGTTCCTCGCGCACCCCGTCGCCGTCGCGCGACACCACGTAGGCGCCCTTGCCGGCCGACTCCGTGACCGCCTCCACGAGACGGGTGCCGTGATAGACGAGCCCCACGCCGTCGTCCGTACAGTGCGCCGTCGGCAGGGTGCCGTCCGCGACCAGCCGGTGGATCAGCGGGCGGCGGCCCAGGTCGGAGTCGTAATGGACCCCGTTGCCGTACGGCAGGAAGCCGAGCGCGTCCACCACCGGCCGCAGGTCAGGACCGTACGAGTCGGTCGCGCCGCCCTCGAACCAGCAGATCGACCCGGCGCTCACCCCGCTCAGCACGACCCCCGCCTGCCAGGCGCGCCGCAGCGCACCTTCCAGGCCGTGCACCCGCCACACCGCCAGCAGATTCGCCACCGAGCCGCCCATGACCCACACGACGTCGTGGTCGAGGAGGGTGCCTTCCACGTCCGCGACGTTCGGCATGGGGAACAGGTGCAGCGGCGTCAGGTCGAACCCCGCGACCCTGGCCGCCTCGTGCATGCGCGCGGTGACGTGCTCCGCGTCCCCCACCGCCGTGCCCAGGTACAGGATGCGCGGCCGGCGGCCGGTCACCCCTGACAGGTCGACCGCGTGGTGGACCAGGGAGTCGAACAGCACCCGCGCGCGGGCACCGGCGCGATGCCCTCCGGAGGTGGCAAGGACGGTCGGCTGCGAGGCAGGCATGCGCGCGATGTTAACCCCTGCTGCGCGAGTGACCGGCGGGAGGCACCGGGGACCGCGCCGCCGCGCCGGTCGTACAACGTGGGGACCGCGCCCACAACTTGGGTGGTCGCCCCGCATCCGCCGGCCGCCCGCACTCCCGTCTACTGATGACCGGCCGACGGACCCCCGGACCCCCGGACAACAGGAGTGAAGGACATGCGGACCTCTCTGGGTATCGACTCCCTCGCACGGAGCGTCTATCTCGCCATGGTCGACCAGCCCGACGCCGGAGTCGCCGAGTTGGCCGGGCAGTTGAACGAGGCCGAGGAGACGGTCAGGCAGCGTCTTGAGCGGTTGTCCGCCCTGCTGCTCGTGGTGCCCGGCGACACCGCGACCGGCTTCCGGCCGGTCGACCCCGAGGTGGGCCTCGCCGCGATGCTCGCCCGGCAGCAGGACGAACTCGCCCGCCATCGGCTCCAGGTGGAGGACAGCAGACTCGAAGTCACCCGGCTGCTGTCCGAGCACACCCTCGGCAGCCGGGAGAGCATGCCCGGCGTCGAGTGGCTGGCCGGTGCGGACGCCGTCTGGCGGCGCCTCGCGGAACTCGCCGAAGGGTGCGAGCAGGAGTGGCTGACCGTCGGTCCCACCGAGCGGCTGGCCGTGGCCGCCGCCGAGTCCGCCCGGCCCGTCGACGAGATCCTGCGCCGCCGCGGCACCGCAGCCCGCACCATCGTCCTGGAGAGCGTCCGCAACGATCCCGAGGCGATGGGCCGCGTACGGGGGACGGACGACAGCGTCGGGTCGATCCGTACGCTGCCTTCGCTGCCCGCGTGGATGATTCTCTGCGACCGCACCCACGCGGTGGTCCCGGTCGCCAGCGCCCGGTCCGTCGTCGGCGCCATGGTGTGCGGCGTCGAGTCGGTCACCGAGGCGTTCGCCGCCCTGTTCAGCCGCCTCTGGAAGGAGGCGCTGCCGCTGACCGAGGCGCGCCCGCGTACCCGTGGCAGCCTCTCCCTCCAGGAGCAGCACGTGCTGCGGCTCTGGGCGCAGGGCCTCACCGACGCGGCCGCCGCCCGCAGGATGGACGTCTCGCTGCGCACGGTCCGCCGGCTCTCCGAGAAGCTGACCGACCGCTTCGGCGCGCAGAGCCGCTTCCAGCTCGGCGCCCTGGCCATCGCCCAGGGTGGCATCCGGGTCGAGGACATGGTCTGACGCGCCTGCGCGTACGCCCCGACCGTCGGCCCGGCCCCGCCCGTACGTACGCCCCCACCGTCACCCGGACGGTGGGGGCGTACTTCTCCATCCGGCCGCTGTCATCCGGCCGGTGCGAACTGCGCGTTGATCGCCGCCATCATCAAATCCGCCACGTTCTGTGCCAGTTCGGCGGGTGTCGGGTGGTCGAACACCGACCGTACGGGTACGTCGACCCGCAACGCCTTCCGCAGCCGTGAGGCGACCTGGGTGGCGAGCAGCGAATGCCCGCCCAGCTGGAAGAAGTTGTCGTGGACGCCGACGCGTTCGATGCCCAGCAGCTCCGACCAGACGGCTGTGATGTGCCGCTCCACGGTGTTGCGCGGCGCCGTGTACGACGTCCCCAGGTCCGGCCGGCTGCCGTCGGGGACCGGCAGCGCCGCCCGGTCCACCTTTCCGTTCGCGGTCAGCGGCAGCCGCTCCAGCGCCATGAACGCCGCCGGGACCATGTAGTCGGGCAGATAGCGCCCGAGGTGCGCGTGCAGTTCCGTGATGCTCGGGGCTTCCGGTCCGGCCGGCACCAGATAGGCCACCAGCCGCTTGTCGCCCGGGACGTCCTCGCGGACGATCACGGCGACCTCGCCGACACCGGGATGGGTGATCAAGTTGGCCTCGACCTCGCCCAGTTCGATGCGGTTGCCGCGGATCTTGACCTGGTGGTCGATCCTGCGCAGGAACTCGATCTGCCCGTCCGGCTGCCACCTGACCAGGTCGCCGGTGCGGTAGACCCGGCCGCCCACCTCCTCGTCGTCGAACGTGACGAACCGCTCATCGGTCAGCTCGGGGCGCCCCAGGTAGCCGCGCGCCACCTGCACGCCGCCGACGAGGAGTTCACCGGGAACACCGACCGGCTGCGGTGTGCCGTGCTGGTCCACCACGAAGCACCGGGTGTTGCCGATCGGCCGGCCGATCGGCGGGACGGTGTCCCCGGGGACGCACACGGTCGAGGTGGCGATGACCGTGGTCTCCGTCGGGCCGTAGTTGTTGACCACGCGGAACGGCAGCCGGGCACGCGGCGGCATCCGCAGCCGGTCGCCGCCGGTCAGTACGTAGTCGAGGGTGCTGTCCTCGTCCCAGTCGAGCGCCGACAGCGACTCCAGCATCGGCGTGGACAGGAACGTGGCGTGGATGGCCTGTTCGCCCAGCCAGTCCCGCAGCAGGTGCGGGGTGAGCCGGACCCGCTCGGTGGTGACGCAGCAGGTCGCGCCCCGGACCAGGCCGAGCCACAGCTCCCACGCCGCGGCGTCGAACGCGATCCCCGCCAGCAGCGCGATCCGCTGCCCGGGGTCGAGACCGTACTGTCCCGCCGTCCAGTGGACCAGGTTGACCAGGCTGTGGTGCTCGACCTGGACACCCTTGGGCCGGCCGGTGGAGCCGCTGGTGTAGATGAGATAGGCCAAGTTGTGGGCGGTGGCGGCCGGTTCGGGGTTCGTGACCGGCTCGCCGTCCAGTGGGCCCCCTTCGGCGTCGCACTCGTCGAGCAGCAACAGGGGGACACCGGACGGGATCCGGTCCGCGTGCGCCGCGTGGGTGAGGACGACCGGGGTCCCGGTGTCCCGCACCATGAACGCCAGCCGCTCGACGGGGTACTCCGGGTCCAGCGGTACGTACGGCGCCCCCGCCTTCAGCACGGCGAGCTCCGCCGTCACCAGGTCGGCCCCACGGCCCAGACACACCGCGACCGGCATGTCGGGCCGCACCCCGTAGCGGGTGCGCAGATGGTGGGCGATCCGGTTGGCGCGCGCGTTCAGCTCGCCGTACGTCAGGGTGACCTGCGGTGATTCGACGGCCACGGTGTCCGGCTGCCGGGCCGCCCGCTCCTCGAAGAGGCCGTGCAGGGTGGCGGTGTCCGGGTAGGCCGCTGTGGTGTCGTTCCACTCGACGAGTGTCTGCCGCCGCTCGGCGGGGGTGAGCACGGACAGCTGCGACAGCCGGGCACCGGGGTCGCCGGCGACCGCGTCCAGCAGTGTGCCGAGGTGGCCGGCCAGCCGGTCGACGGTGTCCCGCTCGAAGAGGTCGGTGCGGTACTCCAGGGTCCCGCGCAGGCTGCCGGCCGGACCTTCGGACATGATCAGCGTCAGGTCGAACTTGGCGTCGGGCAGCGTCACCGCGAACGGCTCCACATCGAGGCCCGGCAGACTCCACGTGTGGCCGTCCGGGGTGTTCTGCAGGGCGAACACGGTCTGGAACAGCGGGTTGCGCGACGGGTCGCGGTCGGGCGCCAGCTCCTCCACCAGCCGCTCGAAGGGCAGATCCTGGTGGTCGTAGGCGCCGAGCGCGGCGTCCTTGACCCGGGCGACCAGCTCGGTGAAGGCAGGGTCGCCGGACAGGTCGGTGCGCATCGCGAGGGTGTTGACGAAGAAGCCGATCAGATCCTCGGTCTCGGCGCGGTTGCGGCCGGCGATCGGGCTGCCGACCGTGATGTCGTCCTGCATGCTGTACTTCGCCAACAGCACCTGGAACGCGGCCAGCAGCACCATGTACAGGCTCGCGTCGTTCGCCGTCGCCGCCGCCCGCAGTCGCGCGGCGACCTCGGCCGGCACCTCGAACGGCACAGTGGCCCCGCCCTGGGGCGGTCCCGCCGGGCGGCGGTGGTCACTCGGCAGCTCCAGCGGCTCCACCCCGGCCAGCCGCTCCCGCCAGTACGCCAGTTGCTCCTCCAGCAGGTCACCGGCCAGCCGCTCCCGCTGCCATACGGAGAAGTCCGCGTACTGCAGCGGCAGTTCGGGCAGTCCGGTCGGTGCGACCCCGGCGACAGCCGCCCGGTAGCCCTCGCGCAGCTCGCGCGCCATGACTCCCTCCGACCAGCCGTCGGCGACAATGTGATGCACCGTCACCAGGACGAACGCCTCGTCGTGGGCGAGCCGTACCAGATGGGCGCGGAGCAGCGGACCCGTCGCCAGGTCGAACGGGCGACCCGCCTCGTCCTCGGCGAACCGCCGTGCCGCCGCGTGCCGTTCGGCCGGATCGGCGATGTGCCGCAGGTCGTGGACGCTCGCTCCCACCGGCGCCGGCGCGTCGATGAACTGCCCCGGCTCGCCGTCGTCGGTGACGAACCGGGTCCGCAGGATCTCGTGCCGCGCCACCATCGCCGTGAGCGCCGTGTCCAGCGCGGAGGCGTCCAGTACGCCACGGACGTGCAGCGCGAACGGTACGACGTACTCGGCGCGTCCGGGCTCCAGTTGATCCAGGAACCACAGCCGCTGCTGGGCGGAGCTCAGCGGCAGCGGGGCGCCTGTCCTGGCGACGGGCGCGATCCGCCCCGCGTCGTCCACGTCCAGCTCGGCCACGACGGCCGCGAGCGCGGCGACGGTCGGCGCCGCGAACAGGGCGCGTACCGGCACCTCCACGCCGAGTGCTGCCCGCAGCCGCGAGGTGACCTGGGTGGCCAGCAGTGAATGGCCGCCCAGCTCGAAGAAGTTGTCGCCGACCCGGGTGACGTCCGTCCCCAGCACCTGCGACCAGGCCGCCGCCACCGCGTGCTCGGCCGGTGTGCGCGGCGCGACGCCGGCCTCGGCCGAGCGGGGCTCGGGCGCGGGCAGCGCGCGCCGGTCCACCTTGCCGTTCGGGGTGAGCGGCAGCCGGTCCAGCGTCACGAACGCGGACGGCACCATGTAGTCGGGCAGTTCGCGCCGCAGCCTCACGCGCAGTTCCTCGGCGGTCGGCGGCCGGCCGTCCGGCACGACGTACGCCACCAGGCGCCTGTCGCCCGGGACGTCCTCGCGCAGGACGACGGCCGTGGCCGTGACATCGGGACCTGCCAGCAGTACCGAAGCGATCTCGCCCGGTTCGATGCGGTGGCCGCGCAACTTCACCTGGTCGTCGAGGCGTCCCAAGAACTCCAGCTGCCCGTCGGACAGCCACCGCACCCGGTCCCCGGTGCGGTAGACCCGCCGGGGGGTGCCGTCGATGTCCAGGGTGACGAACCGCTCCGCTGTCTGCTGCGGCAGCCCCTGGTAGCCGCGCGCCAACCCGGCGCCGCCGACGAGGAGTTCGCCAGGGACACCGATCGGCACCGGCCGGTCGTGCCGGTCGACGACATGGACGACTGTGTTGCGTACCGGCCGGCCGATCGGCGGCACCGGCACCCCCGGCACCACCTCGGCGGACGTCGTGACCACCGTCGACTCGGTCGGACCGTAGTTGTTGACGACGCGGAACGGCAGCAGCAGCCCGGCCGGCAGGCGCAGCGCGTCACCGCCGGTGAGGACGTACGCCAGCGAGGTCGGCTCCGACCAGTCCAGCGCGGCCAGCGCCTCCAGCATGGGCGTGGAGAGGAACGTACCGGTCACCTGCCGCTCGGCCAGCCAGCTCCGCAGCAACTCCGGTGTGCGCCGCACCGTGTCCTCGGGGACGCAGACGGTGGCGCCGGCGGCCAGCGCGGGCCACAGCTCCCACGCCGCGGCGTCGAAGCCGATACCGGCGAGATGCGCGACCCGGCGGCCCGGCGCGGCGCCGAAGCTCTCCACCGTCCAGTGGATCAGGTTGACCAGGCTGTGGTGCTCGATCTGTACGCCCTTGGGGCGGCCGGTCGAGCCGCTGGTGTAGATCAGATAGGCCAGGTCGTGCGGGGCGGCGGCGGGTTCGAGGTCGTCCGTCGCCAGCTCCTCGATCCCCGGCCAGTCCTGGTCGGTGAGGAAGCGGTGGGGTGTACGGGGCAGCCGCGCCGTGTGCGCCGCGTCGGTCACCACATGGGCTGCGGCCGAGTCCTCGATCATGAAGGCGAGCCGGTCGGACGGAAGCTCCGGGTCCAGTGGCAGATAGGCGGCCCCGGCCTTCAGCGCCGCGAGCAGCGCGGTGATCTGGTCGGGCCCGCGCTCCAGGCAGACCGCGACCACCCGGCCAGCTCCGGCGCCGAGCGACCGCAGGTGCCGGGCGAGCCGGTTGGCACGCTCGTTCAGCTCCCGGTAGGTCAGCTCCCCGGTCTCCGACAACACCGCTGCCGCAGTCGGCAGTTGCGCGGCACGCTCCTCGACGAGCCGGTGCGCCGTCGTGTCGGCGTCCCGGGCGAGGGACGCGGTCCCGGACCACTCGGTCAGTACGAGCCGGCGCTCGGCGCCGGTCAGCACCTCCAGCTCCGACAGCCGCTTTTGCCGGTCAGACACCGCCGCTTCGAGCAGCGTGGTGAAGTGACCGGCCAGCCGCGCCGCCGTCGCGTGGTCGAACAGGTCCACGGCGAACACGAGGTTCCCGTCGAGCGAACCGTCGGGCCGCTCCGTCAGGAACAGCGTCAGGTCGAACTTGGCCTCCTCCGCCCGCACAGCGAACGGCTCGACGCCAAGACCCGGCAGCCCCCACGCGTTCCCGTCCGGGGTGTTCTGGAGCACGAACATGGTCTGGAACAGCGGTGTGCGCGACAGGTCCCGCTCCGGCGCCAGCTCCTCCACCAGCCGCTCGAACGGCAGCTCCTGGTGGTCGTAGGCGCCGAGCGCGGTGTCCCTGACCCGGTCGAGCAGCTCACCGAAGCTCGGATCGCCCGACAGGTCCGTGCGCATCACGAGCGTGTTGACGAAGAAGCCGATCAGCTCCTCCGTCTCGGCCCGGCCGCGGCCCGCGACCGGGCTGCCGACCGCGATGTCCTCCTGCCCGCTGTACTCCGCCATGAGCAGCTGGAACACCGCCAGCAGGGACATGAACAGGGTGGCGCCCTGCCCCGCGGCGGTCCGCCGGGCGGCGTCGACCACGCCGGCGGGCACGGTGAAGGCGACCGCGTCTCCGCGCCCCGACCGCTCCGCCGGCCGGCGGTGGTCGGCGGGCAGCTCCAGCGGCTGGAGGCCGGCGAGCCGGTCGCGCCAGTACGCCGCCTGACCGTCCAGCGCGGGCCCCTCCAGGGCCGTACGCTGCCAGGCGGCGAAGTCCGCGTACTGGAACTCCAGCGGTACAAGACCGGCTTCGCGTCCCGCCACCGCGGCGCCGTACAGTTCCCGCAGCTCACGGGCGAGGATGCCCTCCGACCAGCCGTCGGAGACGATGTGGTGCAGTGCGATCAGCAGCAGCCACTCCTCGTCGGCGACACGCACCGCAACCGCCCGCAGCAGCGGTCCCGCAGCCAGGTCGAACGGCGCTCCCGCCGCCTCGCGCAGGATGCCGAGCGCCGCTTCGCCGCCGAGGTCCCGTGCGTCGCGCACCTCGACAGCCACGTCGCGCGGCGCCTCGACGATCTGCGCGGGCCGGCCCGCGGCGTCCGCCACGAACCGGGTCCGCAGGATCTCGTGCCGGGCCACCAGCGCCGTCAGCGCGGCGCCGAACACGTCAGGGGCGAAGCGCCCGGTGACCCGCAGCCCGGCCGGGACGATGTACTCCGCCCGTCCCGGCTCCAACTGGTCCAGGAACCAGAGCCGTTGCTGGGCGAACGACAGCGGCAGCGGCCCCGCCGACCGGTCGGCGCGCCCCATCGCCGTCACCGTGCCCGGGTCGAGCGCGTCGACGGCGGCGGCCAGCAGCGCGGGGGTCGGTGCCTCGAACAGGGTGCGGTGGGACACGTCCACCCCCAGGTCCCGGCGCAGCCGGGAAGCGACCCGGGCGGCCAGCAGGGAGTGCCCGCCCAGCTCGAAGAAGTCGTCGTCGGCGCCCACCGGGTCCACACCCAGCAACTCGGCCCAGATACCGGCGACCGCGATCTGCGTCGGTGTGCCCGGCGCCGTGAACGCCACGGACAGCTCGGGCCGGTGGCCCTGCGGTGCGGGCAGCGCCTTGCGGTCGACCTTGCCGTTCGGTGTCAGCGGAAGCCGCTCCAGCGTCACGTAGCGGGCGGGCACCATGTGCTCAGGCAGGTCCCGCGCCAGGGCCCGGCGCAGCTCGGGCGCCGCAGGACCGGGTTCGTCCGCCGTCACCAGATAGGCCACCAGGCGCTTGTCGCCGGGGACGTCCTCGCGGACCACGACGGTCGCCGCCACCACGCCGGGCCGGGCGAGCAGGGCGTTCTCGATCTCGCCGAGCTCCACCCGGTGACCGCGCAGCTTGACCTGGTCGTCGATCCGGCCGAGGTAGACGAGGCGGCCGTCCGGCAGCCACTTGACCAGGTCCCCGGTGCGGTACACCCGGGCGTCCGGGTCCGCGGAGAACGGGTGCGGCACGAACCGCTCAGCCGTCAGGTCGGGCCGGCCCAGATAGCCGAGGGCCACGTTCACGCCGCCGATCAGCAACTCGCCCGGCACGCCAACCGGCTGGACCTCGCCGTGCGCGCCGACCACGAACACCTCGGTGTTGTCGATCGCGCGGCCCATCGGCACATGGTCGGCCGTGGGGTCCACCGACACCGTACGGCTGACGACGTTGCCCACGGTCGCCTCGGTCGGCCCGTACTCGTTGACGACGGCCGTGGCGTCCGTGCCGTTGGTCAGCATCCGGTGGGTCAGCGCCGGTGTCAGGTCCTCGCCGCCCGCCACCACCGTCACGATGTCGTGCCGCAGCCCGTCCCGCTCCAACCGGGCGACCAGCAGCTCAAGATGTGACGGCGTCGCCTTGAGGAAGCTGATCCGCGCACCGGTCGCCACGAGATCCACGGCGGCGTCGAACACCGTTTGCCCGGGACCCGGGTTCGGTATCACCAGGCGCAGCCCCTGCACCAGCGGCAGGAACAGCGCCGTGACCGTCAGGTCGAACGCGGCCGACGAGCAGAGCAGCGAGCCGATCTCGGCGCCGGGCGCCGCCGGGTAGTTGCGGTCGCACCAGTGCAGGTAGTTGACGACGCCCCGGTGCGCCACCCGCACGCCCTTGGGGCGGCCCGTCGAGCCGGAGGTGTAGATGACGTACGCCAGGTCGCCGGCGCCCGCCTCGACCGCCGGGGCCGAGGTGTCGCCGTCCGGCCAGCCGCCGTCGGTGAGCAGCAGTTCAGGACCGGGCGCGAAGAGGCCGGCGTGCGCGGACTGCGTGACCACCACGGGCGCCGCACTGTCGCCGACCATGTAACGCAGCCGCTCGGCCGGGTACGACGGGTCCAACGGCACATACGCGGCGCCGGACTTGAGCACCCCGAGCAGGGCGCACACCAGATCAGGGCCGTGGTCCAGGCACACGGCGACCAGGGCGCCGGGTCCGACGCCCCGCTCGGCGAGGTGGTGCGCGAGCCGGTTCGCCCGCTCGTCCAGCGCCCGGTACGTCAGCAGCTGCCCGTCGTGCTCCAGGGCGACCGCGTCCGGCTGCCGGTCGGCCCGCTCCGCCACCAGCCGGTGGACGGTCGACGTGTCGGGGAAGGCGGACCGGGGGCCGTTCCACTCGGTGAGGATCCGGATCCGCTCGGCCGCCGTCAGCATCTCCAGCGCGGCCAGCCGCGTCCCCGGCGCTTCGGCGGCGGACCTGGCGAGGACACCGAAGTGGTCCGCCAGACGCTCGGCCGTGGCGCGGTCGAACAGGTCGGTGCGGTAGCCCAGCACACCGCGCAGCGCGTCGCCGTCGGCGGCCAGCTCCAGGGTGAGCTGCGCCGTGGGCGCGAGCGCCGCCGACGTCTCACCCGCCGTACGCCACACGAACCACGGGGCACCGGTCAGCGCGCCGTCGGCCGCGTCGGCGAGCGCCGCGTACGGCAGGCCGCCGCGCGCCCGTACGGCCGTCGCGACCTGCGTCAGCGCGTCCTCGAACTGCGGGTCGCCCGCCGGACCGCGTACGGCCCGCACCAGCGCGTCGTCGCCCCGCACCACCACCGGGACGTCGCCCCGGCCGGTGTGCCGTGCGAGCAGTGTCTGAAACACCGTCAGCAGGGCCGTCGAAAGCTCCGTCCCGCGCTCGTGCGCCGTCGCGGACAGCGCCGCGGCCGTCACGGCGGGCACGTCGAAGAGGACCCGGTCCGAGGGACCCGGTCCGTCGTCGGCCGGGCGCCGGTCCGCCGGCAGCTCCAGCGGCTCAAGACCCGCCAGCGCGCGCCGCCACTCCTCAACCTGGTGATCAGCCACCGTTCACTCCCCATCGTCAGCACGTTGTCAGCGATATACGCGGTACAAGCGGTACAAGCGGTTCGGCGCCGGAAGGACGTCCGCGGTCAGCACGTTAGGACGCGGGCGCGGGCGCCCCCAGTGGGCACAAGTGACGCCTCCGGGGCTGGCCACAAGTGCCCAGTGCCGCTGGGGAACACCGCTGGCCACGATGGACGACGTCACCCGCCGACAGCCCGTACGCCCGCAGCCGACTCCCCGAAGTCCCACCGAACGCCTTGGAAACGGGCGGGACTTGGGGGACCCGGCCAGGGCGGGGACTGCCCCGGATGACCGGCCCGATCGCAGCGATCGAGGCCCCTACGGTGTCGAGAGGAAAGCCGGTCGTGTACCAGCGTCACCAGCCCCCGGAGAGCCCGCCCCACGCGGTCCTGAGCACCATTCCCTCGGACGCGCACACCTGGAACCTGCTGTTCCTCCAACTCACCCTGGAGGAACAGGGATGGGAGGTCACCAACCTCGGCGCCTGCGTCCCGGTCGACACCCTGGTCACCGAGTCCGCCGCACGGCCCCCCGGCCTCATCGTCGTGAGCACCGTCAACGGGCACGGCGCCGAGGAGGCCCCGGCCCTCGCCCGCGCGGTGCGTGCCGAGCCCGCCCTGGCCCGGGTACCGCTCGTCATCGGCGGCAAGCTCGACACCGAGGGGTCCGTCGACCCCGACGCCCATCCCGCGCTCACCGAGGCCGGCTTCGACGCGGTCCTGACCGGGCCGAACGCCGTACCGCGCATGCTCGCCCTGCTCGACTCCCTGTCCCAGCGCGGGCACGGAAGGGCCTACGCCGATGCCGTCGGCTGACCCCGCCCCCGGCAGCGCGGGGCCGCTCACCGACCCGCTCCCCGGTGGCGCCTTCCACCGCTTCATGGCCGAAGCGGCGCACAACGGCACACTCGTCGTCCAGCCCCGCATGGGGTTCGCCGACCCCGCCAGGATGCGCGCGGGACTGCTCGCCACCCGTGGCGCGGCCGCCACCACCGTCGGCACCCTCACCCTCGACAGCTTCACCCGCGTCGGTGACTACGCTGCCGCCGCCCGCGCCGCCGCCCAGGGCCACCAGCTCAACGGTTACCCGCTCGTGAGCATGCCCGTCGCCACCACCACCGGGATGCTCGACGGCGTCCGCGGCGAGGACTTCCCCGTCCAGGTGCGGCACGGTTCGGCGCAGCCCGGCCGGATCGTCGAGGCACTGGTCGAGGCCGGGCTCGACGCCACCGAGGGCGGCCCCGTCTCGTACTGCCTGCCCTACGGCCGCATCCCGCTGGCCACCTCCGTGCAGGCGTGGGGCGAGACGTGCCGCAGGCTCGCCGAACTCCGGGCGACCGGCGTCGAACCGCACCTGGAGAGCTTCGGCGGCTGCATGCTGGGCCAGCTCTGCCCGCCCTCGCTGCTCGTCGCCATCTCCGTACTGGAAGGCATGTTCTTCCGGCAGCACGGCCTGCGCAGCATCTCGCTGAGCTACGCCCAGCAGACCAGCGCCGCGCAGGACGCGGAAGCCGTCCACGCGCTGCGCGCCCTGGCCGCCGACCACCTCCCCGACACCTCCTGGCACGTGGTCGTCTACGCCTACATGGGCGTCTATCCGGAGACCAGGTCCGGTGCGCTGGCCCTCGTCGCCGACGCGGCCCGGCTCGCGGTACGGACCGGAGCCGCACGCCTCATCGTCAAGACGGCCGCCGAGTCCGCCCGCATTCCGTCGATCGCCGAGAACGTCACGGCGCTGGAGACCGCCACGACCGCCGGACGGTCCGAGCGGCGCACCGCACCACCGTCGTCCACCGGCATCGAGGAGGAGGCCCGTGCCCTCGTGGAGGCCGTACTCGGCCTGCACGACGACCTGGGACAGGCCCTGATCCGGGCCTTCGCCCGTGGCTACCTCGACGTCCCCTTCTGCCTGCACCCCGACAACGCGGGCCGCACCCGCAGCGTCATCTCCGAGCAGGGCCGGCTGGAGTGGTCCCGTACCGGGTCGCTGCCGCTCGGCCCCACCGCCACCGCGCACAGCACCCACCCCCTGACCTCCTCGGGGCTGATGTACGCGCTGCATCACGTCAAGACCCGCTACGACGCGTCCGCCGACCCGCTCGCCCGAGCGAGCTGACGGACCGTCATTTTCCCCCTTCCGCGGCCCTTTTCGGGCCGGTGAACCGTACGTCGACCGGACAAGGACCGACATGACACTCCAGATCGACCACCCCCTGGCGTTCGCCGCCGCTCCCACCCTTCCCTCGCCGCTGGAACACCTGCGCGACCCGCGCACCCGGGCGGCCCTGCGCATCCAGCAGGCCCTGGTGGCCGGCGCCCGCGCCTACCTGCGCGCCGACGACGCGGTGGAGATGTCCCACCCGATCATCGGCCCCGTCACCGACCCCGGCTCGCGCGGCGCCAAGCAGGTCGACGTCGACTACTACGGGCACCGCTACAAGCTGATGACCAGCGCCATCCTCTACAAGCAGGCGTCGCTACTGGCGTACGACCGGATCTTCCTCGTCGCGCCCAACGTCCGCCTGGAGCCGGTCGAGACCAGCACGACCCGCCGTCATCTCGCCGAGTTCCGGCAGATCGACGTCGAGTACGCGGGCGCCAGCCGCGACGACGCCATGGACATCGCCGAGGGCCTGGTCCGCCGGGCCGTCACCACCGTCGCCGACGAGTGCGGCGCCGAACTGGCCGTACTGGGCCGCGATCCCGACGCCCTGCGCCGGTTCGTCGCCCGGCCGTTCGCCCGCGTGCCGCACGGCGAGGTCGTCGAGCGGCTGCGCAACGACGGCTACCCGCAGGCCGAGGGCACGGAGATCGAGTGGGAGGCCGAGGAGCGCATCTCCCGCCAGGCCGAGGCCCCGTTCTTCGTCGTCGGCTACCCCAAGGGCTCGCGCGGCTTCTACGACAAGGAGAGCCCGGCCGAGCCCGGTACCCTGCTCAACTTCGACCTGATCGCGCCCGAGTCCTGCGGCGAACTGTGCAGCGGCAGCGAGCGCGAGAGCGAGTACGCGGCGCTGGTCACCCGGATGCGGGAGACCGGCGAGAACCCCTCCAAGTACGCCTGGTACCTGGAGGTCGCCCGGCACGGCATCCCCAGGAGCGCCGGCTTCGGCATCGGCCTGGAACGTCTCACCCGCTGGGTCGCCGGCCTCGACTCCGTCTGGCAGGCCACCGCCTTCCCGAAGCTCGCGGGGGTCGTGTCCCCGTGACGTACCTGACCGCACCCGGCCTGCCCGAGGACGACATCCGCGCCCGCGCACGCGACGGAGCCGCCGCCGTCTTCCCGCCGCTCGACAGCTACGGCACCGCCGTCTTCGGCGGAACCCGCGAACAGGGCGACGAGATCGACGCCCTGCGCCTGGCCCCGCCCGTCTTCATGCCCGGCCGCCTCGCCAAACTCATCGACCTCGGCCGCGAACCGCTCTACTCCGACGTCAGCCTCACCACCGCCCTCGGCGGCTTCGACACCCCGCTGCCGGTGTACGTGTCGGCCCTCGGCTCCACCCGCGTCGCCGGCACCAGCCTCGCCCTCAGCCGCCAGGCGGGACGCCTCGGCATCCCCATGGTCATCGGCGAGAACGTCGCCCCGATGAACGGCTTCCGCAGCAGCGGCGACGACCACCGCAAGGGTCTGCTGGAACGCATCCTCGCCTACTGCGAGGAACTGCCCGACGGCGTCGGCGGCGTCTGTGTCCAGCAGAGCACCGAGGACGCCGACTCCGAGGTCTGGAACCACGTCTACAGCGACCCCGCCGTCTCCGGACTCCTCGCCTCCGGCCGCCTCGGCTTCGAGATGAAGGTCGGCCAGGGCGCCAAGCCAGGACTCGGCGGCCTCACCATGATCAGCGAGGCGGTCGCCGCCGACCTCGAAGGACAGTACGCCGTCGAGCGGCTCACGGACGCCGGACCCGTCCTGCGCTGCTCCAGCCCCGGCACCTTCACCGACGAGATCTTCCGCCGGCAGATCCAGCTCATGCGCAACAACTACCCCCGCGCCCGCTGCTGGGTGAAACTCTTCCCCGGCAGGGACGTCGGCCACGCCGCCGGCATCGCCTGGGACGCGGGCGCCCACGCCGTCACCGTCGACGGAGCCGAGGGCGGCACCGGCTGGGCCCCCACCGGCTTCCTCGGCCACGTCGGACTGCCCCTGGCCGAGTGCCTGCGCCGCGTCGAACCCGCCGGCCGCACCCTGCTCGCCAGCGGACGCGTCTGGGACGGCATCCGCGCCGTGAAACTGCTCGCCCTCGGCGCCCGCGCCGTCGGCCTCGGCCGCGCGGCGCTCGTCGCCGCCGACGAGGACCCGGCACACGGGCTCGAACGCCTCCTGGAGGCCATGGCCCTGGAGATGCGGATGGCCGTCAGCTCCCTCGGCAGATACGCGGCGGACGAGACCGGCCCCGAGGACCTGTGGAGGCCCGAGTCATGATCTACGAGCACACGTACGAGCTGGTCACCGACGACCTCTTCGTCCGGCTGCCCCGGATGGCACCCGGCGCCGAGGTCTTCCTCAAGATCGAAGGCCTCAACCCGGCAGGATCCGTCAAACTCAAGACGGCACTGAGCCTGGTCGAGGACGCCGAACACCGCGGCGTCCTCACCCCCGGGGCCCGCGTCATCGAGTCGTCCTCGGGGAACCTCGGTATCGCCCTCAGTTCCATCTGCGCCACCAAGGGATACGCCTTCACCTGCGTCGTCGACCCCAACACCAACGCCACCAGCATCGACCACATGCGCGCCCTCGGCGCCGAAGTCGTCGTCGTGGACACCGTCGACGCCAACGGCGGCTTCCTCCAGTCCCGCATCGCCCACATCCGGCGCCGCGTCGAGGCCGACCCCACCATGGTGTGGCTCAACCAGTACGCCAACCCGGCCAACCCCCGCGCCCACTACGAACAGACAGCGCGCACCCTGCTCAAGGAACTCCAGCAGATCGACTACCTGTTCGTCGGCGCCGGCTCCACCGGCACGTTCGTCGGCTGCTCCCGGTACCTGCGCGAATTCTCGCCCGACACCCGGATCGTCGCGGTCGACGCCGTCGGCTCCATCATCTTCGGGGCCCCGCCAGGACCGCGGGTCATCCCGGGACTCGGCGCCAGCCGCATCCCCGAACTGTTCGAACCCGGCCTCGCCGACGACGTCGTGCTCGTCCCCGAGGAGGACGCGGTCCACGAGTGCCGGCTGCTCGCCCGCACCCACGGCCTGCTGGTCGGCGGCTCCACCGGATCCGTCCTGGCCGCGATCCGCCGGTACGCGGACGTGTTCCCGGCCGGCTCCCGTATCGCCGCGATCTCACCCGACCTGGGGGAGCGCTACCTCGGCACGGTCTACAACGACGCCTGGGTGGGAGCACACCTCGGTGTGCTCGCGTGACCAGCACCACCGCCATCGACACCACTCCGCGCCCCTCCCGTGAAAGGGACCACCGATGTCTGCATTCCATGTGATCGACGGGGCCGTCGCCCGAGACGTCATCACCTCCGCGCCGTCCGAGATCCTGGACATCGTGCGGGACACCTACCTCCAGCACAGCCGCGGCGCCACCGTGAACCCGGACAGCTACTTCCTGCGCTTCCCCGAGAACCCCGGCGCCCGCATCATCGCCCTCCCCGCCCACCTGGGCGGCGAGGCACCGGTCTCCGGCCTGAAGTGGATCGCCAGCTACCCGGAGAACGTACGGCAGAACCTGCCGCGCGCGTCGGCGGTCCTGCTCCTCAACGACGCGGAGACCGGCTACCCGTTCGCCTGCCTGGAGGCGTCCGCCATCAGCGCCGCCCGTACGGCGGCCTCCGCGGCACTCGCCGTGGAGACCCTGGCCCCCGACGACGCGCCCCGCACGGTGCTCTTCGTCGGCGCCGGCGTCATCGGCCGTACGGTCTCCGACTTCCTCGCGGCCTGCGGCCTCAACGTCGGCGAGTGCCTCGTCCACGACCATGTGGAGGCGTACGCAGAGAAGTTCGCCGCCTACGCGGCCGAGGCCCACGGGTGGCAGGCGAGAGCCGTCACCGAGATCGACGCGGCCCTGGCCACCGCCGACGTCGTGGTCCTCGCGACCACCGCCCCTGCGCCGTGGCTGGCGGACGGCCAGCCCCTGCTGCCGGACCAGCTGATCCTGAACCTGTCCCTGCGCGACATCCACCCCACGGTCATGATCAAGTGCAACAACATCCTCGACGACATCGACCACTGCCTCACCGCCCAGACCTCACCCCACCTCACCGAGATCGAGTACGGCAGCCGCGACTTCATCGACGGCACCCTCGCCGACGTCCTGAACGGCAAGGTCACCCTCGACCGGAAGCGCCCCACGGTGTTCTCCCCGTTCGGCCTCGGCGTCCTGGACCTGGCGGTCGGCTGCCACATCTACCGGACGGCCCTGGACAGCGGCCGGGCCACCGAAATCCCGAGCTTCATACCGGAGTTGACGCGGTGGTGACCTGACCTGAGCTGCCTGCGCAACGTCGATGCCCTTGTCCCGGATCCGGGACAAGGGCATCGACGTTGCGCAGGGCGGATGCCCTCGCACTCCGCACCCCACACTCCGCACCGAGCACCGAGGCCCCTGAACGGGCGGACCCTGGCCCCGGACGAACGGAAGCCGCCCCCCGCGTGGGCGGGGGGCGGCTTGTGGTGGCGTGATGGCCGTCAGGCCGGCAGCAGGAGCCCGGCCTTCCGGCCGGAGCCGTTCGCCGTCATGGCCTCTCGTACCGCGGTGACCAGCACGGACAGCTGCTCCTCACCCTTCACCATCTCCATGTGGCGACCGGGCATGGGACGGATGTCCAGACCCATCGGGTAGAGCCCGTTCCAGTGCGCGACGTACCGCGCCTGCGGCACCTCGTCGCCGCTGCCGTCGCGTACGGTGTCGCTGACGAACAGCGTCGCGGCCGCCGCCGAGCCCACGGGCCGGTAGGCGGCGAGGGAGCGCACCTCGGCCTCCAGCACGGCGTAGGTCAGCCATTCGGTGAGCGTGATCGCGGCCTCGTCGATATTCATCTCCGGGGCCAGACTCTTCATCTCCCCTTCGGTACGGGCCCGTTGCGCGCCGGTCTCGCCCTGACCCCGCTGCCACAGGGCGTTCACCTGGCGGTACACCTCCGCGTGCCGCTGGAACCGGCCCTGCTGGTCGTCCCCGGTCGTCGCCGGCTCCAGCAGGAGCAGCGCGGCCACCGCCTCCGGGTCCCGTGCCCCCATCGCGTGGGCGATCACAGCGCCTGTCGACCATCCGAGGATCGTGCACGGCCCCTCGGGCTGCACCCGGCGGATCTCCCGCCAGTAGCGGTCCGCGATGGCCTCGAAGCCGACGAGCGGCGACTCGCCTGCGTTCAGCCCCGGCGCCTGAATGCCGTACACGGTGAACGCCCCGGCCAGGCGCTGCGCGAGCGCCCGGTACGGATGCGTGCTCCCGCCGCCGGGGTGCACGCAGAACAGCGTGGGCAGAGCGGGGTCGGCTTCGGGCGAGAGCAGTACGAGCAGTCCGCCGGCCCCGGACTCCGGGGTGTCCAGCACGGCGGCCAGCTCGGCCACCGTGGGATGCCGCATGAGCTGCTGAAGGGCCATCGGCAGACCGGCCTCCCGGATCCGGGAGGTCACGCGCACCGCGCTGATGGACTGGCCGCCGAGCGTGAAGAAGTTGTCGTGGACGCCGATGGTGTCGATGCCGAGGATGTCGGACCAGATGGTGGTGAGGATGTGCTCCGTGGGGGTGCGAGGAGCGGTGTAGGTGGTGTTGAGATCGGGGCGGTGGTGGTCGGGGGCGGGGAGGGCTTTGGTGTCGACCTTGCCGTTGGGGGTGAGGGGGAGCTGGTCGAGCGTGACGTAGGCCGCCGGGACCATGTACTCCGGCAGCTCGCGTTGCAGATGGGCGCGGAGTTCGCTGACGTCCGGGCTGGTCTCGGGGGTGGTGACGAGGTAGGCGGTCAGCCGTTTGTCGCCCGGCGTGTCCTCGCGTACCACCACGGCCGCGGTTGTGACTGTGGGGTGGGTGGTGAGGGCGGTTTCGATTTCGCCGAGTTCGATGCGGTAGCCGCGGAGTTTGATTTGGTTGTCGATGCGGCCGATGAATTCGAGGGTGCCGTCGGGGCGCCAGGTGAGGAGGTCGCCGGTGTGGTAGGTGCGGGGGTCGTTGGTGAGGTTGAGGGGGTTGGGGGTGAAGCGTTGGGTGGTGAGGTCGGGTCGGTTGTGGTAGTTGCGGGCGAGGCAGATGCCGCCGAGGAGGGAGTGTCCGGGGATGCCGATGGGTGCGGGTTGGTTGTGGTGGTCGAGGAGGTAGGTGGTGGTGTTGGTGATCGGTTGACCGAGGGTGGTGGTGTGGCCGTTGGGGTCGGGTGTGGTGGTGAGGCTCATGACGTTGGCGACGGAGCCTTCGGTGGCGCCGTATTCGTTGCTGATCGTGGTGTGGGTGGTGCTGGTGTTGAGGAGCTGGGAGACGAGGGTGGGGGTGAGGTTTTCGCCGCCGGCGACGATGGTGGTGATGTGGTGGGTGGCGTTTCGGGTGGTCAGATGTGCGGCGAGGATTTCCAGGTGGGAGGGCGTGGCTTTGAGGAAGCTGATCGGCACGTCGGTGAGGATCAGATCGATCGCCGCGTCGAACGCGCTCTGACCCGGCTCCGTCTGGGGGATGGTGAGTTGGGTGCCCTGGATGAGGGGCAGGAACAGGGCGGTGATGGTCAGGTCGAAGGTGATCGACGAGTAGAGGATGGTGCCGATTCCGCCGGGTTCGGTGACGGGGTAGTTCTGGTCGCACCAGTGCAGGTAGTTGACGACCCCCCGGTGTTCGAGGGCGACGCCTTTGGGCCTGCCGGTGGAGCCTGAGGTGTAGATGATGTAGGCCAGATCGTCGGGCGAGGCGAGCGGGGCCGGATTGTCTGTCGGTCCGTCCGGCCACTCGGTGTCGGCCAGAAGACGCGCGGTGTCGGCCGGCAGCCGGTCGGTGTGCTCCGTGCTCGTGATGATGAGCGGTGCCTGGGCGTCCTCGACCATGTAGGTGATGCGCTCAGTCGGGTACTCCGGGTCGAGCGGCACGAATGCGGCCCCGGCTTTCAGGATGCCAAGGAAAGCGGCGATGAGCTGCGGCGAGCGGTCGAGGCAGACGGCGATCAGGGTGTCCGGCGTGATGCCCGTATCGCGTAGGTGGTGGGCGAGCTGGTTGGCACGGGCGTTGAGCTGCGCGTACGTCCATTGCTCTTCGCCATACGTGAGAGCCACGGCATCCGGATCCGTTGCGACGCGGTCCTCGATGAGCTGGTGGATGGTGGCAGTGTCCGGGTACGGGCCGGTGGTTCCGTTCCAGTCGACCAGGATCTGCTGCCGCTCCACCTCCGTCAGCATGTTCAGTTCCGCGATGCGCGCTCCGGGAGCCGTCACGACGGACTCCAGCAAGGTCCGCAGATGGCCGGCCATCCGCTCGATCGTCGCCGCGTCGAACCGGCTCCGGTCGTACACGAACCGGAACTCCAGGGCGCGGCCCGCCGACGCGACCAGCGTGAGCGGGTAGCCCGTACGTTCAACGCAGTTGACCAGGCGCCGGGTCAGCCCCTCGGGGAAGTCCGAAGGCTTCTGCACCACCGGATAGTTCTCGAAGACCAGGATGGACCGGAACAGTGGCTCTCCCCGCGGGATGCTGCTGTGCTTCTGTACGTCGACGAGGTGGCAGTACTCCCACTGCCGCATCTCCAACTGCTCGTCCTGGAGATCCCGCAGCCAGCCCGCGACGCCGAGTTCACCCGTGAGCCGGCCTCGTACCGGGAGCGTGTTGATGAACAGACCCATCATCGAGTCCACGCCCGGCAGTGCGATCGAGCGGCCCGAGATGGTCGAGCCGAACAGCACCTCGTCGCTGCGGCTGTACCGGGAGAGCAGGATCGACCACAGCCCCTGCACCAGGGTGTTCATCGTGATCCGCTGCGACCTGGCGTAGTCGCGGGCCTGTGCGAACAGCTCGGAGGAGGCCTCCACCTCGAACTCCCCGACGCCCGTGTCCCCGGTGTCCCGGTCCACGTGCAGGTTGGTCGGTTCGGTGACCCCTGCCAGATACTTCGTCCAGAACTCCGCCGAGCTGTCGTCCCGTTGGGCGTTGAGCCACTCGATGTAGCGGCGGTAGGGAACGGTCGTCGGCAGAGCGGCGGACGTACCGTCGAGCAGGCTGCGGTAGAGGGCGAACAGCTCCTTCTGGAGGATCTGCACGCTCCACCCGTCGAGCAGGATGTGGTGGAACGACCAGACCACGAACCGCCGTTGCTCCGCCGTCCGCAGCACCGTCACCCGTACCAGCGGCGCCCGGGACAGGTCGAAGCCGCGCTCCCAGTCCTCCGCGAGGAAGACGTCCAACTGCCGCTCCTGGTCGGGCAGGCCGCGCAGGTCCCGTACTTCGAAGGGCACGGGGGCCTGGCGCTGCACCACCTGCACCGGTTCCGACACGCCCTCCCACACGAACGCGCTGCGCAGGATCGAGTGCCGGTCGACGAGTCGCTGCCACGCCTGTCCGAACAGCGCGTCGTCGAAGGCGCCTTCGACCTCCTCCGTCATCTGGACCATGTACGGGCGGGTGTCGGACGTGTCCTCCAGCGAGTGGAAGAGCATCCCGAACTGGAGGGGCGAGAGCCCGTAGACGTCTTCCACGTTGTGCGTGCTCATATCGAGAACCTCTTCAGGATCGCGGCCATGTCGGTGTCACCGACGTCGGTGAGGGGGATGCCGGGGGTCGTCCGGCGGGAGTCGGCGGCGCCTTCGGCGCTGCCGGCGATCAGTCCGCGCAGGTGGTGGATCATGCCGTCGCCCAGCCGCTCGACGGTGCGCCGGTCGTGCAGCGCCGACGAGTAGCCGATGTACACCCCGAACGTGTCGCCCTCGACGGCCGCGGTCACGTCGAGGACGTTCCAGCGCATGCCGTCGGGACTGATCGAGTGCCCCTTGGGCTCGTCCGCTGCGGCGTACCGCCCGATGCCCGGGAGGTCCCGGCTGAACTGCCCGAGGTAGTTGAAGTTGACCTCCGGGATCGGCTGCCGGCCCAGGACGGACGCCACTTCGGGCGCCCCGAGGTGGCGCAGGATGCCGTAGCCGACACCGTTGTTCGGGATCCGGCCCAGCTGCTCCTTGACGGAGTCGACCGAATCGAGCGGCCCGGTGCCGGGCGTCAGTCGCAGCGCGACGGGGAACACCGACGTGAACCAGCCGACGGTCCGTGAAAGGTCCACGTCGGGGAAGAGGTCCTCGCGGCCGTGTCCCTCCAGACCGATCAGCGTCTCGTCGTCGCCCGTCCAGTCCCGCAGCGCGTGGGCGAGAGCGGTGAGGAGCGCGTCGTTGATCCGCGTGCTGAAGACGCGGGGGACGTCGCGCAGCAGGGCCCGTGTCTCCTCGGCGGTGAGGGCCACCGCGACGGTGGACGCCGAGCCCAGCTCGTTACGTCCGTCCCGGTCACGCGGAACCCGCCCGGAGGGCTTCGCCTCCGCCCAGTACGCGAACTCGGCCCGTGCGGTGTCCGACGTAGCGAACGCCCGCAGCCGTTCCGCCCAGGCTCGGAAGGACGTCGTCTTCGCGGCGAGCCGGGGCGCCCTGCCGGCGGCGCGCTGCTCGTAGCAACTCCCCAGGTCCTCAAGGAGGATCCGCCAGGACACACCGTCGACGGCCAGGTGGTGTACGGCGATGAGCAGCCGCTGTCCACGTGCCGACCCCAGCTGCAGCAGGGCACACCGCATCAGCGGCCCCTTTGCCAGGTCGAGGCTCTGCTGGGTCTCCTCCGCGATGGCGAGCGACACCGAGCTCAAGTCGTCGTCGGTGACGTCGGACAAGTCGTGGACGTCGAGGATGCCGGTGTCCACGGACTCGTCCAGATACTGCCGCCAGCCGTCGTCACCGTTCTCGCACCGCAGGCGCAACGCGTCGTGGTGCTCCACCAGGTCGGCCAGCGCCAGCCTGAGGACATCGGGGTCCAAGGCGTCGGTGGCCAGCAGTTCGGCCTGGTTGAAGTGGTCGAACGCCGGCAGTTCCTTCTCGAAGAACCAGTGCTGGATCGGTGTCAGCGGTACGTCGCCCACGACACGGCCCTGCTCCGCGTCGACCGGAGTGGCCGCGCCGGCGTGGGCCGCGATCTCGGCGATCGTCTGATGCTTGAAGATCGTGCGCGGGGTGAGGTGCAGGCCGAACTTCTTGGCCCTGGCGATCATTTGGATGCTGATGATCGAGTCGCCGCCCAGCTCGAAGAAGTTGTCGTGGATACCGACGGTCTCGATGCCGAGGATGTCGCCCCACACCGAAGCGAGGGTGCGCTCGGTGGGGGTGCGGGGGGCGGTGTAGGTGGTGTCGAGGTCGGGACGGTGGTGGTCGGGGGCGGGGAGGGCTTTGGTGTCGACCTTGCCGTTGGGGGTGAGGGGGAGCTGGTCGAGCGTGGTGTAGGCGGCGGGAACCATGTAGTCGGGGAGCTGGTTCTGGAGATGGGCGCGCAGCTCGTGTGTGGTGGGTGTGGTGGACCCGGGGGTGGTGGTGATGTAGGCGGTGAGCCGTTTGTCGCCAGGGGTGTCTTCGCGTACGACGACGGCTGTGGTGGCTATGTCGGGGTGGGTGGTGAGGGCGGTTTCGATTTCGCCGAGTTCGATGCGGTAGCCGCGGAGTTTGATTTGGTTGTCGATGCGGCCGATGAATTCGAGGGTGCCGTCCGGGCGCCAGGTGAGGAGGTCGCCGGTGTGGTAGGTGCGGGGGTCGTTGGTGAGGTTGAGGGGGTTGGGGGTGAAGCGTTGAGTGGTGAGGTCGGGTCGGTTGTGGTAGTTGCGGGCGAGGCAGATGCCGCCGAGGAGTGAGTGTCCGGGGACACCGATGGGTGCGGGCTGGTTGTGATGATCCAGGAGGTAGGTGGTGGTGTTGGTGATCGGTTGGCCGAGGGTGGTGGTGTGGCCGTTGGGGTCGGGGGTGGTGGTGAGGCTCATGACGTTGGCGACGGAGCCTTCGGTGGCGCCGTATTCGTTGCTGATCGTGGTGTGGGTGGTGCTGGTGTCGAGGAGCTGGGCGACGAGGGTGGGGGTGAGGTTTTCGCCGCCGGCGACGATGGTGGTGATGTGGTGGGTGGCGCTCTGGCCGGTGAGGTGGGCGGCGAGGATTTCCAGGTGGGAAGGGGTCGCCTTCAGGAAGCTGATCGGGACGTCGGTGAGGATGAGGTCGATCGCCGCGTCGAAGGCCGTCTGGCCGGGCTCGGTCTGGGGGATGGCGAGCTGGGTGCCCTGGATGAGCGGCAGGAACAGAGCCGTGATGGTCAGGTCGAAGGTGATGGAGGAGTACAGGATCGTGCCGATCCCACCCGGCTCGGTGACGGGGTAGTTCTGGTCGCACCAGTGGAGGTAGTTGACGACTCCTCGGTGTTCGAGGGCGACGCCTTTGGGTCTGCCGGTGGAGCCTGAGGTGTAGATGATGTAGGCCAGGTCATCGGGCGAGGCGAGCGGCAGGGGGTTTTCGGTCGGTCCGTCCGGCCACTCGGTGTCGGCGAGGAGACGCGGGGTGTCGGCCGGCAGTCGGTCGGTGTGGTTCGTACTGGTGATGATGAGTGGTGCCTGGGCGTCCTCGACCATGTAGGTGATGCGCTCGGTCGGGTACTCGGGGTCCAGCGGCACGAACGCCGCCCCTGCCTTCATGATCCCGAGGAGGGTCGCGATGAGCTGCGGGGAGCGGTCGAGGCAGACGGCGATCAGCGTGTCCGGCGTGATGCCCGTATCGCGTAGGTGGTGCGCGAGCTGGTTGGCGTGCGCGTTGAGCTGCGCGTACGTCCACTCCTCGGCCCCATGCGTGAGGGCCACGGAGTTCGGATCCGTTGCGACGCGGTCTTCGATGAGCTGGTGGATGGTGGCAGTGTCCGGGTAGGGGCCGGTGGTTCCGTTCCAGTCGACCAGGATCTGCTGCCGCTCCACCTCCGTCAGCATGTTCAGCTCGGACAAGCGGGCGTCAGGAGTGACTGCAACGGACGCGGCCAGGGTGGCGAGGTGGCCGGCCATCCGCTCGATCCGCGCCCGGTCGAACAGATCCGTCCGGTACTCCAGCGCCGCCAGCACCTCACCGCCCGACTCCGCCGCTGTCAGCTGAAGGTCGAACTTCGCGTCCTGGCCGCCCACGCCGACCTGCTCGACGTCGAGGCCGGGCAGGCTCCACGTGTCTCCGTCCGGAGTGTTCTGGAACACGAAGAGGGTCTGGAACAGCGGATTGCGCGACAGATCGCGGTTCGGGGCCAGCTCGTCCACCAGGCGCTCGAAGGGCAGGTCCTGGTGGTCGTACGCGCCCAGCGCCGTGTCCTTGACGCGGTTGATCAGCTCGGCAAACGTCGGGTCCCCGGACAGATCGGTGCGCATCACCAGCGTATTGACGAAGAAGCCGATCAGGTCTTCGGTCTCGGCGCGGTTGCGGCCCGCGATGGGAGTGCCCACCGCGATGTCGTCCTGGCGGCCGTAGCGGGCCAGTACGACCTGGAACAGGGACAGCAGCGTCATGAACAGGCTCGCGCCCTGCCGTCCCGCCGTCGAGCGCAGCTGCTCCGCCACCTCGGCCGGCAGTGTGAAGTGCACGGTGTCCCCTGCGGCGCCCTCGCGCTCGGCGGGGCGTCCGTGGTCCGTTGGCAGTTCGAGCACCGGCACACCGGTCAGGCGCTCACGCCAGTACGCCAACTGCTCGTCCAGGAAGTCGCCGGTGAGCTGTTCGCGCTGCCAGACGGCGAAGTCCGCGTACTGCACGGGAAGTTCGGGGAGGGCTCCCGCGCGCTCGGCCAGGGCCGCCGCGTACAGTTCGCGCAGTTCGCGCGCCAGGATGCCGGAGGACCAGCCGTCCGAGACGATGTGGTGCAGCGTGATCAACAGGTACTGGTCGTCCTCCGCGACGCGGACCAGGTCCACGCGGAGCAGCCGTCCGCTGTCCAGCTCGAACGGGCGGCGCGCCTCCGCTGCCATGATCTCCTGTGCGGTCCGCTCCCTGTCCTCGCCGGGGGAGACAGTCCGGACGTCGTGTACCACCGGGGTGACCGACCACGGCGCGTCCACGATCTGGGAGGGCCGCCCGGAGTCGTCGGTGACGAACCGGGTCCGCAGGATCTCGTGCCGGGCCACCAGAGCGGTGAAGGCCGCGCCCATGGCGCCGGCGTTCAGCTCGCCGCGGATGCGCAGGCCGAAGGGCACCAGGTACTCGGCGCTCCCGGGCGTCAACTGGTCGAGGAACCAGAGACGTTGCTGGGCGAAGGACAGCGGCAGCGAACCGTCCGTACGGTCGACCGGTACGAGCGGGGCCTCGTCGGCCGCTGCCAGCTCACGCATGGCCACAGCCAGAGTCGCCGGGGTGGGCGAGGTGAAGAGGGTACGGACCGGCACGTCGATGCCGAGCTGCTGCCGCAGCCGGGATGTCACCCGCGTCGCGAGCAGCGAATGCCCGCCGAGCGCGAAGAAGTTGTCGTGGACGCCGATGGTGTCGATGCCGAGGATGTCGGACCAGATGGTGGTGACGACGTGCTCTGCGGTGGTCCGGGGAGCGGTATAGGTCGCGTCCAGGTCGGGGCGGTGGTGGTCGGGGACAGGGAGGGCTTTGGCGTCGACCTTGCCGTTGGGGGTGAGGGGGAGCTGGTCGAGCGTGACGTACGTGGCCGGAATCATGTAGTCCGGGAGCTGCTGCTGGAGGTGGGCGCGGAGCTCGTTGATCTCTGGGTCGGTGTCCGGCGCGATGGTGATGTAGGCGGTCAGTCGTTTGTCCCCCGGCGTGTCTTCGCGCACGACGACGGCCGCGCCGGCGACGTCGGAGTGGGTGATCAGTGAGTTCTCGATTTCGCCGAGTTCGATGCGGTAGCCGCGGAGTTTGATTTGGTTGTCGATGCGGCCGATGAATTCGAGGGTGCCGTCGGGGCGCCAGGTGAGGAGGTCGCCGGTGTGGTAGGTGCGGGGGTCGTTGGTGAGGTTGAGGGGGTTGGGGGTGAAGCGTTGGGTGGTGAGGTCGGGTCGGTTGTGGTAGTTGCGGGCGAGGCAGATGCCGCCGAGGAGTGAGTGTCCGGGGATGCCGATGGGTGCGGGCTGGTTGTGGTGGTCCAGGAGGTAGGTGGTGGTGTTGGTGATGGGGCGGCCGAGGGTGGTGGTGTGGCCGTTGGGGTCGGGTGTGGTGGTGAGGCTCATGACGTTGGCGACGGAGCCTTCGGTGGCGCCGTATTCGTTGCTGATGGTGGTGCGGGTGGTGCTGGTGTCGAGGAGCTGGGAGACGAGGGTGGGGGTGAGGTTTTCACCGCCGGCGACGATGGTGGTGATGTGGTGGGTGGCGTTTCGGGTGGTCAGATGCGCGGCGAGGATTTCCAGGTGGGAGGGCGTGGCTTTGAGGAAGCTGATCGGCACATCGGTCAGGATCAGATCGATCGCCGCGTCGAACGCGCTCTGACCCGGCTCCGTCTGGGGAATGGCGAGTTGGGTGCCCTGGATGAGGGGCAGGAACAGGGCGGTGATGGTGAGGTCGAAGGTGATGGAGGAGTAGAGGATGGTGCCGATTCCGCCGGGTTCGGTGACGGGGTAGTTCTCGTCGCACCAGTGCAGGTAGTTGACGACCCCCCGGTGTTCCAGGGCGACGCCTTTGGGCCTGCCGGTGGAACCTGAGGTGTAGATGATGTAGGCCAGATCGTCAGGCGAGGCCAGGGGATCCAGATTGCTCGTGGACCCGTCCGGCCACTCGCTGTCGGCGAGGAGACGCGGGGTGTCGGCCGGCAGTCGGTCGGTGTGCTCCGTGCTGGTGATGATCAGTGGGGCCTGGGCGTCTTCGACCATGTAGGTGATGCGCTCGGTCGGGTACTCGGGGTCCAGCGGCACGAACGCCGCCCCCGCCTTCATGATGCCGAGGAGGGTCGCGATGAGCTGCGGGGACCGGTCGAGGCAGACGGCGATCAACGTGTCCGGGGTGATGCCGGTCGTGCGCAAGTGGTGGGCGAGCTGGTTGGCGCGAGCATTGAGCTGGGCGTACGTCCACTCCTCGGCCCCATGCGTGAGAGCCACGGCATCCGGGTCCGTTGCGACGCGGTCTTCGATGAGCTGGTGGATGGTCGCGGTGTCCGGGTATGGGCCTGTGACTCCGTTCCAGTCGACCAGGATCTGCTGCCGCTCCGCCTCCGTCAGCATGTTCAGCTCGGACAGACGTGCGTCAGCAGTGGCCGCCACGGACGCGGCCAGGGTGGCGAGGTGGCCGGCCATCCGCTCGATCCTCGCCCGGTCGAACAGATCCGTCCGGTACTCCAGCACAGCGCGCAGACCGTCCGACGACTCGACCGCGGTCAGCGTCAGGTCGAACTTGGCCACGCCGCGCTCGATCTCGACCGGCTCGACGTCCGTGCCCGCCAGCTCCCACCCTCCGCTGTCCGCGCTCCCCGGCGCCTGGAGGACGAACATGGTCTGGAACAGCGGGTTCCTGGACAGATCGCGCTCCGGCGCCAGCTCCTCCACCAGCCGCTCGAACGGCAGATCCTGATGGTCGTACGCGCCCAGTGCCGTGTCCTTGACCCGGTTGATCAGCTCGCCGAACGTCGGGTCGCCGGACAGGTCGGTCCGCATCACCAGGGTGTTGACGAAGAAGCCGACGACATCCTCGATCTCTGCGCGGTTGCGGCCCGCGATCGGGGTGCCCACCGCGATGTCGTCCTGGCGGCAGTAGCGGGCCAGCACGACCTGGAACAGGGACAGCAGCGCCATGAACAGACTGCCCCCCTGCCGCGCCGCCGCCTCCCGCAGCCGCTCCGCCACCTCGTCGGACAGCTCGAAGGTGACCACGTCACCTGCGCCGCTCGCGTGCGCCGGACGCTGGTGGTCGGTCGGCAGCTCCAACGGGGTGGAGTGGGCGAGGCGTTCGCGCCAGTAGCCGAGCTGTCGCTCCAGCGCCGGCCCCGTGAGCTGGTCGCGCTGCCAGACGGCGAAGTCCGCGTACCGTACTGGCACTTCGGGGAGCGACGCCTCGCGCTCCGCCAGGGCCGCCGCGTACAGCTCACGCAGTTCGCGCGCCAGGATCCCCGACGACCAGCCGTCCGACACGATGTGATGTGCCGTCAGCAGAATGAAGTGGTCGTCCTCGGCGAGGCGTACGACGTCCGTCCGCAGCGGACGGCCCGTCGTGAGGTCGAAGGGCCGCTTCGCCTCGGTGCGCAGCACCTCGCGGCCCCGCGCCTCGGCGTCCGCCTCGTCCCGTACGTCGTGCACCGAAACGTCCACCGGCCAGGGCGCGTTGATGTCCTGGCGCGGTGTGCCGTCGTCACCCGCAGTGAAGGCCGTCCGCAGCACCTCGTGCCGGGCCACCAGGCCGGACAGCGCCGTCTCCAGCGCTGTGACGTCCAGCGGGCCGCGCACCCGCAGTGCCGTCGGCACCAAGTAGTCGGCGCTGTCGGGGGTCAGGCGGTCGAGGAACCAGAGCCGCTGCTGTGCGAACGACAGCGGCAGCGGGCCGGTGCCGTTCTTGTCGCCGCGTGTGATCCGGTCCGTGTCCGCGCGCCGTCGCATACGGGACAGCAGCCGCGCCTCGATCGAGTTCTCGCCCATGATGATGTCTGTCCTCTGCTCTCGGGTGGGCAACGGGTCTCTGCGTGTGGGCAGGGCCGCTGAATTCAGGAAGCCTGTTCCTGCGCGTCGAACAATTCGATGAGCTGTTCCTTGACACCGGTGACCGTCGGCGCCTGGAAAAGCCGGCGCAGACCGATACGGACGCCGGTCACCGCCTCGATACGGTTGACGAGTTGAATGGCGAGGAGGGAATGCCCGCCGATGTCGAAGAAGCGGTCGTGAATTCCGACCTTTTCGCGGCCGAGCACCCCTGCCATGATCTCGGCGATCTCCGCCTCGATGCCGTCACGGGGCGCCACGAAGCCCGCCGTGATGTCGTCCTCGTCGGGCGCCGGCAGCGCCGCGTGGTCGACCTTGCCGTTCCTGTTGAGCGGGAGTTCCGGCAGTTCCACGAAGACGGACGGCATCATGGCCCGGGGCAGCCGCTCGGCCGCCCATCCCCGCAGCGCGCCGGTCTCCGCCGAACTGCCGGGCGCCGGTACGTGATACGCGACGAGCCGCTTGTCGCCCGGGGCGTCCTCGCGGACGGTGACCGCGCACACCCCGACCGCTTCATGGGTGAGCAGGACCGCCTCGATCTCGGCGAGTTCGACCCGTACGCCGCGCAGTTTCACCTGACGGTCGATGCGTCCCAGCAGGTCGAGTTCACCGTCGGGGGTGAAGCGGCCGACGTCACCTGTGCGGTACATGCGGCCGCCGGTGAACGGGTCGGGTACGAAGCGCTCGGCGGTGAGTTCGGGCCGCTCGTGGTAGCCGCGCCCGACGCTGTCACCGCCGAGGTACACCTCGCCCAGCACTCCGGCCGGTACGGGACGGCGGTCCGGGTCGAGGACGTACACGGTCTGGTTCACCATGGGCCGTCCGGCGAGGACCGGACCGTGCGGGTCGGTGCGCGACGCCCGCCAGTACGTGGTGTCGACGGAGACCTCCGTGGCGCCGTACAGGTTGATCAGGTCTCCGGGGAAACTGTCGAGGAAGCGGGCCACCAGCGTCGGCTGCAGGGGTTCGCCGCTCGCGAAGGCGTACCGCAGACGCGCGCAGTCCTCGGGCCGTACCTGGGAGACGAACAGGTCCAGCAGGCTCGGGACGAAGTGCAGGCCGACCACCTGGTGGGTGTGCATCAGGCGGGACACCGCGGTCATGTCCAGCCGGTCGGAGCCGGGTACGAGCACGACCTTCGCGCCCTGCCACAGCGGCCAGAAGATCTCGTACGCCGAGACGTCGAAGGACAGCGGCGTCGCCTGGAGGAAGCCCTCGCCCGGGGTGAGCGGGAACGCGTCCTGCATCCCGGCCAGGTAGTTGACCACGCCCCGGTGTTCGATGCGCACGCCCTTCGGACGTCCGGTCGAGCCGCTGGTGTAGATCAGGTAGGACAGGTCGCCGGGTCCCGCGACGGGTTCCGGCGCGGTGACGGGGAGGGTGTCCGGCAGGTCCGCCGGGCGGTCGACGGCCAGCAGGCCAGGGCCTTCGCCCAGCAGGCCGGCGTGCGCGATGTCGGTGACGACCAGGGGCGCACCGGAGTCCTCGACCAGGTACGCCAGCCGCTCCGCCGGATGCTCCGGGTCGAGCGGTACGTAGGCCGCACCCGCCTTGAGGATGCCCAGCAGTGTCCACACCAGGGCGGGGGAGCGCTCCAGGCAGACCCCCACCGGGACGTCGGGACCGATCCCCGGCTCGGCGCGCAGCCGGTGGGCCAACTGGTTTGCGCGTTCGTCGAGTTCGCGGTACGTCAGCTCGTCGCTGCCGCACACGACGGCGACGGCGTCCGGGGTGAGCGCCGCACGCGCCTCGAACAGTCCGTGCAGGGTCGCGGTGGCCGGGATGGGCGCCGAGGTGGCGTTCCACTCGGTCACGATCCGGTGGCGCTCGTCCGCGCCCAGCATCTCCAGCTCGGACAGCGCGGTGCGCGGGCGCGCGGTGGCCGCGTCCAGCAGATTGGTGAAGTGGTCCACGAGGCGTCGTGCGGTGGCCTCGGTGAACAGGTCGCCCGCGTAGACGATCGCGCCGTCCAGGGTGCCGTCGGCCGCCTCGGCGAGGTACATCGACAGGTCGAACTTCGCGTCGCGTACCGGGGACTCGACGGGTTCCGCCGTCAGCCCCGGCAGGCTCCACGCGTCGGCGCCGGGCGTGTTCTGGAGCGCGAACAGCGTCTGGAACAGCGGGTTGCGGGACAGATCACGGTCGGGCGCCAGCTCCTCCACCAGCCGCTCGAACGGCAGGTCCTGGTGGTCGTACGCGCCCAGCGCCGCGTCCTTGACGCGGGCCAGCAGCTCGGTGAACGCCGGATCGCCGGACAGGTCGGTGCGCAGGACGAGCGTGTTGACGAAGAAGCCGATCAGGTCTTCGGTCTCGGCCCGGTTGCGGCCCGCGATGGGGGTGCCCACCGCGACGTCCCGCTGTCCGCTGTAGCGGGCCAGCAGCAGCTGGAACACCGACAACAGCGTCATGAACAGGCTCGCGCCGCCCTCGGCGGAGACCGCCTTGGCCCGTGCGGCGACGTCGGCGGGCACCGAGAACCGGACGACCTCGCCCTTGCCGGTGCGCTCCGTCGGCCGGGCGTGGTCCGTCGGCAGCTCCAGCGGCTCCAGGCCCGCCAACCGGTCGCGCCAGTAGTCGAGTTGGCGATCCAGCGGTGCGCCGGTCAGCCAGCCGCGCTGCCACAGCGCGTAGTCGGCGTACTGCACCGACGGCGGCGCGGGGACGGATCCCTTGCCCAGGGCCGCCGCGTACAGCGCGGACAGCTCACGTACCAGCACGCCCACCGACCAGCCGTCGAAGGCGATGTGGTGCACGGTGACCGCCAGGACCGCTTCTTCGTCGGCGAGTCGTACCAGCACGGCGCGCAGCACAGGGCCGGCGGTGAGGTCCACCGGGCGCAGCGCGTCCTCGGCCAGGACCGCCGTGCAGGCCTCTTCCCTGGCCGTGTCGTCGGCGACGGGCCGCAGATCCCGTACCAGCACCGTCATCGGCCCCGGCGGGGCGATCGACTGGACCGGGGAGCCCGCTTCGTCCGTGCGGAACCGGGTGCGCAGGATCTCGTGGCGGGAAACCAGCTCGGTGAAGGCCGTGTTGAGGGCGTCCCCGTCGATCAGGCCCTGGACGCGGTAGGCGAAGGGCAGCAGGTATTCGGCCCTGCCCGGCTCCAACTGGTCGAGGAACCAGAGCCGTTGCTGGGCGAAGCTCAGCGGGAGCGGATCGCCGTCGCGCGGTACGGCGGTGATGCGGGAGATCCCGACGTCGTCGAGGTCCGCCACGGCGGCGGCGAGCAGCGCCGGGGTCGGCGCGCTGAACAGGGTCCGTACGGGGACGTCGACACCGAGCCGCCGGCGCAGCCGCGACACGACCTGCGTCGCCAGCAGCGAGTGGCCGCCGAGCGCGAAGAAGTCGTCGTCCACGCCGACCGTGTCGATGCCGAGCACCTCTGCCCAGACCTGGGCCACCGTCCGCTCCGTCTCGGTGCGCGGGGCCGTGTACGCGGCGCCCAGCTCGGGCCGGTCGGAGGCGGGCGCGGGCAGTGCGCGGCGGTCCGTCTTGCCGTTGGGGGTGAGCGGAATGCGGTCGAGGGGCACGAAGGCGGCGGGCACCATGTAGTCCGGCAGGTCGCGCTGGAGGTGGGTGCGCAGCGCGGCTGTCTCGACGGGCGGGTCAGCGACGACGTACGCCACCAGCCGGGGTTCGCCGGGTACGTCCTCACGCAGCAGGACGGTGGCGAGCGTGACCGACGGGTGGGTGAGCAGCGCCGCCTCGATCTCGCCGAGTTCGATCCGGTAGCCGCGCAGCTTGACCTGGTTGTCACCCCGGCCGACGAACTCCAGTTCCCCGTCCGGGTGCCACTTCGCGAGGTCGCCGGTGCGGTACACGCGCCGTGGCGCCCCGTCCACGGTGACGACGGTGAACTTCTCGTCGGTCAGCTCGGGCCTGCCCAGATATCCACGGGCCAGGCCGGGGCAGCTGATCCACATCTCGCCGGGGACGCCCACCGGGACCGGCCGGCCGCGCCGGTCCACCACGAAGACCTTCGCGTTGGCGACCGGGCGGCCGATCGGCACATGGTCGCCGGGTCCGGTGATCCGCGCCGTCGCCGCCTCCTGCGCCGCCTCGGTCGGACCGTAACCGTTGACGAGCGGCACCGAGGTGTGGCGGAACCACTGGCGTACCTGCTCGCGCGGGAGCGCCTCACCGCCGAGCCGTACCAGCCGCAGCTCCGGGCCGACGGCGTCCGGCCCGTCGAGCTGGGCGGCGAGCGCACCGAACGCCGAAGGGGTGAGCCAGGCCACCGTCACCTTGTTGGTGCGCAGCGCCTGCGCCAGCATGCCCGGGTCCCACGCGTCGTCGCGCAGCACCAGGGACGCGCCCGAGACGAGCGGCGCGAACAGCTGACCCACGGAGGAGTCGAAGGAGATCGAAGCGAACTGCAGCACCCGGTCCTCGCAGCTGAGTTCCAGCTGCCGCCGGGTCTCCCGCATCCGCGCGCGCAGGGCGCCGTGGGTGATCTGCACGCCCTTCGGGCGGCCCGTCGAACCGCTCGTGTAGATCACGTACGCCAGGTCGTCCGGCCCCGCCTCGGGCGCCGGACCGTCATCGGTACGGGCGGGCAGCTCTGACGGCCAGTCCTCCAGCAGCAGGAGCGGGGTGGCGGCGGGCAGCCGCTCGGCGTGCGACGACCGGGTGACGATCAGCGGCGCCCCGCTGTCCTCGACCATGTAGGCAAGCCGCTCGGTCGGGTACGTCGGGTCCAACGGCACATACGCGGCGCCCGACTTGAGGATGCCGAGCAGGGCGCTCACCATGTCGGTGCCCCGGTCGAGGCAGATGGCGACCAGGGTCCCGGGCCCCGCTCCGCGCTCGCGCAGCAGGGCGGCGATCCACTCGGCCCGCTCGTCCAGCTCCCGGTAGGTCAGATGATCCGAACCGCAGGTGACGGCGGGGGAGTTCGGGCGCTCGGCGGCCCGGTCCTCGAACAGCCGGTGCACGGTGACGGCGTCGGGGGCGTCGGTGTCCGCCCCGTTCCACGCGGTGAGGATGTCCCGGCGCTCCGCGGCCGTCAGCATCTCCAGCGTGGAGAGCGGGGCGTCGGGGGCGTCGGCGGCCGCACCGAGCAGGGTCTCGAAGTGTCCGGCGAGCCGGACCATCGTGGCTTCGTCGAAGAGGTCGGTGGAGTAGACGATCGTGCCGTCCAGAGCGCCGTCGGCGGCCTCCGTCGCGTAGAAGGTGAAGTCGAACTTGGACTCCTGCGCGGCCACGTCCAGTTGACGGACGCTGACGCCGGGCAGCTCCCAGGAGCGGCTGTCGGGGGTGTTCTGCAGGACGAACATGGTCTGGAACAGCGGGTTCCTGGACAGGTCCCGCTGCGGCGCCAGCTCCTCCACCAGCCGCTCGAAGGGGAGGTCCTGGTGGTCGTAGGCGCCGAGTGCGGTGTCCTTGACGCGGTCGACGAGGTCGGTGAACGTCGGGTCGCCCGACAGGTCCGTCCGCATCACCAGCGTGTTCACGAAGAAGCCGACCATGTCCTCGATCTCGGACCGGTTGCGGCCCGCGATCGGCGTGCCCACCGCGATGTCCTCCTGGCCGCTGTAGCGCGACAGCACGACCTGGAACACGGCGAGCAGCGTCATGAACAGGCTCGCGCCCGTGTCGTGCGCCAGCCGGCGGGCCCCGTCGGCCGTTTCGGCCGGGACGGTGAAGGTGAGCATCGCTCCGTTGCCGCTGCGCCGCGCCGGGCGCCTGCGGTCGGTGGGCAGCTCCAGCGGCTCGGTGCCCGCCAGCACCCCGCGCCAGTAGTCCAGTTGCCCGTCCAGCACGTCACCGGTGAGCCACCCGCGCTGCCAGACGGCGAAGTCGGCGTACTGCAGGGGCGGTTCGGGCAGACCTGCGGCGACTTCCGTGACCCGCGCCGTGTACAGCGTGGTCAGCTCCCGGGAGAGGACGCCCACCGACCAGCCGTCAAAGGCGATGTGATGAATCGTCAGCGACAGCAGGTGGTCCTCGTCGCCCAGCTGGACCAGCAGGGCGCGGACCATCGGCCCGGTGGCGAGATCCACCGGCCGGAAGCCCTCCGTGTCCACGAGCGCGACGGCGGCCTCCTCACGGGCGCCGGCGTCAGCCACGGACCGCAGGTCGTGCACGGCCAGCGGCAGTGGCCGTGGCTCGTCGACGAGCTGACCGGGGGTGCCGTCCCCGTCGGTGACGAAACGGGTCCGCAGCACCTCGTGCCGCGCCACCAGCTCCGACAGTGACGCCTCCAGGGCCGGCACGTCCAGCGGACCGCTGATGCGCAGCCCCATCGGGATGAGGTATTCGGCCCGGCCCGGCTCCAGTTGGTCCAGGAACCACAGACGGCGCTGCGCGAACGACAGCGGCAACGGCCGCCCGTCCCGTGCTGCGACGGGGATCGCGGCGGTGTCGTCGGGAGCGGATGCCGAGGCCAGGGCAGCCGCACCGTCGGCCATGCCCTCGTCGCTCTCGTCCAGGGAGGCGAACAGCAGGCGGGCCCGCTCCATGGCCTCGTCGGCGAGGAACGACGCCACGGTCCGTACGGTCAACGAGCCCGGTGGTGAAAGGGCCTGGAATTCCGAGCCGAATTCCGCCGCGACCCGGCGGGTCATTTCCGCCGCCTGCTCGCCGGTGCCGCCCAGCAGGAAGAAATCGGAGTCCGCCGTCGCCACATCGGTGCCGAGAACGGACCGCCATACGTCGGCTATACGGGCCTCCGCCGGCGAGAACGGCTCAGGTCCCGCTTCCCGGCCGGGTGCCGGCGCCGGGGGCACCATCGGATTCGTAGTCATGCGTCCACCAGTTCCTCGTCGTCGACCCGTAACGGAAGGCCCTCGGATGCTCAGCCGAATTCGATGCTGGCAGAGCGATCTTGACGAGATAACTGGTTACTTCTGCCCGCGGCACATGGGTACTTCTGCCCGTACGCGTGGCGGCCGGGGCGAGATGCCCCGGCCGCCACGCGCGTCCCGCGCGTTGCCGCGCCGGTTCAGACCCCGGCCGGGACCGAGGGCTTCTCCAGCGGTACGGCCCGCGCTGCCGCGCTCGCGACGGCGTCCGCCGTATCGATGGTGTCCGCGGTTTCGACGGTGGCGGGTTCGGCCGCCGGCTGCTTGCGCATCCCGGACCATTCCTTGCTCAGGCCCGGCACAACGATGGCGATCAGGTACAGCCCGCCCACGATCCACAGCGCCGTCGAGGTGCCGGTCAGCGTCACCAGACCTGCCCCCAGCAGCCCGCCGAACGGGATACCCGCCCAAGTGACCGCCTGCGCCAGTGTCTTGACCCGGCCCAGCAGGGGGGTCGGGATCAGCTCGTACGTCACGGCGCCCACGATCGGGTTCACGAAGCCGGAGCCCAGGCCGCCCACGGCGAGCACCGTCAGCACCAGCCACAGCGGTGCTCCCGTCGCCATCGCGGCGAACCGGGGCAGGCCGCCCAGGGAGAAGCCGATCAGATAGACGGTGCGCCGGGGCAGCCGCTCGGCCACCCCCGCCGCCACCAGCGCGGCGATGATCGACGTCGCGGCGAAGACACTGACCACCAGGCCGATGGCCTCCGCGCCGTTCCCCGACTCCTTCGCCCACACCGGCAGCAGCACCGACATGAACGCCTGGTCCAGGAGATTGGTCACCGCCAGCATGCACACGATGGACCGCAGCAGCTTCGCGTCCCGCAGGAAGGCCGCACCCTGGCGCAGTTGGGAGAAGTAACCGCCGCCCTCCTCGATCGGCGTCTCGTGCGGCTCGGGCACCGGGTCGCTGAGGGTGGTCGACACGATCAGCGCCGACACCGCGAACAGCGCGGCGGTGATCCACAGCGCGTACAGGCTGCCGAAGGCGGTGACGACCACGCCGGCGATGGCCGGCCCGACGGTGGTCGCTGTCCGTTCGACGGCGGCCGAGAGTCCGGTGCCCCGCTCGATGGGCACCCGGGCGGCGCGGGTGGCCCCGGGCACGAAGAGTCCCTTCGCGCCGTTGGCAGGACCGTCGGCGGCGCCGACGATCGCGAGCAGCCCCAGCAGCAGGCCGAACGGCAGGCTGCCGGTCATGTAGAGCAGCGGAGCGGTGGCCATCGCGACGGTGGACAGGAGGTCGCCCGCCACACTGATCCGCTTGGGGCCGATACGGTCGATGATCGGGCCGGCCAGCGCCTGCGAGATCACGTACGGCACGATCTGGCAGAAGGCCACCAGACCCGTCTTGCCGACGCTGCCCGTGGTCGTCAGCACGAACCAGGGCAGCGCGATCGACAACACGCGGTTGGCCGACAGGGCCGCCGCGTTGGCCGACAGCATGCCGATCAGGCCGCGCAGGACCCGGGGGCCCAGGTCCGGCGCGGTCGCGGGTGCGCCGTTGTCCGCCGCCGTCTCGGCGGCTGTGTGCTGAGTGGCCATCGTTCTACTCCATGTCGGTGGTCTGGGTGACGTGCCGGTCCTCGCTGATCGGGAACAACTGGAACTGGAAGGAGACCCGTGCCGCGTCCTGCGGCCGCTCGCCCGCGCCCGCCGCGTCGGCGGCGGCGGACGTACGCCGGCGGAGCAGGGCGTGGATCTCCGCCGTCAACTCCTTGGCGTCGGCGGCGGAGAGGGTGAGCGCGTAGTCGCCGAAGTCCTGTGCGTCACGCCACTCGGGCGTGAGCGAAGGGGTGGCCTCGATCGCCGCGGTCATGGCGTCGGACCAGACCCGGCCGAGGGCCTGGAGGTACGCGATGCCGAGCCCTTCGCTGCCGTCCAGCACCTCGTCGTCGGGGACGACGGTGTTGGCGTGCGCCGCCTGCCACCACCGCTCCCGCCGGCCGCCCCGCGAGGGCGCCTCCGTGATGAAGCCGTACTCCGCGAGCTGGCGCAGGTGGTAGCTGGTCGCCCCGGTGTTCTGGTCCAGCCGGTGGGCCAGCGTGGTCGCCGTCGCCGGGCCCTCCGTCCGCAGACTGGTGAGGATCTGGACCCGCAGGGGATGCGCGATGCCGCGCAAGTTGCGGGCGGTCAGATGTACTTGGGAGGGCTGCTGCGGTAGTTCCATGACACTCAAGCTAGACCACAAAGAAGTCTGTGCATAGAAGGCAGTGCACAGAAGTCTGTGCAATATTTCGGCCCGGGTGCCGAGTTGGTGCTCGGTCGACTGTGCTGGACGCGCCAACTCGCCTATGTGGAAGCGGAGTTGTGGTGGAGCGTGGGTGGAGATCGTGAGAGTTCGCGCGAGATTCCCGGGATTCGACCCCGGAGGCGGAAAACTCGGAGGGCTCACGCGGCGCCTCCGGACAGGCCGGGCACGCGCCGACCCACGCGAGGGGAGACCGATCAACGATGTTCACTCCGGTACGGAGCAGAGTACGGACGGCCGCGCTGGCGCTGTCGGCCGTCGCGGCCCTCGCTTTCGGCGCGACCGCCACCACCGGTGCGGCGGCGGCCCCCGCCCCGGCCCCCGCACCCGCGTCGGCCGCCGCGAAGCAGGGGCCGACCTCGGTGGCGTACGTCGAGGTGAACAACAACAGCATGGTCAACGTCGGCAAGTACAGCCTCGCGGACGGCGGCGGCAACGTCTTCGACGTCGCCGTGATCTTCGCGGCGAACATCAACTACGACACGGGCACGCAGGCGGCCTACCTCTCCTTCAACGAGAACGTGCAGCGCGTCCT
This sequence comes from Streptomyces sp. NBC_00370, assembly GCF_036084755.1. Taxonomy (NCBI): domain Bacteria; kingdom Bacillati; phylum Actinomycetota; class Actinomycetes; order Kitasatosporales; family Streptomycetaceae; genus Streptomyces; species Streptomyces sp. NBC_00370. The sequence continues at coordinate 7,278,493 of NZ_CP107968.1, forward strand.
CGACAACGCCGCCACGGAGATAAGGCCGTTGCAGCAGAAGGGCATCAAGGTCGTCCTGTCGGTGCTCGGCAACCACCAGGGCGCCGGTTTCGCCAACTTCCCGTCCCAGCAGGCGGCGTCGGCCTTCGCGAAACAACTGTCGGACGCCGTCGCCCAGTACGGCCTCGACGGCATCGACTTCGACGACGAGTACGCCGACTACGGCAACAACGGCACCGGTCAGCCCAACGACAGCTCGTTCGTGAATCTCGTGACGGCGCTCCGCGCGAACATGCCGGACAAGATCATCAGCCTCTACAACATCGGCCCGGCCGCCTCGCGGCTCTCCTCCGGCGGCGTCGACGTGTCGTCCAAGTTCAGCTACGCCTGGAACCCGTACTACGGCAGCTGGCAGGTCCCCGGCATCGGACTGCCCAAGTCGCAGCTCTCGCCGGCGGCCGTCCAGATCGGCGGGACCTCGCAGAGCACGGTCGCCGACCTCGCCCGCCGCACCGTCAGCGAGGGGTACGGCGTCTTCCTCACGTACAACCTGGACGGCGCCGATCGCAGCGCCGATGTCTCCACGTTCACAAGGGAGTTGTACGGCAGCGACGCCGTCTATACGCCGTAGGACGACGGCCCGCCCCCGGCGTCGGCGGCGCTGTCCCCCCGGCGCTCCGCACCCACTGCCATACGGGCCGTCGTGGACAGCGTGACGGCTTGGCGTGACACCTGGATGCGTGACACCTGGAGCAGCACGCTACGCCGGGTGGCGGACCGTCCCCGCACGAACGCCGTGGCCGGGTCGCTGCTCGTGCTGCTCGCCGTCCTGGCATCACTCACCGAGTTCGCCGCCGCCCACGGGTCGATTCCCCGGATGTTCGCCGAAGCCGCCACCGGGGTCCAATTCGCCATGCTGGTAGGCCTGTTGTGCCTGTCTACCGGGCTGCCGCTGGCCTTCCTGCGGCCCTTGACCGCGGGGATCACCGTCACGGCGGCGAGCGCCGGTTCCTTCCTGATCTTCGGCGCCCTGACGCTGGCCGGTCTCGCCCCCCAACTCGTCGCCCAGTACCGGCTCGGCCGCAGCGGCTCCGTCGTACCGGCCGCGCTGCTCACCGCCCCCTGCGGGCCGCCGTGGGGTCCGTCCGCTACCTCGTACTGATCGGCCTGCTCAGCCTCGGCACCGCCCTGGCCGTGCGGAGTTCGGCGACCGCCGTCGGCATCGTCCTCGCATGAACCGCGGGTCGTCTGACGCAATCGGTCGGGTCCTGTCACATTCCTGCGTGTTTTTGTCATTGTCCGGCGCGGGTCTGACATTGCCGTGTGGTCCCCGGAAAAGCCTGACGAAGCCCTGAACCGGCTCGTATTGATCGCCGCACCGGAACCGATGAGCCTTGATGTCGTTGGCCGGCGCGATCACTTGCTGACATCCGGGGGCGACATGTTGCGCTCGTATGTCATGGACATTACACGAACGAGGAGTGAGTACGCATGCACAGCACCTTGATTGTCGCCAGGCTGGAGCCGGGCGCGAGCACGGATGTGGCCCGGCTGTTCGCCGACTTCGACGCGACGGAGATGCCGCACCGGATGGGGACGCGGCGCCGCCAGCTCTTCTCCTACCGGGGGCTGTACTTCCACCTCCAGGACTTCGACGAGGACAACGGCGGCGAGCTGATCGAGGCAGCCAAGACCGACCCCCGGTTCATCGGCATCAGCAACGACCTGAAGCCGTTCATCGAGGCGTACGACCCCGCGACCTGGCGCTCACCCGCCGACGCGATGGCGACCCGGTTCTACTCCTGGGAGGCGTCGGCGTGAGCGCCAGACGCGTCGTCATCACCGGCCTGGAGGTCCTCGCCCCCGGCGGTGTCGGTGCCAAGAACTTCTGGGACCTGCTGAGCGAAGGACGCACGGCGACCCGCGGCATCACCTTCTTCGACCCCACGCCGTTCCGCTCACGCGTCGCAGCCGAGATCGACTTCGACCCCTACGCACACGGCCTGGCCCCGCAGGAGATCCGCCGGATGGACCGGGCAGCGCAGTTCGCCGTGGTCGCCGCGCGCGGCGCCGTCGCGGACAGCGGCATCGAGTTCGCCGACCTCGACCCGTACCGCACCGGGGTCACCGTCGGCAGCGCCGTCGGCGCCACGATGGGGCTCGACGAGGAGTACCGCGTCGTCAGCGACGGCGGCCGGCTCGACCTGGTCGACCACCGGTACGCGGCGCCGCACCTCTACAACCATCTCGTCCCCAGCTCCTTCGCCGCCGAGGTGGCCTGGGCGGTCGGCGCCGAAGGCCCGAGCACCGTGGTCTCCACCGGCTGCACGTCAGGGATCGACTCCGTCGGGTACGCCGCCGAGCTGATCCGCGAGGGCTCGGCCGACGTCATGGTCGCGGGCTCCTCGGACGCGCCGATCTCGCCGATCACCATGGCCTGCTTCGACGCGATCAAAGCCACCACACCACGCCACGACGACCCGGCCCACGCGTCACGCCCCTTCGACGGGACGCGCAACGGATTCGTCCTCGGCGAGGGCGCCGCGGTGTTCGTGCTGGAGGAACTGGACAGCGCCCGCAGACGCGGCGCGCACATCTACGCGGAGATCGCCGGCTACGCGACCCGCTCCAACGCCTACCACATGACCGGACTGCGCCCGGACGGCGCCGAGATGGCCGAGGCGATCCGGGTCGCCCTCGACGAGGCGCGGCTGCCCGGCGAGGCCGTCGACTACATCAACGCGCACGGCTCGGGCACCAAGCAGAACGACCGCCACGAGACCGCCGCGTTCAAGAGGAGCCTCGGCGACCACGCCTACCGGACGCCGGTCAGCTCGATCAAGTCCATGGTGGGCCACTCACTGGGCGCCATCGGCTCCATCGAGATCGCCGCCTCGGTCCTGGCCATGGAGTACGACGTGGTGCCCCCGACGGCCAACCTCCACACGCCCGACCCCGAGTGCGACCTCGACTACGTGCCGCTGCACGCACGCGACCAGTTGATCGACGTGGTGCTCACCGTGGGCAGTGGGTTCGGCGGATTCCAGAGCGCGATGGTGCTGGCAGGTCCGGAAAGGAAGCTGGCGTGAGCAAGGGAACATCGGTCGTGGTGACCGGACTTGGCGTCGCGTCGCCGAACGGGCTCGGCGCGCGGGACCATTGGGAAGCCACCCGCGGGGGCAAGAGCGGCATCGGCCGCCTCACCCGCTTCGACCCGTCGGGCTACCCGGCCAAACTGGCGGGCGAGATACCGGGGTTCGCCGCCGAGGAGCATCTGCCGAGCCGGCTCATCCCGCAGACCGACCGGATGACCAGGATCGCGCTCGCCGCCGCCGACTGGGCGCTCGCCGACGCGGGCGTCAGCCCGGACGAGCTGGCGGGGTTCGACATGGGCGTGGTCACGGCCAGCGCCTCGGGCGGCTTCGAGTTCGGCCAGAACGAACTGCGCAAACTGTGGGGCCAGGGCAGCCAGTACGTCTCCGCCTACCAGTCGTTCGCCTGGTTCTACGCCGTCAACAGCGGCCAGATATCCATCCGCAACGGCATGAAGGGACCCAGCGGGGTCGTCGTCAGCGACCAGGCAGGCGGGCTCGACGCCGTCGCCCAGGCCCGCCGGCAGATCCGCAAGGGCACCAGGCTGGTCGTCTCGGGCGGCGTGGACGCCTCCCTGTGCCCCTGGGGCTGGGTCGCGCAGCTGGCCAGCGGCCGCCTCAGCACCAGCGAGGAACCCGCCCGCGCCTACCTGCCCTTCGACCGCGACGCCGCCGGATTCGTACCGGGCGAGGGCGGCGCGATCCTGATCCTGGAGGACGCCGAAGCGGCCGGGGAACGCGGCGCGCACAGCTACGGGGAGATCGCCGGATACGGCGCCACCTTCGACCCGAAGCCCGGCAGCGGCCGGCCGCCCGCCCTGCGCAAGGCCGTCGAACTGGCCCTCGCCGACGCCTCGGCCGACCCGGCGGACATCGACGTGGTCTTCGCCGACGCGGCCGCCGACCTGGACCTGGACCGCGTCGAGGCCGACGCGCTCGTCGAGGTCTTCGGACCGCACGGCGTTCCGGTCAGCGCCCCGAAGACGATGACCGGACGGCTCTACTCGGGCGCCGCACCCCTCGACCTGGCGACCGCGCTGCTCGCCCTGCGCGACGGCGTCGTTCCGGCGGCGGTGAACGTCCGCCTCTCACCCGACTACGACCTCGACCTCGTGGTGGACCGCCCGCGCCACACCGAACTGCGCACCGCGCTGGTGCTGGCCCGCGGCCACGGCGGCTTCAACTCCGCCGTCGTCCTGCGCGCCCCCGCGACGCCCCACCCCGGCCGCTGAGCGCGCCGGGACCGATCACCCCCACCGGAAGGACCTTTCCTTTGTCTGCCGAGCTTTTCACCCCCGCCGACCTCAAGCAGATCCTCCTGGAGGCCGCCGGCGCCGAGGAGGGCGTCGACTTCGAAGGCGACTTCCTGGACACGGAGTTCGAGGCACTCGGCTACGAGTCGCTGGCCCTGCTCGAGACCGGCGGGCGCATCGAGCGTACGTACGGCATCGCCCTCGACGACGACGTACTGACCAACGCCCTGACACCGCGCGCCCTCATCGGCGTCGTCAACGACCTGCTGACCGCCCCCCGTATCGCCTGAGAGGACCACCATGTCCGACACCACCACGACCGGCACCGGCCGCGTCGCCCTGGTCACCGGCGCCACCAGCGGCATCGGGCTGGCCGTCGCCCGGCTGCTCGGCTCCCAGGGGCACCGCGTGTTCATCGGCGCCCGCGACGCGGAGAACGTCGAGGCCACCGTCAAGGAACTCACCGCCGAAGGGCTCGACGTGGCGGGCGCGGTCGTCGACGTCCGGGACGCGGCGGCGGTACGGGAGTTCGTGCGGGCCGCCGTCGACCGGTTCGGCGCGATCGACGTCCTCGTCAACAACGCGGGCCGCTCGGGCGGCGGCGTCACCGCCGACATCCCGGACGAGCTGTGGGAGGACGTCATCGAGACCAACCTCACCAGTGTGTTCCGGCTGACCCGCGAAGTCCTCACCGCCGGCGGGCTGCGCCACAAGGACCGGGGCCGCATCATCAACATCGCCTCCACGGCGGGCAAGCAGGGCGTGGTGCTGGGCGCCCCGTACTCCGCGTCCAAGCACGGCGTGGTCGGCTTCACCAAGGCCCTCGGCAACGAACTCGCCCCCACCGGCATCACCGTCAACGCCGTCTGCCCCGGATACGTGGAGACGCCGATGGCGCAGCGCGTGCGGCAGGGGTACGCCGCCGCCTGGGACACCACGGAGGACGCGATCCTGGAGAAGTTCCAGGCGAAGATCCCGCTCGGCCGGTACTCCACCCCCGACGAGGTCGCGGGACTGGTCGGTTACCTCGCCTCCGACACCGCGGCCTCCATCACGGCCCAGGCCCTCAACGTCTGCGGCGGACTCGGCAACTTCTGAGCCGGGTACCGCCGTTGCCATCCCTCCCGTCACCGGACTCCTTGAGGAGCAGCGACCATGACGACCCGTGAGGTCGAGCACGAGATCACCGTCGGCGCGCCGGCATCGGCCGTCTACCGTCTCCTGGCGGAAGTGGTGAACTGGCCCCGGATCTTCCCGCCCACCATCCATGTCGACCAGGTCGAGCACAACGGCGCCGAGGAGCGCATCCGCATCTGGGCCACCGCAGGTGAAGAGGCGAAGAACTGGACCTCGCGCCGCACGCTGGACCCGGACGGCCTGCGCATCACCTTCCGGCAGGAGATCAGTGCCCCGCCGGTCGCCGCGATGGGCGGCGTCTGGATCATCGAACAGCTCGGCGAACAGAAGTCACGGGTACGGCTGTTGCACGACTACCGCGCCGTGGACGACGACCCGCAGGGGCTCGCCTGGATCGACGAGGCGGTCGACCGCAACAGCCGCTCGGAACTCGCCGCGCTGCGCACCAACGTCGAAGCCGCCCACGCGGCCGAGGACCTGACGTTCTCCTTCACCGACAGCGTCACCGTGGACGGCGCGGCCAAGGACCTCTTCGACTTCGTCAACGAGGCCGACCTGTGGGCCGAGCGGCTGCCGCACGTCGCGTCCGTACGCCTCACCGAGGACACCCCGGGGCTCCAGACACTGGAGATGGACACCCGGGCCAAGGACGGCTCCACGCACACCACCAAGTCGTACCGCGTGACCTTCCCGCACCACCGCATCGCCTACAAGCAGGTCACCCTGCCCGCGCTGCTGACGCTGCACACCGGGATCTGGACCTTCGAGGAGACCGGGGACGGCACCGTCGCCTCCTCCCAGCACACCGTCACCCTCAACACCGACAACATCTCCGCCGTCCTCGGCCCCGAGGCCACCGCGGACGACGCGCGGAGCTACGTGCACACCGCCCTGTCCACCAACAGCCTCGCCACCCTCGGCCACGCCAAGGCGTACGCCGAAGGCCGCACGGGCGAGCGGGGCTGACATGCCGGGTGACCCCCTGGACACCCAGGTCATCGTCGTGGGCGCGGGCCCCGTCGGGCTGCTGCTCGCCGGGGAGCTGCGCCTCGGCGGCGCGGACGTCGTCGTACTGGAACGGCGCACGGCGCCGACCACCGAGTCGCGGGCCTCGACCCTGCACGCCCGCACCATGGAAATCCTCGACAGCCGGGGACTGACGGCCGCCTTACCCGCCCCGCCGAACGACCTGCGCGGACACTTCGCCGGCATTCCGCTGGACCTGACACTGCCCGGCAGCCGGCCGGGCCAGTGGAAGGTCCCGCAGTTCGACACCGAACGGCTGCTGGGGGAGTGGGCCACGGGGCTCGGCGCCGACATCCGGCGCGGCCACGAGGTCCGCGCGGTCACCGACACGGGCGCGTACGTCGAGGTCGAAGCCGTCGGGGACAGCGGCCCCTTCCTGGTACGCGGCAGCCATCTCGTCGCCTGTGACGGCGAAGACAGCGCCGTACGCGGCCTGTTGGGAGCCGACTTCCCCGGCCACGACGCGCGCCGCGAACTGCTGCGCGCCGACGTCGCGGGCATCGAGGTGCCCGACCGGCGGTTCCAGCGGCTCCCCGACGGGCTGGCCATCGCGGCGCGGCGGGCGGACGGGGTGACCCGGGTCATGGTGCACGAGCACGGCGCGCCGGCACTGAGCCGTACCGGCCCGCCCACGTTCGGTGAGATCACACAGGCGTGGAAGCGGGTCACCGGCGAAGACATCAGCGGCGGCACCCCGCTGTGGGTGAACGCGTTCGGCGACGCTGCGCGCCAGCTCGCGCGGTACCGGCACGGGCGCGTGCTGTTCGCGGGGGACGCGGCCCACCGGCAGATGCCCATCGGCGGGCAGGCGCTCAACCTCGGCCTCCAGGACGCCTTCAACCTCGGGTGGAAACTGGCCGCCGAGGCCACGGGGCGCGCCCATCCCGACCTGCTCGACAGCTACCACGCCGAGCGGCACAGCGTCGGCCTGCGGGTGCTCGCGGCCATCGAGGCCCAGGCGCTGCTGCTGCTCGGCGGCCCGGAGGTGGAGCCGGTACGTGCCCTGATCACCGACCTGATCGGCGGCGAAGAGGTGCGCACCCACCTCGCCGCCACGATCAGCGGACTCGACATCCGGTACGACGTCGGCGGCCCCGCCCACCCGCTCGTCGGCGCCCGGCTGCCGCACACACCGCTGGCCGCTTCGGCGGCGGGCTGGTCCAGCAGTACGCAGGCGCTGCGCGCGGGCCGGGGGCTGCTGCTCGGCCCGGCGGGCGCCCCGGACCTCGGGGCCGTCCTCGGCGGCCGTGCCGTCCCCTTCGCCACGCCCGCCGCCCCGGACTCCGGAACGGCCTCCGGGACGGTCTCCGCGCCGGACCGCGCCGGCTGGACGCTCGTACGGCCCGACGGCCACGTCGTATGGGCAGGTACGTCCGGCACACCGCGAGGGGAGGGGCTGCCGGCGGCACTCGACCGGTGGTTCGGCCCCGCCTGACCGTCTCGCGCCCGCCGGGCCCGCTCGCCCCCGCAGCCCGGCCGCGCGTACCCCGTACCCCCCCGCAGACCGCACCCGGAAGGAACCCCCGCCATGCCCTTGATCTCGCCCGACGACGGATATCTGACCGTGTTCAACCTCTTCGAGACGGACACGGTGCCCCTCCAGGACGACGTGCTCGACGCGATGCGCGACATCATCGACCACGCCGACTACCCCGGCTGGATCTCCTCGACCCTGCACGCGGGCGTCGACGAGCCGGGCACGGTCAACTACATCCAGTGGCGCAGCGCCGCCGATCTCCAGGCGCGCTACGAAGGACAGAAGTTCCAGCGCAAGACCGTGCCGCTGTTCCACAAACTCGCCCGGACCGTGCGGCTGTTGAAGACCGAGCTCGCCTTCACCCAGCACCACCCCGCACTCGGCGGGGACATCGAGATCTCGCCGGAGCGCGACGACTACACCGTACTGATCGTGTTCGACACGAAACCCGAGGACCAGCGGGAACTGCTGGACACACTCGCCAAGCCGGACGAGTGGATCACCACGGTGCCCGGCTACCGGTCGCACACCTACTTCCGTGGTGTGGACGGCAGCTTCGTCGTCAACTACGCCCAGTGGGACAGCAAGGAGCTGTACGACGCCTTCCACAGCCTGCCCGAGGAGGACAGGCCCGCCGACATCCGCGACGGCAGGCACCGGGCCCGCTCGCTCGTCACCAACCGCCAGGCCAACACCTACCGGGTGACCCACTCCCGGTCGGCGAAGGGCTGACCGGCATGGCACCCGAGGCAGCGACCGCGCAGGACGCCGACGACACGGACGTCATCGTCGTCGGCGCCGGACCGACCGGGCTGACACTCGCCGGTGAACTGCGCCTGGGCGGGGCGCGCGTGACCGTCGTGGAGCGGCTGGCCGCACCCACGGGGCAGTCCCGTGGCCTGGGCTTCACGGCCCGCGCCATGGAGGCGTTCGACCAGCGGGGCCTGCTGCCCCGCTTCGGGCAGGGCGACACCCTCGACATCAGCCCCGTGGGCCACTTCGGCGGCGTGCGGTTCGACTACACCGTGCTGCCCGGCGCCCACTTCGGCGCCCGTGGCATACCGCAGTCGCTGACCGAGTCCGTCCTGGAGACCTGGGCAACCGGCCTCGGAGCCGAGATCCACCGCGGCTGGGAGTTCACCCAACTGCACGAGGGAGCAGGCCCGGACGACACCGCGGTGGTCATCACCGTACGAGCCCCCGAAGGCCCCCGACGGTTGCGCGCCGGCTATCTCGTGGGCGCCGACGGCGGGCACAGTCCCGTACGCACGGCGGCCGGGATCGCCTTCCCCGGCACACCGGCGTCCCGTGTGATGTACCTCGCCGACGTGGTGGGCCGCTCGCTGCGCCCCCGGCCGCTCGGCGAACGCCTGGAGCACGGCATGGTGATGGCGGCGCCGCTCGGCGACGGGGTGGACCGCATCATCGTCTGCCCGGACGGCGCCCCGCCACGCGAGGACGCGGCGCCGGTGACCTTCGCCGAGGTGGCGGCGGCGTGGCTGCGGCTCACCGGCGAGGACATCGCCGACGCCGGTACCCAGTGGGTGAGTTCGTTCACGGACGCGACCCGTCAGGCGGCCGCGTACCGGCGCGGGCGCGTCCTGCTGGCGGGGGACGCCGCCCACGTCCATCTGCCGGCCGGCGGCCAGGGGATGAGCACCGGCATCCTGGACGCCGGCAACCTCGGCTGGAAACTCGCCGCCGTCAGCCGGGGCACCGCGCCCGAAGCCCTGCTGGACACCTACCACGACGAGCGCCACCCGGTCGGCGCCCGGCTGCTGGTGAACACCCGCGCCCAGGGAACGGTCTTCCTCGGCGGCCGGGAGTCCGACCCGCTGCGTGCCCTGTTCGCCGAACTCATCGCGTACGACACCGTCAAGCGGCATCTCGCCGGTGTCGTCAGCGGGTTGGACATCCGCTACGACCTCGGCGCCGACCACCCGCTGGCCGGCAGGCGCGTCGCGCACCGCGTCCTCGTCGGGCCGGGCGGGGAGACCAGCACCACCCAGTTGCTGCGTCCCGCGCGCGGTGTCCTGCTCGACCTCGCTGACGACGCTGCGGTACGGACCGCGGCGGCGCCCTGGGCCGACCGGGTGACCGTCACCACGGCGGCCCCCAAGCCACTCGACGACCAGGACGACGAACTTCGCGGGCTGAGCGCCCTGTTGATACGCCCCGACGGCCACGTCGGCTGGGTGTCGACGGCCCCGAGCGGCGAGGGTCTGACCGCCGCCCTGCACCACTGGTTCGGGCCGCCCGCCCCGACGGCCCCGCAGACGAAGGACGTGTGATGGCACATCCCACGAGCCGCACCGCGCGCGGCCACCGGGTGCTGGTCACCGGGTCCATCGCCACCGACCATCTGATGGCCTACCCCGGCCGGTTCGCCGAGCAGCTGCTCACCGGTCAACTGGAGAGCGTCTCGCTGTCGTTCCTCGCCGACACCCTGGAGATCCGGCGCGGCGGAGTGGGCGCCAACATCGCCCTCGGCCTCGCCCGGCTCGGACTCGCTCCCGTGCTGGCCGGGTCCGCCGGCGCCGACTTCGCCGACTACGGCGCCTGGCTGGCCGGGCAGGGCGTGGACATCACACCCGTACGGGTCAGCGACACCCTGCACACGGCCCGCTTCGTGTGCACCACCGACGCCGACCACAACCAGATCGCCACGTTCTACGCCGGGGCGATGGCCGAGGCGCGGCACATCTCACTGACCAGGACCGTGGCCGGCGCCGGCCGGCCGGAGCTGGTGCTGATCGCACCGGACGATCCCGAGGCGATGCTCCGGCACACCACCGAGGCGCGCGCCGCAGGCCTTCCCTTCGCCGCCGACCCCTCGCAGCAACTCGCCCGGCTCGACCGGGCCGCCACCCGCCGGCTGGTCGACGGGGCGTGTCACCTCTTCACCAACGCGTACGAGGCGGGCCTGCTGCGCGAACGCACCGGCTGGACCGACGAGCAGGTGCTGGCGCACGTCGGCACCTGGGTCGTCACCCGGGGCGCCGACGGGGTCGACCTGCTGCGGGCCGGGGAAGCGCCCCTGCGGGTCCCGGCCGTGCCCACCGACGTGCCGGCCGAACCCACCGGCGTGGGCGACGCCTTCCGCGCGGGGTTCCTCGCCGGGCTCTCCTGGTCGCTTCCGGCCGCCGCCGCCGCGCGGCTGGGCTGCGCCGTCGCCACCGTCGTACTGGAGACGGTCGGCACGCAGGACTACCAACTGAGCGCCGACGAGCTGCTGCTGGGCGTCAAACGCGCTCACGGCGAGCCCGCTGCGGCGGAGTTGGCAGGCCCGCTCGGCGCCGGAATCGAGCGGGCGACGACAGGGGGCGCCGGATGAACCCCGCCCGGCCGGCCGTCACCCCCGCACTGTCGTCGGGCGTACGCCGCATCACCCTCAACGGCGCCGAAGCGCCCCTCTCGGCGCTGCTCGCCGAACCCGCCACCACGCCGCGCGCCGTGATCGTCGCCCTGCACGGCGGCGGCCTCACCTCGGGCTACTTCGACGGGCAGGCCCACCCCTCCCTCTCGCTGCTGACACTCGGGGCGAGCCGCGGGTACACCGTCCTCGCGCTGGACCGCCCCGGCTACGGGCGCTCCGCCGCGCATCTGCCCGACGGACTGTCCCTCACCGACCAGGCCGCCATGGTGCGTGCCGCGCTCGGGGCGTTCGCCGCGCGTCATCCGACCGGCGGCGGACTCCTGCTGCTGGCCCACTCCTTCGGCGGCAAGCTCGCCCTGCACCTCGCCGCCGGCGGACTCTGCGACCTGCGGGGTCTCGACATCTCGGGCTGCGGACATCGCAGCGCCCTGCTGCCGGGACAACTCCCCTTCGGCGGCGGCCGGCTGAGAACGACCCGGCTCTGGGGTCCGCTCCGGCTCTACCCGGCGGGCACCTTCCGCCACGACCGGGTACCCGCGGCGCCGGTCCCGATACGGGAGAGCGCCGAAGTCGCCCGCTGGCCCGAGCAGTTCGGGGCGCTGGCGTCCCGGGTGCGGGTACCGGTCCGCTTCACCTTCGCCGAACACGAACGGTCCTGGCTGCACGGCGACGACGACCTCGCCGATCTCGCGGCGGCGCTGACCGGCGCACCCCGGGTCCGTACGGAACGACAGCCCGGCTCCGGACACAACATCAGCCTCGGACTGGCGGCCCGCACCTACCACCTGCGGGCGCTGGACTTCCTGGGCGGCTGCCTGCCCGGCCTGTCAGACCTCGGCGGATCCGACCCCGGCCGGTCCGACCCCGAATGAGCCGACCAGACTGAGCCCACCCGAAGGACGGACCGCCATGGCGACCGCTCAGCCCAGCCCCGATGTCCCAGGACCGCTCGCCGATCTGGCGGCGCGCAGGAAGGAGGCGTACGAAGGACCCGGCGCCGCCGCGACGGAACGGCAGCATGCCAAGGGGAAGCTGACCGTACGCGAACGCGTCGAACTCCTCTTGGACAAGGGCAGCTTCACCGAGGTGGAGGCGTTCCGCAGGCACCGGGCGACGGGCTTCGGTCTGGAGGCGAAGAAGCCGTACACGGACGGTGTGATCACCGGCTGGGGCAGGGTCGAGGGCCGGACGGTCTTCGTGTACGCGCACGACTTCCGGATCTTCGGCGGCGCGCTCGGCGAGGCGCACGCGGCGAAGATCCACAAGATCATGGACATGGCCATCTCGGCGGGCGCCCCGCTGGTGTCGCTGAACGACGGCGCGGGCGCCCGTATCCAGGAAGGTGTCTCCGCGCTGGCCGGGTACGGCGGCATCTTCCGGCGCAACACCCGCGCCTCCGGGGTGATCCCGCAGATCAGCGTGATGCTCGGCCCGTGCGCCGGCGGCGCGGCCTACAGTCCCGCGCTGACCGACTTCGTGTTCATGGTCCGCGACACCTCGCAGATGTTCATCACGGGACCCGATGTCGTCCAGGCCGTCACCGGTGAGGAGATCACCCAGAACGGCCTCGGCGGCGCCAACGTGCACGCGCAGACCTCCGGCGTCGCGCACTTCGCGTACGACGACGAGGAGACCTGCATCGCCGAGGTGCGCCATCTGCTCACCCTGCTGCCCGCCAACAACCGGGAGATGCCGCCGTACGAACCGGCCGACGACCCCGCCGACCGGACCTCGCCCGCGCTGACCGAACTGGTGCCTGCCGACGGCAGCCGCGCCTACGACGTACGCCCCGTGATCGAGGAACTCGTCGACGACGGCGACTACATGGAGGTGCACGCGGGCTGGGCACCCAACCTGGTATGCGCACTCGCCCGGCTCGACGGCCATGTCGTCGGTGTCGTCGCCAACCAGCCCGCCGCGCTCGCCGGGGTCCTCGACATCAGGGCCAGCGAGAAGGGCGCCAGATTCGTCCAGTTCTGCGACGCGTTCAACATCCCGCTGATCACCCTGGTCGACGTACCGGGCTTTCTGCCCGGCGTCGACCAGGAGCACGACGGCATCATCCGGCACGGCGCGAAACTGCTGTACGCGTACTGCAACGCGACCGTGCCCCGGATCTCGGTGGTGCTCCGCAAGGCCTACGGCGGCGCCTACATCGTCATGGACTCCCGGTCCATCGGCGCCGACGTCGCGCTGGCCTGGCCCGGCAACGAGATCGCCGTGATGGGCGCCGAAGGCGCGGCCAACGTCGTCTTCCGCCGGGAGATCGCCGCCGCCGACGACCCGGAGCACACCAGGCGCCAGAAGATCGACGAATACCGCGCCGAACTCGTCCACCCCTTCTACGCGGCCGAGCGCGGACTCGTGGACGACGTCATCGACCCCCGCGAGACCCGCCCCGTCCTGGCCCGCACCGTGGCGATGCTGCTGGCCAAGGACTCCGACCTGCCACGCCGCAAGCACGGCAACCCGCCCCAGTGACCACTCCCTCGAGGTGACCGTCATGGACCAGCACATCCTGCGCGTACAGCGCGGCAACCCCCGTCCGGAAGAACTCGCGGCGCTCACCGCCGCCCTCCTCACCCGGCTCACCGCCGTGGCACCGGACAGCGGCCCGGTACGCCGGCGCTCGCTCGCCGGCTGGCGCAGACCGGAGCGCGCCGCCATGTTCGACGGCCCGCGCAGCTGGCGGGCCGCCGCCCCCAGGAGCTGACCACCGCAGGCACACCACACCCACCGAAAGGCAGTACCGGCATGAGTGCCGTCACCAGCACCGAAAGCACCGAAAGCACCAAAAGCACCGAAGAGACCGTCGCCGCGCTGCGGGCCCAGCTGCGCGACCTCACCGACCGGGCCGAACTCACCGCTCTCGCCGACCGTTACGTCACCCACCTCGACCGGGACCGGCACCGCGACGACTGGTTCGGTTCGGTCTTCACCGACGACGTCCATCTCACCTTCCCCATGGGGGAGTACAAGGGAACGGCCGGACTCGCCGAGTTCCAGGAGCTGGCCCGCACCACCTTCGAACGCACCCATCACACCGCCTCCAACTACACCGTCGACGTCGAAGGCGACCGCGCCAGGATCCGGGCCCATCTGACCGCCGTACACGTACGCCGGGCAGCCGAACCCGGCACCCACTTCACCATCGGCGGGCACTACGAGGCCGACGCCGTCCGCACCCCCGAGGGCTGGCGGATCAACCGGTTCGTCTTCGAGCTGATATGGCACGAAGGACAGGGTCCGCAGGGCGCTCCGGGCCACTGACCTCGGAACCTGCAGAGATCTGACGTAGCGCACAAAGACCTGACACCGGCGCGCCTTGAACCGCCCAGTCACCCGGAACACACTTCATCTGGGCCTGTCGGTGCGTCCCGGTCCGAACCCACCGGCCACCCCCGGTACCAAGGAGGAAGCCCCGTCATGCCCCCAGGCACCAACGAACTGCCCCTGCCCGCCCAGGTTCTGCAGATCATCACCGCCGGCTGGCTCGCCCAGGCGGTCAGCGCGACCGCCGAACTCGGCGTCGCCGACGTCCTGGCCGAAGGACCCCGACCGGTCTCCGAGATCGCGGCGGCGACCGACACCCACGCCCCCAGCCTCTACCGGCTGCTGCGGGCCGGCGCCGACATCGGTCTGTTCACCGAACACGACGGCCGCGTATTCGAGTTGACCGAGCTCGGCGGCACCCTGCGCGCCGACTCCCCGACCAGTCTGCGCAACTTCGCGATCTGGACCGGGCTGCCCGCCGAACGGCACGCCTGGGCGGGCCTCACCGACGCCGTAAGGACCGGGAACACCGCGTTCGCCGAGGTGCTCGGCAAGCCCGTCTGGGACTATCTGCACGACCACCCCGATGTGCTCGGCGTCTTCGACCGCGCCATGACCGAGGCGTCCCGGCAGATCATCGCCCCCGTCGTCGCCGCCTACGACTTCGGCCGGTTCGGCACCGTGGTGGACGCGGGCGGCGGGCGCGGCGCACTGCTGGCCGCCGTACTGGCCTCGGCGCCCGGCACCCGCGGTGTCCTCTACGACCGGCCGGAGGTCATCGCGAGCGCGGGACAGCCGCTGCGCGACGCCGGTGTGGACGACCGTGCCGAACTGGTCCCCGGCGACTTCTTCGTATCCGTACCGACAGGAGCCGACGCGGTGATCCTGTCCAACATCATCCACGACTGGGACGACGAGCAGTCGCGGCGCATCCTCGGCAACGCGCGGGACGCGCTCACCGACGGCGGGCATGTCCTGCTGGTGGAGGCGGTGCTGCCGGACCGGCCGCGCCCCTCGCCCACGGTCTCCCTGATGGACCTGGACATGCTGGTGGTGGCCGGCGGACAGCAGCGCACCGCCGCCGAGTTCGAGTCCCTGCTGGCCGACTCCGGCCTCAAACTGTCGCGCATCGTGCCCGGCGGCCACTGCAGTGTCGTCGAGGCCGTACGCGCCTGACATCCCGCCCGGCGCCGGACCCGCCGGTGCCCCGTCATGTCCGGCGCCGGGCGCGCTTCCCCGCAACCAGTACCAAGGAAAGAGTAGGCACCAGCCATGCCAGAACGGCTCGCACGCAAGCTGTGGTTCGGAATCGGCCCGGGGGTCGCCCTCGCCGAAGCGCCGGAGGTCGTCCGCAGGGTCGAGTACGCCGACCGTGCGGGACTCGACTTCTTCGCCCTGTCCGACCACCCCTACTACGGCGACCGGCTGGAGGCCTACGGCGCCCTCGGGCTGCTCCTCGGCAGGACCAGGAACATCACGGGTGTCACCACCGTCACCAATCTGCCGACCCGCCCGGTGCCCCTGCTGGCCCGCACCCTGTCGACACTGTCGGCGCTCAGCGGCGGCCGGGTCGTCCTCGGCCTCGGCGCCGGCGGGTACTGGGACGACATCGCGCGCTTCGGCGCCACCCGGCTCGACCCGGCCGCCGCCGTACGCGCCCTGGAGGAGGCCATCGGTCTGGTCAAGGCGCTGTCCGGCGGCGTACGACCCGTCACCCTGGACGGCGAGTTCACACAGGTGCTCGCACTGGACCCGGCGCCGGTTCCCGCGCCGCTCGTCTGGACCGGCTCGGTGGGGCCCAAGTCCCTCGCCGTCACCGGACGTTCGGCCGACGGCTGGATACCGGGCAACGCCGCCGACTGGCACAGCGAGCGCTACCGGCAGTCCCGCCCGGTGATCGACGAGGCGGCCCGTTCCGCGGGACGCGACCCCGCCGACGTCACCACCGTCTTCAATCTGCCCGCACGCATCACCGACGCCCCCGTCAACGTCCCGCGCGATGCGTCGGGCCGCTGGCTGGGCGGATCCGTCGACCAGTGGATCACCGAGCTGACCGAGGCCGTGCTGGACCACGGCGCATCGGGATTCGTGTACTTCGCCTCGGGCGACCCCTCGGGCCAGGTCGGCCTCGGTCGCTGGGCCGAGGAGATCGTGCCCGCCGTCCGCGAGGCCGTCGCCAAGGGCTGACACCCCCTTCACTTGCCACCCCCTTCACTTGCCACCTCCTTCACTTGCCCCCTTCACTTGCCACCCCCCGCACGTCCGCACCACAGCACCTTTCGGAGAGGTCCTCAGATGTCCACAAGAACCACCGGCTCGCGTCCACGGCTCCGTCTCGCGATCGCACTGCTCGCGGTCGTTCTGCCCGTCGCGGCCTGTTCGGGCGAGGGGACCGGCTCCGGCGGCAAGAGTGACGGCGCACCGCGTGACGGTGGCACCCTGCTGGTGGGCAGCGAGGCGGACCCGAGCTGCCTCGACCCGCAGCAGACCGGGCAGCTCGGCGCCGTGGACATCTCCAGGGCCGTGGTCGACGGGCTCACCTCGCAGGACCCGAAGACCGGCAAGATCGTGCCCTGGCTGGCCAAGTCCTTCACCACCAGCGCCGACGGCAGCGCGTTCACCTTCGTACTGCGCGAAGGCGCCACCTTCAGTGACGGCAAGCCCGTCGACGGGGCTGCGGTGAAGGCCACGTTCGACAACCTGGTCAAGCTGCCGGCCAACGGCGCCCCCAGCTATCTGATCGGCTACAAGGGCACCACCGTGACCGACGCGCACCGGGTGACCGTGAAGTTCGCGACGGCCAACGCCCAGTTCCTCCAGGCGACTTCCACCGTCGGCCTGGGCATTCTGTCGCCGTCGACCTTCACCGCTTCGGCCGCCGACCGCTGCCGCGGCAAGTTCGTCGGCTCGGGCCCCTACGTCCTGGACCACTACACCACCAACCAGGAAGTGGTCCTGAAGAAGCGCAAGGACTACGCCTGGCCCTCGTCCATCGCCACGAACAAGGGCGCGGCGCACTTCGACGAGGTGAAGTTCTCCTTCATCCCCGAGGGCGGGGCCCGCACCGGCGCGCTCAGCTCGGGACAGGTCGGGGTCGCCAAGGCTCTCCTGCCCACGGACGAGGCCCAGTTCAAGGGCAACGGCTTCAGCATCCTGTCGGCGCCGAGCCCCGGGCTCGTACCGCCGCTCTCCCTCAACCACAAGGGGATCCTCGCCGACTTCAAGGTCCGTGAGGCGCTGCTCAAGGGCATCGACAGGAAGGGGCTCGTGGACTCCGTCTTCAGCAGCTCCTACAAGCCGGCCACCAGCGCGCTGTCCTCGGGCACCCCGTACTACAAGGACTTCTCCGACAAGCTGCGCTACGACGCGGCGGGCGCCAAGTCCCTGCTGGACAGCGCGGGTTGGCGGGTGGGCAAGGACGGCATCCGGGTCAAGGACGGCAAGCCGCTGGCGCTCACCTGGCTGATACCCGCGCCCCTGCCGCCCGTCGACGAGGCCGTCCAGCAGCAGCTCCGCAAGATCGGCGTCGATGTGAAGCTCAAGCCCGTCGCACCGGCCGTCTACGTCGAACAGCAGCAGAAGGGCCAGTTCGACCTCACGGCCGTCGGGGTCACCCGCGCCGACCCGGACGTCCTGCGCAACATCTTCTACACCAAGGGCGACAACCTCTGGCATCTGCCGCCCAGCAAGCTCGACACCTATCTGGAGCAGGAGGTCACGGCGACGAGCGAAGCCGCCCGGCAGACCGCGGTCAACAACGCCGTCGGCTGGATCCTCGACCACGCCGACACCGTCCCGCTGTACCAGGGCGCCAACGTCCACGGCGTGTCCGACAAGGTCAAGGGGCTGAAACTCGACGCCTCCAACCGCTTCGACCTGCACGACGCCTGGCTCGGCTGAGGGAGGGTCCGACAGTGAACACGGCCCTGTACGCGGTCACCCGGACGCTGCGCGCGTTGTTCGTCGTCTGGGCCGCGTTCACGCTCACCTTCGTCGCGCTGCGTCTGCTGCCCGGCGACCCGGTGGCGCTGATGCTGAGCGGACGCGGCGGTTTCGCCGGCCTGACGCCCCAGCAGATCGCCCAGACGCGCGCGGACCTCGGCTTCGACCGCCCGCTGATCGTCCAGTACGGCTCGGCGCTCGCCGACGCGCTGCACGGCGACTTCGGCTCGTCCCTCCAGAGCGGGCAGCCGGTCTCCCACATGATCACCGAAGCGATCCCGCCGACGCTCCAGGTCGGCAGCCTCGCACTGGTACTCGCGCTGGTGCTCGGCACCCTCACCGGGGTGACCGCCAACCTGACCGCGAGCCCCGCCCTGCGTCAACTGCTGCGTTCCATACCGTCGTTCGCGGTGTCGCTGCCGTCGTTCTGGGTGGGACTCATCCTGATCCAGGTGCTGTCCTTCCAATGGCATCTCTTCCCCTCACTCGGCAACACCGGCGTGCAGAGCATGATCCTGCCCGCCTTCACCCTGGCCGTCCCGGGGGCCGCGCTGGTGGCACAGGTGCTCGGCAAGAGCCTCCACACCACCCTCCAGGAGCCGTACGCCGACACCGTACGGGCCACCGGGGCGGGCAGGGCCCGGCTGCTCTTCGGGCACGGTCTGCGCAACGCGGCCATCCCCGCCGTGACCGTGGTCGGTCTGCTCGTCGGCTATCTGATCGGCGGCGCCGTCGTGGTGGAGACGGTGTTCTCGCGTCCCGGCATGGGCCGCATCACCCAGTCGGCCGTGTCGTCGCAGGATCTGCCCGTCGTGCAGGGCGTCGTGGTCGTGGCGGCCCTCGCCTTCGCGGTGGTCAATCTGCTGATCGACCTGGTCTATCCGGTCCTCGATCCGAGGATCCGCTCAACGGGACGGCTGGTGACCACATGACGAACCTGACGAAGACCCCCGTCACCGCCGAACCCGCGCCGGTCCCGGCCGAGCGGCACGGCGCCGAGGAGCCCGCCCGGGTCCGGCGGATCCTGACCGCGCCGCTGCGTTCCCCCGGCGTCACCCTCTCCGTCCTGGTGCTGCTGCTCGTACTCGGCTGGGCCCTCGTCCCCGAGTGGTTCACCAGCCGCAGTCCCCTCACCGGCGTCCCCGCCGAGCGGTTCCGGTCACCGAGTGCCGAACACTTCTTCGGCACCGACCAGTTGGGCCGCGACATCTACGCACGGGTGGTGCACGGCGCCGCCCTGTCGCTGCGCGCCACCGTCGCGGCCATCCTGATCGCCCTGGTGGGCGGCGTCGTGCTCGGCCTTGTCGCCGGCTTCTTCGGGCACTGGACGGACACCGTCATCATGCGGATCGTCGAGGTCATGCTGTCGGTGCCACCGGTACTGCTGTCGCTCACCATCATCACCGCGCTCGGCTTCGGCACCGCACAGGTCGCCGTCGCGATCGGTGTCACCAGCGTCGCCGCCTTCGCCCGCGTCATGCGGGCCGAGGTGCTGCGGGTGCGGACAGCGCCGTACGTCGAAGCGGCGATCCTCTGCGGCACCCGGTGGTGGCGCATCCTGCCCCGCTACATCCTGCCGGCCGCGATCGGACCCGTACTGGCCCTGGCGGCGCTCGACTTCGGCCTGGTCGTCCTCGCCATCTCCAGCCTCAGCTTCCTCGGGTACGGGGAGCCGCCGCCGGCCCCCGAGTGGGGGTCCCTGGTCGCCGACGGACGCAACTACCTGGCCACCTCCTGGTGGCTCACCACCCTGCCCAGTCTCACCGTGACCGTGGTCGTCCTCGCGGCCAACCGGCTCTCGCGGGTGCTGGAAACCGAAGGGAGAAACCGGTGAACGTGACGAATCCGGCTCCCCGCACAGCGGCCCCGGCCACTACCGCCGACACCCCACTGCTGGCCGTCGAGGGACTGCGGATCGGCTACCGCACCGAGGGCGGCACCCATATCGCCGTCGACGGACTCGACCTGACGGCAGCGGCAGGAGAAATCACCGCCGTGGTGGGCGAGTCGGGCTCGGGCAAGAGCAGTACGGCCCACGCGCTGATCGGTCTGCTGCCCGCCGGCGGCCGGGTCCTGGGCGGCTCCGTACGCCTCCAGGGCGAGGAACTGACCGGGCTCGGCGAGCGGGCCTGGCGCGAGGTACGAGGGCGTCGCGTCGGACTGGTCCCGCAGGACCCCGGTGTCTCCCTCGACCCCGTCAAACCGGTCGGCAGCCAGGTCGCCGAGGTGCTTCTGGTGCACGGTCTGGCGACCCGCAGGGACGCCGGCGCACGGGCCGTCGACCTGCTCGCGGAGGCCGGGCTGCCCGATCCGGCGCAGCGGGCCCGCCAGTACCCGCACGAGCTGTCCGGGGGGATGCGCCAGCGGGTCCTCATCGCCGTCGCCACCGCGGCGAGTCCGCGCCTGCTGGTGGCCGACGAGCCCACCTCGGCACTCGACGTCACGGTGCAGCGGCAGATCCTCGACCACCTCCAGTCGGTCGTGACCACCACCGGAACCGCGATGCTCCTGGTCACCCACGACCTGGCGGTGGTCGCCGACCGCGCCCAGCACGTGGTGGTGATGTCACAGGCCCGGGTGGTCGAGGCAGGCCCCGCGGAGCAGGTGCTCACCGATCCCCAACACCCCTACACCCGAAGGCTGCTGGCCGACGCGCCCACCATCGCGGGCCGCGCATCGCACCGTACCCGCACCACCGCGGGCACCGAGCCGGGAAGCACGGCGGTACCGCTCCTGCGGGTGACCGGGCTGACCCGGGCCTTCCCCGTACGGGGCGCCGCACTGGCCCGCCGCCGCTCCCGTACCGCGGTCGACGGTGTCGACTTCGAACTGGACAGAGGCGAAACCCTGGGCCTCGTCGGCGAGTCGGGCTCCGGCAAGTCGACCACCGCGCGCATGATCCTCGGCCTGGAGCGGGCCGACAGCGGCACGGTCCTGCTGGACGGCGCCGACGTCACCACCGCCCGGGGAGCGGCCCGCCGCGCACTGCACCGCCGTATCCAGTTCGTCTACCAGAACCCCTACGCCTCGCTGAACCCGCGCTTCACCGTCGGGGAACTGCTCACCGAGCCGCTGCGCAATCACGCCATCGGCACGAAGGACGAGTGGGCCGGCGCCGTACGGCGGCTGCTGGACGACGTGGCCCTGCCGGAAGGCACCGAGCGCCGCAAGGCCGCCGAACTCTCCGGCGGCCAGCGCCAGCGGGTCGCCATCGCCCGCGCGCTCGCCCTCGGACCCGAACTCCTCGTCTGCGACGAGCCGGTCTCCGCACTCGACGTCACCGTCCAGGCCCGCATCCTGGAACTGCTCGTCGGCCTCCAGGAGCGACACGGTCTGAGCTATCTCTTCATCTCCCACGACCTGGCCGTCGTCGCCCAGGTCAGCGACCGGATCGCCGTCATGCGCGACGGCCGGATCGTGGAGAGCGGCCCCGCGGACGAGCTGCTGCGCTCGCCGAGCCACCCCTACACCAAAGAACTGCTGGCCGCCGTGCCCGGCGACCGAAGCAACCACAGCGCAACGGAGGACACCCCATGGAGCTAGGGCTCATCACTTTCGGCAGCCTTCTCCCCGACCCGCTCACCGGTGAGACCCTCACCCAGCAGCAGCGACTGCGGGACGTGGTGCGCGCCGCCGCCGAGGCGGAGCAGGCGGGATTCGCCTGGTACACCGTCGGTGAACACCACTTCGGCGAGCGGGACGTGATCTCCTCACCCGCGCTGGTGCTGGCCGCGATAGCGGAACACACCTCCACGATCAGGCTCGCCACCGGCACCACGCTCGTCGCCAACCGCGATCCGATCCTGGTCGCCGAGGACTACGCGCTGGTCGACCTGCTGTCCGGCGGCCGGCTCGAACTGATGGCAGGCGGCTCCTTCTTCCCCGAGCCGTACGCGGTCTTCGACCAGGCCCCGGAGTCGAAGGCGGCGCGCAAGCGCGAGAACACCGAGCTGCTGCTGCGGCTGTGGACCGAGGAACGCGTCAGCTGGCAGGGCGAGTTCCGGCCCGCGCTGACCGATGTCACCGTCCAGCCGAGGCCGTTGCAGCCCCGGCCGCCGTTCTGGATCAGCGGCGGCGTCGGCCTGGACTCCGTCCACCTCGCCGTCGACCACGGGCTGCCGCTCGTCGTGGGCACGACGGCACGCGAACCGGGCACGTTCGCACCGGTCTTCGAGTCCTACCGCACCCTGTGGGGCGAGAGCGGCCGTACCGACCCGCCCGGCCGGCTCGGCGCCGCCAGCCATGTCTTCGTCGCCGAGTCGTCCCAGCGGGCCCGCTCGGTCTGGGCCTCGTACATGAACAACTATCTGACCGTGAAGAAGCCCGGCAACACCCACTTCTCGACCCCGCCGGACTTCGACACCTACATCGGCGACAACGGGCCCGCCATCTGCGGAAGTCCCGCCGAGGTCGTCGACAAGCTGGGCCGGCTGCACGAGCTGTGGGGCCACGATCTGCATCTGCTCGCCATCGACGTCGGCGGCATCCCGTACGCCGAGGTGCAGGCGGCCAGCGAACTGACCGCGTCCGAAGTGCTGCCCCAGGTCAAGGGACTCGGCTCAGGAACGGTGGCGGCCGGTGCCTGACGACGCGATCAACCACTCGACCCTCCCTCCGGTGGTCGACGCCGGCTGGGTACGTGGGCACGGCGAAGGCCTCGTACTGGCCGATGTGCGCTGGTTCCTGGACGGCCGCAGCGGCTACGAGGCCTACCTGGCCGGGCATCTGCCCGGCGCGGTCTGGGTCGACGTCGACACCGTCCTGTCGGCGCCACCCGACGAGACCGAGGGACGCCATCCGCTGCCCGACCCGGCCGGCTTCGCGCGTGCGCTCGGCGCGCTCGGCATCGGCGACGGTACGACGGTGGTGGCGTACGACGCCGACGGCGGCCCCTACGCCGCCCGGCTGGTGTGGCTGCTGCGCAGGACCGGAAGGGCCGCCGCCCTGCTGGACGGCGGACTTGCGGCCTGGCCGGGCGCGACCGAGACCGGTGGGGTGGCGCTCCCCGAGGCGCGGCTGACCCCGGTGGAGTGGCCCAAGGAGGTGCTGCGGACCGCGGACGAGGTCGCAGCGGGAGACGCCGTCGTCCTCGACGCCCGCGCGGCCGACCGGTATTCGGGCGAGACCGTCCTGCCGTCGGACATCCGCTCCGGCCATGTCCCCGGGGCTCGCAGCGCGCCCTGGAGCGCGAACATCACGCCGGAGGGGACGTTCGCCACACCGGAGCAACTACGCGAGCGATACGAGGCGTTGGGCGTGCGGGAGGGGGCGGAGGTCATCGTCTACTGCGGCAGCGGGGTCACCGCCTGCCATGACCTGCTGGCCCTGGAACGCGCCGGGATCACCGGCGCGGCCCTCTACCCGGGCTCCTGGTCCGCCTGGTCGGCGGACCTGTCCCGCCCGGTGGCGACGGGACAGGAACCCGGTTAGCGGGGACGGCGGTTCACCAGCCGGTGCCGAACCGCGCCATGGGCTCGATCAGTTCACTCTCCTCGTACGCGAGATGCGACAGGAGGGTGTCCGTGAGGAGGTCCATGGCGGCCCGCAGTCCGGCACGGTCCTGCTCCTCGCCGGCGAAGGCGACCAGTTCGCGGTCGATCCGCTCGATCACACCCTGTATGGCGTGATGTTCCTCGGTGAGCCGGTCGAGCACCGCGGCGAGCCGGGGATCGGAGCGGCGCAGATACGGGAAGAGATCCTGGTCCTCGCGGGTGTGGTGCAGCGTCGTCACCCTGCAGTACGAGGCGCAGTAGGCGCCGAGCGTCCAGATGTTCTGCCGCAGGCTCAGCTTCTGGATCTCGGAGCGCGCCTCGCCCACGTCGCGCGTGTCGGCCAGCACCTCCCGTACGACGGAACCGAGTTGGTCGAGATCGGCGCGCAGCTGGTCGTGTGCGGCGACCAGATTCCGGGCCGGCTCCTGTTCGCGGCGCGGATAGCGCCGGCCGGGGTCGGCGGGCGGGCCTGTGGGGCGGGTCGACTCGTCCCACAGCCGCTCCGTCGACCGGCGCACCCCGGGGTCCGGGGTGGCTCGCACCGACAGCCGGTCCCCGGAACCCCCCGCCCGGCCCCGGTCAGAGGTGAGGGTGCCCGTGGCCGGGGAGGCAGCCACGGGCACCGGCCGGTCACCGGGGCTGCCCGCCGCGCCGACCACCGCGGGCTGCGGACCCGGCAGCTTCGCTGCCCGGCCGCGTTCCGCCGCGACCAGCTCCCGGGTGGCGGGCGCCACCTCGGCGGCGAACAGCTGGATCAGCGCGGGCTGTTGGGTCGGCAGCAGGAACGCGCTGGTCCCGTGCTCCAGGGTGAGCGCGGCCAGCTGCTCGGGCCAGGCCTCCGGCGCTCCCCGGGGGAAGCCGCCGGGCCCCGGCGAGAGGTTGTACAGCCGTCGCACCGCCGCGGGGTCGCGCCCCGCGGCGACCGCCGCTTCGTCGACGATCCGGTGCCCTTCCGCCAGGCGGCCCGGTGGTACGTGCGGGGCGCTGGGCAGCCAGCCGTCGGCCGCCGAGCCGACCAGCTTCAGCATGCGCGGACCGACGGCGCCGACCCAGATCCCCATGGGGTGCGCGGGGGCGGGCCCCGGGGCGGCGCCGTCGAGTCCGTAGTGCTTGCCTTCGACATGGGCCCCCCTGCCCGGGGTCCACAGCGCCCGGATGACCTCGATGGCCTCACGGGTCGCACGGACGGCCTCGCCCGGACTGCGGCGCGGCCCGCCGTCGGCGGCGATGGCGTCCCAGTAGGACCCGGCGCCCAGGCCCAGTTCGACCCGGCCGCCGCTGATCAGGTCCAGGCCCGCAGCCGTCCGTGCCAGTCCCGCCGGCGGTCGCAGGGGCAGGTTCGCCACGTTGGGGAAGACCCGCACCCGGGTGGTGGAGGCGGCGATGACCGCGAGCGCCACCCAGGCGTCGAGCAGTTCCGGCCGGTACGGGTGGTCCGGCACGCTCACCAGGTCGAGTCCGGTCCGGTCGGCGACCCGGGCCATCGCCACCGCGTCGTCGCTGTGTCCCGCCGTCGGCACCAGCACGGTGCCGAAGAGGAGGTCGTGTCCGTAGTCAGGCATGTGCGCGAACTCCTAGGGTCTTTCGTCTGGATCGGGCCGGATCAGGGAGCGGTGCCGGGGCACGCGAGCCCGGCCTGATCCGAACGACAGGCCCTACCTAGGCGGCGGTCCGGCCGTCGCTGGGTGCTGAGGCGGGCGTGGGCGCGGGGGCGGCGGCGACCTTGCGCCAGAGCCTGCCGGGACCGGCGAGCGCGGCGAGGGTGGCGACCCCGAGTGCGATGGCGGACATCACGAACGCGGTGGTGTAACCGGACTCGGCCGGAATCCGGGTGCCCGCGATCGTCTTGGACGCCACCAGGGAAGCAGCGATCTGCGCGCCGAGCGAGCCGCCGATGGTACGCATGATGGTGTTGATGCCGGTCGCCTCGCCGGTCTGGCTCCGGTCGACCGCGCTGACCACGAGATTGGCCAGGGCGGCGAAGGCGAAGCCGACACCGATCCCCAGTACGGCCGAGCCCGCGTACATCGCCCACTCGGTGTCGTGCGCCCCCGCGTAGATCACGAAGCCGACGACACCGATCAGGCACGCCAGCACCAGCGGCAGCTTCCAGCCCACGGCCGCGCCGATCCGCCCGGCGAGCGGACTGGCGATCAGCATGGTCACCGCCATCGGCACCATGAACAGACCGGACTCGGTGACGGACGCGTCGAAGCCGTAGCCGACCTTCGACGGTGTCTGGGCGAGCAGCGGCACCAGCGTGAAGGCGCCGTACATGCCGAAACCGATGATGAGCGCGGTGATGTGACTGGTCAGCACGGCGGGCCTGCGCAGCAGCTCGATGTCGATGAGCGGCTCGCGGACCTTGGTCTCGACGTAGACGAACACCACGAGCAGCACGACGGCGCCGACGAACAGCCCGATGACGCCGCCCGAGGCCCAGCCCCACGACTTGCCCTCGCTGATGGCGAGCAGCAAGGCCACCACACCGGCGCTGAGCAGGACCACACCGGTCCAGTCGATCCGGCCGGGGGAGCGGAGGGCGGACTCCTGGATGAACGCGGCGACGGCGGCGATGCCCAGCAGGATCACGACAAGGCCGAGCCAGAAGATCCAGTGCCAGTTGAGCGCGTCGACGATCGGGCCCGGAATGACCAGGCCGACACCGAAACCGATGCCGAACGTCGAGGAGATCAGCCCGATCGCGACGGGCACCCGCTCACGCGGGAACTGGTCGCGCACGATGCCGAACGCCAGCGGGAAGGCGGCCGAGCCGACCCCCTGCACCGCGCGGGCCGCGATCAGCAGGGGCAGCGAGTTGGACAGGGCGGCGAGCAGCGTGCCAGCGGCGAACACGCCGAGGCTGGCGATCAGCACCCGGCGCTTGCCGAACATGTCACCGACCCGTCCCAGCAGCGCCGTGGCCACCGAAGCGGTGAGCAGGAACGAGCTGAGCACCCAGGAGACGCTGGTCGTGGAGGCGTCGAACTCACGCTGGAGGTCGGGCAGGGCCGGCACGACCATCGTCTGCATCAGCGAGAAGGACAGTACGGCGAGGAGCAGGGCGGCGAACGGCGCCGCGGTGCCGCCGCGCGCACCGGTGGCCGGGGCCCCGGCCTGCGTGGGTGTGTCGGTCATGGGGCGGTCCTCCGGAAATGGGCGCAGCCGTCCGCGGTCCAGGAGCGTTCAGGAACACGGAAGGAACGAGCGCCGAACTGGTATCACCACGGAATGATTCCATGATGTCATCCTTACGTCCAGCCACTATTTTCCGGTATCGTGAACGCATGAGCGAAACCCCTGAACCCGATACGGGCGGCGCGATCGGCACGGCCGACGCGGTGCTGCGCCCGCCGAGCCTGCTGGCGCTGCCCTCGTATCTCGCCGGTCATGCGGCGCGTATCGGCCACGACGCCCTGGTCGAGGCGGTCGGCAGGAACGGGCTGCGGCTGCCGCATTTCGCGGCCCTGACCGCGCTCTCGGACTTCGGCCCGCTGCCCCAGCACGTGCTGGCCGACCGGCTCGGGTTCCAGCGCAGCCACCTGGGGAGTTATCTGGACGCGATCGAGGAGCGCGGTCTGGTCCGCCGCACCCGGGACAGGGCCGACCGGCGCCGGCAGGTGGTCGAGCTGACCGACGAGGGCGTCGCGCTCCAGCGCCGTCTGTGGCTGGTGGCCGAGGAGTCCCAGGACTCCTTCCTCGGCTGTTTCACCCAGGCCGAGCGGGAGACGCTGACGACGCTGCTCCGGCGGCTGCTGGACGCCGACGACCGAATTGCGGAAAGGTAGTTCCGAAGGCTCTCGATGGCTTAATACCGCTTCATATGACTGCAACAGTTAATTCACTGGAAGAGTCTTTGAATTCAGCACCATGACTTTGTATCTTTGTGTCAAGTTTCGCTTCGTACGACGAACTTGACCTGCCGGGGGAGAGCATGACGCAACGATCGTCGGTGCAGCGATCGGTCACCGAACTCCTACCCGGTCCGTTGCAGGTGGGAACACCTGCGTCCGGCGGCTGGCGCATTCTGATCGTGGAGAGCGACACCGCCGACGCCTGCGCGCTGGAGGAAGGGCTGCGCAGACACGGCCATGAGGTGGCGGCGGTGGACCGGGGCAGCCTGGCCCTGGAGGCGCACGAGAGCGTGGATCTCGTCCTGCTCGACCTCGAACTGCCGGACCTGGACGGGCTGGAGGTCTGCAAGGCCATCCGCTCCGTCAGCTGCGTCCCGATGATCGTCGTCACCGCACGCGGCTCCGAACTGGACCGGGTGCTGGGACTTCAGGCGGGGGCCGACGACTATCTGGTGAAGCCGTACGGCTTCCGCGAGCTGATGGCCCGTATCGAGGCGGTCATGAGACGGGTGAGCACCCAGCGCAGACTGGGGCACGCGATAGACCACGGTCCGCTGCACATAGACGTCAACTCCCGTGAAGTCAGCGTGGACGGCCAGGGCGTGGGGCTGACCCGCAAGGAGTTCGACCTGCTGTGCCTGCTCGCCTCGCACCCCGACACCGTCATCTCGCGCAAACGCCTGTTGCAACAGGTCTGGGGCGACTCGTGGTCCCGGCGGACGGTGGACACCCATGTCAGCAGTCTGCGCGGGAAACTCGGCGGAAGCGGCTGGATCATCACCGTACGCGGTGTGGGGTTCAAGCTCGGAAACGCCTGAATTCCGTTTCCCGCGTTCCCCGATCTTGCGTTGTTCATAACCGCCGTCCGGGACAGCGGGATTCACTTGGCCCGAGTGGTTAATAAGGAGAGCTCGGGAGAGCGGACCGCCGGCCGGGACCCGGTTCCGGAACCGCACCCCGGCAGGGTCAGGCACGGATCGTCGGCGCCGCGCATACTCGGATCCATGAACAAGCACGGGCAGCTCGCCGCCTTCCTCCAGGCCCGCCGGAGCCAGTTGCGCCCCGAGGACGTCGGGTTGCGGACCTACGGCGAGCGGCGCCGGGTGCCGGGGCTGCGGCGTGAGGAACTGGCGATGCTGGCGGGAGTCAGCGTCCCCTACTACACACGCCTGGAGCAGGGCCGGTCCCACAACGCCTCGCCCGAGGTGCTCGACGCCATCGCCGGCGCTCTGCGCCTGCGGGAGCCCGAGCGCTCCCATCTCCATGAACTGGCGCGGGCCCCGAAGGGCCGGCGACCCGCCGGCCGGGTACGTCCCGAACGCGTCACCCCGGCGACCAGGGCCCTGCTGGCGGCCGTCGAGGGCACGCCCGCCGTCGTCCTCGGCCGGCGCACCGACGTCCTGGCCTGGAACCGCCAGGGCCACGCGCTGTTCGCCGGCCATCTCGACCCGGACAGCCCCGACGACCCCGAACGACGCCCGAACATGGCCAGGTTGGTCTTCCTGGACGCGCACACCCGCGAGCTGTACGCGGACTGGCCCGCCAAGGCCAAGGCCGTGGTGGGCAATCTGCGGCTGACCGCCGGCCGTCACCCGGACGATCCGCCGCTGGCCGCACTGATCGGCGAACTGACCATGCGCAGCACGGTGTTCACCACGATGTGGGCCGATCACCGGATCGTGCCCTGCGATGTCGCGGAGTACGAGATGCGGCATCCGCTGATCGGATCGCTGACGGTCAGTCAGCAGACCCTGCAGAGCCCGCAGGGGACAGGCCCTGCCTTGGTGGTGGCCACGGCGGAACCCGGTTCCCCGTCCGCCACGGCCCTGACCCTGCTCGCCCACGCCACCGCTCCCACCGCGCCCGTCGCACCGCGGGAACCGGCCCGTGGCGACGCCGAACACCGCGCCGCCTGAACCGAGTTCCGCACCCCTGTCCCTACCGTCCCGCCGCACCGCGGCTGACGCCTGCCCGAAAACAAGTGAGGAATCATGACCGAGCGACGTACCAAGATCACCACATCGGCCGTCCTGGCGGCCGTGGCCGTCCTCGCGGCGGTGGCCCCTGTCGGCTCCGCCGCTGCGACAACGCGCCCGAGTCCACTGGCGGATGTCCGGATCGCCGCCCACTTCGACCTCTCGGCCGGGCAGATGCCGGAGAACGTCGCCCTGCTGCCCGACGGCTCGGCCGACGTCACCTTCGCCGGCGGCCGTCAAGTGGCGCGGGTGAGCGCGCACGGTACGACGCGCGTCCTGGCGACCCTGCCCGCGCCCGCCGACGGCGGAGTCGGCACGCCCGTCCTCGGCTTCCCGCTCACCACCGGCATCGTCCACACCCCGGACGGCACCGTGTACGTGCTGTACGCGACCGGTACCGCCGATCTGACGGGGCTGTGGCGGCTGAGCCCGGGACAGGCGCCGCGAAGGATCGCCGCGCTGCCCGCCGACGGGCTGCCCAACGGGCTGGCCCTGGACGCACGCGGCAAGCAGCTCTACATCACCGATTCGGTGCTCGGCGTCGTCTGGACCGTCCCCGTCACCGGCGGCGTCCCCATCGCGTGGTCCACGGCCCCCGAACTCGCCTCGGCCGGCTTCCTCGGGGCCAACGGCGCGAAGGTGCACGACGGCGCCCTGTGGGTGTCCAACCTCGACCGGGGCACGCTCCTGCGCATACCGATCCGCCCCGGAAACCGGGCGGGGGCGCCCCAGCTCAGGGCGTCAGGCCTGGCCGGCATCGACGACTTCGCCTTCACCGGCCGCGGCGACGACGTACTGGCCGCGCTCAACGGTCCGAACGGTGTCGTGAGGATCACGTCCGACGGCAGCAGCTCCACCGTCCTCGACGCCGCCGACGGGCTCCAGAACCCCACCTCCGTGGCGCTGCGCGGCGACGAGGTGTACGTACTGAGCGCCGCCTACACGACGGCCACCGACCCCAACCTCCTGCGCGCGCGCCTGCGCGGCCACCGGTAGGGCCGCTCGTTCGCATCAGGCCGCCGGTACGGCCCGCGGTACGGCCCCCGGTAGGGCCCCCGGTAGGGCCCCCGCGGGGTCACGAGGCGAGCGTCGCCCGGATGAGCTTGCCCCCCTCGGGGAGCGGGACGACCGCCACGTCGGCCAGCCGCCGCACCAGCGGCCAGCCGTATCCGCCGGGCAGCCAGTCGGGCCCCCGGCCGCCGGACCCGTGGTCCCTGACCGACGGTGCGGTCGCGCTCGCGTCCCGTACCGTCACCTCGACCAGGCCGTCCCCCGCGGTGATCCGCATCGCTGTCACGCCCCCGGCGTGCCGGATCGCGTTGGTCACCAGCTCGGACACGACCAGCAGGATGTCCCCGAGCGTGCGCGAGGACACCGGTGGCTCATAATGCGCCAGAAATTCGCCGGTCAGCGCGCGTGCCTCGGCGGCGCTGGCCGGGAGCGCGTCGATCCATCTCAGCGCGCCGGCGACGGCATTGTCGGCTCCGTCGTCAACCGTTGTCATTGGGCCTGCACCCCCGTACGCGGCTGGGCTCTCTGGCGTGCGTCTGCCCTCGTGGTGCCGGGTCAAGCCTGCGGGTCCTGACCGGCCGTGAGCGTCGCACGGTGCCAGTGTGCTCGAATCCGGCCTCCGGTCCTGCCGCTTTGCGACAACTCGTGGCGGTACCGGGGGCCCGGGGCTGTTCTCGGACCGTGGCCGGAATGATGCTCCGGTTGTCGCATATGCTTCCGGCCGAAACGACGTCTTCCGCCGACGTCGTCTGCTGAGGGGGTGGAGTGTGGCCGAGCTGCCCACGGGCGTCTCGGCGCGTCCCGGACGGCGCCGCCGTGACGTGGCGCTGCCCGGCGTGCCGGCTCAGGACGTCACCGCTGTACGCGGCTCCGTACGGGCCGTGGACGCCGTGCTGCTGCTGGTCGAGGACGACGCGGGCGACGCGCTCCTCGTCGAGGAGATGCTCGCCGACAGCGACCTGGAGTCCACCCTCACCTGGTGCAAGACGCTGGCGGAGGCCCAGGGGTTCCTGCTGACCTGCCCCCAGCCGGTCTGTGTGCTGCTCGACCTCCATCTGCCGGACGTCCACGGGGTGGACGCCGTCACCCGCATCGTGCGCAGCGCGCCGGACGCCGCCATCGTCGTCCTGACCGGCATGGCCGAGGGTGAGACGGGGCTGCAGGCCGTGGCGACCGGCGCCCAGGACTATCTCGTCAAGGGCAGGCTCGACCCGGAGACCCTGAGCAGAGCCGTCCGCTACGCCCTCCAGCGCAAGCAGGTCGAGCGGGCCACAGCGGCGCTGCGGGCCAACGAACTGATGGCCCAGGAGAACGCCCGGCTCGAACGCGGTCTGCTGCCCGTGCCGCTGCTGCGCGGCGAGGACTTCGGCGCCATCGCCCGGTACGAGCCGGGCCGCGTCCACGGACTGCTCAGCGGGGACTTCTACGACGTCGTGCAGACGGCCGACGGCAGCGTGCACGCCGTCATCGGTGACGTGTCGGGCCACGGCGCCGCCGAGGCCGCCCTCGGGGTGTGTCTGCGGGTCGCCTGGCGCACCGCCGTGCTGTGCGGCACCCAGCCGCTGGAACAGGTCCGGCTGCTGGAGGAGATACTGGTCGCCGAGCGCACCGACCATCATCTTTTCGCCACGGTCACCTCACTCGTGTTCCCGCCGGGCCGCCACGAGGTGCGGGTCGTCCGCGCCGGCCACCCGGGGCTGCTCGTACGGCACGGGACATCGGTGAACTGGGAGGAACCGCACGTGGGCATGGCGCTCGGGCTGATGCCCGGCATGGGCCGCTGGACCGAGGCGGTGCTGCCGCTGCCGCCCGACGGGTCGGTGGTCCTCTTCACCGACGGCCTCTTCGAGGGGCGTACGAGCCCCACCACGCGGCTCGGCGAGGACGGTCTGCTGGAACTGGCCCGCCGGCACGGCGAGCTGCCCGCGCAGGCCTTCGTGGACGCCCTGGTCGAAGGGGCGGCCCGCGGGGCCGCGCCTTACGGGGGACTCGCCGACGACGTGGCCGTGCTCCACCTCGGCTGGGACGATGCCCTATGAGTCTGTGGAGCACCGCGCGCACGCGGCTCTCCGTCCAGGGCTGGGTCTGGCTGATCCTCGCGGCCATGGTGCTGGTCGTCTCCTGCTGCGCCGCCGTCGGCAGCGTGCTGCTGTCCCGTACGAACGAGCGCACCGCACAGCTCGTGGACCACATCCAGCCCGCCCGCTCCGCCGTCTTCCAGCTGCAGAAGTCGCTGCTCGACCAGGAGACCGGCGTACGCGGCTTCGCGCTCACCGCCGAACCCTCCTTCCTCCAGCCCTACCAGCAGGGCCGCAAGGACGAGCAGCGGTTCACCGCCAACGTCGCGCGCTTCGTGGCCGGCGACCCGAGGTCCGAGGCCGACCTCGCCGGTATCACCAAGGCGGCGGCCGACTGGCGCAGCCAGGTGGCCGAGCCGCTGATCACCTCCGTGCGGACCCGGGGCGCCGAAGCCGCCTCGGCCGAGCAGCTCACCCGCAGCAAGACGACCTTCGACACGCTGCGCCGCCGGTTCACCCTGCAGGAGGACCACCTCGACGCCGCCAGGGACACCGCGCGCGCCGAACTCAACCACGCGCGCGGGGTCAGCGACGCGCTGTTCCTCACGATGCTGGCTGTCTTCGTCGTCGCCGTCGTGGGCCTCGGCCTCGTCGTGCACCGGATGGTCGGCCGGCCGCTGAGCGCGCTGCGCGCCGCGTCCGACGGGGTGCGCGCGGGCGCCTTCGACCGGCGTATCACCGTCCTCGGCCCCTCCGACGTACGGGCGGTCGGCGCCGCCGTCGAGGACATGCGCGGCCGGCTCGCCGACGAACTCGCCGTCACCCAGGCGCGCGAGGCACTGCTCGGCGAACAGGCCGAGGAGCTGCGCCGCTCGAACTCGGAGCTGGAGCAGTTCGCCTACGTCGCCTCGCACGACCTCCAGGAGCCGCTGCGCAAGGTCGCCTCGTTCTGCCAGCTGCTGGAGAAGCGGTACGGCGAACAGCTCGACGGCCGCGGCAAGCAGTACATCGACTTCGCCGTCGACGGCGCCAAGCGGATGCAGGTCCTCATCAACGACCTGCTCACCTTCTCCCGGGTCGGCCGGGTCCTCGAGGCGTGGCAGACGGTCTCGCTGGACATGGCCCTCGACCGGGCGCTCGGCAACCTCGGCCTGATCATCGAGGAGGCGGAGGTCACCGTGGTCAGGGAGGAGCCGCTGCCCGAGGTGAGCGGTGACCCGACCACCCTCGCGATGCTCTGGCAGAACCTCGTCGGCAACGCGATAAAATTCCGCAGGGCCGACGAGCCGTCCGTGATCACCGTCGGCTGTGTCCGCGAGGAGGACGACTGGCATCTGAGCGTCACCGACAACGGCATCGGGGTCGCTCCGGAATTCGCCGAGAAGGTCTTCGTCATCTTCCAGCGGCTGCACGCCAGGGACGAGTACGAGGGGACGGGCATCGGTCTCGCCCTGTGCCGGAAGATCGTCGAGTTCCACGGTGGCAGGATCTGGCTGGAGTCCGTGCCGGAGGGTGGCACGCGTATCCACTTCACCGTCCCCGTCGAGCCCGACCGCAGCAAAACGACCGAACTTCTCACCACCCTGCCGGGAGCCGCCACGTGACCACCCGCATGCAGTCCATCGAGGTACTCCTGGTCGAGGACGACGCAGGCGACGAGCTGATGACGCGTGAGGCGTTCGAGGACAACAAGATCCGCAACACCCTGCATGTGGTGCGCGACGGCGAAGAGGCGCTGGACTTCCTGTACCGGCGGGGCGACCACACGGACGCGGTGCGCCCCGACCTCATCCTGCTCGACCTCAACCTGCCGAGGTACGACGGGCGGCAGGTCCTGGAGAAGATCAAGACGGACCCCGAGCTGGCGCTGATCCCGGTCGTCGTGCTGACCACGTCGTCGGCCGAGGAAGACATCCTGCGCAGCTACAAACTGCATGCCAACGCGTACGTGACGAAGCCGGTCGACCTCGACCAGTTCATCGCGGCGGTCCGGCAGATCGACGAATTCTTCGTCACCGTGGTCCGGCTCCCGGGCCGCCAGTGAACCCCTTCACGAAACCCGTGGGCATATCCACGGCGTGTGAGGGCAGAAGGGCAACCGGAGCAGGGGGTCCCCGATCACTCTCACCGGTGCCGGGCAGGGCAGGAGCGAATGAACGAACAGATCACTATCGGCGCGGAGTACGCGCCCACCGCGGCGGATTCTGTGCAGCCTTTGCGACGAGCGGCTCAATTCAGTGGCGAACCGGGATGCATAGCCGAGGCCCGGCAGCTGACCGTGCGCTTCCTCCAGCAGCTGGAGGCGGAGTGGCTCGCCGAACTCGGCGGCCGTACCCGTGACGATCTGCTCCTGGTGGTCAGCGAACTGGTCACCAACGCGGAGCGGCACAGCCATGGCCCGTACCTGCTGGAGCTCGAAGGCACGGACCGGCATGTCACGGTCACGGTGTACGACAGCAGCGCCACCCTGCCGCGCCGCTACGAGCAGGACCCCAGCAGGCTCGGCGGCCACGGCATGGAGATCGTCCACGCGCTGAGCGACCGGCTGAGCGCCGAGCGCGTCCCGGTGGGCAAGCGCGTCCAGGCCGTCTTCGACCTGGAGCGCCGCCGCAAGGCCTGAGCCGGGCTCTCAGGCGGCTGCCGGCCCCGGTCAGCTGTCGAGCGCCCCTGGGCCGCCGTACGGGTGCATGTCGCCGCTCGTACCGTCGTCCTTCCTGCCGAACCAGTCCAGGCACAGGACGAGGGCGTCGTCGAGGGACTCGGCGTCCCGGTGCTCCGCCAGCTCCCGCAGGACCGCGCGCGGCACCATCGGCGCGGGCAGCAGGCTCGTGGAGTTGATCGCCCGGCTCAGCGCGCGGTCCCCGTACAGCTCCCCGCGCGGCGAGACTGCCGCGTAGACGCCGTCGCTCACGAACAGCAGCCGGTCGCCCGGCTCGACCTGGAACGTCTGCGCCACATAGTCCGACTCCTCGAACATGCCGAGCGGCAGCTGCGCCTCCAGCTCGACGCGCTCCACGTTCTTGCCGCGCTGGCGCCACAGCTGCGGGGAGCCCGCGTCCACCGCCTCCACCTGGCCGGTGGCCAGTTCGAAGCGCAGCAGCAGCGTCGAGACGTGGGAGGCGCCCCTGTGCTGCTCGTACAGGGCCTGATCGGCCAGCGCCGCCTGGTCGGCGATGCCGATCCCGGCCCTGCGGGCGTTGCGCAGGGCGTTGACCGCGAGGTTGGTGAGCAGCGAGGCCTGGATGCCCTCACCCATGCCGTTGGTCACCGCGAGGGTCAGCGTCTCGGCGTCGGCCGACCAGTCGAAGTTGTCGCCGTGGATCGCGTACGCGGGCTCCAGCTGGGCGCCCAGGGCGTACTCCTGCGCCGCGCAGGCCCGCGCGGGCAGCAGCTCCCACTGCATCTCGGCGGCCAGCGTCAGCCGGTTCACCCGGCGCGCCCGCCGGTAGAGGTCCGTGTCGCGCTCGGCCACCAGGATCTCGTGGCCCAGCAGCTCGGCGACCTCGGTCAGCTCCTCGGTGGTCGCCGCCGTCGAGCGGTCGGCCGGCAGCCGCACGGTCAGGATCCCCAGCCGCTCGCCGCGCACGGTGACCGGCAGATGGTGGTCGACGGCGTCCTTGTGCCTGACCTCCCGCTCGCTCGGCTCCTGGCTGCCGAAGGCGCGCCCCTCGGGCGTGTTGTTCAACGAGAGGGCCTCGTCGGGGCGGTCGGCGGGAATGCCGCCGCCGACCGGCTGGAGCACCGTGAGCCCGTAGTCGACCAGGTGCAGTTGTACGGATGTCGCCCCGTACGCGGCTTCGAGCACCCCGCGTACGGCCTCCACCAGGGCGTGCGGCGCCGCCGTGCGCACCGCTCTCTCCACATCCGCGAGTACAGTCACTTTCGTTCAGGCCTTCTTCGTCCAGGGGCGGATCCGTCCGGGCTGACAAAGGCCCGTGCCGGATGAAAGAGTGGATCGATGTCCCGCTTCACCGGTCAGTCGCGCCAGCGTGAGCAGGTTGCCGAGGCCGCCTGCGCCGCCTCCGAGCTGCTTGAGGTGCTGTGGGGGCGAGGCCAGGACGCCGCGCCCTCGGGGCCCGTATCGCCTTCCCAGCTAAGAGCCCTTCTCGTCATCGAGGAGCACGAGGGTGCCAACCTCAGGACGCTGAGCGAGGTGCTCGGCTCGCGTCCCTCCTCGCTGAGCAGGCTCTGCGACCGGATGGAGGCCATGGGCCTGGTCCAGCGTTCGCCGAGTCCGACGAGCCGCCGGGAGGTGGAACTGAGACTCACCAGGCGCGGTCATGTGGTGCTCGACGAGTACCGGGCCTTCCGCTCCCGTGAGGTCGAGGCCGTGCTGGAGCAGATGGACCCCTCCGACATCATGATGCTCGCCGAAGGGCTCGCCGCGTTCCGTGCCGCGGCGCGTTCCCGGCTGGGCACCGCCCAGGACGGGCCCGGAGAGGCGCAGGACG
Source organism: Streptomyces sp. NBC_00370 (assembly GCF_036084755.1). Classification (NCBI taxonomy): domain Bacteria; kingdom Bacillati; phylum Actinomycetota; class Actinomycetes; order Kitasatosporales; family Streptomycetaceae; genus Streptomyces; species Streptomyces sp. NBC_00370. The sequence continues at coordinate 7,315,850 of NZ_CP107968.1, forward strand.
AGGTCGCGGACAGCGCATAGCTTCATTCGGCCCCATCTCCCGCCCCATGCACGTTACTCTCCGCGCGAAGCGTCGTGCGGAGACAGTGAACAGATTGTTGCTCACCAGAGAATGTTGTCAAATGACAACTATCGCTTCTATCGTGGGGTCAGCGTTACACCGTCTCACCGACAGCTCGAAGGATCTCCGTGCTCCCTCCCGACAGTGCAGGCCAAGTCATGGGACTGGTTGCCGGCCAAGCCGGTGACGCGGTCGTTCTCACCGTCAGTGGTGATCTGGACCTGGACAACATCGCGCCGCTGGCCGGAGCGCTCACCGAGGCCGGCGAGAGCTGTCCCGGGCCCGTCGTCCTCGATCTGTCCGGGGTCGGCTTCGCCGACTCCACGACGGTGAACGTGCTGCTCAAGGGGCGCAGCGAGCTGGGCGGACGGCTGCGGGTCGCCAAGCCCTCCGCCTTCATCGCGCGGCTCTTCGAGGTCATCGGTCTGGGCAGCGCCCTGCCGGTGTACGAGACGGTCGAGGCGGCCCTGGCCGCCCCCGACGCGTCAGGGCCTGTCGCCTCTGACGGCGTCGAGTGAGACGACGAAGGACCGCAGCCCCGCGAGCAGGTCCCGGCGTTCCTCCACCGACATCAGCCGCATGACGGCCGCCAGCTCGGCCGCCCGTCCCGCGAGATGACCGGCCAGCTCGGCCGCGCCTTCCTCGGTGAGCGTGAACTCGACACCGCGCCGGTCCCTCGCCACCGCCGTACGCGTCAGCAGGCCCGCCGCCGCCAGCCGGCCGCAGAGCCGGCTGGCCCGGGGGAGTCCGAGATCGACGGCCTTGGCGAGCCGGGTCAGATTGATCCTGGGGCGCTCCCCGACCACGTACAGCACCCGCAGCCGGTGCGGCAGCAGCTGCGGGTCGAGGGCGACAGCCGCCCGCACCGAGATGTCGGCGACAGTCTCCGCCGAAACCCCGGGGTCGTCGGCCCCGGGCCCTGACGGGACCCGCTCCTCGGGAAGGTGGCCTTCCATGCCACTGCTCTGCCCGCTGAGACCGTTCTCACACGGCGCCAGGGGGCCGGACGGGTGCCCCGGCCGCCACTGGGTTCACTCCGGCACTGTTCGGCGCCGCTCTGCGGGGTAGGCGGAGAAAGGACAGGCCAGAGCCACAGCCCATATCTCCGGGGTGAGCCACGATGCACCATCCGCACGCGAGCGACGACCGGCATCTCCCGTCCGCGGAACGCGACTCCCGGCCGCTCCTCGCGGCCGAGGCACGCGATGCCGCCTACGGATTCCTGGCCGGCCTCGATCCGATCCCTTCCACCCGTACGGCCCAGAATCTGGTACTCGTGGTCTCCGAGCTCGTGACCAACGCGCTGCGGCACGCGGGGGCGGTCACCTCGATGCGGCTGCGCGCCGACCGGCGGTCGCTGCAGATCACGGTGGACGACCCGAGCCCGGCACCGCCCGAGGACCGGGTTCCCGACATCACCGGACGCGACGGCGGCTTCGGCTGGCCGATGATCAAGATGCTGGCCCAGAAGGTCACCGTGCTGCCGGGGCCCGGCGGCGGCAAGACGATCAGCGCTGTCCTGGCCCGCTGAGCCGGTCGGCCGTCCAGTCCGCCGACCGGTCGGCCGCCGTCCGTCCGGGGGCAGCAGTGCGGGCCCGACCTTCGCGGCCGGGCCCGCACGCGTGTCACCGAGTGGTGGCGGTCAGCTGGTGTACGCCTCCAGCTCGGAGAGCTGCGCGGCCGGCCAGCCCGTGTTGCCGGTGAACGTCACCCGTATGTAGCGGGCGGACGTGCCGGGCAGGGTGATGGTCGCCGTGTTGCCGCTCGTCGGGTTGAACGTGTAGCCCGCCGAGGCCTTCAGCGAGGTGAAGGTGTTGTTGTCCGTGGAGCCGAGCACGCTCAGGGTCTGCGTACGGGTGGCCCACGCCGCCGCCGGCGGCAGCTTCAGGACCAGCCGCTTGACGGCCTTGTTCGCGCCGAGGTCGACCGTGGCCGACTGCGGGAAGGCGTTGTTCCTGCTCTCCCAGTAGGTGTTGGCGTTGCCGTCGACCGCGTTGCCCACGCCGTACACATCGGCGTGGCTGGTCTCGGCGATCGGCCGGCCCTGCGCGATGTTGCCCTGGTCGCCCGGGTCGGTGGGCGGGTCCGTCGGGTCGGTCGGCGGGTCGGTGGGCGGGTCCGTCGGCGGGTCGGTGGGCGGGTTGCCGCCCTGTGCGACGCCGCCGTTGGTCCAGATCGGGGTCGGCCAGGTGCCCGTGCAGACCGGCGGGTTGGCGAACCAGCCGGAGTTGCCGGTGCCCTGGGTGATCTGGAAGCCCGAGCCGATGCAGTTGTGGATCGGGTTGGACTGGGCGATGTGGGTGGCCTTGACGTTGGTGAACGAGGCCGTGCCCGGCGCCTGGATCTGCAGCGCGTACGTGCCCGCGCCATCGATCCTGATGTTGTTGAAGTGCAGCCCGTTCGTCGCGCCCTCGATCAGGTGGATCGCGGCGTACGAGCTGTCCAGGATCTCACTGTCGGTGATGTTGATGTTGCCGTTGACCGGCTCGTTGAGTCCGCTGAACCAGACGGCGCCGACGCCGAACTGCCAGTTGAAGTCGTTGTTGCCGGTTCTGATCAGGGTGTTGCGCGCCGCCGTCGTGGTGCCGGAGACGGCCGTGCCCTGACCGGAGTTGACCCCCGGATAGCGGTTGGCGATGTGCAGCCCGCCGCCGTTGGTGATGGTGTCCGCCATCACGTTGTCGGAGATCGTGATGTCCTTGCCGCCGTAGGTGACGATGTTGTTCGCCAGGATCGGCAGGATCACCGTGTTGAACGTGAACTTGTTGTTGACGTTCGGGACGTTCTCCGCCCACATCGCCAGACCGTCGTCACCCGTGTTGCGTACGAAGGTGTTGGTGACCGTCGAGTTGGTGACGCCCATGTGGAAATTGACGCCGTCGGCGGTCTGGTCGAGGATGCGGCTGTTCTTGATGGTGAAGTTGTTCATCGGGCCGTCCATCCACGCCCCGACCTTCGTGTGCTGCATCCACACGTTGTCGACCGTGGAGTCCGACATGGCCCCGCCGATGGCGTTGACCTGGTCGTTGTCCTCGCGCTCCCGGATGTCGCCCAGGATGGCGAAGTTCTTCAGGGTGACGTTCTTGCTGCCGCCCGCGTTGGCGTACTTGCCGTACACCCCGACGGCCTTGGCCCGGTTGGACGGGTCGCGTCCGGTCAGCACGCTGTACCAGGGGCCCGCACCCGCGAGGGTCACCTGGTCGACGACGATGTGGTCGCGGACCTGGAAGGTGCCCTGCGGGATGTAGACCGTCTTGCCCTGGGCCTTGCCCGCGTCGACCGCCGCCTGGATCTTGGCCGTCGAGTCGGCGGCCCCCGTCGGGTCGGCGCCGAAGTCGCTGACCACGTCGAGCGCGCCGGACGGCTTGGCGATGGGCGCCGCGACCGTCTCGAAGTCGGCGAGGTCGATGGTGAAGGTGGGCGACTGCGCGGTGGACGAGACCTGCAGTCTGACCTTGGTGCCGGCCGGCAGCGTCGACCCGAACATCGTGCGGGTCTCGTCGTAGAAGTGGTGCGGGTTGGTGTCGCCCGGGTTGTTGTTGAACGGATAACCGCCGTAGTACCAGCTGTACTTGGAGGTCACCGGCACGCTCTTGAGCTGGTTGCCGTTGACCTTCAGGTCGATGCTGGCGTCGCGTCCCGCACCGTCCGAGGTGTCCGGCAGCGAGTAGCGGAACGACATCGCGTTCGCCGGCGCCGTGAGGGTGAACTCCACGTACTCGCCGGTCGCGTCGAGCGTGACCGCCTGGCGGCCCGAGGCCTCCGAGGGGAGGTGGCCGTAGAGGCGGTCAGGTCCGATCAGGGAGCCGTTGGTGGCGGCGTACTCCGCCTCCTGCTCCTTGAAGGGAACCGTCGCGCCGCGGCCCGGTACACCGACCGGCGAGGGTGCGGGGACCCCCGCCGCCTGGGCGGCGGGTGCGGTGGACAGCACCACCGCCGTGGCCGTCCCGGCCACGGCGAGGGCGAGTGAGACAGATGCGGATATGCCGCGGCGGAACAAGCGGCGTCTAGGGGGAGGCGTCACAGACATACGTCCTTGCGGCTCGTGGGGACTCTGCGGACGCGAAAAGGCTAGGAGCACCAGCGCAGGAAGTCTATGAATCTGCGCAAAAAATGAAGGTGAAAGCAAAAATCCTCGACCTGACAGATCGCGTAGCCCTATTCATCGGATGTCTGATCGAAAGGGTCCCGCGCACCGCTCTTACCCGGGCCACCACCGGCGACATATGCTCCGCTCATGCGTGCCGCTCTCTTTGTCACCTGCGTCAATGACGCCGTGTATCCGTCCACCGGCATCGCGACCGTGCGGCTCCTGGAGCGCCTGGGCGTCGAGGTGGACTTCCCCGAGGCCCAGACCTGCTGCGGCCAGCCGCAGTTCAACACGGGCTACCGCCGCGAGACCGAGCCGCTGGTACGCCGGATGGCGCGGACCTTCGACGGCTACGACTACGTGGTGACGCCCTCGGGCTCCTGCGCCGCCATGGTGCGGAACCACTATCCGAAGATCGGTGACGCGGCCGCCGCCGCGCTCGCCGCGCGCACCTACGAACTCACCGAGTTCCTGGTCGACGTGGTCGGCGTGACGGACGTCGGGGCGTATTTCCCACACACCGTCACCTATCACCCGTCCTGCCACGGGCTGCGGATGCTGGGACTGGGCGAGCGGCCGCGCCAGCTGCTGCGCGCGGTCAAGGGCCTGGAGCTGCGCGAGCTGGAGGGCGCCGAGGAGTGCTGCGGTTTCGGCGGCACCTTCGCGGTGAAGAACTCCGATGTTTCCGCCGCGATGGGCCAGGACAAGGTCCGTCACGCCGTCGCGACCGGCGCCGAGGTGCTCTGCGGCGCCGACAACTCCTGTCTGATGCACATCGGCGGCGTACTGAGCCGCGCCGACGCCCCGCTGCGCGCCCTGCATCTCGCGGAGATCCTTGCGTCGACCGAAGAGGAGCCCTGGTCATGAGCGGCACATTTGTCGGGATGCCCGCCTTCCCCACGGCCGCGAAGGAAGCGGTCGCCAACGAGACCCTGCGCGGCAATCTGCGCCACGCCACCCACACCATCCGCGACAAACGGGCCACCGCCGTCGCCGAACTGGCCGACTGGGCGCAGCTCCGGGAGGCCGGCAAACAGATCAAGGACCACACGCTGCGCCATCTGGACCGCTATCTCGTCCAGTTGGAGGAGTCCGTCACGGCCGCGGGCGGCGTGGTGCACTGGGCGGCCGACGCCGCCGAGGCGAACCGGATCGTCGCCGAGCTGGTCAAGGCGACCGGCGAGACCGAGGTCGTCAAGGTCAAGTCCATGGCCACGCAGGAGATCGGCCTCAACGAAGCCCTCGCCGAGGAGGGCATCTCCGCGTACGAGACCGATCTGGCCGAGCTGATCGTCCAGTTGGGCCACGACCGCCCCTCGCACATCCTCGTCCCCGCGATCCACCGCAACCGCGGCGAGATCCGGGACATCTTCACCAAGGAGATGGGCAACTGGGGACGGGCGGCCCCCGACGGGCTCTCCGACACACCCGCCGAACTGGCCGAGGCCGCCCGGCTCCATCTGCGCGAGAAGTTCCTGCGCGCGAAGGTCGGCATCTCCGGCGCCAACTTCATGGTCGCCGAGACCGGCACGATGGCGGTCTTCGAGTCCGAGGGCAACGGCCGGATGTGTCTGACGCTCCCCGAGACCCTGATCTCCGTCGTCGGCATCGAGAAGGTCGTACCGACCTGGCGGGACCTCGAAGTCTTCCTGCAGACGCTGCCGCGCTCGTCCACCGCCGAGCGGATGAACCCGTACACCAGCATGTGGACCGGCACGCACGACACCGACGGCCCGCAGGTCTTCCATCTGGTGCTCCTCGACAACGGACGCACCAGGACACTCGCCGACGAGGTCGGCCGGCAGGCGCTGCGCTGCATCCGCTGTTCGGCGTGTCTGAACGTGTGCCCGGTGTACGAGCGGGCCGGCGGCCACGCCTACGGCTCGGTGTACCCGGGCCCGATCGGCGCGATCCTCAGCCCCCAACTGCGCGGCACGCAGAGCGACATCGACGCCTCGCTGCCGTTCGCCTCCTCGCTCTGCGGAGCCTGCTACGACGTGTGCCCGGTCGCCATCGACATCCCCGAGGTGCTGGTGCACCTGCGCGAGCGCGTCGCCGACCAGGGCGGCAAGGGGCACCGGCTGGAGAAGGCCGCGATGAAGGCCGCCGGCTGGGTCTTCGACCACCCCCGGGTGATGGCGGCGGGGGAGCGCGCGGCCTCCAGGACCCGCAAGCTCCACCCCGCGAAGCTGCCCGGCGCGAGTGCCTGGACCAACACCCGGGACCTGCCGGAGATGCCCGCCGAGTCGTTCCGCGACTGGTGGAAGAAGAACCGCGAGAACGGCCGGAAGGACACCGGATCATGAGCACCGCGTCAGAGCCCGGCACCTCGCGGGAAAGCACCGTCTCCGGATCGCGCGAGCGGATTCTCGCCCGGATCCGCAGCGCGGTCGCCGAAGCCCCGGAAGCCCCCGAGGCCGCCCGCGACTACCTCGACACCCACACCCCCGACGACCGGATCGTGGAACTGCTCGCCGAGAACCTCGCCGACTACCGCGCGCTCGTCCACCGCACCGACCAGGCGGGGCTGCCCGCCGTCATCGCCCGGCTGCTCGCCGAGCGCGGCGCGCGCACCGTCGCCGTACCGCCGCTGCTCCCCGCGGACTGGCTGGCGGAGTCCGACGTCAGCCGGATCCCGGACAGCGCCGACGAGACGGCCCAGCGGCTGGACGCCGTCGACAGCGTCGTCACCGGCTGCGCCGTCGCCATCGCGGAGACCGGCACGATCGTCCTCGACGGCTCGCCCGACCAGGGGCGCCGCCGGATCACCCTCGTCCCCGACCATCACATCTGTGTCGTACGGGTGCCGGACCAGGTCGTGGCGTCCGTGCCGCGCGCCATGCCCCGGCTCGACCCGACCCGGCCGCTGACCTGGATCTCAGGCCCTTCGGCCACCAGCGACATCGAACTCGACCGGGTCGAGGGCGTGCACGGCCCGCGCACCCTCGAAGTCGTCCTCGTCACGGCCGCCGCAGAGTAGGCGCGAGGGTGGCGGCGTCCACCGCACCGCCGCTCTCCGCGACCCGCGCGGCCAGCTCCCGGGCCCAGTCGATCAGCGCGGGCACGTCGATCTCGTACGTGGGAGCGGTGCGCGTCGCAGCGCTGCCCGCCGGCGCCGCTGCCACGTACCCCTCGATCTGGGCGGCGCCGCGCAGCAGCAGCCGCGCGCCGCCCGTGCTGTTGCCGCGCGCCGCGTGCGTCAGTCCCACGGCGAGCTGCGCCAGCCCCTTCCACAGCGCCCGCTCCGCCTCGGGGCCGGACTTCCACGCGTCCTCGAAGACCTCGTGCGCGTGGAACGGCATCCCCGCTCCGAGCAGCCGCTGCGCCTCGGTGACCGTCTCCAGCGGAGTGCGGACGAGTCCTTCCGGTTGCCGTTCGACCCCCGGTGTCCCGTACGGCAGTGGCCGCCCCAGATCGTCCCGCGGCCGGGCGTTGCGCGCGCGCCCCTCCTGGTCCCGGTCCCGTGTCTCCCGCAGATCGTCGTCCATCCTCCGATTGTCCCTCCTGCGGTGGTCCCTCCGCCCGGCCGGGACCGGGGCCTTGCGGGGACCGGGGCCTTGCGGGGGGCGGGGCAGCTGCGATGATGTTCACGCGACGTGCACACAAATGACCTGGGGGGGACATGGGGACCGTCGGTACGGCACTGCTGGAACTGAGAACGGCCCAGAAGTCGGCCAAGGGAGTCTCGCTCTACTCCCGCTTCGTGAACAGGCCGGTGGGCCGCTACCTGGCCGCCGGATCGCACGGCATCGGCCTGACGCCCAATCAGGTCACGCTGGTCAGCGCGGTGTTCAGCTTCGCCGCAGTGACCGCGCTGGCCGTGGGCCGGCCGTCCTGGGACCTCGGCATCGCCGTCTGGGCCGCGCTGGCCGTCGGCTTCGCCTTCGACTCGGCCGACGGGCAGCTCGCCCGGCTGCGCGGCAGCGGCAGCGCGGCGGGGGAGTGGCTGGACCATGTGGTGGACTGCGCGAAGATCACCGCGCTGCACACCGCCGTACTGATCTCCTTCTTCCGGTATCCCGAGCACTACGGGATACCGGAAGAGGCCTGGCTGCTGGTGCCGCTCGGATTCCAGTTCTCCGCCGTCGTGACGTTCTTCGGCGGCCTGCTCACCGAGAAACTCAAGCCGCGTCCCGCGCCGGGCAGCGCCGCACCCGCGCCGTCCACCCTGCGCGCCGTCGCCCTGCTGCCGGTCGACCACGGCATGTTCTGCCTGGTCTTCCTGCTGCTGGGCGGCGGGAGCTGGTTCCGCTGGACCTACACGGCCCTGGGTGTCGCTTCCGTGCTGTTCCTGCTGGCCTTCCTCACGAAGTGGTTCCGGGAACTGACCGCAGTTCCGCGCTGAACTGCGGCTCGGGCTCGGCCAGTACGTCGAGCGCCCGGCGCAGCTGGGTGCTCGACGTGTGCACGGTGTACGGGAAGTAGACGATCTCGACGCCGACTTCGGCGAAGTCCCGCTCCAGCTTGTCGCCCTTCGGCGTGCCCCGCCAGTCGTCGCCCTTGAACAGGACGTCGAACCGGACCTGGCGCCAGGTCTCCACCTTGTCGGGGACCGTCTCGACGAAGGCGGCGTCCACGTACTTCACGCTCCGGACGATCTCCAGCCGCTCGACAAGCGGAATCATCGGCCGGCGGCCCTTGGCCCGCTCGGCCATCTCGTCCGAGACGACCCCGGCGACCAGGTAGTCGCACCGACTGCGGGCATGTCTCAGGATGTTGAGGTGCCCGATGTGGAAAAGATCGTAAGCACCGGGTGCGTAGCCGACGCGATAAGACATGTTGTTCGTCCTACTGTGTGCCATGAAATGAACCCCCCACGGCGCCGCACCCCCCCGGGCGCGGCTGAAGCTACTGACGATAGCGTGCACATTCCCTTCCGTAAGGGTGAACAATGAGGGCGAGATCAGGTTCACCTCTGGGGGGAAGGGACCGCTTCGTGAAAGCACACCGAGATACCGGCGCGCCGGGCGGGGGTGCGCGCCGGCTGCTGCTGGTGTCCACCAACTACGCGCCCGAGCACGCGGGCATCGGCCCGTACGCCACACAGATCGCCGAGCACTGGGCGGGCAGCGGGCATGAGACGCACGTCCTGACCGGAATGCCGCACTACCCGTCCTGGTCCCTGGACCCGGCGTACGCGGGCGTCTGGCGCCGCACGGAACACCTGCGGGGGGTCGTCGTGCACCGGCGCAGGCACACCGTCCCGCCTCGGCAGACCGCCGTCAGACGCGCTCTGTTCGAGGGAACGATCCTGCTGCACGGCATCGCTGCGCCGCCCCGGATGGGCCGCCCCGACGCCGTACTGGCCCAGCTGCCCAGCCTCGCCGGCGGGGTGCTCGGGGCGCGGCTCGCCGCGCGCTGGCGCGTGCCGTACATACCCGTCGTGCAGGACCTGATGGGGGCCGCCGCCGCCCAGAGCGGAATCCGTGGCGGCGACCGCGCCGCCGCCGTGGCGCAGCGCGCCGAGTCGTACGCCCTGCGGCGCGGCCGGCTGGTCGGCGTCATCCACGAGACCTTCGTCGAACCCGTCCGGGCGATGGGCGTCGACCCGGGGCGCATCAGGGTCGTGCCCAACTGGTCGCATGTGCCGGGCCCGTCGCGCGCCCGCGCGGAGACCCGCAAGCGGCTCGGCTGGGCCGAAGGCGAGACCGTCCTGCTGCACTCCGGCAACATGGGCCTGAAACAGGGCCTCGACGTCCTGGTCGATGCGGCCAGACGCGATCCGGCGGTGCGGGTGGTCCTGATGGGCGACGGCAACCAGCGCGAGGCGCTGGGCAGGGCCGCCGACGGCATCCCCAACCTGGACTTCCTGCCGCCCGCCGGGGATGATGAGTTTCCGGACATCCTCGCGGCGGCCGACGTCCTCGCCGTCACGCAGCGGGCCTCGGTGCTCGACATGAGTGTGCCGTCCAAGCTGACCTCGTACTTCGCCTCGGGGCGGCCCGTCGTCGCCTCGGTCGCCGCCGAGGGCGGCACGGCTCTTGAGGTGCTGCGTTCCGGCGCCGGGGTGCTCGTACCGCCGGAGGACCCGGACGATCTGCTGAAGGCGGTGCGTAGACTCGCCGAAGATCCGGCGGGCGCCGACGCTCTGGGGGCGGCGGGACCACGCCATGTGACGGCTCATCTGTCACGGGCCGACGGCCTCGCCCGGATCGACGCACTCATCGACGAGGCCATGGGGGGTCCACTGACGTGACGGACATGCATGTCTCCGCTGCGGGTGACGACGAGCCGAACCCGCTCAGGGACCAGTTCAGGCAGCTGCTGCGCTACCGCTGGCTGATCGGCGGCGGCGTCGGCATCGGCCTGGTCGGCGGCGCCTGGCTGGGCGTGACGTCCGCCGAGTCGTACGCGGCGTCCAGCGACGTCAGACTGCGGGCGCCCAGCACCGATCCGTTCAACTCCGCCGTCTCGGTGGACAAGAGCGTCGACATGGGCTCCGAGCGGCAGACCGCGATCAGCGGCAGCGTCCTCGACCTGGCGGCCTCCCGGCTCGGTGTGGCCGGGGGAGCGGGCGCACTGCGCTCGGGGATCCAGGTCACCAACCCGCCCCAGACCATGGTGCTGCACTTCACCTACACGGCGGCCTCGCCCACCGAGGCGGCCCGCCGCGCCAACGCCCTGACCAAGGCCTATCTGGACCTGCGCAAGAAGCAGTGGACCGGCATCAGGGACAGCATGGTCAAGAACTACACCGACGAGCTGAACCCGCTCGGCAAGCAGCAGGACGAGCTGACCAAGGAGATCAACGAGCTGCCCGAGGACACGGCCGCCTCGGACTCCGCGTATACGGTGCGGGCCAATCTGCTCAACAAGATCAACGATCTGCAGAGCAGCATCAGCAGCCTCAAGTCGCTCAACATGACGCCGGGTGATGTCATCGCCGTCGCCACGGCGCCCGCCTCCTCCCAGGGGCTCGGGCTGCCGCTCTCCGTCGGACTCGGCGGCGCCGTCGGGGTCGCGCTCGGTCTGCTCGGCGCCTGGGTCCGGCTGGTGTTCGACCCCTCGCCGCGCTCGTCGAGCGACATCGTCCGAGCCGTACGGGCCCCCGTGCTCGGCACCCTGCCGCGCGCCGGGTCGGGCCCGCTCCTGGCCGACCAGGCGGACTCGCGGATCGCCGAGGAGTACCGCTCGGTGGCCTTCCGGCTCGCCTACGACCAGCGGTTCGCCGACCGGCGCAGGCTGCTCGTGGTGGCCCCGCGGGGCAGCAGCGACGCGGCGGCCGCCGTCGCCGCCAACCTGGCCGCCTCGTTCGCCGAGACCGGCAAGGACGTGCTGCTCATCGAAGCCGATCTGCGCACCCCCTCGCTCGCCGGGCGACTGCGGGTGAACGCCGCGGCGCGGCCGAGCTGGAGCCTGCCCGCCGATCCGGACGAGGCGGGCTGGCCGGGCAGCAGGCAACTGTCCGTCGACGCGGGCGAGTCGGGCTCCTTCGACCTGGTCCCCGGCGAGCGTGTGCGCAACGTGGCCCGTGCGCTCACCTCCACCCGGATGACCCGGCTGATCGACGAGGCCGACTCGCCGAACGCCACCGTCGTCGTCCTCGCGCCGCCGGTCCTCGCCTACGCCGACGCGCTGGCACTGGCCGACCGGGTGGACGGCGTCCTCGTCGTCTGCGACCCGACGTCCGTGCACCGCGCCGACCTCGCCAGGATCCGCGAACTCATCACCGGCGCCGGCGGTACGGTGCTGGGTGCCGTGGTGCACACCAAACCGCACCGCCGCCCCGGCAAGGGCGGCAGCTCGGCGCACCGCGGTGCCAGAGGTGCGGGAAACGGCCCGCCGCCACCGGCCGGACCGGCCCAGGAGCCGGAGCAGCCACCGATGGGGGACGGCAGCGACACGGTGGGACTGCGCACCGTACGCGCCGGCGATCTGCGGTGAGACGCTCGGCCGTCGTCGCGGCTTCGGTACTCGACCAGGCGGCCTCCAGCCTGACCAACATCCTGGTGCTCGTGATGGCGGCCCGGGTCTCCACGGCGGCCGGCTTCGCCGCCTTCTCGATGGTCTACCTGACCTTCACCGTGCTGCTCGGCCTCAACATGTCGTACGTGGGGCAGGCCGTCGTCCTGGAGCGCGGCGACGACGACGGGACACTCGCCTCGGCCTGCCGCTCCGCCGCCGTGTTCACCGCCTGCGCCTCCCTGATCGCCGGCGCGCTGCTGGTGACGGGCGGCGCGGTGACCGGCGGCCGGGCGGGCGGCGCCTTCCTGGCGCTCGGTCTCGTCCTGCCCGTCGTGCTCGTCCAGGACGGCCTGCGCTACTCGTTCTCGGCGCTGCGCCAGCCGCACCGCGCGCTCGCCGCCGACGTCCTGCGGCTGGTGTGTGTCGTACCGGCCCTGCTGCTCCAGCCGCACCACGCGGCGCCCGCCCGGCTCGTGGCCGTGTGGGGCTTCTCGGCGCTGCCCGCGCTGCTGGTGGGACTCCTGCTGCTGCGGCCGCTGGTGACCGGCGCCACCACGCACGTACGGCGCTACCTGCGGCGCGGCCACCTCGGGATGCGGTTCGTCGTCGAGTTCGCCGTCGGCAACGCGTCCAGCCAGCTCGCGGTGCTCGGACTCGGCCTGTTCGCCAGCCCGTTGACGGTCGGCGCGCTGCGCGGCGCCACCACCGTCTTCGGGCCGCTCAACGTCCTGTTCAACTCCGTCAACGCCTTCGGCCCGCCGGTGCTCGGCCGGCTCGGCGGCCGGCGCGCCACCGCGCGCGCGGCGGCGGGACTCGGCGGTGTGCTGGCCGTCGTCGGACTCGGCTGGGCGGCCGTGCTGTACGCGCTGCCCGACCGGATCGGGCACCAACTCCTCGGCGCTACCTGGCAGTCGGCGTCCCAGATGTTCCCCGCCACCGGCACCCAGTACGCGTTCATGGCGCTCGGCACCTGCGGGCTGGTCACGCTGCGGGTGCTCAGCCCGCGCGCCACCCTGCCCCTGCAGATCGTCTTCTCGCTGCTCACCGTCGTGCTGATGCTCGGCGGTTACGCCGTCGACGGGGCGCTCGGCGCCGCGTGGGGCCTGGCAGCGGGCTCCGCCCTCAAGGCCCTCGCCGCCTGGATACGGGTCAGCCGGCTGCGTACCGAACCGGACAGGCTCGCGGACGATCAGCGCAGCGCCGCTCCCTTGTCCTGACGGTACGTCATGACGAGCGCGACACAGAGCACGGCGATCGCGATCCGCCCCGACGCCTGGAGCAGCGGCCCGCGCAGCAGGATGAACGAATAGCCGGCCACCAGCGGCACCACCAGCGCGATCAGACTCCCCGGCGGCGCGCGCCGGGTCGCCCTGCGGGCGTATCTGCCGTCGACCCTGGCCGCCGCGTACCCCATGCCGAGCAGCCCGAGAGCCATGCCCAGCGGGCCGAAGTCGATCCACAGCTCGGCCCACACCGGTGAGGAGAGATTGGTGTTGACCGTGCCCATCCACTGGCCGACCATCACGCCCGTGTCGCGCGGCTTGCCCGGCCAGGCGGAGCGCGGCACGGCGAAGAAGACCGAACCTGCCAACTGGCGGCCGAAACTGTGGCCGTGCCCCGAGCGCACGAAGGTGATCGTGTTGGCGAACATGCCGACCTGGTCGTAGTCCTTGAGCGCCAGCGGCTGGAGCAGTGAAGTCGTCTCCACCGGGCGGTAGTTCTTCGCGTCGTAGCGGAAGCGGTCGGCGAACGGGAAGATCACCAGCGCCACCACGACACCCAGACTCAGCGCCGCCCGGTACATCGCCGCACTCACCGGGAAGACCGTGAACAGCAGCGAGAACAGCACGGTCAGGAACCAGTAACGCGGATTGGATATCGGGTTGTTGACCACCAGGTTGAGCGCGCAGAGCGCCAGCCAGGTGGCGATCACCGGAGCCGAGCGGCGGGCCCGCCGCGACGTGACCAGCCACCGCGTGTACACCAGCAGCGCCAGCAGCGCGGGTACGGTGCCGAAACCGCGCAGCAGCGCCTGGCCCGCCTGTGAGTCGGCCTGCGAGAGCCCCGCGTCCGCGATCCCGGCGATGATCTCCTGCCGGCTGCTGAAGAACACCGCGGGGCCGCCCAGTTTGACGACGAACGCGGCGCTGCACACGAAGGCCGCCACCACCAGCAGATACAGCCGCCGTCTGTGCACCAGGGCCGGCCTGGTCGCCCCTCGCCCCGTACCGCCGGGCCGGTGCCGCGCCAGCAGCGCGCCCACGTCGAAAGCCACACAGCCGATCAGGATCAGCGCGACGGCCTCGGTCAGATCCGAGCGCGGGCCCACCACCGGGGTGGGCTCCTGGCCGAGCACCAGCTGCGCCAGCGGCGCCACCCCCATCGCCATGTAGACGAAGAGCCAGAACGACCCCTGGAGCAGCTTGCGCCTGGTGGTCAGCACCATCCCGCACAGCCGGGTCCCGGCGTAGACGGTCAGGGTGAGCTGGAGCCAGTACGCGGCGTCGTGCACCCCGTCGCCCGACTGGGACGCGACCACCACCGGCAGGACCAGCGCGAGGCCGAGGACCAGCGGCACCGAGAGCGCCCGGGAGAGCAGTGTGCGCGGTGAGACCACCGGCGCTGCGCCGGTGGTCACCGGAACCGGCGGCCCGGTGGCCTCGTTCACGTCCGTCGCCATCACAGGCCCCCCTGCCCCTCAAAAGTTCCCCGGACAGGAGTCTAGGGCCTGCCGTGCCTCCACCTCGCTGTCACCTTGTGTCAACCACTAGGCTGAGCATCCGGGTCGCCAGGGGAGGCGCCCGTGGGGGGTGGACGGATGCGGGATCTCAGGGCCTTCACGCTGGCCGGATACGACAAGGGCCGCGGAAAACTGGTCCAGGCGCTGTGGTTCGCCGTGCTCAACACGGTGTTCATGGTGTGGTTCTGCCCGGCCCGGCTGCGGGTCGCCCTGCTGCGGGCGTTCGGCGCGCGGATCGGCGAGGGCGTGCTGATCCGGCACCGGGTGCGGATCCTGTGGCCGTGGAAGCTGACCATCGGCGACCACAGCTGGATCGGCGAGGGCGCCTGGCTGCTCAACCTGGAACCCGTCACCATCGGCGCGCACGTCTGCGTCTCGCAGGAAGCGCTGCTGTGCACCGGCAGCCACGACCACCGCGCCGCCGACTTCCGCTACCGCAACGCCCCCATCGCCGTCGAGGACGGCGCCTGGGTCGCCGCACGGGCCGTCGTGCTGGCCGGGGTCACCGTCGGCGCGCACTCCGTCGTCGCCGCGGGCACGGTCCTGCACAACGACCTGCCCGCGCTCACCCTGCACACCGCCGCCGGCCGCCGGCCGGTCGAGGAGCCGGTATGAGGGTGCTGCACGCCGTCACGCTGCACAGCCCCACCCACGCCTTCGGCGGCCCGGTACGGGTCGCGCTCAACCTCTCCAAGGGACTGCGGGCCCGTGGCCACGACGCGCGGCTGCTGGCGCTCGGCGACGGCTTCGAAGGGCCGCTGCCCTCCGCGGTCGAGGGCGTGCCCGCCCAGCTCCATCAGGCCCGCAGGGTCCTCCCGGTGGGCTTCAGCGGCATCACCTCACCCGGGCTGCTCGCCGCTGCGGGGCGGCTCGTACGCGACGCCGACGTCGTCCACGTACATCTGGCCCGCGATCTGGTCACCCTGCCCGTCGCACTCGCCGCGCTAAGGCACCGGCGGCCACTGGTACTCCAGACACACGGCATGGTCGACCCGAGCGACCGGCTGCTCGCCAAGGCGCTGGACGCGCTCGCCGTCCGCAGGCTGCTGCACGGAGCTTCGGCCGTGCTGTACCTGACGGACCACGAACGCAGGGGCCTGGACGCGGTGGCCGGGCCACCCGCGCTGGAGCAGGCGGTCCGGCTGGTCAACGGCGTACCGGCGCAGCAGGCGCGGACCGCCCCCGAAGGGCCGCCGCGCATCCTCTACGCGGCCCGGCTGCAGGCCCGCAAGCGCCCCCGGGACTTCGTCGCGGCGGTCCCGGAGATCCTGCGGGCGCAGCCCGACGCCGAGTTCGTGGTCGCCGGACCCGACGAGGGTGAACTGGCCGCCGTCCAGGCGCTGATCGCCGAACTGGGTCTCGGCGAAAAGGTGCGCTGCCCGGGGGCGCTGTCGGGCGAGGAGATGCTCGCCGAGCTGCGGCGCGCGCATGTGTACGTACTGCCGTCGGTGGACGAGCCGTTCCCGATGTCCGTGCTGGAGGCGCTGTCGGTGGGCGTGCCGTCCGTCGTCACGACGTCCAACGGGCTGGCGGGCGACATCCGCGCGGCCGGTGCGGGCCGTGTGGTCGCCGAGGCTTCGGGGCTCGCCGCCGCCGTACTGGAACTGCTGGAGCCGGAGACGGCGGCGGCGGCCTCGGCGGCGGCGCGGAAGCTGGCGGCTGAGTCGTTCTCGATGGACGCCGTGCTCGACACCCTGCTGGAGACGTACGCGAAGCTCTGAGCGGGCGTAGGGCCTGTCGTCCGGATCAGGCCTTACGCCGGCAGCCAGGCGTAGCAGCCCGAGGAGATGAACTCCTTGGTGCCCGCCGGGATCTTGGCGGTGACCTCGCCCTTGGCGCCGGGCGCCGGGCCCGAGGCCAGTGGTTTGCCGCCGGCGCCGACAGCACGCCAGGTGCACGAGGGGTCTGTGGTCAGCGCCCGGTAGGTGCCGGCCGCAGGCTTCTCCCGCTTGCCGTCGGGGAAGCCGGTCCTGGCCGCGGCGAGCACCGGCTTCTGGTCGGGGCACAGCTGGGTGATGGCGTCCGCCGCGTCCGGGATGTCACCCGCGATCACCGCTCCCACCGCGTCGTCGCGGCTGTGCTTCGCGGTGAGCGCGACCCGCTGGCAGGCCTCCTGGCCGGTCTGCAGGACCGCCGCCGGGTCCATGTTCTTCGGCACCCTGCCGCTGAGGTAGTGCTTCTCCTTCTTGGTGAACGTGCCGGTGACCGGCGTCAGTTGGGCGTCCGGCAGCACGGGTCCCCCGGACGGCGAAGGCGCGGGACTCTCCCCGGCCTGCGCGTCGGGCGGTTCGGGGGCGGGCGTGACCTGCGCCGAAGGGCCGCTGCCGGTCGTCCCCGACGGTGGCGCGGCGGCGTCGTCGCTGTCGTGCGACGAACTGCAGGCGGTCAGCGCGAGAAGGGCGGCGGCCAGCACGGCGGCGGCTGCCGGACGCCGGGGGAACGAACGCATCAAGTGGCTCCTGTGGCACGGGCGGTACGGGTAGTTCGGGCGGTACGGGCGGGTTCGGTTGGTACGAGCGGGTGCGGGGCCCGGTGTGTGCCGGGCCCCGCACCTCCCCATCATCGTGGTGCGGTCAGAGCCGCGTCACGCCGTGTCACGGCGCGCCGAAGGTCAGCACCAGTTGCGGTGTCCCCTCGTTCGCCGTGGCCTCGCTCGACCACAGCCACAGCGGGTCGGTGCCCGTGCTCGTCAGCGCCAGGCTGTACGAACTGCCGAGCGCCGCCGACAGCGCCGATGTGCTCAGCGACGTCGAGTAGACGCTCGACGCGGCCGATGCCCCGCTGAGCGTGCCCAGGGTCCCCGCGCCGAGTGCGGGCCGGTTGTTGTACGTCACGCCCGCCTCGGTCCAGGCCCCGGTGACCGGGACGACGGACTGGCTGTCCGCCGACTCCGCGCCCGCCATGGTGGATGTCTTGACCGCGAGCCGCGCGCTCTTCAGTACCGTGCCGCTGGGTGCGGCGGGCAGGGTGAAGCGCAGATAGCTGGTGTACGCGGAGGTGCCGCGTACGGCCATCGAACTCGACGTACCGTAATTGGTGCTCGGCGCACCGGCGTTGACGTAACTGTCCTCCGCCGCCTGGACGGTGGTGACGGTGTCGGCCGGAGCGGACGCCAGCGTGTGGTGGTTGGCGACCTGCGTGGCCGAGAGCACCGAAGGATAGACGGCTGTCTCGTCGATCTGGCCGGCGAAGAAGCTGCTCGTCGGCTGACTCGGCCAGCTGTTCAGATTGTCGGCGCCGACGTGCCAGTAGCCCGTGAACGACTGGTTGGTGGTGACGTTCTTGGTGCCGACGGCCGCGCCGTCGACGTAGAGCGTCATCCCGCCGGGCCCCTGGGTCGCCACCACATGGTGCCAGGTGCCGTCGTTGTACGTGCCGGGCGACACGACCGTCTGGGTCGAGCCCGTGTACACACCGAACACCAGGTTCCCGGCGTTGGTCATGTAGATGTGCTTGTCGTAGTTGCCGCTGTTGGCCGTGGTGTTGGAGCCGAAGCCGATCAGCTTGCCACCGCTGGTCGTGGTGGTCTTGAACCAGGTCTCCAGACTGTAGGGCCCGGTCACGGTCGTCGGCCGGTCGCTGTAGACCTGCTCGTTGGTGCCGTTGAGACCGAGCGCCGTGCTGGGCCCGTTGACCGCGGCGGGCGTCTGCCGCAGGGCCGGTGCGTTGAGGTAGACACCGCTGTTGTTCGACGAGGACGAGTCCCCCGCGAAGGCGCCGGACGCCTCGTCGTAGCGCCAGTACAGCGAGGCGCCGTCGTCGAGCACGGCGGCCGGATAGGCCTCGGCCGAGGTCGGTACGGTCACGGACACGGTCGGGGAGAGCCCGCTCGCGTTGCCCGCCGCGTCGGTCGCCGTGACCCGGTAGGTGTACGTCTGGCCCGAGGTCACCGTGGTGTCGGTGAAGGACAGCTGCGGCCGGGACCACGGGAGTGAGTCGCCGTCCACGGTACGGATCGGTGTCGACGAGCCGTTGCGGTAGACCTTGTACGTCAGCGTGCTGTCGTCGGTGTCGGTGCTGGAGCGCCACCGCACCTGCACCTCACCGGGTTTGACGCTCGAAGCGCTCGCCTGCGGCACCGCCGGCACGCCGGTGTCGGGCCCCGAGGCGAACCGGGTCAGCCCCTGCGCCGGAGCCGCGTTGACCGTGGTGAACTCACCGCCGACCCACAGGTACTTGGTCGCCCCCGACCCGGCGATGGCCAGGGCGCGCGGGCCGATGCCCTCGCCCAGCCCGTCGTTGGTGTTCGGGAACCAGCCGAGCAGACTGGGGGTGCTGGTGGGCTCGGCGAGCAGATGGTTGCGCGGCCCGTCGGGGAACTCGCCCATGCTGGAGCAGTCGTGGGCGTGCGACGCGCTGTAGAGCACCGTCTGGTACGACTCGACCGCCTGGGTGGCGCCGAGGCACGTGTCGCGCCATCGCTGGCCGAAGTTGCTGAGATCCACCGCGATCCGGCCGTCGAAGACGCCGCCGCCGGTGCCCTCGTTGCCGGTGTAGAAGCCGGTCGCGTCGGTCCCGATGGCCTTCACGACCGAGTTGACCGGCACGAAGTTGTTCGGGTACGTCTGCACGTTGGCGCCCGTGGTGGAGTCCACCACGGCGAGCGCGTGCGAGTCCGCCCCGTTGACGGTGGTGAAGTCCCCGCCGACCACGACGTGGTCGCCGTCAGGAGTGACGGCGACGGCCCGCCCCGGAGCGTCGGCGTCGGCGGTGAACGGCCGCAGCGCGCCACTCGTGCTGTCGACGGCCGCGAACCGCTGCCGGGTCTGGCCCTGGACCGATCCGAAGTCGCCGCCCGCGAAGACCGTGTCGTCGGTGACGGACAACGCCCGTACCGTCGCAGCGAAGCTCGGGTGGAAGGCCGCCTTCGGCGTACAGGTGGCGATGTCGATGGCGGCGAGACTGCTCACCGGGGTGCCGTTGACGGCGCCGAAGTAACCCCCCGCGTATAGCGTCTGCTTGTCGGGCGAGACGGCGAGCGCGCGTACCGTCGCCGTACCGCTGCCGATGGTGAACGAGAGTGTGCAGGAAGTGGGCGCGCCCGTCGCGGCGTTCATCGCGACGAAGTTCACCGCGCTCTGCGCGGTGCCACTCGCACCGTCCGGCGGGCGCACCTGCGAGAAGGTGCCGCCGACGAAGACGGTGTCGTCCGCCTGGGCGAGTGCCCAGACGATGCCGTTGGTCTGCCAGGTCGGCAGATCGTCGGCGGTGAACGCCACCGGAGGTGTCACCGCCGCTGCTTGCGGCACGGCGGTCACCCCCATGCCGGCGGTGACGGACAGGATGAGGGCCGCCGAAAGCCCCCAGGTTCTACGCATGTACCCCCCAGGCGGGATAGCCCGGCCCTACGGCCGGAGTTCTGTTGTGCGTGTGGTTCGCCGTGCTCATCCGCGCCACCCCTGCGCGGATGCCGTGCCGCGACCGCCCCCTCCGCGGTCGCTCAGCGGTCGACGCGGACCGCTGTACCCGCCAACTGGTCCTCCAGCTGGCGCAGATCGGCGTCGACCATGATCCGGGCCAGTTCGTCGACGAGCACCGTCGGCTTCCAGCCGAGCAGGTCCCGCGCCTTTCCGGCGTCTCCGATGAGTGAGTCGACCTCGCTGGGCCGCTCGTACTTGGGGTCGTACCGCACATACCGGTCCCAGTCCAGACCCGCGTGCGCGAAGGCCGTCTCCACGAACTCCCGTACCGTGGCCGGGACTCCGGTGGCCACCACGAAGTCGGTCGGCTCTGTGTGCTGGAGCATCCGCCACATCGCCTCGACGTACTCGGGCGCGAATCCCCAGTCGCGCACGGCGTCGAGGTTGCCCAGATAGAGCCGGTCCTGGAGACCCGCCTTGATCCGGGCGACGGCGCGGGTCACCTTGCGGGTCACGAACGTCTCACCGCGGCGCGGCGACTCGTGGTTGAACAGGATCCCGTTGACGGCGAACATCCCGTACGCCTCGCGGTAGTTGACCGTGGTCCAGTAGGCGAAGACCTTCGCGGCGCCGTACGGGCTGCGCGGATGGAACGGGGTGTCCTCGTTCTGCGGCGGGGGAGTGGCGCCGAACATCTCCGACGAGGACGCCTGGTAGATCCGGGTCTCCACACCGCTCGCCCTGATGGCCTCCAGCAGCCGCAGCGCACCGAGTCCGGTCACATCACCGGTGTACAGCGGCGCGTCGAAGGACACCCGCACATGGGACTGGGCGCCGAGGTTGTACACCTCGTCCGGGCCGATCTCCCGCAGCAGGTTCACCAGCGCCACACCGTCCGAGAGATCCGCGTGATGCAGCACGAACGACCGGTTCGCCTGCTGCGGATCCTGGTAAATGTGGTCGATGCGCTCGGTGTTGAAGCTGGACGACCGCCGGACCAGACCGTGGACCGTGTATCCCTTGGCGAGCAGCAGCTCCGCCAGGTACGAACCGTCCTGTCCCGTCACGCCCGTGATCAGCGCGGACTTGCTCATGACCGATGCCCCCTGGGTATATGTAGTGATTTCCTGGCATGATCCGGCTCATGACTGACATGACTGAACCGCTCCTGCCGGCCGGCGCCCGGATATTCGTCGCCGGCCACCGAGGTCTCGTCGGGTCCGCCGTCGCGCGGAACCTGACCTCCGAGGGCTACGAGGTACTCACCCGGAGCCGCGACCAGTTGGACCTGCTCGACGCCGGCCGGACAGCCGCCTGGCTGAAGGACACCGGACCCGACGCCGTCGTCATGGCGGCCGCCAAGGTCGGCGGCATCATGGCGAACAGCACGTACCCCGTCCAGTTCATCGAGGACAACCTGCAGATCCAGCTCAGTGTCATCGCCGGCGCCCACCAGGCGGGCGTCGAACGGCTGCTCTTCCTCGGCTCGTCCTGCATCTACCCCAAGCACGCGGCGCAGCCGATCAGCGAGGACGCGCTGCTCACCGGACCGCTCGAACCGACCAACGAGGCGTACGCCCTGGCGAAGATCGCCGGCATCATCCAGATCCAGTCGTACCGGCGGCAGTACGGCGCCCGGTACATCTCGGCGATGCCGACGAATCTGTACGGTCCCGGCGACAACTTCGACCTGGCGACCTCGCACGTCCTGCCCGCGATGATCCGGCGCTTCCACGAGGCGCGCACCGAGGGCAAGGACGAGGTGGTGCTGTGGGGCTCCGGCACGCCGCGCCGGGAATTCCTGCATGTCGACGACCTCGCCGCCGCCTGCACACTGCTGCTCCGCTCCTACGACGCCGACGGCCCCGTCAACGTCGGCTGCGGCGCCGACCTCACCATCCGCGAACTGGCCGAGACCGTAGCGGAGGTGACGGGGTATCAGGGCACCATCGGCTGGGACACCACGAAGCCGGACGGCACGCCCCGCAAGCTGCTGGACATCTCCCGGCTCGCCGCGCTCGGCTGGAAGCCGGGCATCCCGCTGCGGGACGGTATCGCCGCCACCTACGCCGACTGGCAGCGCACGTGAAGTCATCGCCGGCCCCTCTCAGTACGCTCCGCGACCGTCGACGACGGCGCGGAGCGTACGGGCCATGACGTCGACGTCGCTGGTGAAGGACCAGTTGTCGACGTAGCTGAGATCGAGCTGGACGGTCTCGTCCCAGGAGAGGTCCGACCGTCCGCTGATCTGCCACAGACCGGTCATCCCCGGCCGTACCGCGAGCCGCCGCAGTTCGGTCTCGGTGTAGTGCGTGACCTCGTCGGCCAGCGGCGGGCGCGGGCCCACCAGCGACATCTCACCGCGCACCACGTTGATCAGCTGGGGCAGTTCGTCCAGTGACGCCCGGCGCAGCAGCCTGCCCACCCGGGTGACCCGGGGGTCCCTGCGGATCTTGAACATCGGACCGTCGATCTCGTTGACCGAGGCCAGCTCGGCCCTGCGCAGATCCGCGTCCACATGCATCGTGCGGAACTTCCACATCACGAACGGCACACACGCCTGCCCGATCCGGCGCTGCCGGTAGAAGACAGGGCCGGACGACGTCAGTCCGACGGCGAGCGCCACGACCACGAAGAGTGGCGACAGGGCCAGCAGCCCCAGCGCCGCCGCTGTTCGGTCCATGACAGTCTTCAGGGTCGGCTGGAGTCCGCGCCGCAGCGGTGGCACGACCCGCAGCAGGGCCAGTCCCGCCGCCGACGTGGTCTCCAGGCGCTTGACGGAGATCTCCAGCAGGCCCGGTGCCAGGGCCAGCTCGACACCCGCGTCGTGCAGCGCCCAGGAGAGCCGGCGCAGCCGCTCTCCCGACATCCCGGCCCCCGGCGCGATCAGCACCACGTCGGCGGGCAGTTCACGGATGGCGGCCAGTACGGGCCCGCTGTCCTCGCCCGGCTCGGCCGGTGTGCCCGACGGCAGCCGGCAGGACAGCCGGGCGCCGGCGGCCAGGTCGCCTTCGCCGATCGCGACGACGCCGACCACGACATACGGATGGTCGGTGCGGGCCGCGAGATGCTCCGCGAGATCGTCGGCGGCCGACGGCTCGCCGATCATCAGCACCCGCGTCACGACCTGCGCCTTTCTGCGGGCCCGCGCCAGGTGACGGTACGTCAGTTTGCGGCAGGCGAGCGTGAGGAACAGCGCCGGAAGCAGTGCCAGCAGGCAGCGCAGCGGCGCGTGATGCAGTTCGAAGGCGGCCCGTGCCACGGCCAGTGTGCCGACCAGGATCAGCCAGTCGTGCAGCACGGGCAGCGCGCCGCGCGACTCGCCGAGTGTGCGCGCCGCGTATCTGAGCCGGCAGAACTGGACGAGCGTCCAGGCCAGCGCGGCCACGAAGGCGCTCCGCAGCGCGTAGGGCTCACCACTCCGGTAGAGCAGCAGTGCCACCGGCACGGCCGCCCCGACGAGGTCGGTCAGCAGCGCGACGGGCAGATACCAGCCCGCCTTGAGACGCATCCCACGCGGGACCGCCCCCGGCCCGGTTCTGGTTCCGGGCGCGCTTGTCTCAGATGGATGGACATGCCACATGTACCCCCCCGGCACGTGTTGACGTGCTACACACCGTTAGTCGATTCCCCGATCGACGAACAGGTGTCGCAACAGGGAACAGTACGACAAACTTGTGCGCATGCACCGCTGTTTACGGAATCGTTCCTATCGGTTGACGTCCGTTTCATCACATCGGTGCCCACTGGAGTTGCCGCTGAGGCGGCAGGGGGGAAGAGAGCAAGATCATGAACGAGTCAGCCGACGAGAGATCCGACGGACCGCTCGACCCGGCGGAACCGGCCGCAGCGCCGGATTCCGCAGCGGATTCCGCGGCGGGTACGCCACCGCCGTCCGCCCCCGAGCACCGCACGAAACGGCGTAAATTCCTGCTGGGCGGCCTGGCGCTGGTCGGCGTGGGCGTCCTGCTGCTGGCCGGCGCCGGCTGGTGGGCCGTCGGGCACTACACCGGCCGGGTGGAGCGCATCCCGAACGCCTTCCCCACCAAGGTCCCGGCCTCCGCGCAGCCCAAGGACAGCGCCGGCGGCGAGACGTTCCTGCTCGTCGGCGTCGACAGCCGCTCCGACCTGCCCACGACAGGAAAGGACGCCAAGGCCCCGCAGTGGACGTACGGGGCACAGCGCAGCGACACGATGATGCTGGTCCATCTGCCCGAGGACCGCTCCAACGCCTATGTCGTCTCGCTGCCCAGGGACTCCTGGGTCGACATCCCCGGCCACGGCAAGGCCAAGCTCAACGCGGCGTTCTCCTGGGGCGGCCCGCCGCTGCTCATCGACACCGTGCAGCGGCTCACCGACGTCAAGGTCGATCATCTGGCCGTCATCGACTGGGACGGCTTCAAGAAGCTCACCGACTCGGTGGGCGGCGTCGACCTCACCGTCGACGGGGAGCGCCGGCACATGAACGGCACCCAGGGCCTGGTCTACGTACGGGAGCGGCACAGCCTGGCCCGCGGCGACCTCGACCGCACCCACCGGCAGCAGAACTTCCTGCGCGCCGTGCTCAGCAAGGTCCTCACCCCGGGCAACCTCACCAACCCGCTGAAGACCGGCGAGGTGCTGAACAACCTCACCGACAGCGTCAGTGTGGACGACCGCCTCGGCAACGGCGATCTGCGCGATCTGCTGTGGGGCTCCCGGGACATCAGGCCCTCCGGAATGGTCTTCATGAACGCTCCGGTGACCGGGACCGACACGATCGACGGACAGTCCGTGGTCCTCCTGGACGCGGCCAAGGACCGTACTTTGTGGGACGCGATGCGCGCGGACACCCTCAAGTCGTACGTCGCCGGTCACCGTACTGATCGGCTCGGTACGACCACCCCCTAGCGGGACAGGACGGGCCCCGGGGACGCCCGGGGCCGGTTGCCCCCGGGCCGCGGATCGGCTCTACTACTGCGCAATACCCGTATTACGGGACGATCTTCGGGAGGACGGACGATGGCCGAGCCGACAGCGGGGCCCGCGTCACACCGCCGTCACCCGGCGCGCCGCAAGCGCCGCGCGGTGCTCGGCGCCGTCCTCGGCGTCCTGCTGCTCGGCGCCTGGGCCGGAGTGGGCATGGCCGGTGACACGAACGGCGGGCAGGAGACCCCGGGCGGTACGAGTGTGGCACCGCCGAGGGCGACCGACGCGCTGCCGTTCGACCTGCCGCCCGCCGCCGAACTGCGCGACAGCGCGCACCTGGTCTTCGCCCACTACTTCACGCCGTACCCGCTCTCCCTCGACAACCAGCCGGCGCAGAGCGACTACTACAGCCGCAACTACCTCACGGTACGGGGCGAGAACGGCAAGCACGCCGCGTACGGCGGGCTGCTGCGCGACCGCCCGCTCCCGGTCGCCGAGCAGCAGGGCGACTGGCAACTGGCCAACCTGGAACAGGAAGTGCGCACCGCGCGGGACGCCGGGATCGACGGATTCAGCGTCGACATCCTCTCGCTGTCGGGACCGAACTGGGACCGGGTCAACCTGCTGCTCAAAGCGGCGCACGAGGTCGACCCGGCGTTCCGCATCATGCTGATGCCGGACATGACGTCCCTGCACACCGACCCGGCGACCCTGGCCGAAGCCCTGGCGAAGCTCGCCGCCCAGCCGGCGGCCCACCGGCTGGCCGACGGCAGGCTGGTGGTGTCCCCGTTCAAGGCCGAGGCCGTGGACCCCGCGTGGTGGTCGCAGATGATGGCGCGGCTGGACGGACAGCACGGCATCAGGACCGCACTGGTCCCGCTGTTCCTCAACTTCGGTGCCAACGCGGAGCGTTACGCGTCGATCAGCTACGGATTCTCGGAGTGGGGGAACCGCAGCTACACCGCCCAGGAGGGCGCGAGCGCCCACACAGCGCTCGCCCACCGGCTCGGCAAGGTGTGGATGCAGCCCGTCTCCGTCCAGGACGCCCGCCCCAACCAGGGCGTGTACGACGAGGCAGGCAACACCGCCAACCTCCGCACCACCTGGGGCCATGCCATCGACGACGGCGCCGACTGGGTCCAGCTCACCACCTGGAACGACTACTCGGAGGGCAGCCAGTTCGCCCCCTCGCTCCACAACGGTTACGCCTACCTCGACATCTCCTCGTACTACCTGACCCGCTTCAAGACGGGGAAGTGGCCGCAGCTCGTACGCGACCGGCTCTACGTGACCTCCCGCGTCCAGTTCGCCGCCGCCGTACCGTCGGCTGGCGCCGGCCAACGACTGATGCGGCCCCGCGCCGGGACCGCGCAGCCACGCGACGAGGTCGAGGTGCTGAGCTTCCTCCCGGCACCCGCGACCGTCGACACCGCCGTGGGCACCGACCACAAGAGCTTCGACCTGCCGGCGGGCGTCACCGCGACACTGCTGCCGCTGCGAACAGGCCACAGCTCGGCGGCCGTCGTACGCGACGGCCGGAAGTCGACCGAGGTGACCACCCGCTACCCGGTGGGCCCCCCGGCCCAGTCGCAGGACCTCCAGTACTACGCGGTGACGAGCGGCGACCTGGCGGCCGCCCGCCTCCCGGGCACGGACTGAGCAGCCCCGCGTTGGACAACCCCCTCCCGGAGTGCGGTAACGTTGGCGCTGCGTGACCGCACGGCGACATCCGTACACGGCACGCATCGGGACGTGGCGCAGCTTGGTAGCGCACTTGACTGGGGGTCAAGGGGTCGCAGGTTCAAATCCTGTCGTCCCGACTCGAAAGAGTCGAGGTCAGGGCCGGTGTCGGAGAAATCCGATACCGGCCCTTGATCGTTCCCGGGACCAGTTGGGGATCAGGCGGGGACGGTGCGTCCCAGCAGCGCCGCCAGTCGGTTGATGGCGGGCGCGCACCTGTCCGTACGCGAGCACCACTCACCGCTGAAGCCGGCGCGAAAGCCCCGGCGCCCCCGACGGCAGTGGGCTGCCACCCGGAGGAAGCAGCCCACCGTGCCGTATCGGCGGTCTCAGTAGCCGTAGATCATCTTGTACGCGACTTCCGGGAGGAACTGCCCGGCCACGGAGCCCGCGCCGACTCCGCAGTCGCCGTCGGATTCGCCGGGGGTCTTCAGCCACAGCAGCATCTCGGCTCCGCCGCCCGTCTGGCTGGCCGTTCCGGTCTTCCGTCCGGCGGGGTTGCACCACTCGCCGTTGGAGTCGTTGCCGTTGCGGCTGGTGTCGACGACGAAGGGCTTCGTGTAGCCGAAGGACGCCGACAGCGCCGAGTTGAGGGCGTTGCCGTAGCTGATGTTCCGGTCGTTGTTGTAGTAGTTCGAGATGTTCGACGAGAAACCGTGCGCCTGTCGGGCCCCGGCGCCGTCGAGAGCCCGGGCCATGGCGCCCGCGTCGATCCAGCCGGGGTTTCCGGCGTCCAGGTACGTCCAGGTGTTGGGCGCCTGCGCGGAGAACCGCGCCAGGGCGTCCTTGATCATGGCGTTGCGCTCATCGATCTGCTGCTGGGACATACAGCTGAAGTCGCCGAGGGAGTCGGGCTCGATCACCACCAGTGCCGGTCGTCCGCCGATGGCCGAGGCGAAGGCGGAGATCCAGGCGCTGTACGCCGCCGGAGAGCCCGCACCGCCGCCGGAGTGGCCGCCGCAGGCGTCGCGGCCCGGGATGTTGTAGGCGATCAGGACGGGAAGCTTGTCGGCGGCGTCCGCGGCTCCTACGTAGGAGCCAACCGCGGACCCGATGTCACCGCTCCAGGAACCGAACCACCGGGCCATGGGGCGCGAGGCGATGTTGTCCCGGATCGCCGGCGCCCGTCCGTCGCCGGGGTTCGCCGCTGCCCATGCGGCCGGAGTCGAGTTCGGGTCCACGTAGAACCCGCTGGTCATGCCGATCGGATCGGCCAGGGCGCCGGCGTCGGCCTGCCCGGCACCGAGGGGCAGGAGCAGGCACGCGAATGCCGACGTGACGAGCGTACGCATCTTCTTTCTCAAGAGTGCAGCCCTTCTGGGAGCGCTCCCACACCGGCGATGAATCGGCCACGGGGGAGACGCGGGTGGGGGGAGGAACGAGCGGCGGTCCCGTCGGGGCTTTCACCGGGAACTGCCGCTGCCAGACGAGACATTGGCAGCGGCGGCAGTCCGTGTCAATGAGTTCGGCAAGGGCCGTGGGACGCGGGGCGGGCCGGGTCCGGTGGCGTCCGAACCCGGCCCTTGCCGGTTTTCCCGGCTTACGACACCCGGTCGCCGACCGGGTCCGACGCGTGGGCGGCGTTGACGCAGCGCAGCGCTGACGACAGGGCCTCCGTGGCTTCGGCGTTCCAGCCGGTGACCGTGAACTCGACGCTCTCTCCCGGGAGCAGCGTCACCAGGCCGCGGTCGGTGCGGGCGTCCGGGTGCAGGCGGTCGGCCTGCAGCAGCAGGTCCCGTACGAGGGTGTGCGCCGTGACCCGCACCCGTGCGTCGTCGCCCTCGGAGATGACCTGGGTGGTCATCTCCGCGACCGGGTAGTCGAAGGAGTGGTCGGGCACCGCGAAGTGCACGGCGCGCAGCCCGTCCGCGTCCGCGACGACGAACTCGCGCCGCGGATCGCCGGGTACCGCCAGCCGGTCGGGGAGGTCGAGCAGGACGACCGACCGCGGCGCCACCTCGACGGGGACGTGGTGTTCGGCGACCGCGCCGCCGTGGGCGTCCACCTGGCGCACGCGGGCCTGGCAACTCCACTGCTCGCCGCTCTGGTTGACGGCCGCCAGGACGAGACGTCCGTCCCGGGTCTGCAGTGTCAGCAGCCGGTCGGCGTAGAGGCGTTTCAGCTCGTGGTAGAGGGGCTTCTCGCGGCCGTCCCCGTCGATGGCGGCCCACGAGGTGACGGGCCAGCAGTCGTTGAGCTGCCACAGGATCGTGCCGGCGCAGCGCGGCCAGTGGGAGCGCCAGTGCTCGACGCCGGTGGCGACGGCCCGCGCCTGGTTGAGCTGGGTGAGGTAGTGCCAGGTGTCGAAGTCGGCGGGCGGCGCGAAGTGGTGGGCCAGCCCGCGGTCCAGCTTGCCGTTGCCGTCCTCGGCCTTCTGGTGATGCAGCATGCCGGGGGAGTCGGGGGTCAGCGGCCGGTCGCTCAGCGCGCGGCGCAGCGTCGCGTACGCGGGCGGGGCCTGCCAGCCGAACTCGGCGACGAACCGGGGGACTTCGTTGAGGTAGCCGGTGTAGTCCTCGCGGTTCCACACGTCCCACGAGTGGGCCGTGCCGTGCCCGGGGTCGTTGGGGTGCACCTCCCACGAGCCCGACCAGGGGCTGCCTGCCCAGTAGGGCCGGGTGGGATCGGTCTCGGCGGTGATACGGGGCAGCAGGTCGAGGTAGTACGCCTCGCCCCAGGAGGCCCCGGCGAGAGCCGGTTCCCAGTCCCAGTCCTTGAAGCCCCACAGGTTCTCGTTGTTGCCGTTCCACAGCACGAGGGACGGGTGCGGCATCAGCCTGACGACGTTCTCGCGCGCCTCGGCCTCGATCTCGGAGCGCAGGGGTTCGCCCTCGGGGTAGGCCGCGCAGGCGAACGGGAAGTCCTGCCAGACCATCAGGCCGAGCTCGTCGCAGATGTCGTAGAAGGCGCGGTCCTCGTAGATCCCGCCGCCCCAGACCCGTACCAGGTCGACCCCGGCGGCCGCTGCCTGCTCCAGCCGCCGCCGGTAGCGCTCCGGTGTGACGCGGGACGGGAAGACGTCCTCCGGGATCCAGTTCACCCCCCGGGCGAACAGCGGCGTTCCGTTCACCACCAGGGTGAAGGCGCTGCCGTGCTCGTCCTCGCCGGTGTCGAGTACGACGGTACGGAAGCCGACGTTGCGCTCCCACATGTCCAGGCGCTCGGCCCCTTCGGCGTCGGCGAGGGTGACGGTGCAGGGGTAGAGATGCTGCTCGCCGTATCCGCGGGGCCACCACAGCTCGGCGTCGGGGACCTCGGCCCGCAGCGTCAACTGGTCTGCTCCCGGGGGGAGTTCGCCGTGTACGGAGACGCCCGCGACACCCGAGACGCCCGCGACGCCCGCTACGTCGAGACCGAGGCGCAGCCCGCGGCCGGTCCCGCCGGCCGACCGCTCGACGGTCACATGGACGGAGACGACTCCCGTGCCGTCCTCGCGGACGGTGACCTCCGGGCGGACCTCCGCGAGCCGGGCCGTGGACCAGCGCTCCAGCCGGGGCCGGCGCCAGATGCCCGCGGTGACGAGGGTCGGCCCCCAGTCCCAGCCGAACGAGCAGGCCATCTTGCGGATGAACGGGAAGGGCTCGGGGTACGGGCCCGGCCGATCGCCCAGCAGCGCGCGGACGCGCTCGGCCTCCTGGTAGGCCGAGGTGAAGGCCACCGTGAGCGGCGCCGGACCCGAGTCGAGCGCCTCGGTGACGTCGAAGCGGTACGAGCGGTGCATGTTGCGGGTCCGGCCCAGCACCGTCTCCCCGACGCGGATCTCGGCCACGGTGTCGAGGCCGTCGAAGACCAGGTCGGTGCGCTCGTGGCCGCCTCCGTCGGCGGGCAGTTCGGTGCGGTAGGTCCAGTCGGCCCGGCCCACCCAGGCCACGTCGGTCTCGTTGGCGTCGAGGAAGGGGTCGGGAATCAGGCCCGCGGTCAGCAGGTCGGTGTGCACACAGCCCGGCACGGTCGCGGTGACGGGTCCGGCCGCCAGTACCGGCGGCGCCTGCACGGGGAGGTGCCTGGAGGTGTCCAGGCACAGGGTCCAGCCGCGGGTGAGCGGCGTGCTGACCTTCATACGGTCTCCTTGGGCCCGATGGGGGCTCGGCTGTAGAGGGCGGTGCGTGTTTTTCGGTGCGGTGGAGCTACTTGGTGGCGCCGGAGGCGAGACCGTTGTAGATGAAGCGCTGCAGCGCGAGGAAGACGACCAGGCTCGGGATGATCACCAGTGCGGCGCCCGCCGAGATGACCTCCCAGTGGGCGCCGTAGGGGCCCTTGAACCGGAACAGTGAGGTCGAGATCGTGCCGAGGCTGTCGTCCGGCATGTACAGGAAGGGAATGTAGAAGTCGTTGTATATCGCGACCCCCTTGATGATCACGACCGTGGCGGCGGCCGGTCTGAGCAGCGGCATGATGATGCGCCAGTAGATCGTGAACGAGTTCGCGCCGTCGATCCGGGCCGCCTCGTCCAGGGAGACCGGGATGGAGCGGATGAACTGCAGGAAGATGTAGATCGACACGATATCGGTGCCCATGTAGAGCATGACAGGTGCCCACCGGGTGTCCATCACCCCGAGGTTGTTGACGATCTGGTACGTCGCCACCTGGGTGGTGACGCTCGGCACCAGCGACGCGACCAGGAAGAGCGTCATCACCAGCTTCTTGAACCGGAAGTGGAAGCGGTCGATCGCATAGGCGGTCATCGAGCCGATCAGTACGGTACCGAGCACGGAGAAGAAGAGAATGAACGTGGTGTTCCACAGGGCGCGCAGCATGTGCCCGTCGGTGAACGCGATGGCGTAGTTGTGGAAGTTCAGCCAGTTGTCCGGGGCGGCGAGCGCGCCGCCGCCGGCCATCTCCTTGCTCGTACGCAGCGAGGTGAGCAGCACAGCGGCCAGCGGCACCAGGACGACCGCACTGGCCAGCACCAGCGAGAGGTACTTCAGGAACACCGCGACCCGGCCGCGCACGGGCGCCGCCCGCCCGGGGGAGCGCGGGGCCCGCGCCACGGCGGGAGCGTCGAGTGCCGTCATGACTGTTCCACCCTCTCGTCGGGGAACAGCAGGCGCTGGACCCAGGTCACCAGCAGCACGATCGCCAGCAGCACGACGGCGGCTGCCGAGGCGAGCCCGGTCTTGTTGAAGTTGAAGGCGAGCTTGATCGTCTGGATGACGAAGGTCTCGCTGTTGTTGGAGCCGCCGGTCATGATGAACGGGATCTCGAAGACCGACAGCGACCCGGAGATGGCCAGGATCACGCTGAGGCTGATGATCGGCCGGATGCTCGGCGCGATGACGTAGCGGAACTGCTGCCAGCGGCTCGCCCCGTCCAGCGCCGCGGCCTCGTACAGCTGCGGCGGGATGGACTGGATGGCGCCGATGAACAACACCAGGTTCACGCCCATGAAGCGCCACACCGACACGCCCGCGAGCGAGGTGTTGACCAGGTGCGGGTCGCTCAGCCACAGGTGCGGCCCGGCGCCGAACCAGCCGAGCACCGTGTCGAGGGTGCCGCCGGGCTGGAAGAAGTACAGGAACACGAAGCCGACGGCGACTCCGTTGATCAGGTAGGGGAAGAACAGCACCCCCTTGAACAGGTTGCGCAGCCGGGTGTTGAAGCTGAGGACGGTGGCGAAGTACAGGGCCGCGCAGATCTGTACGACCGAAGCGCCCAGGTAGAACAGGCTGACCCAGAACACCTGGAACAGCTGCGGCCGGGTGAACAGGTCCGAGTAGTTCGACAGTCCCACCCAGTTGCGGACCGGGCTGATGCCGTCCCAGTCGGTGAAGCTGTAGCCGAACATGTCCACCACGGGCAGCCAGGTGAACACCACCAGCAGCGCGAGCGGCGCGAGCAGGTACAGCCACGGGGTGAACCACCGGGCGCCGCCCTTCCCGCGCCGCGAACCCGGCCGTCGGGGCCGGTTCTCGGCGGGGGAGCGGGCCGCGTCCGGCGGTACGGCGCTGGCGGGAGACGTGCCGGCGGGAGGCTTGCGGGCGGGAGGCGTACGGCCTGCGGTCCGCGGTGCGCTCATGGGGTCCTTCTTCCGGTCGCCGCGTGGCGGGGCGGCAGGTCTGTGTGCTGGCGGGGGGACGGTCGCCCGCCCCTCCTGTTGCGAGGGCTGGGCGCGCCCTGGGGTGCCGCTGCTCCGGTCCGGCCGGCGCCCGGATCGGTCGGTGCCAGGCCGGGCCGAAGCAGCGGCGTGGGTCATGCCCGGTCAGCCGACGGTGCCTTGGGCGTCGGACCACTTCTTGTTGAGGTCCTTGAAGATGCTGTCGATGTCCCCGCCCGCGGCGCCGCGGGCGACATCGACGATGTGCTGCGGGTAGTCCTGGTTGTTCAGGCCGATCTCGGACGCCTTGTCGATCTCGTCGACCGTCGCCGTCTTGCCGTACGCCATGGGGACGAACGTGACGCCGGCGTCCTGGAAGGGCTTGAGGTCGGCGGGCAGCGCCGAGCCCTTGACCGACGAGATGGACAAGGCGGCCTGTGCGTCACCGGACTTGTTGATGAACCAGTCGATCCAGGCGCGGGCGGCCGGCTTGTTCTTGGAGTGCACGTTGATCGCGTACTGGTAGTCCGGGCGGACGACGGAGCAGAAGTGCCCGTCCTTCTGCGTCGGGAAGGGCATGAAGCCGATGTCGTCGGGGTTCTTGCCGGCCGCCTTCGCGGCGTCCCGCATCTGCACCACGGCCCAGGAGCCCAGCCACATGGCGCCGATCTTGCCGGAGCCCATCAGGGCTTTGGAGTTCTCCCAGTTGGTGGTGTTGGGGTCGGTCTCCGAGAGCTTCTCGTGGACAATGCCGTACAGCAGGGTGTCGACGGTGTTGAGGTCCTGGCCCGCCGCCCAGGGCTCCTTCGTGTCGGCGAGCTTGTCGTTGGCGGCGGGGTCGCAGCTGGGCGAGCCGAGGGCGTTGCCCCAGTTCGTCATCGGCCAGCCGTCGTGGTAGTTCGTGTAGTACGGCGTCGCACCGGTCTTGGCCTTGACGGCCTTCAGATCGTCGATGAACTGCTGAGGTGTGGTGGGCCAGTCGGTGATCCCGGCCTGCTTCCACACGGCCTTGTTGTAGACGAAGCCGTTGGCGGTGCCGATGTTGGCGATGCCGTAGACGTTCCCGCCGACGGTCGCGTGGTCGGTGAAGTCGTAGGTCTTCGACAGGGCGGCGGAGCTGCCCAGCGGGGCGAAGAACGTCGGATACTGCTTCAGCGGAACCGAGTTGGGGATCGACAGCACGTCCCCGTAGTTCTTGCTGTTGAGCCGGATCTTGACGTCGCCCTCGTAGTCCGTGAGGCCCTGGAACTTCACCTTCACGTGCGGGTAGACCTTGTTGAAGGCCGCCGCGTACTTCTTGGCGGTGCCGTCCTGCACCTGGTCGGTACGGTTGGTGAGCACCGTGATCGTGCCGGTCACCTTCGAGGGGTCGGCGGGCACCTTCACCACGTCGGTGGACGCGGCGCCGCCGCCTCCCCCGCCGCAGGCCGCCAGGACCATGGTGAGGACCACGCCGGTGGCCGCAAGGACTGTTTTTCGCATGCCGATCCCACTCCCTGTTGCTGAACGAAAGGGCGCCGCACTGCATGCCGCGCAGCGACGGACGTCTCGTCGTCGAGGGCGAAGCGGCTGATGGTTGCTCAACGTAGACGGAACATCCGCACGTGTCCATAGAACGGTCTAGTTTTATGTAAGCATTTCGCGCTCTACAAGCCTTCACTGAATGTGCTAAAACGCACCAGTACATTATCGTGGTCGACCACCGCCGTTCCCCCGACCGCGATCAGGGGAACGGCGGCACGCCTGTGGGGTGTTGGGTGTTGGGTGCGTCTGGTGTCAGGTGGGGAGGTGCCAGGTTTGCCAGGGGTTGGTGTTGCGGTCGTAGATCTGGAGGCGGGTGCTGTTGGTGGTGTTGCCGCCTGGGGCGTCGAGGTAGCGGCCGGACTGGGGGTTCTTGAGGTGTCCGTCGGTCTCGGTGGTCCATTGCTGGGCGCCGGAGCCGTTGCAGTCCCAGAGCTGGATCTTCGTACCGTTGGCGGTGCCCTGTCCGGTCACGTCGAGGCACTTGCCGAGGGCGCGGATGGTGCCGTCCGTGCCGACCGTCCAGGACTGCGCGGTGCCGCCGTTGCAGTCGTACAGCTGCACCGCCGTGCCGTTCGCACTGTTCGCCTCGGCGACATCCACGCACTTACCGCCCACACCCGTGATCGCACCCGTACGGGCACCGTCCGGAGGAGACGTCGGCGAACTGCCCGTAGGAATCGTGAACTGGCCCTGGCTGAGCACCCGGGAGGAGTTGAACGTCGCCTGCAGGCCCGAGGCGGAGTTCGCCGAGGTGAGGTACTCGGACCAGATCATGAACCAGGCCCACTGCGGCTGTGAGGCGAGCTGTGCGGCCGTCGGCACCGTGCCGACCTCGGCAAGCGAAATGGGCTTGCCGTGTGCGACGTTGAGCATGGCGTTGTACCAGTCGCCACCCGGCCAGGAGTGCACCCACGGGTCGAGGCTGGCGACGTCCACGGAGGAGTCACCGGGGTAGAAGCCGGAGACGCCTCCGGAGCCGCCGTTCTGGTCGGTGTCCTTGATGTTCCACACCCAGACGATGTTGGTCAGGCCCTTGGAGACCAGGTAGTCGTGGGTGATCTGGAACAGCTTGGCGCTGCCGTTGGCGCCGGAGCGGCCGCCCCACCACGCCCAGCTCTCGTTCATCTCGTGCAGCGGCCGGAACAGCACAGGTATCCCCGCGTCCTTGAGCTGCTGGAAGTACGGCACGGCGGTGTCGAGCTTGGCCTTGTACGCGTTGTTGAGCGAGGTGCCGTTCGTGATCAACTGACTCCAGTCGGAGTCCGACAGGCTGGCGCCGTTGATGCCGCCGTCGAATGCGCAGGTCGCCACGTCAGGCCGGCACATGTGCCACGTCAGGGAGACCAGCGAGCCGTTGGCCCACTCGGTCTTGGCCTGGTTGATCAGGGTCTGGCGGTTGGCCACGTCCGAGGCGGTGAAGCCGAGTTCGCCGCCCCACAGGCCCGGCCACTTGCCGGTGATCGAGTGCGCCTGTGCGGTGTACTGCGAGGGGTTGCTCAGCGGCTCCTTGTTGTGGACGCCACTGATCACGTGATTGCCGCTGATCTGATGCAGATAGTCGATGACGGCGGCCGGCGTCGAGGCGCCGGCCGCTGACGCCGGGGACGGCGACGTGGCCAGCCAGGCCGCGGCGGCCAGTGGCAGTGCGGCCAGCAGAGCGGTCGTCCTACGGGTGAAGAGCTTCGGTCTCAATGGGGAGCCCTCTCATGCGTGCGGTGGGGGTGAAACGCTGCATGCGCGGCCTGCTCGAATCAGCAACATCCCGCGGCTGCGCGTCACTGTCACGCTCTATCCATGTCGGGATCGACGCCTGGAAGTTAGAACGCGTACATGACAGTGTCAATGGATTGGACAGCCCGGAAGTAAAACGTGCTAGTGACGCGGGGCGATTCCGCTTGCCCTGGGATCGGCCGCGATCGGACCGGCTCCGATCAGGCCGGCCCCGATGAGTCCGGCGTCGGCCCGTAGCGCCGCGCGCTCGATGCGGACCCCTGCTGCGAACGGCAGCGTCGCGTAGGACGCGAGGTGGCGGCGCAGGGGCGGGAAGAGTACGTCGTGGGCCTCGGCGACGCCGCCGCCGATGACGGCCACCTCGATCTCCACCAGAGTGGCCACGGCGGCGACGGCGGCTGCCAGAGCGCGGGCGGAGGTGTCGAAAGCGGCAAGGGCGACGGTGTCGCCCGCGCGGGCGTCTGCCGCGAGCGCGGCGCCGTCGGCGGTTCCGGAGGGCCGCCAACCGGCCTGCAGGGCCCGGCGGGTGAGGGAGGTGCCGCTGGCGAGCTGCTCGACACAGCCCCGGGACCCGCACGCGCACGGATCTCCCAGCAGGTCGACGGTGATGTGGCCGAGGTGGCCGGCGTTGCCGGTGGGGCCGTTGCGTACCACGCCGTCCATGACCAGTCCGGCACCCACTCCCGTCGACACCACCATGCACAGCGCGTCCCGGCAGCCGCGCGCGGCGCCTTTCCGGTGCTCCGCGGCCGTCATGGCGACCGCGTCCCCGCACAGCGTCACGGGCAGCCCGGCCACGGCCGGCAGCTCCATGACCCGCTCGACGAGCGGGAATTCACGCCATCCGGGGATGTTGACGGGGCTGACCGTGCCACGGGCGATGTCGACCGGGCCCGCGCTGGCGATGCCGAGCGAGATCACCCGGGCCCACTGCGGCAGCGCCGCCAGCTCGGCCAGCACCGCCCGTACGGCCAGGAACACCTCCTGGGGGCCGCCCGCGGGAGGGGTGCCCTGCTGGGAGCGGTGCAGGACGGTTCCCTGTCCGTCGAGTACCGCGCCGGCGATTTTGGTACCGCCGACATCGAGGGCGGCCAGAAGCTGGTCGCCGGTGTGCACGGGAGGCAGGGACAACGCCTCGGGGGATCGAGTGACCATGACTGTTTTCCGTCCGGACGATGATGGGCGGCGCGATGGGTGTGCAGACTGGTACAGCGTTTTACGATCGGTCAGACCCAGCCCGAGAGGGCGGACATGAACCCGGGGAAGTCGTCACGGTGGATCGAGTGGCCCGCGCCGGGTACGGTCCGCAGCTCGAACCCGCGGGCGCGCAGCAGTTCCTGGCCGCCGGGCGGAATACGCTCGCTGGGGTCGGCGAGGAGCACCAGGGAAGGACCGGCCGCCGATGCGGGAAGGCCGGGCGGCGGGTCCAGGACTGTCGGCGTGTCGGGATCCCACAACTCCAGGCACGCCAACTCGTCGTCCACGGCTGCCGGTTCCCATCGCGGGTTGGCCGTGCGGATCTCGTCGCGGGTCGCGTGCTTGTAGGCGCGGGCCGGCGCGAGGTCGTGCGGCTCGCTGCGCCAGGCGGGGTCGCTGTAGACAGCGCGGTCAACTGCCAGGCCACGGTCGACGGCCCGTTCCAGCACCAGGGCGCCCAGGGAGTGTCCGATCGCCACCTCGGCCCTGGACGGGCAGGCGGCTGCCACCGCGCGCGCCATGTCGTCCAGGCCGTACAGCCTGGCGCCGTCCCGGCCGCTGCTGCGGGGACTGCCACCGTGCCCGGGCAGGTCGACACCGACGACCTGGTAACCGCGGTCGGCGAGCGCCGGTCCGACCCGGCGCCAGGTGCGGTGATCAGCCATCATGCCGTGGATCAGCAGCGCCACGCGGTCGCCGGTGCCCCAGGTGTGCGTCGTCAGCCGCATCGTCGTCTCCCGTGGTGAGGGGAAGCAGGCCGGCCGAGCGCCGCCCATCTTTCCTCGAACGTTTTATAGACGTACTGCGGGTGTGGCGTCTACCTTGAACGGCGGATCCGTCAGGCGCCGGCCGAGGGTCGGCGGCGGGCGCCGACCGCGCCGTGCGGTGACAGCCGGCAGTGTGCTGAACGGAGAACAACTCCCGCGTTCCGTCGAGGAGATGATCACGTGTTCCGAGCTTGTCTTCGCCTGCCCTCCCAGCGTCTGGTGGGCGCTGTCCTCGCGGTGGTGGCGGTGCTTGTCGCAACGAGCGCGACGAGCGCGGCTGCGCCGCCGGGCCGTACGCCCGCCGATTCCATCAGGGCTCCCGCAGCGACGGCGCACAGCTCACCGGTCGTCCGGGTTCAGCAGGGTGTTCTGCGCGGCGAAGCGGCCACACCCCGGGTGGACTTCTTCGGTCATGTCCCGTACGCCGCACCGCCGATCGGCGCCCTGCGCTGGCGGGCGCCGCAACCCGCGCAGGCGTGGGACGGTGTCCGTGACGCCTCGGAGCCGAGCCCGGTCTGCCCGCAGACCGAGAACAGCAACGGGCCCCGGTCGGAGACCGAGGACTGCCTGTACCTGGACGTGTGGCGTCCTGACACTCCGGCGGCCCGGGCCGGTCACGCGCCCGTCCTGTACTGGATCTTCGGTGGCGGTGGCATCAACGGCTCGGGCAGCCAGTACCAGGCGGCCGACCTGGCCGCCGAGACCGGCAGCGTCGTGGTGACGGTCAATCATCGGCTGGGCCGGCTCGGGTTCCTGGCACTGCCCGCGCTCGGCCGCGAGGCACCGGACGGCATGTCGGGCCAGTACGGGCTCATGGACCAGGTCGCAGGGCTGCGCTGGCTGCGCGCCAACGCCCGTGCGTTCGGCGGCGATCCGGCCAAGGTGACGGTGGCCGGACAGTCGGCTGGCGGGCGCGCCGTCTGCCGGTTGCTGGCCGTGCCGTCGGCCAGGGGCCTGTTCGCCCGGGCGATCATCGAGAGCGGCGCGTGCGACGCCGGGCCGCTGGGCGCGGCACAGGAGTCGGGGACCACCTTCGCCGCTTCGGTCGGCTGCGACGACGCCGCGACGGCCGTGCGATGCCTGCGCGGCAAGAGCGTCGGCACACTGCTCGACCGGCCCGGCTCGCCCGGTACTCCCACGATCGGCGGGACGCTCCTGCCGCGCGACCCACGACAGGCGATCGCCGCAGGCGACTTCACGCATGTGCCCGTCCTGGTCGGCAACACCCATGACGAGAACCGCCCTTACCCGGGCATCGCCCAGCCCGCCACCGAGGACACCCTGACCGCCTGGGTGCGGCGCTCGTACCCGGAGCAGGCCGACGAGATCCTGGCTTTGTACTCCGGCATGGACCCGGCCGACGCGGCGGGGGCCATCGCCTCCGACCCGGACCGGGTGTGCCGGACGTGGACGATCGAGAACGCGCTCGCGCCACAGACCCGTACCTACGCCTACGAGTTCGCGGACTTCACCGCACCGGCCGAGGACGTCACTCCGGGCTTCGCCTGGGGCGCCTACCACACCACCGAACTGGAATACCTGTTCACCTTCACCCGCAGCGACGGCTCGCGGAAGTTCCTGACCGGGCTGAACCCGGCGCAGGAGCGGCTGGCCCGGGCCATGCGCGCCCAGTGGGGCGCGTTCATCGCGACCGGCCGGCCCGACCCCCGGCAGGGCCGGTGGCCGGCCTACCGCCCGGGGCACCCCGAAGCCCTGCAGTTCCGCCTGCCGCGGTCCGGACTGACGGCCGGTTTCACCGCCGACCATCACTGCGACTTCTGGAACGCGCACGGCCTGATCCGCCTCCAGTGACGCGCGGGAACGTGCGCGTGAGCCTGACATAAAACGGTTGAGTAAACCGTAGGCGTCCGAGGCCGATTTCGAGCGCCTGTACGCGCGCGTCTGCGAGGGGCAGGGCCGCTCTCAAGGCTCCCGACAGGACCCCAGCCCTCAAGGGACACGGGCGACATCGTTTACGATGAGACAATTGCACGTCCGCGGACCGGCGGGGGCTAACCTGAGCTGTCCTCGCACTGGTGCGCTTTACCGCCTGCCACTGCTGAGCCTGGTGCGCGAT
This sequence comes from Streptomyces sp. NBC_00370, assembly GCF_036084755.1. Taxonomy (NCBI): domain Bacteria; kingdom Bacillati; phylum Actinomycetota; class Actinomycetes; order Kitasatosporales; family Streptomycetaceae; genus Streptomyces; species Streptomyces sp. NBC_00370. The sequence continues at coordinate 7,355,983 of NZ_CP107968.1, forward strand.
CGACAACGGGAAGGCGGGATCCCCAGTGACTCAGACAGCAGCCACCGGCAGCGGGCGCAAGGTCACGATCAAGGATGTCGCCCGGCTGGCCGGGGTCTCGCCCTCCGCCGTGACCATCGCGGTGCACGACAAGCCCGGCGTCTCCTCCAAGACCAAGGAGCGGATTCTCCAGGCGGCCCGCGAACTGGGATGGAGCCCGAACCAGGCGGCACAGTCCCTGTCGGGGCGGGCGCTGCACACCGTGGGGCTGGCCATCGCGCGGCCGGCCCGGATGCTCGGCCTCGAACCGTTCTACATGGAGTTCATCTCCGGGATCGAAAGCGTGCTGGGCCGGCACTCCTGCTCTCTGCTGCTGCGTCTCGTGGAACCCGACGCGGAGGTCGAAGTCCACCGGGAGTGGTGGCAGGGCAATCGGGTCAACGGGAGCATCCTGGTCGACCTGCGGGTCGACGACCCGCGCATCCCGGCGCTGTCCTCGATCGGACTGCCGGCCGTTGTGGTCGGCCACCCGTCACTCGCCGGACCGTTCACCTCGGTATGGACCGACGACGCCGCCGCCGTCGTGGAGGCCGTACGGTACCTGGCCGCGCTCGGACACCGCCGGATCGCCCGGGTCAGCGGACCGGCCGAACTGGGCCACAGCGCCATCCGGACCACCGCCTTCACCGACATCGCCCGTGAACTGGGCCTCCAGGCCCGGACCGTGGTCGCCGACTTCTCCGCCGACCAAGGCAGCAAGGCCTGCCGCACACTGCTGCTGTCGGCCGAGCGGCCCACGGCGATCGTCTTCGACAACGACCTGATGGCGGTCACGGCCCTCGGGGTCGCCAGTGAGTTCGGACTCTCCGTCCCGGCCGACCTGTCCCTCCTCGCCTGGGACGACTCCCAGCTCTGCCAGCTCACGCGCCCGACACTGTCGGCCATGCAGCACGACGTCTTCTCCTTCGGCGCCGACGTCACCGAAACGCTCTTCGACGTGATGATGCACCGGGAGCTGACGTCCCACGCGGCACAAGTCCCCAGCCTCGTCCCCCGCGGCTCCACCGCACCACCGCCCCGAACCACGACGCCCAACTGAAGACCGCCCAGGGCGCGTTGCCGGTGAAGCCCGGGGGCCTATTCGTGCGACGGCTCGGTCACGCCCAGATCCGTACGCATCGTGGCGCGCATCGCGGACAGGTCGCGCCAGCCCTGGGTGATCACGTCCCGTACGGTTTCGGCGTCGTCGCCGTCGCGTGCCGTGTTGTGGCTGATACGGGCCAGGGTCCCGTAGACCGAGCCCAGGCCGATGTCGACCCGTCTCACCTTCGGCAGCACCGTGTCCGGCACGGTCATCTGGGCCTCGGCGTACTGGCGGCGGTATTCAATGCGAGCCGTCTCGACCAGGGCCAGCGACTCCTGCGGGTCGTACCCGAGGCGCAGTACATGCGCGTGATCGTTCAGGGTAGCCAGGTAGTGCCGGGCCGCGGTGTTGAACTGCGTGTACACCGACTTCCTGGTCTCCAGGCTCGACTCCAGCCGCTGGGCGGCGAGTTCGGCGAGGCGGTTGGCGTCGAGGCGTTCCCATTCCGCGCGGCGGGAGGCGTCCGCGCGGCGCTGGGTCAGCCACGCCGAACCGAGCGTGCCGCCCACACCCACCACAGCGGCCAGCAGTCCCGCCACAGCGCCGTCCATCAGGCCTCCCTCGTGCCGACTACCGCTTCAGCATTGCGCCTTAGTGTCTCTGACTCCCCTTTCGCGGTCGTTGGAGTCAGCCGGCTCGGCGCGGTCGGAGGCGCGGCATGGCCGAAACGCTGACACGGCCCCGCGCAGAGCCGGGGCCGGTTCCGGGGGCGTGCGGAACCGGCCCTGGACGCGCTTCGGCCGTCAGTCCTTGACGGTGAATCCCGCCCGCAGCAGCGACTCGTCGCGGGACGAAGGGCCGACCAGCAGCTCGAAGGCGCCAGGCTCCACGACGCGTTCGCCCTCCGCGTCCACGAGCGTGCACGCGGCGACCGGCAGGTCGATCAGGACCTCGCGTGACTCACCCGGTGCCAGTGCCACCTGCTGGTACGCCTTCAGCTCCTTCTCCGCCCAGGTCACCGAGGTGACCGTGTCGCTGATGTACGCCTGCACGGTCTCCAGGGCGGGGCGTGTGCCCGTGTTGGAGACGGTGAGCCGGGCGTGGACCGAGTCGTCCGCCGTCAGCTCCGTGGTGCGGATCTCCAGGTCCGCGTACTCGACGGTCGTGTAGCTCAGGCCCTCGCCGAAGACGAAGGCCGGGCGCTGCGTCAGGTCCGCGTAGCGGGTGCCGTGCTGGCCGCGTACCTGGTTGTAGTACGTCGGCTGCTGGCCGGCGTGCCGGGCGAAGGAGATCGGCAGCCGGCCGGTCGGCTCGACGAGGCCGAGGACCAGCTCCGCGACCGCCTGTCCGCCGAGCATGCCGGGGTTGAAGGCGTGCACGATCGCCGCCGCTTCGCGGGCGGACGGCGGCAGGACGAGCGGCTTGGAGCTGATGACCACGACCACCAGCGGCTTGCCGGTCGCGGCGAGCGCGTCGAGGAGGGCGACCTGGCCCCCGACCAGGTCCAGCGTCGCCGTCGACCTGCCCTCACCGACCAGTTCGATACGGTCGCCCACGACGGCGACGACATAGTCGGCGGCCTCAGCCTGTGCCACGGCTTCGGCGATCAGCGTCCCGGACGGATCCGCGGGGACGACGACCTTGGGGCGGGGCTGCCCGTCGGGGAAGAACGCGCCCTCCGGGTCGGCGTCGACGGTGAGGATGTCGGCGCCGCGCGCGTGCGTCACGCTCCAGCCCTCGGGAACATGCGCCCGGAACCCTTCGAGCACGGTCGTGATCATCGCGCGCGGCTGGCCGTCGGGGAGCCAGTCGGCCTGGCCGGACGAGCCGGCCCAGTCGCCGAGCTGGGTCTGGGCGTCGTCGGCGTTGGGGCCGACGACGGCGACGGTGCGCGGCGCGGCATCCGTCCCCGCGACGGCCCGGCCGTCGGCGCCCGCCGTGAATCCGCCCGCCAGCGGCAGGGTGCCGTCGTTGGTGAGCAGGACGAGCGAGCGACGCGCCGTCTCCAGGTTCAGCGCGGCATGGGCCGCGCTGCCGATCACCTCGGCCTGCCGGGCCCGGTCGGGCCTGCGCGGGTCCTCGAACAGCCCGAGTTCGAACTTGAGCGTGAGTATGCGGCGTACCGCCTGGTCGATCTCCGCCTCGTCGAGCTTGCCCTGCTCGACGGCCTCCCGCGCCCCGTCGAAGAACTTCGGCGTCGTCATCACCATGTCGTTGCCCGCGCGGACCGTCGCCGCTGCGGCCTGCGCGTAGTCGGCGTGGATGCGCTGCTCCCACACCATGCGGCCCACGTTGTCCCAGTCGGTGATGAGCGTGCCCGTGTAACCCCACTCGCCGCGCAGCACGTCGTTGAGCAGCCAGTTGTTGACCGTGATCGGCACGCCGTCCATGGACTGGTAGCCGAGCATGAACGTACGGCACCCTTCGCGGGCCACCCGCTCGAAGGGCGGCAGGAACCAGGAGCGCAGCTTGCGCCGCGAGATGTCGGCCTCGCTGGCGTCCCGGCCGCCCTGGGTCTCGGAGTATCCGGCGAAGTGCTTGGCGCAGGCGAGGATCGCCGTCGGGTCGGAGAGCCCTTCGCCCTGGTAGCCGCGGACCATGGCGGAGGCCAACTCGCCGATGAGGTGCGGGTCTTCGCCGAAGGTCTCGCTGATCCGGCCCCAGCGCAGGTCCCGTGCGATGCACAGCACGGGCGAGAACGTCCAGTGCACACCCGTCGCTGCGGCCTCCACCGCGGTCGCTCTGCCGACCTGCTCGACCAGGGCCGCGTCCCAGGTCGCGGCCAGCCCGAGCTGGGTGGGGTAGATCGTGGCGCCCTCCCAGAAGGAGTGGCCGTGGATGCAGTCCTCGGCCACCAGCAGCGGGATGCGCAGCCGGGACTGCTCGGTGAGTCCGGCCGCCTCGACGACGCGCTCGGGGGAGGCATGGACGAGGGAGCCCACATGCATGTCCGAGACGACGTGCACGCCCTCCTTGGCGTTCAACTGCAGCATCTGGCCGATCTTCTCGGGCAGCGTCATACGGCCGACAAGGTCGTCGACCCGCTCGGCGACGGGCAGAGCGGGGTCGAGGTAGAGCGGAGAGGAGGGCACAGGAATTTCCCTTCACGGCGTCTTGATGTGAGGAGTGGGGGACGGACCACGGACTCGCGGGCCGAGCGGTGTCGCACGAGCCCTGCACCCGCGCGTCGTTGCGCGGTACGAGTCCTGGGGCCTGTCGTTCGGACAGGAGCTAGCCGACGGCGTGCCGCGAGCGGCTGAGCGCGGCGATACCGACGGTCGCCACGATGCCGTACAGCGCGGGCGCGAGGAACACGTGGGGCAGACCGAGCGCCGCGACGCCGAGGCTGCCGGTCAGCCCGCCGAGGGCGCTGGCGACGGCGGTCGAGCTCATGAAGACGGCCGAGGCGGTCGCGACGGCCTCGGGCAGCAGGCGTTGGGCGACGATGATCCCGAGGCCGGCGAAGACCCCCCACACTCCGCCCATGAGGACCTGCCCGGCGAACATGCCGGCCGCGCCGCCGGTCAGGGCGAAGCAGAGGTTGGCGCCCACGCCGAAGGCCGCGCCGAAGATCATCAGGCGCATCATGCCGATCCTGCGGGCGACGATCACGGCCACCGGCATCAGGATCAGCTCGATCAGCGGCTGGATGCCGATCACCGCGCCGCTGACGGCCGTCGGCAGACGCAGGTCGTTGTGCATATAGATCGTCAGATAGCCGTACTTGATCGGCTCGCCCGCGTAGACGAGCACGTAGAGCCCGGTGAACGCGAGCAGCGGCAGCATGGCCCGCGTCGCGACGCGCTGTCCCGGGCGTACGACGGGTGTCTCCGTCGGCACCTCGGAGGTGGCCGCGGTCGGCTCGGGGGTGGCCCCGGTCGGCTCGGGGGCGGCTGCCGTCGGTGAGCCGGCGGGTGATCCTGCCGGTGCGCCGGATGGTGCCGGGCGGGTGCGTGCGAAGCCCATGGGGACGATCTGCGCGAGGGTGCACACCCCGGTCGCCACCAGCATCGCGCGCGGACCGGCGGCGGTGGCCAGCAGCGAGCCCGCGACGGGTCCGACGATCCATCCGGCGGTCAGCGCCATCCGCACGATCGAGACGATCCCGTCGCCGACCGGACTGGCGGTGGCCCGCAGATCGTCGTGGACCGCGGCGAACAGCTGCGACCCGGCGGCGCCGGCGAAGGCCAGCACCACGGCACTGATCACGAACGGCATCCACACCTGGTTCGACAGGGCCATGGCGGACCAGCCGATGAATCCCGCCAGGGCGCACAGCCGGAACAGGCCGAGCCGTTTGCCCGTACGGTCCGAGCGGGCCCCGATGAGATATCCGGCGACCGGGGCCGTGATGCTCGTGAGGTAGTACAGGCCGGCCGTGGTCAGCGAGACATGCAGATCGTCGACGAGGAACAGGGTGATCTGCGGCGCTGCGGCCGAGGCGCCGAGACCGGACAGGAACAACGCGACGGTCGCGCCCCGGTAGAGCGGCGAACGCCACACCGACCGCATCGCGGAGGGCGCGACCGCGACGCCGTCGGCAGCGGCGAGTATTCGTGACAAGGCAGGCCCCCGGGAGATCAAGCTCAGAGGCATCACACCGTATCTTCGAACAAACAGAACATCAACGGTGTTCGTTACCTTGCCTTTTGATCAGTATCTGTGTTCAATTTGAGTGCACGACTCTCGGTCTTGCGACGGGTCTCGGTCTTCCTGCGGGGTCAGCCTGCCGCGCCGTCCAGCAGCCGGCTGTAGCGCAGCCGCAGCGCCCGTTCCGTGCTCGCCAGCACACTGGCGACCACGACAGCGCCGTTGAGCCAGGCCGGCAGACGGACGGGCGAGGTGAACGTGCCGATGCGCCGGGCGACGGCGGGCACCTCGGTGAGTGGTTCGGCGACCTGCGGGACGAGCAGGAGCAGAGCGACGAGGAGGACCGCCGCCGAGAGGAAGCCGATACAGCGGCTCAGTGCGGGATACGCGCGGTCGAGGTGCGCGCGGCGTCCTTCGGCGGAGTGAGGATCCGGGACGAGTTGGTGTTCGACTCCATCGGCGGTGACGTAGTGGCAGCGCTTCAGTCCGAAGGTGCTCATCCTCACCTCGATGACGCCGCCCTGGACGGGGAAAGCGGCGGGGACCTTGGAGTGGGCGTGATGCCTGCCGTGCAGGTACAGGTCTGCCTTGTACTCGCCCGTGCCCTGGTCGCCCCACCGCTTGGCGTCCACGGCGTAGACCGTCCGTCGGCCGTCGTTGTGCGGCAGCTCCAGATAGAACAGTACGCGGCTGAGCGACTGCCACCAGCGGAAGCGCTTCAGCGCCCGCCCGTCCCCGGGCTTGACCCGTTTCGCGGTCCGCTCACGCCGCCATTCCTTCAACATCGCCTTCACTTCCGCTACTTGTCGGACATTGCCTTCGTTGCCGCTACGTGCCCGGCGCCGCCGGGCAGGCGAGATCCCGCGTCGGGCGCTGTCCCGTCGTCAGGAATGTGGTCACCGCGTCGTTGGCACACGTGCTGTGGCCGAACGGATAGACGCCGTGTCCGCCTTGGTCGGCCGTCACCATCGTGGCCCGCTTCCCGAATGCCCGCCGCAGCTCCTGGGCGCCGACCAGCGGTGTGCCCGGGTCGCGTTCGTTCTGCACCATGAGCACGTTCGACGGGCCCCGGTCACCGATGCGCACCGGCCGTTCGACCCGCTTGTCCGGCCAGAACGCGCACGGACCGATGTTGGCCGAAGACCCGCCCAGCATCGGGTACTTCACCCGGTCGACCGCGACATCGCGCTGATACTCCCGGACCGTCCCCGGCCAGCGTGAATCGCCGCAAATGACCGCCAGGCGTGCGGACATGAAGTTTTCCATGTTCGGCGGCGCCGGGTCGGGCGGCAGCGGCCGGTCCGTGTCGAGTGCCTGCCAGGTCCTGGCCAGCGTGGGCATGAGCACGTCGCTGTAGAGACTGTCGAACGTGATGCCGCGGAACAGCGTCCCGTCGATGCCCCGGACGGGCTTCGCCTCCAGCCGCTTCGCGAGATCGAAGAACTTCGCCGTCACCTGTGCCGGTGTGTTGCCCAGACCGTATTCGGGGTGCGCGGCGGCGAACGCCGCGAATTGCGGGAACACTTCCTCCATGCCCCGGGCGAACCTCCGCATGGCCGTGACGTCGTAACCGCCGGGGCCCAGGTTGCTGTCGAGCACGATCCGGTCGCCGCGCCGGGGGAACGCCGTCGTGTACACCGCGCCCAGGTACGTGCCGTAGGAGGCGCCCAGGTACGAGATCTTGGGCTCGCCCAGCGCCGCCCGGATCCGGTCCATGTCGCGCGCGGTGTTCGCCGTGGTGATGTACGGCAGCATCCACCCCGTCCGCGAGCTGGCGCACTGCTCGGCGACGGCCCGCGCGTTCCCCGCCTCCCGCGTGACGTCGGCCGCGGTGTGCGCGTACGGCGGGAAGTTGCGGCGCGCCTGCTGCTCCGGGGTCAGATCACAGGTCACCCGCGTGCTGTGGTCCACGCCGCGCGGGTCGAAGCCGATCATGTCGTACGAGTCCCGCACCTGCTGCGGCAGCCCGGAGGCGGCGAGAACGGCCGGGTAGCTGAGCCCGCCGGCGCCGGGGCCGCCCGGGTTGGTCAGCAGTACACCGCGGCGCTTCGAGGGGTGCTCGCTCGGCAGCCGGGAGATCGCGATCGTGATCTGCCGGCCGTCCGGACGGCGGTAGTCCAGCGGGACGTCGAGCGTCGAACACTCCAGTCGGGGTGCGGCGGCCCCTTCCGGGCACGCGCCCCACCGGACGGCGCCGGGGGTCGCCGCCGCCGACACCCCCGGCACCGCGGTCGCCGCCGCCACAGCGGTGGCGACGAGGGCGAGGGACAAGGCTCTCTGCATCTGGGTTTCCTCCGGGCGCGGTTGCCGTGGTCGGACGCGGGCGCCGACGGCGTCGGTGGGGGACGGCCTGGTGAAAAAGTCTGTCCGTCCGGCGCCGCGGTCACATCGGCCCGGCGGCTCGAAGCACCCCCGCCGAAAGTCGAGGAGACGGTCCGACTTTCGGCGGGGTCGCAGCAGCCTCCGGTAGCGCATCGCTCGTACCGTCCGCCGCGATAATGGACGGATGGAAACGGACGTCGCACCACGGCTCGGGGTGTGGCAGCAGACCTGGCGGCCGCGGCGGCGATCGGCGTACCCCTGTGGCTCTACACCGGAGTGCTGCTGCCCCGCGGGCACGCGACCGACGCGGGGTCCTGGTTCATCACCGGCGATCCGCTGCTCGCCGCCGCGTGTCTGACGGCGCTGTTGTGGCGGCGGCGGTTCCCGCTCACCGTCGCCTTCACGGTCGCCGTCGCCTCGACGGCCTCGGCGCTCGCCACCGGTGCCGGGCTGCTGGCGATGTGCTCGATCGGCACGCGCCGCCGGCCCGTGGAGATCGCGGTCGTCGTGGCGGGCTATGTGGGCGCGTCGCAGTTCACCGCCCGGCTCTATGCCATCGAGACCCCGCCCTGGTCGATCTGGCTCCAGCTCGCCCTCACGACGCTGAGCGCGGGCGTCGCGGTGGCCATGGGCGTCGCCGTCGGCGCTCGCCGCGTCGAAGTGGGCTTCCTGCGGGACCGGGCGGAGAGCGCGGAGCGGGAGCAGACCGCGCGGGCGGCGCAGGCGCGGGCCCTGGAACGCAACCGGATCGCCCGCGAGATGCACGACGTGCTGGCGCACCGGATCTCCCTGGTCGCCATGCAGGCCGGCGTGCTGGACCACCGCGGCGACCTGACGGCCGAGGAGAACCGCGTGCTGATCCGTGGCATCGCCGACGGCTCCCACCAGGCGCTGGAAGAGCTACGGGACGTCCTCGGCGTGCTCAGGGCCGACCCCGGCCACCCGGAACCACCGCAGCCCTCCCTCGACCGGATCCCGGAACTGGTCGCCGAGGCCCGCGCGTCCGGGCTGGACGTCACGCTCACCACCACCGTGACGGGGAAACCGCCCGACGCCGTGGGACGGACCTGCTACCGGATCGTCCAGGAAGGACTGACCAACGCCGCCAAACACGCCCCGGGGGCAGCCGTACAGATCGTCGTCGACGGGACCGCCGGCGACGAACTGCACGTCAGCGTGCACAACTCGGCCGCCACCACGACCGTCGCCCAGGCGCCCGCCTCAGGATTCGGGCTGCTCGGTCTGACCGAACGCGTCACGCTCGCCGGCGGAGAACTCAGCCACCACCGCACACCGGACAAGGGGTACGTGCTCGCCGCGCGACTACCCTGGCCGAACCCCACGCACGAAAAGAGAGCATGAGTGGACAGCGAGCGGAAGCTGGTGCGAGTCGTCATCGTCGACGACGACCAGTTGGTGCGGATGGCGCTGCGGCTCGTCATCGGCGGTGAACCGGACCTGACCGTCGTCGCCGAGGCGGCCGACGGGGACGCCGCGATCAGCGTGGTGGCGGAGCAGCGGCCGGACGTCGTGCTGATGGACGTACGGATGCCGCGCCGCGACGGGCTCAGCGCGACCCAGGAACTCCTCGCCCGGCCGGCGCCGCCCCGAGTGCTCATGCTCACCACGTTCGACTCCGACGACCTCGTGCTCGGCGCGCTGCGCGCCGGAGCGCTCGGGTTCGTACTGAAGGACACCCCGCCGGCGCAGATCATCGAGGCGGTCCGGACGGTCGCGAGGGGGAACCCCGTGCTCTCCCCGGCGGCCACGGCGCGCGTGATCGCCGCGGCCACCGGGCCGCAGTCGTCCGAGGCGCGCCGGTCGTCGCGCGAGGCCGCGCGGACACGGCTGTCCACCCTGACCGAACGGGAACGCGACACGGCGGGGGCCATCGCCGACGGGCTGGGCAACGCGGCGATCGCCGTGCGGCTGCGTATCAGCGTCGCCACCGTCAAGGCGCACACCAGCAGCCTGTTCACCAAGCTGTCGGTCGACAACCGGGTGCAGATCGCGCTGCTGGTCCGCGACGCTGAGGAGTGACCGGTGTCCTGCCGCTCCTACGCCTCGTCCCCCGGGGCGGTCGGCGGGGCGGTCGGCGGGGCGGTCGGCGGGGCGAGCAGGAGAGGCAGATAGACGTCGTCGACAATTTCAGTGATGACACTCTCCGGGATCGGGGCCCCGTACAGCAGGTAATGGTTACGGAGCAGGTCGACCGCCACCCCGGCCCGCCGGGACGCGGGCACCCACGAAGCGAGTTCGCCGCGTCTGACGGCGCGCCACAGGACGCCCTGGATCGGCCCCGGCCCCGCGGTGTGCACCCGTTCGCGCACCAGCCGGGCGAATTCGGGGTCGTGCATGATCTCGGTGAGCAGCCCGCGGAGTAGGTCGCCGTGCGAGGTGGCCAACTTGGCGGAGAGTTGCCGTAGCGCCGCGAGGACATCGGTGCGTAGTACACCGGTATCGGGAACATCGGCCTCGGAGAGCCGGTTGGCCGCGCAGGCGTCCACCACGAGCTCGGCGCGGCCGGGCCAGCGGCGGTACAGAGTGGCCTTGCCGGTACGGGCCCGCGCGGCCACGCGCTCCATCGTCAGTCTGGCGTAACCGACCTCGGCGAGTTCTTCGAGGACCGCCGTCAGGATGGCGTTCTCCAGCGCCTCGCCCCTGCGGCGAGGGTTTCTTCGATGGTCGCCGACCGGCAGGTCCAGCGCGTCCCCGTTGATTGAGGGCATGACTCCCAGCCATTTATCGATCACCCGTTGTGAACATCAGGTCACTCAGCCTAGCCTCCGATTAGAGAACTGACCGTTCTTTAAGCGTCGAGAACAGCGAGGGAACGATGACCGAGACCGTTGCGACGCCCCCATCAGGCGCCCCCGCCTTCCCCAGCGACCGCACCTGCCCGTACCACCTGCCCGACCAGTACAACGACCTCCGGAGCCAGGAGGGTTCGCTACAGCGGGTCACCCTCTACGACGGCCGGCAGGCCTGGCTGGTGACCGGGTACGACGCGGCGCGCAAGCTCCTGTCCGACCCACGGCTGTCGTCCGACCGCACGCATCTGGACTTCCCCGCGACCTCCGAGCGGGTGGTGAGCATCCGGGACCGCACCCAGGCCTTCATCAGCCTGGACCCGCCCGAGCACGGGCCGAAGCGGCGCATGACCATCAGCGACTTCACGGTCCGGCGGATCAAGGGCATGCGGGCCGACGTCGAGCAGATCGTGCACGGCTTCCTGGACGAGATGATCGCCGCGGGACCGCCCGCCGACCTCGTCAGCAAGTTCGCGCTGCCCGTGCCGTCCCTGGTGATCTGTCGGCTGCTCGGCGTGCCCTACGCCGACCACGACTTCTTCCAGGACGCGAGCAGGCGGCTGATCCAGTCCACGGACGCGGCAGGGGCGAGCGGCGCCAGGGACGACCTGGAGAGCTACCTCAGCGGTCTGGTGGAAACCCTGCGCGGCAAGCCGGGACCGGGTCTGCTGAGCACCCTGATCACCGAGCAGCTGGAGAAGGGCACGATCGACCGCGACGAGCTGGTGGCGACCGCGATCCTGCTGCTGGTTGCGGGGCACGAGACGACCGCGTCGATGACCTCGCTCAGCGTCGTCACGCTGCTCGAACACCCGGAGCAGTACGACGCGTTGCGCGCCGATCCGGCGCTGGTGCCGGGCGCCGTCGAGGAGCTGCTGCGCTACTTGGCGATCGCCGACATCGCCGGGGGACGTGTCGCGACGGCCGACATCGAGATCGACGGGGCGCACATCAAGGCGGGCGAGGGCGTCATCGTCACCAACTCCATCGCCAACAGGGACGGTTCTGTCTTCGCCGAGCCGGACACCTTCGACGTACGGCGCGACGCGCGCCACCACCTGTCGTTCGGCTACGGGGTGCACCAGTGCCTCGGCCAGAACCTGGCCAGGCTCGAACTCGAAGTCATCCTGGGCGCGTTGTTCGAGCGGCTGCCGAACCTGCGGCTGGCGGTGCCGGTCGACCGGCTGACGCTGCGGCCCGGTACGACGATCCAGGGCGTGAACGAACTCCCGGTCACCTGGTGACCACGGCGAAAGGACCAGCCATGCGTGTGACAGCCGACCGAGGGGTCTGCGTGGGAGCGGGCCTGTGCGCCATGACGGCGCCGGAGGTCTTCGACCAGGACGACGACGGTGTGGTGACGGTACTCGCCGCCGACCCCGGCGGCGACGACCTCGCCGCGGCACGCCAGGCGGGCATGCTCTGTCCGTCGGGCGCGGTGCGCGTCGCCGAGTAGCCGCGTAGCCGAGTAGGCCCTCGTGAGCGTCGGGGGCGGTCCCGGGGCATCCCGGAACCGCCCCTCGGCCGAGGCCCCGTAGCGGTCAGCCGTCAGTCCTCGGTCGGTCAGCCGAAGTTCCGCAGTGTGACGGATCCTCCCTCGGCGAGCCGCACCGTACGGGACGCGCCGCCGGCCGTCACGGTGGTGGTCCGGCCGCCGACGCTGCGGAGCACGGCCTCCTCCACCCGCCCCTCGCGCCACCGCAGGTCCACGACGAAGCCGCCGCGTACGCCCACGCCCGTCACATGCCCGGACGCCGCCCAGGCCTTGGGCAGCGCGGGAAGCAGCTCGACACGGCCCGGCCTCGAATACACCAGCATCTCCAGCATGGCCGAGGGCGTACCGAAGTTGGCGTCGATCTGGAAGATACTCCGGGTCTCCTCGACCTGGTAGATGTCGAAGAAGTTGGCCGCGGTGCCGTTCGAGTTGTCGGTCGAGGGACGCAGGTTGGTGGCGATGAGACGGTACGCGGTCTCCGCGTCCTTCAACCGCGCCCAGCACAGCGCACGCCACGCGTTGGCCCAGCCGTAACTGTCCATGCCGCGCGCGGTGAGCAGCTTGCGCGCGCCCGCCAGGATCGTGTCGGGGGAGGCGTCGGGGCGGATCCGGTCACCGGGGAACAGGCCTATCAGGGGCGAGAGATGGCGGTGCTCGGTCTCGCCGAGGTTGTCCGGCGACATCCACTCCTCCAGCCAGCCCGTGGTGGGGCTGACGCGCGGCAGATAGAGCCGGTCGCGCAGCCCGCCGATCACCTCGCTGTACTGCCGGTCCTTGCCCAGAATCCCGGCCGCCGTGCGGTAGTTGCCGAACAGGGCGTGCACCAGCTCCTGCGAGTAGGTGTTGCCGATGGAGTCCTGCGGCCCCTGCTCGGGCGACCAGTCCTTGTCGTCGACGAGGACCTCACGTGTGCCGGACGGCGCGTCGGGGTCGTCGACCGTGGTGGTGATCAGCCGGGCCTCCCAGAACGCGCAGGCGCCCTTGAGCAGCGGGTAGATCCGGGCCAGCGTCCGGGTGTCCTGGGTGTACTCGTAGTGCTCGAAGAGGGTGTTGCACAGCCAGGCGTTGGCAGCAGGATGCCACCACCAGCCCGACCCGCCGTAGATGTTGGTGGAGAACGCGATGGCCCAGCCCGCGAGCTTGCCCGAGGAGTTACGGAACCGGTTGCGCGGGTCGTTGAACGTTCTGGCCGTCACGTCGGACCACGAGGGGAGCTGGGAGACGCAGTAGTCGGTGAACGTGTCGAAGCACGAAGACAGCCCGGCCCGGTCCGCCATCCAGTAGTTCATCTCGACGTTGATGTCGGTGTGGTAATCGCCCATCCAGTCCGGGTCGTTGCCGTCCAGCCACAGGCCCTGGAGGTTGAGCGGCACGCTGTCGCGCGATCCGCAGATCATCAGGTACCGGCCGAACTGGAGGTACGACGCTTCCAGTTCCGGGTCGGGCGCCGCGTCCTGCGCCGCGCGTGCCGTGAGGCGCCGCCAGGTGTCGAGGCCCCGCTGGTCCGCGTCGGAGACGCCGAGGGAGAGGGACATCGTGTCGAACAGCCGCTGGTAGTCGGCGACATGGGTGGCGCGCAGCAGCGCGGGCGTGTGCCGCAGGGCCGCGCGCACCTTCCGCAGCGCCAGGCTGTCGGGCCGCAGGGAGGGATCGCGGTAGTCGTGGGCCGCGTCGGGGGAGTAGTTCGTGCCGCCGCTGAAGACCACGGTGAGGTCGGCGCAGTCGGTGAAGGTCAGCCGGCCGCCGGAGACCGTCACCCGGCCGGTGCTGCTCGTCGCCGTGACGACCCCGGCGTACCGCAGCCCGTTGTCGAGCGCCGCCGACAGGCTCGCCGTGGTGGTGGACCTGTCGGTCGTGACGCTCTCGCCGTGGGTGCCCGCGAGCAGGACACTGCCGGTGTAACGGCCCTTGCCGCTCTGTGTCATGCGGACCACCACGACGTCGTCGGGGTGGCTGGCGTACACCTCGCGGCGGTACGTGACGCCGCCCTGCCGGTATGAGGCCGTGACGAGCCCGTTGCTCAGGTCGAGCGTACGGCGGTAGTCGGTGACCGAGTCGGGCGTATGGCCGGGCACGGCGACCGTCAGGTGGGCGAGCTGGGTGAACGAGCCGAACTGGACGCGCTCGTAGGGGAACTGGCCGTCGGCGTCGAGGACGTCGTTGAGGCCGCCGGTCCACAGGGTGCCGTCGGTGACGTACAGCGTCTCCTCGGCGGGGTCGCCGCCGACCAGCGCTCCCAGCCGTCCGTTGCCGATCGGCAGCCCCTCCTGGATCATGCGGGCCGGGTCGGCGGGCGCCGGGTACCACAGGGTGACTGCCCGGCCGGCCGGGACCAGCGGGTCGCCGGAGGGCCGGTCGGGTTCCGCCGCCGCGGCGCTGAACGTCGGCAGCCCGGCGAAGGCGGCCAGCGATCCGGCCCCCGCTGCGGCGAGAAAGGTCCGACGACTGGGGGGCGAGGGGAGTGGCTGGGAAGAGGTCACGGGCGATGTCTCCTGCTCATGTCTACGCGGTACGCGGCTGGGGCGCGCGCTGGGATGCGTGGCTGGGGGCGGCTGAGCCATCGGTCAAGCTAAATCTACTAATTAACGATTACAAGGCTTCGCGCACGGATTAGTCCGATGAATCCATGCTCCAGGACGACGGGCTGGCTTGCTGCCTGCCGGGACGGGGATTTGCGCAGACTTTTAACAACGTTGGAATTGGCATGGACCTGATCAAGTCTCTGGGCTATCGTCCGGAACGGCATCCTCCACGGAGCGCTCAGAGATGCCTGCTGTTCCACCCCCACACATCTGGAACACCAGAAGGGTCGAACCCTTGAGACGCATGACAGTTGTCCGCACAGGACTGTCCGCACTCCTCCTCCTAGGTACCTGGGCGACCGCCGGGCTCGTCCCGGCCGCCGCCGCGGATTCCCCCTCCTCCTCTTCCGCCGTCACCTCCGAAACGCAGGTGTCCAACGGCCTGCTCGCCGCCATGCAACGGGACTTGGGCCTCACGGCGCCCCAGGCCGAAGCGCGGCTCGCCGCGGAGAAGACGGCGACAGCCACCCAGGGCAAGGCCAGGACCGCCGCAGGTTCGTCTTACGGCGGCTCGTGGTTCGACGCGAAGACCAACCGGCTGACCGTCGCCGTCACCGGCGAAGAGCGGGCCGACGCGGTACGGGCCACCGGTGCCACGGTGCGGCTCGTGACCCGCAGCGCTCGTCAACTCGACGCGGCCAAGGCGAAGATCGACGCCCTCTCCGCACCGTCCGGCGTGGCCGGCTGGCATGTCGACCCCAAGGCCAACGGGGTCGTCGTCGACGTCGTCACCGCGCGCAAGTCCGACAGCGACGTCCAGGCGTTCCTCGCGAAGGCCAGGAAGACCGGGCCCGTCACGGTCAAGGAGACGCCGCAGGCGCCCAAGACCTTCTCCGCGGGCACCGTGGGCGGTGACCCGTACTACACGGGCAACGTCCGCTGCTCGATCGGCTTCTCCGTCAACGGCGGCTTCGTGACGGCCGGACACTGCGGCCAGGCCGGCGCCGGCGTCAGCGGCTGGGACGGCTCGGCCATCGGCTCCTTCCAGGGCTCCTCGTTCCCCGGCAACGACTACGCCTGGGTGAGCGTCGGCAACGGCTGGTGGACCGTCCCCGTGGTCCTCGGCTGGGGCACGGTCCCCGACCAGCTGGTGCGCGGCTCGGCCGAGGCCCCGATCGGTGCCTCGATATGCCGGTCCGGCTCCACGTCGCACTGGCACTGCGGCAACGTCCTCGGCACGAACGAGACCGTGAACTACGCGCAGGGCGCCGTCACCCAGATGACCGGCACCAGCGTCTGCGCCGAACCGGGCGACTCGGGCGGCTCGTTCATCAGCGGTGACCAGGCCCAGGGCGTGACCTCCGGCGGCTTCGGCAACTGCACGAGCGGCGGCCAGACCTGGCACCAGCCGATCAACGAGATCCTCAACACCTTCGGCCTGACGCTGGCGACAGCGTGAGCTGACGCGGGTGGCACAACCCGATACGGCGGTGCGGGTGGTACGGGCCTCATGGGCCTGTACCACCCGCACGGGCGTCAGGGGTACGGCGCCGGTCCACGACGGGGCCTGGCAGGATGGTGTCGAACCTGCCCTGACCTGGACGTTGGAGGAGCCCGTGCCGCTGCCGTCGGAGCCGTTGCGGAAACTGGGGTTCTTGACCATCGGACTGTTCGACGAGGCCGATCCCCGGCGCGGCCACGAGTCGACGCTGGAGATCATCCAACTCGGCGAGCGGCTCGGCTTCGACAGCGCGTGGGTGCGCCACCGCCATCTGCAGTACGGCATCTCCTCGCCCGTCGCCGTCCTGGCGGCCGCCTCGCAGCGCACCCGCCGTATCGAGCTGGGCACCGCCGTCATCCCGCTGGGCTGGGAGAATCCGCTGCGGCTGGCCGAAGACCTCGCGACGGTCGACCTGCTGTCCGGCGGCCGGCTCAACCCGGGCGTCAGCGTCGGGCCGCCCATGCACTACGACCGGGTCAAGCCGGCCCTCTACCCGGACACCGCCGACACCGAGGACTTCAGCTACGACCGCGTGCGCCGGCTGCTGGACTTCGTACGGGGCGCGCCCGCCACCGACTCGGCCGGGACCGAGGGCTTCGAGGTCTTCTCCGACCGGGTGCAGCCCCAGTCCGCCGGTCTCGGCCGGCGCATGTGGTACGGCGGAGCCAGCACGCGCTCGGCGCAGTGGGCCGGTGAGCACGGCATGAACTTCCTCACCAGCAGTGTGGTCAAGGCGGAGGAGTCCGAGGACTTCGCCGACATCCAGCGCGGACACATCCGCACCTTCCGCGCCCACCACCCCGACGGCGACAACGCCCGCGTCTCGCAGGGGCTCGTCGTCATCCCCACCGACTCCGCCTCGCCCGAACAGCGCGCGAAGTACGAGGAGTTCGCGCGCAAGCGAACGCCACGCACGGCCGCACCGCAGGGCCCCGCCCGCATGCTGTTCGCCCGCGACCTCGTCGGCACCTCCGCCGAGATCGCCGAACAGCTCTACGCACACGCCGCCTTCCGGGAGATCGACGAGGTGGCGTTCGCGCTGCCCTTCACCTTCGACCACGACGACTACGTCCAGATCCTCACCGACATCGCCACCCACCTCGGCCCGGCCCTGGGATGGCACCCGACCGCCTGAACGGTCCCGCCCACTCGCACCATCCGGCAGCGGCTGGAACCATGGCATCCCATGGACAGGCTCAGCACTCCGGAAATCCTCGCGGCCGTCGCCGGTGACCTCGGCGACTGGCGCAAGCTCGCTCAACCCATTGCCGCACGCTACCGCCCCGCCGACGCCGTCGGTGGGGCGGCTTTCGTCGGCGCAGTCGTTCAGGCGGCCGTGGCGGTCGGGCGGTGTGTGCCGGAGGTTCGGTTGGGGGACGGGTTCGTCGACGTGGTGGTGTTCACCGTCGACGACACCAACGGCGCGCGGTGGGTCACGGCGGCCGACCTCGAGTTCGCGCGTACCGTCAGCGGGCTCGCGCGGGAGCGCGGGCTGACCGCCGTCCCCGGCCAGGTGGCGCAGGTCGAGTTGGCGCTCGACGCCGCCGACGAAGGGGCGGTGGGGCCGTTCTGGTCCGCGTTGCTCACCGGTGAGCCGGGAAACACGGTGTACGGCACGGTCTTCGACCCGACGAGCCGGGTGCCCAGCGTGTGGTTCCAGCGGACCGGTCCGCATCCGGTCCCGCGCCAGCGCTGGCACTTCGACCTGTGGCTGGCGCCCGAGGTGGCCGACGAGCGGATCGCCGCCGCCGTCGCGGCCGGGGGGAGTGTGGTCGACGACGCGGGGGCCCCTGCGTTCACCGTGCTCGCCGATCCGGAAGGCAACAAGGTCTGCGTCTGCACCGCGCTGGAGCGCGACTGACGGTGTGACGGTACGCGGCGGCGTCACCGTACCCGCGCCGCGACCGCCCAGCTCAGTGCCTGGTCGACCGCCCCCGGTATGTCGTCCACCGGGAACAGCGCGTGCCGTACGGTCCGTTCGGCGTCCACGACGAGGACAAGTCGCTTGAGGCGCAGCCGGCCGGCGCCCCGGAAGGTCGGCAGGCGCAGGGCCGCCGCCAGCCGCTGCTGGGCGTCGGAGAGAAGCGGGTAGGGCACCGACTCCGCGCGCGCGAACGCGGCCTGTTCGTGCGGGAGTTGGGTGCTGACGCCGTGCACGGCCGCGTTTGCGGCGCGAAATCGCGGCCACGCGTCGCGGAACAGCCGGTTCTCCAGGGTGCAGCCGGGCGCGCCGGGGATCGGCTCGTCGCCCCAGTCCACACCCGTGCCGGGATAGCTGAAGAGGACGGTCGACGCGGCCTCCGCCGCGACGACGGCGTGCTCCTTGCCGTCGGCGCCGGTCAGTTCGAGGTCTGCGGGCAGCCGGCTGCCGACCAGGCCGTGCACCCGCGCGTGTTCGGCGCTGTCCTCCGCCGCCGTGGCCGTGGTGCTCCCGTCGCCGAGCACCCAGCGGTCGCCCCAGTCCTGCATGGCCACGAGCAGGGGCAGCAGCGCGAGTCCGGAGTCCGTGAGCAGGTACTCGTAGCGGACCGGCCGCCGTTGGTAGAGCGTGCGGCGCAGCACCCCGCGCGCGACGAGCCTGCCGAGCCGTTCCGTGAGGACCTTCCGGGAGAGGCCGAGTTCGGTGGCGAGCGCGTCGAACCGTACGTGCCCGCGCGCGATCTCACGCAGCACCAGCACATTCCACCAGTCACCCGTCACGACGGCGGCCTGCGCGATGCCGCAGTTCTCGTCAGCGTTGTGCATCCTCATCCACCCATAGTACGTTCCTTTCCGGAACTCACTTTGTTTCGGGTGGGAACTTACACTCCGTCGTATCCGCCGATCGTGAGGAGCAGCACCATGACCGCCATCACCCGCATCGTGGCCCGCGAGATCATCGACAGCCGGGGCAACCCGACCGTCGAGGTCGACGTCGAACTCGTCGACGGTTCGACCGGCCGCGCCGCCGTGCCGTCCGGAGCGTCGACCGGCGCCAGGGAAGCCGCAGAACTGCGCGACGACGACCCGACCCGCTTCCACGGGAAGGGCGTCCGCCGCGCCGTCGACGCCGTCAACGAGGTCATCGCCGACGCCGTCGTCAGCCTCGAAGCCGAGGACCAGGCAACGGTGGACGCCACGCTGATCGACCTGGACGGCACCCCCGACAAGGCCAGACTCGGCGCCAACGCGATCCTGGGCGTCTCCCTCGCCACCGCCAAGGCCGCGGCGCAGGCCCATCGGCTGCCGCTCTACCGCTACGTCGGCGGGGTCGACGCGCGCCTGCTGCCCGTTCCGATGATGAACATCGTCAACGGCGGTGCGCACGCGGACAATCCGCTCGACTTCCAGGAGTTCATGATCGCGCCCATCGGCGCAGCCGACTTCGCCGAAGCGGTCCGCATGGGCTCGGAGGTCTTCCATACCCTGCGTCGCGACCTCATCGCCGCGGGCCACAGCACCGGCGTCGGCGACGAGGGCGGCTTCGCACCGAACCTGCGGACCGCGGAGGAGGCGCTGGACTTCGTCGTACGGGCCGTCGAGCGCACCGGCTACAAGCCCGGCACCGACATCACCGTGGTGATGGACCCCGCCACGTCCGAGTTCTTCCGTGACGGGGTCTACGACTACGCGGGCGAGGGCGTACGCCGCACCACCGAGGAGCACGCCGACTACCTGGTCTCGCTCGTCGACCGCTACCCCGTCGCCTCGATCGAGGACCCGATGGCCGAGAACGACCATGACGGCTGGCGGCTC
Source organism: Streptomyces sp. NBC_00370 (assembly GCF_036084755.1). Lineage (NCBI taxonomy): Bacteria > Bacillati > Actinomycetota > Actinomycetes > Kitasatosporales > Streptomycetaceae > Streptomyces > Streptomyces sp. NBC_00370. Next base: position 7,376,021 of record NZ_CP107968.1, read on the forward strand.
CTCTCGTCGCGGCTCGGCGACCGCTGCCAGCTCACCGGCGACGACGTCTTCTGCACCAACGAGACGCTGCTGCGCGAGGGGATCAGGGACGGCGTCGCCAACTCGATCCTGGTGAAGGTCAATCAGATCGGCACCCTCACCGAGACGCTGGCCACCGTCGCCACCGCCCACCGCGCCGGCTACACCGTCGTCATGTCGCACCGCTCGGGCGAGACCGAGGACACCACGATCGCCGACCTCGCCGTGGCCACCGGCTGCGGCCAGATCAAGACCGGCTCGCTCTCCCGCTCCGACCGCACCGCCAAGTACAACCAGCTCATTCGCATCGAGGAGGAACTGGGCGGCCAGGCGCGCTACGCGGGCCGCGAAGCCCTCGGCCTGCGGTCGAACACACTGGTCGGCTAGATCCCACCGACAGGACCTGGGGCAACCGCAAGAAGGCCCGGATCGTCACGGGGTCTTGAGCCGCAGTGAGCTGATCGTCATCGGCGTTCCGGTGACCGCGATCAGATGGATACGGGGATGTCTGCCGCCCGGCAGTTCCCTGAAGCCGCCGGGTGGTGTCAGGACGTACGACCCGGCGGCGCCCGGAGCGAGCCGCGCGGGACCCGACCGGACCGTCCACCAGTCCGAGGCGCCCTGGCCGGCCCGGCTGGCGAAGTGCGGCTCCAGCGCGCTGCCCGACCTGTTCACCGCCCGCACCACAACACGGGTGACGACCGGACGCGACAGACCAGGACGCTCGGCGAACCGGGGTACGGCGCTCATCCGCAGCGGCGCCGGGCTCAGCGCCGCGACACCCGCACACAGCACCGAAGGGAGCAGCAGCGCCACCGTCACCACGACCCGCGCCTTGAAGCCCCTGCCACCCCTGAAACCCCTGCCACCCCTGATGCCGCTGATCCGTGGCAGCGCGGGCTGCCACGCCGTCGCGAACGCGGCAGCGGGAACGGTCGCGGCGGCAGCCAGCCACAGCGGTGTCATCAGCAGGAAGTAGCCGTCCTGGGAACGGGTGGCGGCGTAGAACGCCAGCCACGGCAGCACGGTCAGCGCGGGCCCCAGCCTGCGTACGAACAGCAGAGCCGCGGCGAGCAGGCCGAGGAGCAGCAGGAACGCCGCGTAGGAGTAGAAGTCCAGCCGGGAGCTGCCGCCGGTGATGTAGTACGAGATGCCCATGACGCCCTGGCCGTGCAGGATCGCCCCCTGGGTGAGCGGCAGCAGCGTGCCGTCGAACCAGGCGGGGAGATCGAGCACCATGAAGTACGCGTTGATCAGCAGCCAGGTCAGCGCGGCGAGGCCGCAGTAGCGGGCCAGCAGGGCGAGCGCCGCCCGGCCGCCCAGCTCACCGCGCCACACCGCGTGCAGGCCGATCAGCAGGAACGGCAGCAGGAACCAGGCCAGTTGCTGGCTGGCGCACGCGGCGCCGAGACAGCACGCGCGCAGCACCCCGTACCGCCCGAGCCGGCCGCCCGCGCCCGTCGTCTGCCAGCGGACCACCACCGGGACGAGCAGCGCGAGGGCGAGAATCGCCGGATAGCCGGAACGGGCGTAGCCGGGCAGCAGCCCGAAGCCCAGACAGACGGCGGTCGCCGCCGACCGCCACGGCGCGGGAAGCAGCCGCCACAGCGTGACCGTACCGGCGAGCAGGGCGGCCATGGTCACCCCGGTGGCCGCGGAGGCGAAGGGCACGAAGGCGCGCACGGGCGCGGTGAGCAGCGCGGCCAGCGGGGGATAGGCGTACGTGAGATCCGCGCCGCCGGACATGGTCTTCGTGAGGCCGACGTGCGGGCCGCCGAACAGCCACGGCCAGGGGCGGTCGTAGATCGTGTGGCCGCGCAGGATCTCCAGCGCCGCCTGCGCGGTCAGCACACCCTCGTCCGTACCGTCGCTGCGCAGCAGATAGCCGCAGATCGCGAGCGTCATGGCCAGTCCCAGCACACCGGCGTCCACCCGGGTCAGCGCGCGGCGGCCGCGTACGGCCAGCGTGAGCACGCCACAGACCAGGATGCCCAGGTAGCAGACCGAGATGACGGCGGCCACCGGCGGATGGACCGTCATCGCCCGGGTCCAGGCGCCCCGCGTACCGATGAACAGACTGATGACCGCCAGCAGGGTGACGCCCCGGTGCCACTGCGGCGGAGCCGCGTCCGCCGGGCGCCGCGACGGTGCGTCCCGGACCACCACGGGCACGGTCAGACCGGCTCCCGGGCTGCCGGTGCGAGCGGGCAGGGTGTCGTCCATGACGGTGTTCCTTCGTGGCTCGGCGATCCCCGACCGGGGTCATGAACCATCAAAAGGGAGAAAAACCGCCGTCGCATCCGGGACCTGACGGAGCATCACACCGCGCTTGGGCCGTTCGGCGGTCTGCCCGGCGGTCTGTCGCGCCGACAGGCCGCCGAAAGCTACCGGTCCGGCGCTCTCAGCGCGGGCCCGTCCCGTACTGGAGCTGCCGGCCGTGCGCCGCCGCCACCGACTCGAGCACCGGCCGCCAGTCCTCCAGCACCCCCGCGTCGAGCCCCACCGTCTTGCCCTCGTCGTCGGCCTGGCGCAGCCGTACGGCGTCCTCGGCCAGCGGGTCGAGTGCGAAGCGGGCCGCCTCGTCGTGGCTCATCGGGCCGCCCTGCACCGCCAGGGTCTGGGCGCTCTGCGCCGACAGCGGCCGGCCCGGCTCCACCGCCGCCAGATAACGCTTGGCCGGCACATGCAGCTGTACGAGCCGGGCCACCCGCTCGCCGAGCAGCGGCCGCACGGCGTCGGCCGCCCGGTCCGCGTGCCCCGCGTCGTCACCGGGCAGCAGCAGATGCCCCAGGTCATGGACGAGCCCGGCCACCTGGAGCTCCTTGTCGGCCGGGCGCAGGCGGCGCAGCAGCGCCGCCGTCTGGAGGGCGTGATCGTGCAGATCCACCGGATCCCCGCTGCGGTCCGGTGTGTCCCAGGCGCCCTGACACGCGTGCAGGAGATCCATCAGCTCGTCGACCGAGTTCGCAGCCATGGGCGGCCTCTCTCGTCCAGGGAATGTCTGCCTTCGCCCTTCCGAGCAGATCACGAAGGGGTGAACGCGTCGCCGAACGGCGGACTGAACGCGTGGCGAACAAATGCCGTCGGACGGGCCGTCCGATCTGTTATCCGCTTTCCCTGTGCCAACGGGCGTCGGTACGGCACGCTGATGGGTATGAACGCTGCCAGACACGCCGGCGAACGACTGATGACCTGGCCGGGTCTCAGCGTCGGCCGGGCTTACTGCGGCACGGACCCGTGCGTACGCACGGGCACCCAGGAGATCGTGCACTTCCACGGCGAGAACGAAGCCGATGTGCATCTCACCAATCCTATGATCGCCAAGCTGCGCCCCGCGCTGAAGAATTCCAGCGCGCTGCGGATGAGGAGCGGCTCGGGCTGGGTCACCGTACGGCTCGACACGGGCGCCGACATCGATCTGCTCACGACGCTCGTCAGCGCCGCGCTGCAGGCCGTCGCCGCGCTGCCCGTCGAAGTGGCCGGCAGCCGGGTGACCGACCCCTGCACCCGGCACGGCGTCGCCTACTCACGCTGACCCGCTCACGCCGGCCCCCGGCCCCCGGCCGGTGCCGGTGGCCGCGCCCGTTCGCTGCGGATGCGGGATCGCCCGGCAGCGTGGATCGTGGTGGGAAGTACGTTCCGAGTGAGGAGCTAGCCATGTCGATGCTCGACAAGCTGAAGGGCCTCGTCAAGGGGCATGAGGACACGGCCCGCAAGGGCGTGGATAAGGCCGGCGACGCGGTCGACAAGAAGACCGGCAACAAGTACAGCGGCCAGGTCGACTCCGCCCAGCAGAAGATCGACGACCAGCTCGGCTCCGGAGACTCCGGCGGCCGCCCGCCCCAGAACTGACGGTCGCGGGCCCGTGGGCCCGTAACCCCCAGGACAGCTGATGGCCCCGCACCCACAGAGCCGTGGGTGCGGGGCCATCAGCTGTCTTCGCTGCCCTTACTCCTCGACCGTCACCCTGACCGTCACCCCTTCGACGGTTCGAGCCCGGCCCGTACCAGCGCCGCGGCGAACGTCGCCGGATCGGCGCCCGTGTCGTCGGCCAGCCGCGCCAGCGCCTTCGGGTCCTCCGGGAGACCGGCGCGCCGCGCGCCTTCCTGGGCCTTGGAGTCCAGGTACGGGGCGACCTCGGGCCACACCCCCTGCACCTCGCGCAGAAAGATGTCGGCGCCGACAGGACCGAGCCCGGGCGTCCGCAGCAGCCCGCCGCGCAGCTCGTCGATGTCTCCGTCCGCGGCCTTACGCAGCCGGCGCAGATCGCCGCCGTAATCCTCGATCAGCCGTTCGGCGCCCTCGCCGAGCTGGGTCGAGGTGCGTTCGTCGTAGCGCCGGTAGCCGCCACGGCCCAATGCGTCCACCCGCTGCTGCCAGGTCGCCTTCGCCATCTGCCGTGGGCCGCGCAGCCCCGCTTCGGCCAGCGCGCGTGCGGTGGCGAGCGCGATGTCGCTGCGGATGCGGGCGCTCAGCAGATTCGCGAGCACCAGCAGCCGGTACAGCGGCTGGGGGGTGTCCTTGAGGCGGATGTCCGCCTCATCGGCGTAGGTACGGCCGTGGGTCTTCAGCAGATCCCGCACGGCTTCCCGGTCCTTGGCCCGTGCCATGGCATGCCTCCCTTGCCGGAGCCGTCCCGCGCCGTTCCGCACCGTGCCGACCGGCATCGCGGCCACCGGTATCGCGGCCACCGGCACCGCGCCGACTACTCCTTGCGTCCTTCATTGTTGCTCGGCCAGGTGCCCGTCGCACGCTCGATGGCCTTGGCCCCTGAGCGGTCGACGGCCGTCCGTACGACGGCGAAGATCATGCCCTCCACGGCGGCGGCGAGCAGCACCTCGCCCCAGCCACGGTCGCGGTCGAGGGCGTCGGGCGCGTCGTCCTCGTGGCGCAGCGCCTTCCAGGCGGAGCGGAACAGCGGTCGCGCCAGCGCGCCGCCGACCCAGCCGAGCACGAAACCGGCCGGCCGGTAGGCGAGGGTGAGTTTCTGTTTTTTGGTCACGCCGCTCGGGTGCCCGGTACGGACGCAGGCACACAACGCCGTACCGGACCCGTACGGACCAACAACGCTCTCCCCGGTGACACCGCGCACCGCACGGTGGAAGGAAACATGCCCGACCACCCCGCACCCCCGGAGTCCTGAGATGACCTGTGTGAACCGACGAGACGTCGGACTGCTCGCCCTGCGGATCGGAGCGGGCGCCGTGCTCGCGGCGCACGGCACCCAGAAACTGTTCGGCTGGTTCGGCGGCCCCGGCATCGAGGGCACCGCGCAGGGCATGGAGTCCCTGGGCTTCAAACCGGGCAAGGAGAGCGCCGTCGCGGCGGGGCTCGGCGAGACGGGCGGCGGGGTGCTGCTGGCCCTGGGCCTGGCCACCCCGGCGGCCGGTGCCGCCGCGGCCGGCGGCATGGCCGCTGCCGTCTCCGTGCACGCCCCGAACGGCTTCTTCAACCAGGACGGCGGCCTGGAGCACCCCGGCTTCCTCGGCTGGACCGCGGCCTGTCTGGGGCTCGTGGGAGCCGGCCGCTACTCGCTCGACCACGCCACGGGGCACCGGTTCGACCGGCCCTGGATGGTCCCCGTCGCGTTCGCCGTCGGAGCCGCCGCCGCCACGACGGTCATCCGCAAGCGCCTCGCGGCGCAGGCGGCCGAGCGGGCCGAGGCGGAGCCCGGCGAGGACGCGGCGGGCGGCGACATCGGCCCCGAGTAGACGGGGGACGAGGCTCGAACGGACCGGCCCCGGCGCGTCGGCGGCCGGAAGTACCCTGGCGGGCATCCGCCCGATCCAAGGAGCCTGACCCGTCATGACAGACCTCGACATTCGCGACAACCGGCAGCAGGGCCGCCTGGAGGCGTACGAGGACGGCAAGGCCGCCGGTGTCATCGCCTACTTCACCCTGGACGGCACACCGCGCGCCCTGGTCGCCGTCCACACCGTGGTCGACGAGGGGCACGAGGGCAAGGGCATCGCGGGCGCGCTGGTCAGGGAGTTCTACGCGATGGCGGCACGCGAGGGCGTCCCCGTCGTGCCGCTGTGCCCGTACGCCGCCAAATGGGCCGAGCGCCATCCCGACGAGGCACCCGCCGCCGACCCCGCCGTCGTGGCCGAGGCCAAGGCGCAGCTGAAGGCCAACCCCCAGCTCTGGTGAGGGCCGGATGCCGCGGCCGGGCGCCGGGCGCTTTCGTGTTCCGCGCCGCGGATCATGACTGCTTCCGGCGCGCGCGGGCACGTGCACCGGGAGACATTGGGAACGCACGTCTCCGCACTTCTTGGAGGTCAGGCATGACCAGCCCGTACCCGGATCCCGTACCGCCGTCGCCCACGCCGACCCCGGGTCCGCCCGGACCCGAGCCGGGGCCGCTGCCGGGCCCAGGGCCCACGCCGGTACCGGCGCCGCCGCCGAGCCCCGTGCCGAGCCCGCCGGGTCCCGACCCCGTACCGGAGCCGGAACCCGCGCCCGGACCGCTCGGCTGACGCCTGCGGGCGGACCGGGCCGATCGGCCCGGTCCGCCTGACCAGGGCGGTCAGTCCGTCGAGACCTCGGAACGGTCGCTGCCCCACAGCGTGTGGAACGAGCCCTTCCGGTCGGTGCGCGTGTACGTGTGTGCGCCGAAGAAGTCACGCTGACCCTGGGTCAGCGCGGCGGGCAGCCGCTCGGCGCGCAGCGCGTCGTAGTACGACAGCGCGGCGGCGAAGCCCGGCGTCGGGACGCCCTGGTGCACCGCGGCCGTGATGACCGCGCGCCAGTCGTCCTGCGCCGCGCCGATCTCCTCGGCGAACTGCTTGTCCGACAGCAGGCTCGGCAGGTCGCGCTGCGTGTCGAACGCCTCGCGGATCCGGTCGAGGAACGCCGCCCTGATGATGCAGCCCGCCCGCCAGATGGCCGCGACCGAACCGAGGTCGATGTCCCAGTCGTACTCGTCGCTGCCCGCCCGGATCTGGTGGAAGCCCTGCGTGTACGACACGATCTTGGACGCGTAGAGCGCCTGCTCGACCTGGTCGGCGAAGCGCGCCGCGTCCTCCTCGCTCAGCGGCGTGGCCTTCGGGCCCGGCAGCGAGCGCGACGCATCGCGCAGCGCCGCGTGGCCCGACAGGGAACGGGCGAAGACGGCCTCGGCGATACCGGACACCGGCACCCCGAGGTCGAGCGCGATCTGCACGGTCCAGCGGCCCGTGCCCTTCTGCTCCGCCTGGTCGGTGACGATGTCGACGAACGGCTTGCCCGTCTCCGCGTCCGTGTGCGCCAGCACCTCGGCGGTGATCTCGATCAGGTACGAGTCGAGCCGGCCGGTGTTCCAGGTCCTGAACGTCTCGGCGATCTTCGCGGGGGAGTAGCCGGCGACCGCGCGCAGCAGGTGGTACGCCTCGGCGATGAGCTGCATGTCGGCGTACTCGATGCCGTTGTGCACCATCTTCACGAAGTGCCCCGCGCCGTCCGGGCCGATGTGCGCGACCGTACGCGCGCCGTCGGGCGCCTTGGCCGCGATCTTCTCCAGCAGCGGGCCGAGCGACTTGTACGACTCGGCGGAACCGCCGGGCATGATGCTCGGGCCGTGCAGCGCGCCCTCCTCGCCGCCGGAGATGCCGACGCCGACGAAGTGGATGCCCTGCTCCCGCAGCTCCTTCTCGCGGCGCCTGGTGTCGGCGAAGTGGGCGTTGCCGCCGTCGATGATGACGTCGCCCTCCTCCAGCAGCGGGGCGAACTCCTGGATCACGGCGTCCGTCGGCTCGCCGGCCTTCACCATGATCACGAGACGCCGGGGGCGTTCGAGCGCGGCGACGAAGTCCGCCGCCGATTCGGCGGGGACGAAGGTGCCCTCGTCGCCGAACTCCTCGACCAGCGCGCGGGTCTTCGCCGCCGTACGGTTGTGCAGGGCGACGGTGAGGCCGTTACGGGCGAAGTTCCTGGCGAGGTTGCGGCCCATCACCGCGAGCCCGGTGACGCCGATCTGGGCAGTACCACTCATGCCTGTGCTCCTGGTGTCTGTCGGTCGTGCCATGGCTGTACGTCAATGGTCAAGCCGCCCGGGAGGTTCCGCATTCCGGGCCTGTCGCATCGTGCCGGTTTCCCGGGCCGGGCGCGAGCGGCGCACGGCAACCGGGCCCGCCGCGGGGATCGTTCACGAACTATTGACACCCTCTCAGCATCGGCGCAAGACTGACCCGATCTCGGAGAGCGCTCTCCCGGACACTTTCTGAACTTCCAGGACCCGTTCCGCGCCGTCCCCTCCCCGCTGTCGGCGCGGCGCGGCGCCCACGGCGGGTCACGGCCATCCGTGGCCCGCCGTGGACTCGTCCCGTGCCGTCGGGGGGCGGCGCGCGGCGAGGGTCAGCCGCTCTGCCGGCTCGCGCCCGCCCGGCGCACCACGCTGAGCAGATACTCCTTGCGGTGCAGCGGGTCGTGGTCGGTCCTGGCCCGCTCGGGCACGGTGCCGGCGACCGGCCGATAGCTGCCGAACGCCGATTCCAGTACGCCTTCGCCACTGGTCAGCCCGGGCAGCCGCTGTTCCAGCTCGTGCACGTGCGCGGCCGGGATCTCGCCCTCCAGCAGATACGAGGAGCCGTGCGGTACGGGGGAGCCCGGCGCCGCCCGCAGCCGCGCCAGGAGCGGCAGGACCACCCCGAAGGTGTCGGCGGGCACGTCGAGTTGGAAGTGGTGCATCGGCTCGTGCACCGTCGTGCCCGCCTGTTTCAGCGCGTCCATCAGCACCAGCGGGGTCAGATTGCGGAAGTCCCCTGACGTGCTCGACATGCTCTTGTCGAAGACCGCGTGGGCGTGGCTCTGCCGCGCCGAGTACCCGGAGTGGGTCATGGTCACCGTGCAGTCGGGGACCTCCCAGCCGTGCGGGCCCTGGCGCAGCGTCTCCCGTACGGTCTCCTCCACCGCCTTGATGAACGCGTACGGCATGGAGCCGAGTTCGACCTCCAGCCGGAACTCGACGCCGCTGCCCGCCGGGGCCGGGTCGATACGCAGCCCGACCGTGGCGAGGAAGGGATTGGGATCCTTCCCGTTGAACTCGACCGCCGACCCGCTGGTGTCGGGCCGTTCGACGCAGATGGTCGTCGTCTCACGGAAGGCCACCTCCACGCCGAAGTCGTTCGCCAGGGTGGCCTCGATGACTTCCTTCTGGACCTCGCCGTAGAGGGAGACAGCGGTCTCCTGGCGGAGGTCGTCCTGGCGGAGGTTGATCAGCGGGTCCTGTTCGGCCAGTTGGGTCAGTGCGCCATGCAGGGTCCCCTTGTCGGCCGGACGGCGGGCGCTGATGACGGTTTCCAGGGTGGGCGGGGCGAAGTGGGCGGTGCGGGGGCCGGCGGGTGGCTGTCCTACGGCGTCGTCGATGCGGACGGTGGTCAGGCCCCGGACGCGGCCGATGCGGCCCGCGGTGAGGGTGTCGGTGCGCCGGTCGGTGCCCTGGTCGAAGACGGTCAGGGCGGTCACCTTGCCCTCGGTGCCGCCGCCGAGCGGGATCCGGTCGCGGGTGCGCAGGGTGCCGGAGAACATCCGTACGTAGGCGATCTTCTCCCCGGCCGGGCCGCGCTCGACCTTGAACACCGTCCCGGACAGCGGCCCCTGGGGGTCCGCCGGGGTGCTGGGGAGGAGGCGGGTGAGGCCGGCCATCAGGGCGGGCAGGCCCGCGCCGGTGATGGCGGAGCCGAAGAACACCGGGTGCACCTCACCGCGCCCGCTCTGCACGGCCAGCGCCTCGCGCAGCCGCCCGTACGACAGCGCCCGTTCGTCGGTCACATAGGCCGCCAGCAGCGCGTCGTCCCGCTCGGCCAGCACCTCAGCCAGCCGCGCCGTGAACCCCGCGTCAGCGGCGCCGTAGGGGCGTACCCCGGCGGCGCGGGTGCCCGCGCCGTGCACCGAGCCCGTCGCCAGTACGGCGGGGGTCAGTTTCCCGGCGATCTGGCGCAGTACCCGCGCCCCGTCCGCGCCGGCCCGGTCGATCTTGTTGACGAAGACCAGGGTCGGGATCCGCAGGCGCTTCAGGGCACGCATCAGCACCCGGGTCTGCGCCTGCACACCCTCCACCGCAGAGACGACCAGTACCGCGCCGTCCAGGACGCTCAGCACCCGCTCCACCTCGGCGATGAAGTCCGGATGCCCGGGGGTGTCGATCAGGTTGACCGTGACCCCGTCCACGACGAACGAGACCACCGCCGACTTGATCGTGATGCCCCGCTGCCGCTCCAGCGCCAGCGAATCGGTCTGCGTACTGCCTCCGTCGACGCTGCCGACCTCGTCGATGACCCCGGCCGCGTGCAGCAGCCGCTCGGTCAGACTCGTCTTACCGGCGTCGACATGCGCCAGAATACCCAGATTCAACGTACTCAACGAACGTCATGTCCTCTAGATAGGCGAAAAGAACCTTCTGGATGGGCGATGACGTTCCGCGCATGATCAACTCCTGGGTCGACGGCTGTTGCCGGGAGTACAACAGACGCCCGGACGGGCCCGCAACCGATTTGCCGGTCGAGCGACAGATTCCGCTTCGGGCTCCGATCGGGCAGGCATCGGGCGCCAAGCGGGCAGTGATCTGCGCTACACACCCCCCTGTCAGCGGTGTGACCAGCACGGGTCCATCCTGCGGAACGGGCATGAACGGGCACAGTAGGTCCGGCGAAGAACCTGGTCGCAGTGGGGTTATTGCTTGTACAAACGACGCATGAGCCCGAACGGGTGCTGAAGGACAGCGGAGCCAGAGCCAGGGAAGTGTGTCGTGGACACCGACGAACGCCGACGAGAAATTCTTGAGATCGCCAGACGCGACGGGTCAGTGGAAGTCACCGCACTGGCCGCGAAGCTTCAGGTGGCCAAGGAGACGGTCCGGCGCGATCTCCATGTGCTGGAGGAGCACGGTCTCGTACGGCGTACGCACGGCGGCGCCTACCCGGTGGAGAGCGCCGGCTTCGAGACCACGCTCGCGGTGCGCACCACCCGGCTCGTACCGCAGAAGTCCCGCATCGCGGCCGCCGCGGCCGATCTGATCGGCGACGCGGAGACGGTCTTCGTGGACGAGGGGTTCACCCCCCAGCTCGTGGCCGAAGCGCTCCCGAAGGACCGGCAGTTGACGGTCGTCACCGCCTCCCTCGCCGTGGCGACGACGCTGGCCGACGCCGAGAAGATCGCCGTGTTGCTCCTCGGTGGCCGGGTACGCGGTTCCACCATGGCCACCGTCGATCATTGGGCGACCCGTATGCTCTCCGAATTCGTCATCGACCTCGCCTTCGTCGGTGCCAACGGAATTTCCCGTGAATACGGCCTGACCACACCGGACCCGGCCGTCAGCGAGGTGAAGGCACAGGTGATGCGCAGCGCGCGCCGCCGCGTCTTCGCCGGTATCCACACCAAGTTCGGCGCGGTGAGCTTCTGCCGCTTCGCCGAGGTCGGTGACTTCGAGACGATCGTGACCGACGCGGGGCTGCCGTCGGCCGAGGCGCAGCGCTACTCGCTGCTCGGCCCGCAGGTCATCCGAGTCTGAACCGCGGCGCCCCGTCCGATGTGACTCCCGTTCCCCGGCCGCGTGCGGCCGGGGGGTCGGCCCAGTACGCCCTTATTCCTGCCCCATCGAATGATCAGGAGAATTCCATGCCCCTCCAGGAACGACGACGTGGACTCTATGTGCGGGTGGGCGCAGGCGCCGCCCTGGCCGCGCTCCTCGCGGGGTGCAGCGGCGCGGGCGGCGGCGGCAGCTCGTCCGGCGGCGGCGACACGATCAATGTCCTCATGGTCAACAACCCGCAGATGGTGGAGTTGCAGAAGCTGACGGCGAGCAACTTCACGAAGGAGACCGGTATCAAGGTCAACTTCACCGTGCTGCCGGAGAACGACGCGCGGGACAAGTTCACCCAGGACTTCTCCAACCAGGCCGGCCAGTACGACGTCGCCACCATCAGCAACTTCGAGGTGCCGTTCTACGCGAAGAACGGCTGGCTGCAGCCGCTGGACGGCTACGTCGCCAAGGACAAGGCGTTCGACCAGGGCGACATACTCAAGCCCCTCCAGGAGTCGCTCACCGCGAAGGACGGCAAGCTCTACGCCGAGCCCTTCTACGGCGAGTCGTCGATGCTCATGTACCGCAAGGACATCTTCGACCAGAAGAAGCTCACGATGCCGCCCAACCCCACCTGGGACCAGGTGGCCGATCTCGCGGCCAAGGCCGACGGCGCCAAGCCCGGCCTCAAGGGCATCTGTCTGCGTGGTCTGCCCGGCTGGGGCGAGGTGATCGCCCCGCTGACGACCGTCGTCAACACCATGGGCGGCACCTGGTTCGACAAGGACTGGAACGCCAAGGTGAACTCCCCGGAGTTCAAGAAGGCCACCCAGTTCTACGTGGACCTGGTCCGCAAGCACGGTGAGGCGGGCGCACCGCAGTCCGGCTTCGCCGAGTGCCTCAACAACATGACGCAGGGCAAGTCGGCGATGTGGTACGACGCGACGTCCGGCGCCGGTTCGCTCGAAGCGGCCAACTCCCCGGTCAAGGGCAAGATCGGCTATGTGCCCGCGCCGGTGGACAAGACCAAGAGCTCCGGCTGGCTCTACACCTGGGCCTGGGGTGTGCAGAAGGCCTCCAAGAACCCGGACAACGCCTGGAAGTTCATCTCCTGGGCGTCCAGCAAGAAGTACGAGCAGCTCGTCGGCCAGAAGATCGGCTGGCCCAACGTGCCCGCCGGCAAGCGCGCTTCGACGTACGCCAACAAGGACTACCTGAAGGACGCGGGAGCGTTCGCCGACATCACCCAGAAGTCCATCGCCGGCGTCGACCCGAACAACCCCGGTACCCAGCCCCGGCCCACCGTCGGCATCCAGTTCGTCGACATCCCGGAATTCATCGACCTGGGCACCAAGGTCTCGCAGGAGATCAGCTCCGCCATCGCCGGTAAGCAATCGGTCGACCAGGCACTGGACAACTCGCAGTCGCTCGCCGAGAAGGTCGGCAAGGAGCAGCAGTGAGTACCTCTGTCGGAACACCGTCGCTGTCCCCGGCCGGCCAGGCGCACTCCCCTGCGCCCCGCACGGCCGGCCGGGGGCCGGGTACCCGGGCGCGAGCCTGGGCGACCCGCGCCCCGCTGCTGCCCGCGCTGATCTTCCTCATCGCGGTCACCCAACTGCCCTTCGTGGCAACGCTGCTGATCTCCCTCTTCGACTGGAACTCGCTCGCCCCCGACTCGCGGAGCTTCACCGGGTTCTCCAACTACGGCTCGGTGTTCTCCGACGCCGACCTGCGGGACTCGGTGTTCACCACGATCGAGCTGACCGTCACCGTCGTGCTGGCCAGCGTCATCCTCGGGCTGCTCCTCGCGCTGCTGCTCGACCGGAAGTTCATGGGGCGCGGCTTCGTCCGCACCCTGCTGATCACCCCGTTCCTGCTGGTGCCCGTCTCGGCGGCGCTGCTGTGGAAGCACGTGCTCTACAACCCCGAGTACGGTCTGCTCAACGGCGGCTGGGCCTGGTTCACCGGCCTGTTCGGCGTCGACAGCCCCGGTCAGCCCGACTGGATCTCGGAGATGCCGCTGACGGCGGTCGAGGTCGCGCTCGTCTGGCAGTGGACGCCGTTCATGATGCTCATCCTGCTCGCCGGGCTGCAGAGCCGGCCGCTCGACATCATGGAGGCGGCGCGGCTCGACGGCGCCAGCAACTGGCAGATGTTCCGCTTCCTGACCCTGCCGCACCTGCGCCGCTACCTCGAACTGGGCATCCTGCTCGGCTCGATCAACATCGTGCAGAACTTCGACGCGGTGTTCACCATCACGGCGGGCGGGCTCGGTACCGCCAACCTCCCCTACACGATCTACCAGACCTTCTACCAGGCTCACGAATACGGACTGGCGTCCGCCGCAGGAGTCGTCGTGGTGATCGGCACCATCATCGTCGCGACCTTCGCCCTGCGCGTGGTCTCGTCCCTCTTCAGTGAGGAGGCGAACCGCGCATGAGTACCCTGACCGCAACGGACGTCCAGCCGGCCGCCCCGGAGCGCCGGCGCACCAAGGCCCCCGTCGAACGCAAGGCCAGGCGGCGCTCCGCCTCGCTCGGCCTGCTGGCGTGGGTCGTCGGCGTCGTCTTCTGTCTGCCGGCCATCTGGATGCTGGTGACGTCGTTCCACTCGGAACCCGACGCCGCCACCAACCCGCCGTCGATCGGAGCCCCGCTCACCCTCGACAGCTACCGGATCTTCTTCGGCTCCGGCGGGGGCCCCAGCCCCTGGCCGCCGCTGATCAACTCGCTGATGGCGTCGCTGTTCTCGACGCTGTTCGTGCTCGTACTCGCGCTGCCGGCGGCGTACGCGCTCTCCATCAAGCGGGTGGAGAAGTGGACGGACGTCATGTTCTTCTTCCTCTCCACCAAGATGCTGCCGATGGTCGCCGGGCTGCTGCCCGTGTACCTCTTCGCGAAGAACGCGGGGATGCTCGACAACATCTGGCTGCTCGTCATCCTCTACACGTCGATGAATCTGCCGATCGCGGTCTGGATGATGCAGTCCTTCCTCGCGGACGTGCCGGTCTCCATCATCGAGGCCGCACAGGTCGACGGGGCCCGGCTGGTCACCATCCTGACCCGGGTGGTGGCGCCGGTCGCCGCGCCGGGTATCGCGGCCACCTCGCTGATCTGTTTCATCTTCAGCTGGAACGAGCTGCTGTTCGCCCGGGTGCTGACCAGTGTGAAGGCGGAGACCGCGCCCGTCTTCCTGACCGGATTCGTCACCAGCCAGGGGCTGTTCCTCGCCCAGCTGTGTGCCGCTTCGGTGGTCGTGTCCCTGCCGGTGCTCGCCGCCGGCTTCGCCGCCCAGGACAAACTCGTCCAGGGCCTTTCTCTTGGAGCTGTCAAATGAGGGCTGCGATCGTCGAGTCCGTCGGCAAGGTATCCGTGACGACGGTTCCCGATCCGACCCCGGGACCCAGGGACGTCGTCGTCAAGGTCGCGGCATGCGGCCTGTGCGGCACCGATCTGCACATCCTGCAGGGCGAGTTCGCGCCGACCCTGCCGATCGTCCCGGGGCACGAGTTCGCCGGGGAGATCGTGGAACTCGGCTCCGACGTCACGGAACTGGCCATCGGCGACCTCGTCGCCGTCGACCCTTCGCTGTACTGCCACGAGTGCCACTACTGCCGGATCGGCCGGGGCAATCTCTGCGAACGCTGGAACGCGATCGGCGTCAGTAAACCCGGCGGGGCCGCGGAGTACGCGCTCGCGCCCGTGGCGAACTGCGTCAAACTGCCCGACCACATCAATGTGAAGGACGCGGCGCTCATCGAACCGCTGTCGTGCGCCGTGCGCGGCTACGACGTGCTGAGCAGCACGCTCGGCGCCGAGGTGCTGATCTACGGCTCGGGCACGATGGGGCTGATGATGCTGGAGCTGGCCAAGCGCACCGGCGCCGCCAGCGTCGACATCCTCGACGTCAACCCGGAGCGGCTGACCACGGCGACCAAGCTCGGTGTCTCCCGGTCGGCCGCCTCGGCGGACGAGCTGGAGACGGTGCGCGGCTGGGACTTCGTCATCGACGCGACCGGCAACGCCGGCGCCATCCAGGACGGACTCGGCAGGGTCGCCAAGGGCGGAACGTTCCTGCAGTTCGGGGTCTCCGACTACGCGACGACCGCGCTCATCGAGCCGTACAAGATCTACAACCACGAGATCACCATCACCGGCTCGATGGCGGTGCTGCACAGCTACGAGCGGGCGGCGGCGCTGTTCGCCTCCGGTGTGCTCGACCCGGCCGTCTTCATCAGCGACCGGCTGCCGCTGGAGCAGTACCCGCAGGCACTCGATAAGTTCAAGGCGGGCCAGGGCCGGAAGATCGTGGTGGAGCCATGACCCAGGACGCGGGGCCCGCACCGGGTCCCGGGGCCGTCCTGGTCCTCGGGGAGGCCCTGATCGACCTGGTGCCGGCGCCGGGTGAACCGGGCACCTACCGGGCCCAGCCGGGCGGCGCCCCGGCCAACGTCGCCGACGGTCTGGCCCGGCTGGGCACGCCCAGCTGGTTCGCCGGTGCGCTGGGGGCCGACGCCTTCGCCCGTACGCTCGAACAGCGGCTCGTCTCCGCGGGCGTACGGCTCGACCTGTGCGCGCGCTCCCCGCTGCCGACGGCGCTCGCTGTCGCCGACCCGGGCCCCGACGGCACCGGATACCACTTCCATCTGCGGGACACCGCCACGTTCCGGATCCCCGCGCACGCCACCGACGTCGGCCTGTTCGGCGCGGTGTACGTGGGCGGCCTCGCCGCCGTCGTCGAACCCGCCGCGACAGCGGTGGCCGCCACGGCAGCCGCGGCGGCCGAGCACTCGGTCCTGGTGGTCGACCCCAACGTACGGGAGGACCGCGGCCTCGACCGGGCGAGCAGCCTGGGCATGCTGCGCGAACTGTGCGCGCTGGCCCAGGTCGTGAAGGCGAGCGACGAGGACGTCGCGGCGCTCTGGCCTGCGGCCGACCCCGACGAGACCTGCCGCGAACTCGCGGCGGAGGGACGGCTGGTCGTCCTCACCCGTGGCGCCGACGGCAGCACCGCGTACACCGGCTCGGGGGAGCCGGTCTCGGTGCCCGCCGTCCCCGTCGACGTGGTGAACACGATCGGCGCCGGCGACGCCTTCATGGCGGCGCTGCTGAGCCGGCTCGCCGCCGGCGGCGCGGTACCGACGGGCGAAGCGGCCCGCCCGATGCTGGAGTTCGCCGCCGAGGCCGCCGCGTCCGTCGTCTCGGCGTCGGGCACGGAGATCACCCTGGCCGCCCGCGTCTGACGCACCCGGGCCGCCCCCGGACACACAGGAGCCACCGCCCTCCCCGAAAGGGCGGTGGCTCCGGTCCTGACTGTCGCGTCGCGGACTACTGCCAGGACGGCACTACGCCGCCCGGCTGCCCCGGCCCGACGTCTGCCGCACGATGTCCGCGTAGCGGTAGCCGCTGCTCTTGACCGTGCGGACCTGGGTGTCGTAGTCGACGTGGACAAGGCCGAAGCGCTTGTCGTAGCCGTACGCCCACTCGAAGTTGTCCAGCAGCGACCAGGCGAAGTACCCGGCGAGCGGGGCGCCCTTCTCGACGGCCCGCGCACAGGCCGCCAGGTGCTCCTCCAGGTAGCGCACGCGCTCCGGGTCGTCGACCGTGCCGTCGGCCTGGACGACGTCCGGGTAGGCGGAGCCGTTCTCGGTGACGAAGATGCGCTGCGCGCCGTACTCCTCGGTCACCCGCAGCAGCAGCTGCTCAAGACCGTCGGCGTGCACCTCCCACGGCATGGCGGTCAGCCGCGCGCCCGGTACCTCGACCTGCTTGGCGAACGGGGCGATGCCGGTCGGGTCGTCGCGGACGATCTGGCGGAAGTAGTAGTTCACTCCCAGCCAGTCCAGCGGAGCCGCGATGGTTTCCAGGTCGCCGTCGCGTACCGGCAGGTCGACGCCGTACAGGTCGACCATGTCCTGCGGGTAGCCGCGGCCGTGGATCGGGTCCAGCCACCAGCGGTTGGTGTGGCCGTCGGCGCGGACGGCCGCAGCGCGGTCCGCCTCGCTGTCGGTGGCCGGCTCGATCGGGCTGAGGTTGTTGACGATGCCGATCCGCGCGTCGGACGAGACGGCGCGTATCGCCTGCACCGCGAGTCCGTGCCCGAGGTGCAGGTGGTACGAGGTGTGCACCGCGGCCGTCAGGTCCCGTACACCGGGGGCCATGGTGCCTTCGAGGTGGCCGATCCACGACGAGCACAGCGGCTCGTTGAGGGTCGCCCAGTCCTTCACCCGGTCGCCGAGGCGCTCGGCGACGATGCCCGCGTACCGCGCGAAGTGCTCGGCGGTCTCACGGGCCGGCCAGCCGCCCCTGTCCTGGGACGCCTGCGGCAGGTCCCAGTGGTAGAGCGTCGCGAACGGGCTGATGCCCGCTTCCAGCAGACCGTCGACCAGCCGGTCGTAGAAGTCCAGACCGGCCTTGTTCACCGCGCCGTTGCCGTCCGGCACGATCCGCGGCCAGGCGAGCGAGAAGCGGTACGCGTCGACACCGAGCTGCTTCATCAGCCCGATGTCCTCGGGGACGCGGTGGTAGTGGTCGCAGGCCACATCGCCGGTGTCCCCGCCGTCGATGGTGCCCGGCGTGTGGGAGAACGTGTCCCAGATGGAGGGGGCACGGCCGTCCTCGGCCACCGCTCCCTCGATCTGGTACGCGGCGGTGGCGACGCCCCACGTGAAGTCGGCCGGAAGGGCGCTGAGCTCGTTCACTGACTTCCTTTCTGAATCGGTCACTTCACTGCACCCGCGGTCAGGCCGGCGACGAGATAGCGCTGGAGGAGAAGGAACCCGATGACGACCGGCACGCTGACGACGAGCGAGGCGGCCATGATCTGGTTCCAGTACACATCGTTCTGCGTGGAGTACCCCTGCAGCCCGATGGCGAGCGTTCTGGTGTTGTCGTTGGTCATGACGGAGGCGAAGAGGACTTCGCCCCAGGCCGTCATGAACGCGTACACGGCGACGGCCACGATGCCGGGGATGGCGGCGGGCACGACGACGCGGAAGAGCGCGCCGAGCGGGCCGTTGCCGTCCACCAGCGCCGCCTCGTCCAGGTCCTTCGGGATGGAGTCGAAGTACCCGATCAGCATCCAGATGGAGAACGGCAACGAGAAGGTCAGATACGTGAGGATCAGACCGCCGCGCGAGCCGTTCAGCGTGATGCCGGTGCTGTTGCCGATGTTGACGAAGATCAGGTACAGCGGCAGCAGGAAGAGGATGCCGGGGAACATCTGGGTCGACAGCACCGTGACGGTGAAGACCCGCTTGCCGGCGAACCGGTAGCGGCTCACGGCGTACGCGGCGAACACCGCGATGATCACGGAGGCCACCGTCGCCGTACCCGCCACGATCAGCGAGTTGGCGAAGTACTTGGCGAGCGGGACGGTCTTCCAGATGTCGAAGTACGGCCGAATGGTGAGCCCGCTCGGGATCCACTGGAACTTGCCGTTGACGTCCTGGAGCGGCTTGAGCGAGCTGCTGACCATCACGAAGACGGGCAGCAGCACGAAGGCGGCCAGCAGGGTCAGGACGATACGGCGCGTCCAGAGGAAGGACTGCGGCGAAGCCATCGGAGACTTGGTGTGACTAGACATCGGCGCTCTTCCTCCCTCGTGACGTGAGCAGCAGATAGATCGCGGTGACGACCAGCAGGAACAGCAGGAGCAGCACCGACATGGCGGAGCCCGAGCCGAAGTTCCAGGTCACGAACGACGACTGGTAGATGTGGATCGAGATCAGGTCCGCCGCTTCCGGCGCCGATTTCCCGAACAGCACGAACGGCGTGTTGAAGTCGTTGAACGTCCACAGGAACAGCACCAGCACCAGCACCTGGTTGACCGGACGCAGCGACGGCAGGGTGATCTTGCGGATCTGCTGCCACATGCCGGCGCCGTCGATGGACGCCGCCTCGTACAGGTCGCGCGGGATGTTCTGCAGCCCCGCCATGATGATCAGGAAGGCGAAGGGCCAGCCCTTCCAGACCGACACGACGACCAGCGCGATGAAGCTGTTGTTGCCGATCAGCCAGAACGACGGCTTGTCGGTGAGCCCGAGCTGGTCGTGCAGGACGTGGTTCACCAGGCCGTTGTCGTGCTGGAACATGAAGGCCCAGGTGATGATCGCGGCGTACGCGGGCAGTGCGTAGGGGATCAGGAAGATCGCCCGCAGCAGTCCGCGGCCCCGGAAGGTCTCCTGGAGCATGATCGCCGCGACCGTGCCGAACAGCCAGCACAGTCCTACGGACAGGATCGTGAAGGCGCAGGTCACCCAGAACGAGTGGAGCAGCGCCTGGCCGATCGGCGCGTCGAAGTCGACGGCGACCTTGTAGTTGTCGAAACCGGACCAGGGAGCCTGGCCCCAGTTACGGATGAAGAAGAGGGTCAGCTTGCGGAAGCTGACCACGATCCCGACGGCCATCGGGATCAGATGGATGAGCAGTTCGAGCAGGATCGCCGGCAGCAGGAGCAGATAGGGCAGACCGCCGCGGCGGATCCGGTCGGGGATGCGCGGCAGTCGTCTGCGCGCACCCCCACTGCCCGAAGTCTCCTTGCTGCCCGCCTGCGCACTGGGGGGTGTCACGGTGGCGGTCATGGAGAGAGCCTCACTGCGTCATCTGCTGCTGGGCCTTGGTCAGGGCTGCCTTGACGGACTCGGTGGTCACCGGCTTTCCGCCCGCGGCGTCCGCCCACAGGCCCTTGATGGCCGTGCCGACGGTGGTCTCGAACTGGGACTCGGCAGCGACCTGGGGGAGCGGGGCCGCGCTCTTGGCGAGCGTGTCACGCAGGACCTGGAGGTCGGGCGCCGAGAACGCCGGGTCGGCCTGGGCGGCCTTCACGGGCGGGATCGAGCCGTAGCTCTTGTTGAGGTACACCTGCTCGGCGTCGCTCGTCATGAACTTCACGAACTTCTTGGCGCCGTCGACGTTCTTGGTGTTGTTGAACACCGCGATGTTGATACCGGCGACCATGGAGTTGACGCTCGTGCCCGTGCCGGGAGTACCGGACTGGACGGGCACCGGGGCCGCGCCCCAGTCGGTGGGCTTCATGCCCTGGGAGGCGAAGCTCGTGGCGGCGGCCTGCCACAGCACCATCGCGGTCTTGCCCTTGGCGAAGTCCGTGAGCGACTGGTTCTGCGCGTACTCCGCGTTGCCCGGAGCGATGATCTTGTCCTTGGCCATGAAGTCGACGTACTGCTTCACGGCGGCCACCGCGCCGTCGGAGGTGAACGTCGGCTGGCCGGACTTGTCGAAGAAGTCGGCACCGTGCTGCTGCCCGAGGGCGAACGCCTGGTGGATGTTGTTGGAGAGGTTGCCACCCTCAGCGCCGAGGCCCCACTTGTTGGCGTCCTTGGCGTGGATCTTCTTTCCGTCGGCGACCAGTTCGTCCCAGGTCGTCGGCGGCTTGGTGATGCCCGCGTCGGCGAACATCTGCTTGTTGTAGTACAGCGCGTACGCCAGCGAGTACAGCGGCACGGCCGACGGGTCCTTGCCCTCGGCGCCGGACGAGCCGACCGCCGACGTGACGAAGCGGTCCTTGCCGCCGATCGCGTCGAAGTTCTTCGCGTTCCACGGCAGCAGGGCGCCGCTCGCCTGGAGAGAGGCCGACCAGGTGTTGCCGATGTTGAGCACGTCGGGGCCGTCACCCGACGTGGTGGCCGCGAGGATGCGGTTGAGCAGGTCGGACCACGGGACGACTTCGAGCTTGACCTTGATACCCGTCTGCTTCTGGAACTTCGCCAGCTCGGGGGTCAGGATCTTCTTGTCGGCGTCGATGTTGGGGCCCTGGTTGGACGCCCAGTAGGTGAGCGTCTTGGGAGCGGAGTTGTCGCCGCTGTCCGACGAGCCTCCGCCGCAGCCCGTGGCTGCTGCCGCGAGGGCGGTGACGACGGTGACGGCTGCTGCGGCTCTGATCTTGCGCATGTGAGGTGGCCCCTTTCCGGGGGTGGCATCGTTCGAGAGTCGAACGGTCTCCATGACTTAATTTATGCCGTGATTTAAGAGGTGAGAGAAGGTCGCGTCAAGGGCTGTGACGGGGGTATGTTGCGTCCAGGGAAGGAGCAACATGGCGGAACGCAACAGAAGAACAGTGCGTGACCTGCGACGCGGCAACCGCGCCCGGGTTGTGCAACGGTTGTATTTCGATGGCCCGCTGAGCCGCCAGGAGCTCGGATCCGCGACCGGCTTGAGTTCAGGATCCATCAGCAACGTCGTCGCCGAACTCGCCGCGGAGGGCCTCCTGGAGGAGGCCGGAGTGGTCGATTCCGACGGCGGCCGCCCCCGTACCCTCCTGCGTGTCGCCCCCGCGGGAGGACTGCTCATCGGCATCGACATCGGCGAGACCCGGGTGCGGGTCGAGCTGTTCGACCTGTCGCTCACCGAACTCGCCAGGACCGACCGGCTGTTGGCCCAGCACGGCTACGACGTCGACCGCATCGTCGCGCATGTGCGCACCGGCGTCGCCGATGTCATCAGGGACGCCGGCGCCGATCCGCACCAGCTCCTCGGCATCGGCATCGGGGTCCCCGGCATCATCGAGCGCGGCGGCCCCGAGGGCGCCGTCGTGCACGGCCAGACCATCGGCTGGAGCGCCGTACCGTTCGAGAAACTGCTCCGAGAGGCCGTCGAAGTCCCGCCCGAGGTACCGCTGTTCATCGACAACGGCGCCAAGACGCTCGGCCAGGCCGAGATGTGGTTCGGCGGCGGCAGGGGCGCCGGCATCGCCGCCATCGCGCTGATCGGCTCGGGCGTCGGCGCGAGCGTCATACACGGCGGCGCGCTGGTCGAGGAGAGCAGACGTGGCACGGCCCTCGAATGGGGCCACACCACCGTGCACATGAGGGGCCGCCGCTGCCGCTGCGGCTCCATCGGCTGTCTGGAGGCGTACGCGGGCGCCGAGGCGATGCGCGAGCGCTGGCACGAGCTGGGAGGTCCGCTCCCCGACGACACCGACGACGAGAGCGCCCTGGCGGCCCTGCTGGACGCCGCGTTCCCCGACACCGAAGGGGCGGTGCCCGATCCGCTCGCCGTCTCCCTCCTCGACGACACCGCCGAGTGCCTGGGGGCGGCGCTGGCCGACCTGATCAACCTCTTCCTGCCCGACCGGATCCTGCTCGGCGGCTGGGCCGGGCTGCTCGTCGGCCCGCACATCCTGCCCGCCATCCGCCGGCACGCCGCCCAGTACGCGCTCAGCCACGCGGCCGGGCGCACCACCATCGACATCGGCGAACTCGGCCCCGACGCGGTGACGGTGGGCGCCGCGACGCTGCCGCTGGCCGCGTTCCTGGCGCGTGGCGGCAGCCGCCCCCGTACGCCGGACGAGAGCGTCCCGCAGAGCGGCGCCGTGGGCGTACCGAGGCGCTGGCGGCGCGCTCCCGCGCCCGCGGGGGAGGCGTCGGGCGAACCGATCCCCGGCTGACCGGCCCACGTCTGCCCGGCAGTGCTCAGGCCGACTGCCGTACCACCAGGGTGGGTTCGAATATCACCGACGTGACAGGTCGGTCGGGGCGGGCAAGCCGGTCGAGCAGCAGCCGTCCCATCTCCGCCGCCATGTCCTCCACGGGCTGGCGCACCGTCGTCAGCGGCGGCCGGCAGGCGGCAGCGGCGCTGCTGTCGTCGAAGCCGATCACCGCGACATCCTCCGGCACCCGCTTGCCGTGCTCGCGCAGCACATGGCAGGCGCCCACGGCCATCAGATCGTTGGCGGCGAACACGCCGTCCAGGTCGGGGTGTTCGGCCAGCAGCCGCTCCATGGCGGCCTCGCCGCTCTCCTGGGTGAACCGGCCCTCGGCGATCGGGATGTACGGATGGCCCTGGCGCGTCATCGTGGAGCGGAACCCGGCGAGCCTGTCCTGACCCGCGGGCACGTCGAGCGGGCCCGTGATGGTGGCGATCCTGCGGCAGCCGCGCTTGACCAGGTGCTCGGCGGCGATCCGCGAACCGTCCTGGTGCGCGAGGTCGACGTAACTGATCCGCACCGGCCTGGCGGGACGCGCGTACAGCACGGCGGGCAGCCCCGCCTCGGTGATCATGGCGGGCAGCGGGTCCTCGGCGTGCGTCGACACGACGAGAGCGCCGTCGGCGCTGCCCTGGCGCATGTACGAGACGATCTCCTCCCGGGCGCGCGCCGTCTCGGCGAACATCAGCACGGGGAACATCCCGCGCGGCCGCAGGTAGTTGACGACGCCGGTCACCACCCGGCCGAAGAACGGGTCGGAGAAGACCTCGGCGGTGAACGAGTCGCTGCCGCCGTCCGGCGCGCCCAGATCCGCGTCGCTCCCCTCGCTGTCCCGGTAGATGCTGCTGCCACCCGTGGGGTCGTCCGGATCGGGATCGGCCCCCGCACCAGAGACGACCAGCGCGATCGTGTCGGCCCGCCGGGTCACCAGGGAGCGGGCCGCCCGGTTGGGTGTGTACCCGGTGCTGGCCACGGCCTTGCGCACCGCGTCCGCTATCGTCGGGTCGACATTCCGGACACCGTTGATGACACGCGAGACCGTGGCGCGGGAGACACCTGCCGTCCGCGCCACATCCTCCAGGGTGGGTGCGCCGGTCGAGCGCACGTCTTCCGTCATGACCGCATTTATAGCATTAGAGGAGAGCGCTCTCCGTGGTCGCCCCTGGTGACAGCGGCAACGGCGCCGAAGCGGTCACCACGCCGGTGAGCGGCAGGTCCCCGGCCGAACGGCCCCCGAGCAGAAGGAACTCGCCCGGCTCGCTCTCCCAGCGATGCCGCTCCGCCGACCAGTGGGCCAGCGCCCTGGCCGGCACGTGTACGACGGCGACGGCCTCCTCGCCGGGCTCGGCGCGCACCGCCGCGTAGCCCACGAGCCACCGCATCGGCCGCTCGACCGCCGAGTCGGGTCTGGCCAGATAGAGCTGTACGACCTCGCGTCCGCGCCGCCGCCCGGTGTTGCGCAGCGTCACCCGCACCTCGAACCCGTTCCCCTCGGCCACCGCCGCCGGCGTCTCCATCGACTCGTACGACCAACTCGTGTACCCGAGCCCGTGGCCGAACCAGTGGGCGGGCGGGGTGCCGGCGCGCAGCCAGGCCGCGTACCCGATGTGCGGGCCTTCCCGGTAGCTGAGCCGGCCCTGCTCGGGCTCCGTGCGGAGCACCGGCACGTCGCGCTGGGCGGCCGGCCAGGTGGTGGGCAGCCTCCCGCCCGGCTCGGCCCGTCCGAACAGCACGTCGGCGAGACCGTGCCCCGCCTCCTGACCGGGGAACCAGGCGAGCAGCAGGGCCGGTGCCGGGACGGCCTCGGGGAGCAGCACGGGCCCGCCGGAGTTGACGATCACCACCGTGCGCTCGTTGGCCTCGACCACGGCCCGGATCAGCTCGTCCTGGCCGTCCGGCAGGGCGAGCGTCTCGCGGTCGCGCCCCTCGGACTCGCTCTCCTCCGTCGTACCGACGACGACCACGGCGACATCGGCCGCCCTGGCGGCTGCCGTGGCGGCGGCCAGTGCCTGCGCCGCGTCACCGGCGGGCCGGGCAGCCGCCAGGATCGTGGCCACCCCCGAGCCGGGGTCCAGCCGCCGCCGGGCGACCACCTCCACCTCGTCCCCCGCGGTCAGTTCGGCGCTCGCGCAGCGGTAGGGCGGCGCCACATGGACCCGGGTCGGATCGTCGGTGTCCAGCGGGAAGGTCCCGGTGAGCAGCGTCTCGCCCGCCACCGACAGCGAGATCAGCCCCCAGCCGCCGACGGCGAAGGTCCAGCTGCCGCTCTCGTCGGGCCGCAGGAGCGCCCGGATCTCGACGGTGCGGGAACCGGGCGGCACCAGGGCGGGTTCCACGATCCGTCCCGACAGCCGGTGCTCTGCGTGGAGTTCGCCGCCCGCCTCGTCCAGCAGCCGTACGAGGACGCCCGGTTCACCGTCGCGCGGGTCCCGTACGACCGACCGCTCCAGCGGCCTGGGCAGCCGGCCGGCCGGCAGTCCCGGCGTATGGATCACCTCGGCCGTGTCGCGCAGCGCGTGCACGATGCCCTCCAGCGGAGAGACGACCGACTCGGGGAACACCTCGGCGCTGCCGCCGCCCTGGATACGGACGGCCGTGGCATGCGGCCCGATGACGGCGACCGAGCGCAGCGCCGCCGGGTCGAGCGGCAGCAACTCGCCTTCGTTGCGCAGCAGTACGGACCCGGCGGCCACCGCGCGGCGCAGCAGCGCGCGCTGGTCGGACGGCGCGCTGACCGGATGCCACACCAGCGGGGGCTCGTTCCGGCCAGGGGCCAGGGCGCCCACCCGGTCGGCGAGCCGCAGCAGTCTGCGCACCTTGTCGTCCACGGCCTCGGGCGGGACGAGTCCCTTGGCTGCCGCGTCGAGCAGTCCGGCGGACCAGGGACTGTCGGGGCCGCCCATCGCCAAGTCCTGTGCGGAGCGCGCCGTGTCGAGCAGGGAGCGCACGGCGCCCCAGTCGGAGACCACGGGCCCCGCGAAGCCCCACTCGCTCTTGAGCGGCCGCCGCAGAAGCGGCCCTGCCGCCATCGTCACGCCGTTGACCTGGTTGTACGAGGACATCACGGCCCAGGTGCCGGCTTCGACGGCCGCCTCGAAGGGCGCCAAGTACACCTCGCGCAGGGTCCGTTCGTCGACCTGGACGTCGACCGTGAGTCGGTCGGTCTCCGAGTCGTTGGCCACGAAGTGCTTCGGGGTGGCCGCCACGCCGCCGGACTGGATGCCCCTGATGAGCGCGGCGCCGATGCGCCCGGTCAGCAGCGGGTCCTCGGAGAAGCATTCGAAGTGCCGCCCGCCGAGCGGCGAGCGGTGCAGATTGAGCGTCGGCGCCAGCAGCACGTCGATGCTTTTGCGCCGCGCTTCGGCGGCCAGCAGCGCACCGAGCGCGGTGGCCAGTTCGTCGTCCCAGGCCGCGCCGACCGCCGTCGGTGAGGGCAGGACGAGGGAGGTGTCCCGCTCGTCCCAGGCGTCGCCCCGCACCCCCGCGGGGCCGTCGGAGAAGGCGAGCGGGCGCAGTCCGACGGCCGGCTCGGCGTGGGTCCGCCAGTTGCTCGCGCCGGTCAGCAGGCGCACCTTCTGCGCGAGGTCCAGTTTCTCCAGCAGATGGTCGATCTCTTCGTCAGTCATACCCAACCCCTTCTCCCACCCCTCGGAGAGCGCTCTCCGGCTCGCTTGGCCCAGACTCCCCGGACCGGGCGGGCGCTGTCAATGGCGGCAGGGACGGGCGGGCGGCCGGATGCCGGACATGACGGGCCGAGTGGCGAGAAAGAGCCAGACGGAGAGTGAGCCCTTGTCACGGTCCGTGCGCCGCGCCTAAGTTGGCCGATTGCGACATGTCCTACCTGTCAGTTGGGGGAGTGAACTCATGGCCGTAACCGGTCGGCACCGCAGATATCAGCCGAGCCGTATCAACCGCGCGTCGCTGACCGTCACGGCGGGCGGCGCCGGAATGGCGCTTCCCCTCATCGGCGCGGTCGCCGCGCACGCCGCGCCGGTCGACGTGTGGGAGAAGGTCGCCGCATGCGAGTCGACCAACAACTGGCACATCAACACCGGTAACGGCTACTACGGCGGCCTCCAGTTCACCCAGTCCACCTGGGAGGCGTACGGCGGCCGTGCCTACGCGGCGCGCGCCGATCTCGCCACGAAGGACCAGCAGATCGCCGTCGCGGAGAAGGTACTCAAGGGGCAGGGCCCCGGGGCGTGGCCCGCCTGCTCGGTCCGCGCGGGGCTGACCCGTGGGGGAGACGCGCCGGACATCTCGACCGGCGGCCAGAAGGCCCAGGGCGGCGAGAAGGGCCAGATCGGGAACAAGAGCGCGGCCAAGCCCCGGTCCAGGCCGAAGAGCGAGACCAGGCCGAAGGCGGCGGCCGAACCGAAGAGCGAGGCCGAGCCCAAGGCCGAGCCGAAGAAGACCGCGTCGCCCACGCATGTGCCGACCCATCGCGAGGGCTACACCGTGGCCCGCGGCGACTCGCTCTCCGAGATCGCCGTCGACGAGCAGGTGCTCGGCGGCTGGCAGCGGCTCTACGAGGAGAACCGCGGCGTCGTCGGCAGCGACCCCGACCTGATCTTCCCCGGGCAGCGGCTCGTGCTGCGCGTCCCGGCGGACGGGAAGCCCGCCGCCCCGAAGGCCAAGTCGAAGGACAGGGCCGAGCCGGTCCCGACGGCGAAGCCCAAGGCGTCGGAGCAGCACAAGGCGGCCGAGCAGCCCAAGAGCGTTCAGAAGTCGAAGGCGGCGGAGAAGCCGGCGCAGAAGGCCAAGCCCAAGCCCGCGGCGCACACGGAGAAGCCGAAGGCGAAGTCGAGCGGGTTCACCGCCCCGGTGCACGCCTCGATCGGCACGCCGTACCACAAATCGGGCGGGTCCTGGTCCAGCGGCTATCACACGGGCGTGGACTTCCTGGTCCCCACCGGCACCTCCGTGAAGGCGGTCGGCGCGGGCGAGGTCGTCTCGGCCGGCTGGGCCGAGTCGTACGGCTACCAGGTCGTGATCCGGCATCCCGACGGGAAGTACAGCCAGTACGCGCATCTGTCGGCGCTCAACGTGCGCGACGGACAGCGGGTGAGTGAGGGCCAGCGGATCGCCAGGTCAGGAGCCACTGGCAACGTGACGGGACCGCATCTCCACTTCGAGATGCGTACGGGGCCCGGCTACGGAAGCGACATCGACCCCCTGTCGTTCCTGCGCTCCCACGGCGTCAAGCTCTGAACCGTCAAGCTCTGAACCGTCAAGGTCTGAAGCATCCCGCTCCGAGCCGGCACGGTCCTGGCGCGTCTCGGTGCGTACGGCGGGACTGGTGGCCCCGTCGGGAGGCGGGCCGACCGCACGGGGCGGCCGGTCCTCTGACGACGACCGGGACGCCGAACCCCGCGAAGCGCCGATCCGGTCCGTGGTGAGCAGGATCAGCCCGCCCGCGGCGACGACCCCGGAGCCCAGCGCCAGCACCGTGCCCGTCACTCCGTACCGGAACCCCTCGCCGAACAGGGTGATCCCGACTGCTGCCGCCACCACGGGGTTGATCACGGTCACCACGGCCAGCGGCGCGGCGAGCCCCGCCCCCCGGTAGGAGGCCTGCGAGAGCAGCAGCCCGGCAGCCGCGAGCACGGCGATGGCCGCCAGGCTCGGCACCTGCACGCCGGCCGCCGTCGAACGCCAGTCCTCGGCGACGGTCTTGGTGAAGACGGAAGCGATCCCGAACGCCACACCGGCGGCCGCCGCCAGCAGCACGCTCCGTACCGCCGGGCGGTTGACGACCTGCGCGGCGACGAAGACCACGGCCACGGCGCCGAAGGTCACGAGCGCCAGCATCAGCCGCTGTCCGCCGTCCAGGGAGTGCGAGTCGCTGCCCTCCGTCAGGGCGAGCAGCCCCGCCAGGCCGACCGTCGCCATGAGCGCGCCGCGCCAGGCGGTGTGGCCGGCCTTGCGGCCCACGAACAGCGCGGCCATCGGCAGCGCGAACACGATGGTCAGCGCGCCGAGCGGCTGGACCAGACTGAGCGGCCCGTAGGCGAGCGCCACCACGTGCAGCAGCGCGCCGACCCCGTTCAGGCCCACGGCGGCCCACCACACGCCGTGATGCAGGGGTGCGTAAGGGCGGGCCGGGGTGTCGGCGGCGACGCGCTCCTGGAGGATCGCCCCGGCCGCATAGGCGACCGCGGAGACCAGCGAGAGAAGCACGCTCAGCGCAAAGGCACTCATGTCTTCCACGATCTCTTGTCGATACGGATTCTGCGTCGTCCTGAAGAGGTCAATCGGTCGTACTGCCGTCGTAGTACAGGATGGGACCGGGCGTCCCCCCAGAGATGGTCGTCCGGCGCGCGAGGCGGAGTGGAGTGGCGTGGACAGGACCGATCCGGTGGACCTGGCGCTGGTCGCCACGGTGGGCGGCTTCTTCGCGCTGCGCACCGAGCCACCCCGCGAAGGCGCGCACATTCCACTGGCCCGGGTGTACGGAGGCGACACAGCGCCGCTCGCCCTGCGGATCGACCGGGTGGCGGCGCGGCTGCGGGCACCCGAGCGCAGGGTCGCCGCCTCGGTGGCCCAGCTCGGCCTCGCCGCCCGGCTCTGGTCGGTCGCCCTCGGCAGCGCCGTGCTGACCGGCGCCGTGCCCGACCTCGACGCCCGCTCGCTGTACTGGGACCCCCGGCTGACCTCGCCGGACGACCTGTGGCTCGACGCGGGGCCCGCGCTGCCCGCCGGCCCGGAAACCGTGCGTGAAACCGTCCAGTCCGGCCATCTCGAACCACTCGCCGCAGCGGTACGCCGCGACGGGCCGGTCGCCGCGCGGCTGCTGTGGGGCAACGCCGGATCCGCCCTCGCCGGGGCCGTACGGGAACTCACGGGCTGGGCGGCCAAGGCCGGCCGGCCCGACGCCGCCGCGCTGGCGGCCACCTACGGAGCCGCCCTCTTCGACCACCCCGATCTGCGTACGACGGGCACCTGGAGCGAGGACGGCGGGTTCCGGCGGCGGAGCTGCTGTCTCTACTACCGCTGCCCCGGCGGCGGCCTCTGCGGCGACTGTGTCTTCAACCAGCCACCCGCACACTCTTCCGTACAGGACGTTTCCGGGTGACCATGGCAGGGCTGACGATCACTGGACGACGACGGGGGCATGGCGTGAAGGTCGGGCTGCTCACACGGGAGTACCCGCCGGACGTGTACGGCGGGGCCGGCGTCCATGTGGAGTTCCTGGCCCGCGAACTGCGCGCGCTCACCGATCTCCAGGTGCACTGCTGGGGCTCGGGCGACACGGTGCCGGCCGCCGAGGCGCCCGGCGTGACGCGGCACCGCGCGGCCGCGTCCCTCGACGGGGCCAACGACGCGCTGCGCACCTTCTCGGTGGACCTCGCGATGGCGGCGGCCGTCGAAGGGCGCGAGCTGGTCCATTCGCACACCTGGTACGCCAACCTCGCCGGCCATGTCGCCAAACTGCTCTACGGCATCCCGCACGTGGTGACCGCGCACTCGCTGGAGCCGCTGCGGCCCTGGAAGGCCGAGCAGCTCGGCGGCGGCTACGCGCTCTCCGGCTGGGCCGAGCGTACGGCGATCGAGGCGGCCGACGCGGTCGTGGCCGTCTCCAGCGGGATGCGCGCCGACATCCTCGGCTGCTACCCCGCCCTCGATCCCGACCGGGTGCATGTCATCCACAACGGCATCGACACCTCGCTCTACCGCCCCGACCACGGCACCACGGTCCTGGACAGGTTCGGCATCGACAAGGACCGGCCCTACGTGCTGTTCGTCGGCCGTATCACCCGCCAGAAGGGGGTGCCCCATCTGCTGCGCGCCGCCCGCGCGCTGGACCCCGGCGCCCAGCTGGTGCTGTGCGCGGGAGCCCCGGACACGCCCGAGATCGAGCGGGAGTTCCGCGAGCTGGTCGGTGAGCTGGGCAGCAAGCGCGACGGGGTGTTCTGGATCCCGGAGATGCTGCCGCGGCCCGAGGTGGTCCAGCTCCTGACCCACGCGGCCGTCTTCGCCTGCCCCTCGGTCTACGAGCCGCTGGGCATCGTCAACCTGGAGGCGATGGCCTGCGGCACCGCCGTGGTCGCCTCAGCGGTGGGCGGGATTCCCGAGGTCGTCGACGACGGACGTACGGGACTGCTGGTGCCGTACGACGAGCAGTCGCCCGAGGCTTTCGAGTCGGCGCTCACCGAAGCTCTCAACCGGGTGCTCGACGATCCGGAGTCGGCGGGCCGGATGGGGGCAGCAGGCAGGGAACGGGCCGTGCGGGAATTCGGCTGGGACCAGGTGGCTCGCCGTACGTACGGCGTTTACCAGGACCTGCTCAAGTCCTCATAGCCTCATAACGGGATCGCGAACAGTGGGAGCGGCGATGCGTGGTGGACCTTCCGTGCTCGGGATCGTACTGGCGGGCGGCGAGGGCAAACGCCTGATGCCGCTCACCGCCGACCGGGCCAAACCTGCGGTGACGTTCGGCGGCACGTACCGCCTGGTGGACTTCGTGCTGTCCAGTCTGGTGAACGGCGACATCATGCGTATCTGCGTGCTCACGCAGTACAAGTCGCATTCGCTGGACCGGCACGTCTCCACGACCTGGCGGATGTCGAGCCTGCTGGGCAACTACGTCACCCCCGTACCGGCCCAGCAGCGGCTCGGACCGCACTGGTACCTCGGCAGCGCCGACGCGATCCTGCAGTCCCTGAACCTCGTCCACGACGAGCGGCCGGACTACATCGCGGTGTTCGGCGCCGACCACGTGTACCGGATGGACCCGCGCCAGATGCTCAGCCAGCACATCGAGAACGGCGCGGGGGTCACCGTCGCCGGGATCCGGGTGCCGCGCGCCGAGGCCCCGTCGTTCGGGATCATCACCCCGGCCTCCGACGGCCTCCAGGTCGAGCAGTTCCTGGAGAAGCCCGCCGACCCGCCGGGACTGCCCGGCGACCCCGGCCATGTCTTCGCCTCGATGGGCAACTACCTGTTCACGACCAAGGTGCTCGTCGACGCCCTGTACCGGGACGCCGAGGACGAGAACTCGGTCCACGACATGGGCGGCTCCATCCTGCCGATGCTCACCGAGCGCGGCCAGGCCCAGGTCTACGACTTCAGCGACAACCACGTGCCGGGGGAGACCCCGAGGGAGCACGGCTACTGGCGCGACGTCGGCACGCTCGACACGTACTACGACGCGCACATGGACCTCATCTCGCCGCAGCCGATGTTCAACCTCGACAACAGACGCTGGCCCATCTACACCCACAACGACCTGCTGCCGCCTGCCCGGTTCGTCGCGGGCGGCATCGCCAGCGACTCGATCGTCGGCCCCGGCTGTGTCATCAGGGGCCAGGTGACCCGCTCGGTCCTGTCACCCGGTGTGGTGATCGAGGAGGGCGCCGTGGTGCAGGGGTCGGTGCTGCACGACAACGTACGGGTGGGCCGCGGCGCCGTGGTGCGCGGCGCGATCCTCGACAAGAACGTGGACGTACCGCCCGGCGCCGCCATCGGCGTCAACCCCGAGCGGGACTCCGCGCTCTACACCGTGTCGAAGAACGGCATCGTCGCGCTCGGCAAGGGCCAAGTGGTGGCCTAGATCGTGTCCGCGAAGTCTCGTCTGGCTCGCGATGCCTGGCACGCACGCTCGCGGCGTTGCCGACCTGCCCGAGTAGCTCCGCTACAAGGGCACATCGGCGCCTTGCGATCGCACGCACCAGCCCCCGCGAGCCCCGCCCGAAGGGCGGACGACGATACTTCGCGGACACTCCCCAGGGTCTCTCGGGTGGATCTTGCCGGGCTCGCGTGGGCCGGCACCGCGCCTCGCGGCGTTGTCGTCGGTCGACGACGCTCCGCTTCGCCTCCCTCCTCCGCCTCGCGATCCACGACACCGGCCCAGGCTCCCTGATCCGGCCTGATCCACACGAAAGGCCCTACCCGTGAACGACGAGCGGATCGTCCAGGTGGGCGGCGTCGACCTGTGCCTACAGACCTTCGGCGACGCCGCGGATCCGGCGCTCCTGCTCGTCGCGGGCGCCGGGTCCGCCATGGACTGGTGGGAGGACGCGTTCTGCGCCCGGCTCGCGGCGGGGCGGCGGTTCGTGGTCCGCTACGACTTCCGTGACACCGGGCGCTCGGTGAGCTACCCGCCGGGTGCCCCCGGCTACACCTGGCGCGACCTGGTCGCCGACGCCGTGGGTCTCCTGGACGAGCTGGGAGTTCGGCGGGCCCACCTCGTGGGCGTCTCGATGGGCGGCGGCCTGGCCCAGGTCGTCGCCGTCGAGCACGCGGAACGGGTCGCCTCGCTCACCCTGATCTCCACCAGTCCGGCCGGGCCCGGCGGCGAGGGTCTGCCGCCGGTCTCCGACGAACTGGCGGCCGCCCTTTCCCGGCTGGCACCCCCGGCGGACTGGTCGGACCGGGCGGCGGTCGCCGACTTCCTGGTCGAGAGCCAGCGGGCGCTGGCAGGACCCGCGTCCTTCGACGAGCCGCGGGTGCGCGCGCTCCTCGACCGGGTGCTCGACCGGACGGCCGACATCGCGGCGAGCACGCTCAACCACCGGCTGATCGACGGCGGCGACCCGGTACGGGACCGGCTGCCGGGGATCACCGCGCCCACCCTGGTGCTGCACGGCACCGTCGACCCGCTGTTCGGCTACGGGCACGCCGAGGCCCTGGCCCGCGAGATCCCCGGGGCCCGGCTGCTCCCGCTGCCCGGTGTCGGCCACGAGATGCCGCCGGAGCGCACCTGGGACGTGGTAGTGCCCGCGCTGCTGGACCACACCGCGGACTGATCAGCGTCTGCCGAGCGTGCTCTCCCGCTCCACCAGCCGGAACTCGGCGCGCAGCTCCCGCCCGCCGCCGGGCCCCGTCCCCTCGTCCGTGCCGAGCAGCCCCTCCACGACCGAGCGCACGGCGAGCCGCGCGATCGTCTGCTTGTCCGGGGAGATTGTGGTCAGCGTGACCAGACCGTAGCGGCCCTCGGTGATGTCGTCGAAGCCCACCACGGCGACGTCCTCGGGGATCCGCAGCCCGCGCTCGGAGAGCACCCGCATCGCGCCGATGGCGATCAGGTCGTTGTACGCGAAGACGGCGTCGGGCAGTTCGCCCGAGTCCAGCAGCCGGGCCATCGCCGCCGCGCCGTCCGCGTGGTCCCAGCCGCCCGTCGCGGCCACCAGCGCGTCGGGGGCGGGCAGCCCGGCCGCCGTCAGCTCGGCGCGCCAGCCGTCCACCCGCAGGTGGGAGGGCTCGTTGACCCGGTCGGTACGGGCGCCGAGGAAGGCGATCCTGGACCGGCCGAGATCCAGCAGATGGCGCACGGCCGCGCGGGCCGCCGCGACGTTGTCGATCGCGATGTGGTCGTAGGGCAGGCCGTACTCCCGCTCGCCGAGCAGCACCAGCGGCGCGTCGTGGTCGCGGCCGAGCAGGTCCTCGGGCTCCAGCTCGATGGGGCTGAGGATCAGCCCGTCGATGACCCGGGCCCGGAACCCCTGGCTGACCAGGATCTCCTGTTCGCGTCTGCCGCTCGTGTGGTCGAGCAGCACGGTGTAGTCGTGCTCGGCCGCCGCGTCGATGACCGCGCCCGCCAGCTCGGCGAAGTACGGGTTGCCCAGCTCGGGGACGGCCAGCGCGATGATGCCGGTGCGGCCCTTGCGCAGATGGCGGGCCGTCAGGTTCGGCCGGTAGCCCAACTCGTCGATGGCGTGCTGGACCTTGGTCCGCATCGCCGGCGTGACGTGCCGGTAGTTGTTGACCACGTTCGAGACGGTCTTGATGGAGACGCCCGCGTGTTCCGCGACGTCCTTGAGGCTGACGCTCACCGCTATTCCCCTCCGAGGCCGGCCCCCGCGGCCCGCCCCCTGCCCAATGTGTACAACGTTATCCACGGGGCGTCGCCGGTCGCGCGGCGGACCCACGCGGGCGGTCGGGGCGCTCGGATAGAATGACGGGATTTTGTCGGCCTTCCCCGCGTCGGTATGCTCCTCACCTGCGGGGATAGTCGCAAAATCCCACAAAGGGGCCCATCGGGGACTCCGGCGCACGAGCGATCGAGAAACGGCAGCGGCGATGACGGTCACACAGGACAGCCCGGCGTACGACGGCGGGAGCCCGGCGTCCGACGAGAGCCAGGCGTACGGTCCCGGCATCGACCCCGAACGGCTCGCCGTCTGCCTCGGTGTGCTCGAAGAGCTGGACAAGCTGGAGGTCGACCACCCCGACGCCGTCGCCGTCCGGCGCGCCACCGCCGGTGTCTACCGGACGGTGAAGCAGCGCCGCCGCCAAGAGCGCAGGGCCGCCAAGACCGCCCACGACAAGGCCGTCACCGAGTCGACCGCCACCGGCTCGGCCGAGCGCATCGACGACGAGACGCAGGGGCTGCTGCCGTCCTCGCGCGCCGCGGGCGAGATCGCGGGACTCCTCCAGCGGGCCCGCTCCTGCTACATCTGCAAGACGCGCTACGTCGAGGTCGACGCGTTCTACCACCAGCTCTGCCAGTCCTGCGCCGCCGAGAACCGGGCCCGCCGCGACGCCCGCACCGACCTCACGGGCAAGCGCGCGCTGCTCACCGGCGGCCGGGCCAAGATCGGGATGTACATCGCGCTGCGGCTGCTGCGCGACGGCGCGCACACCACCATCACGACCCGCTTCCCGGCCGACGCGATCCGCCGCTTCAAGGCGATGGACGACAGCGCCGACTGGATCCACCGGCTGAAGATCGTCGGGATCGACCTCAGGGACCCCGCACAGGTCGTCGCCCTGTCCGACTCCGTCGCCGCCGAGGGCCCGCTGGACATCCTGATCAACAACGCGGCCCAGACCGTCCGCCGCTCGCCCGGCGCGTACAGCGAACTCCTCGCGGCCGAGTCGGCGCCGCTGCCCGCGGGTGAACTCCCCGCCGCCGAGGTCATCGGGGCCTTCGGCAGCGGCGCCCAGGCCGTGCTGCCGGCGGCGGGCGCCGAAGCGCTCGGCGCCGCCGACGTCACGGGGCTCGCCCTGGTCGGCGGCTCCGCCACCCTCGCCAGGATCGAGGCGGGCACCGCCATCGACGCCGGCGGGCTCGTACCCGACCTGCACCACACCAACAGCTGGGTCCAGACGGTCTCCGACGTCGACGCCGTCGAACTGCTCGAAGTGCAGCTCTGCAACTCCACGGCGCCCTTCATCCTGATCAGCCGGCTGCGCCCGGCCATGGCGGCGGCCGCCGCCGGGCGTGCCTACGTGGTCAACGTGTCCGCGATGGAGGGTGTGTTCAGCCGCGGCTACAAGGGCGCGGGGCACCCGCACACCAACATGGCCAAGGCCGCGCTGAACATGCTCACCCGCACCAGCGCGCAGGAGATGTTCGAGACGGACAACATCCTGATGACCGCCGTCGACACCGGCTGGATCACCGACGAGCGCCCGCACCCGGACAAGATGCGCCTCGCCGACGAGGGCTTCCACGCCCCGCTCGACCTGATCGACGGCGCGGCGCGGGTGTACGACCCGATCGTGCGCGGCGAGAGCGGCGAGGACCTCTACGGCCTCTTCCTCAAGGACTACGCACCCGCCAAATGGTGACCGACCCGTCAAAAGGTGACCGCCGAGTGGCCTGAATCATCACTCGAATGCGATCCCTATAGAGCGGGCGGGCGCTCATCTGGTTAATCTGGGGCGAAGAGACGGCCAACAGGGGATCCACCATCCCCGCGGACGCTCGCGGGACAGGCCCACTACCAAGGCCACGGTCCCGTCCGAGTAACGGCGCCACCGCGACGGAACTGTCCTGTCCCGATAAGTTGCGCGACGCAGAGGAGTGCGCGGTGACACCAGATCTGACGAAGCACGAGCAGCGACCGCCGGAATCCGCCGAACGGGCCCGCAGGCCCGAGAAGATCGGCAATCTTGAGGTGTGGGCCAGGTCGGCCCCGATCAGGCTGGCCGGTTACGAGGACGACCTCGCCGAGCCGCACATCCTCCCCGGCATCGACTGATTCACCGGGCCGGCCCCGTCCGGCCGATGTGACGGCGCCCCGTACCGGCGAAAGCGGTACGGGGCGTTCCGCCGTCAGGACACCTGAATTTCCGGCGAACTTCACCGAACGTCCGCCGCGATCCCGATCCCCGGAACTAGCATCCAAATCCGTGTACATTCCCCGCATCTCTTCCAGCCGGCCCGCTGAGCCGTCGCGGCGCGGGCGGGGCCTGGTCCTCCTCGTCGCCCTCGCGGTGGTCGCCGTTGTGGCGGGCGCCGTGGCCCTCACGCTCGGCGGAGGCGATTCGCGGCCGGCGGCGTCCACGGTGAACCTGGCCGACGGTCTGCCGCACACCGCCGTCGAGGCATCCTCGTCGGCCGACCGCTGCGGAGAGGGCTGGCGCAAGCCCGTCACCGGCCTCCAGGTCTTCGACGTGCACAACGGCGCGACCGAAGCGGCCGAGGTCTATCTGACGGACGGTTCGGGCGCGCTGCTCGGCGAGGTCGACGGGCTCGCCCCCGGCACCACCCGGCCCATCGAGGTGTCGCTCGGCCGGGGCAGTTACGCCTTCCGCTGCCTGGTGGAGGACACCGACGCCGTCACCGGGCGCACCGTACGGATCAGCCAGGGCGCCGCCAAGGGCGGTCCCGCCGTGCAGCCCGTCAACCAGCACGATGTCATCCCGCCGACGCTGGCCTACCAGAAGTGGGTCTCCGGCGGCTTCGGTGCCGTGGTGCGCGAGATCGACACCCTGCGGGCGGCCGTCGACGACGGCGACCTGGCCGCCGCCCGTACCGCCTGGCTCCCCGCCCATCTGGCCTTCACCCGGCTCGGCGGCGCCTACGGAGCCTTCGGGGACCTGGGCGCCGCCGTGGACGGCACGGACGCGGGACTGCCGGGCGGCGTCCACGACAAGGACTTCACCGGCTTCCACCGGGTGGAGTACGGGCTGTGGCACGGCGAGCCGGCGAAGAGCCTGCGCGGCCCCGCCGATCAGCTCGCCAAGGACATCAGGGCGCTGCGCACCGAGTGGGCCGACACCCGGATGGACCCGCTCGACACCGGTCTGCGCGCCCACGAGATCACCGAGGACAGCATCCAGGCCGACCTCACCGGACGGTCCGACTTCGGCAGCGGCACCTCACTGGCCACGGCGCGCGCGGGCCTCGACGGCACGGTCGAGCTGCTGAAGGTGCTGCGCCCGCTGCTGGCCTCCCGTGACCCCCAGCTCCCGCTGCTCGACCGCAAGTTGGCCGTCGCACGGCAGGATCTGGACGCCCTGGAGAAGCACGGCGGCTGGCGCGCGCCGGACAGTCTCACCCGCGCCGAACGCGAGCGGATCAACGCCGACTTCGGCGACCTGGCCGAGCAACTGGCCCCGGTGGCCGTCATCTTCGACATTCGGAGGACCTCATGACCGGCGACGGCATCCCCGCCCAGGGACACGGCGCCGGCGTGGGGCGGCGGTCCTTCCTGCGCCGCGCCGCGGTGGCGGGCGCCGCAGGCGCGGCCGTGGGAGCGGGCGGCATGGGAGCCGTCGCCCGCGCGACCGACGACGGTCAGGGCTCGCCGGGCCCGGACGCCGCCCCCGCCGACCGGGTGGTGCCCTTCCACGGCATCCACCAGGCGGGCATCCTGACCCCGCTCCAGCGGCACGCCGTCTTCACGTCCTTCGACGTCACCGCCCGCAGCCGCGCCGACCTCGCTGAGCTGCTGCGCACGGTCAGCGAACGGCTGCACTTCCTGACGGCCGGCGGGGTCCCCGAGCCCGTGGGCATCTCGGCCCCGCTGCCCGACTCGGGCGTCCTCGGCCCTGTCGTGCCCGCCGACGGACTGACCGGCACCCTCGCGGTCGGCGCCTCGCTCTTCGACGGCAGGTACGGGCTCGGCCCCCGCAAGCCGCGCAGGCTGCGCGCGATGGACGTCTTCCCCGACGACGACCTCGAAGACGCCTGGTGCCACGGCGACCTGATGCTGCAACTGTGCGCCGACAGCCCCGACACGGTGACGCACGCGCTGCGCGACATCGCCCGGCACACCCGGGGCGGTATGCAGATCCGCTGGCGGATGGCGGGCTTCGTCTCACCGCCGCGCCCCTCGGGCACCCCGCGCAACCTGCTGGGGTTCAAGGACGGCACCGCCAACCCCGACCCGCACGACCCCCGGCTGATGGACCAGCTCATCTGGGTCGGCGCGGGCGCCGGCGAACCGGACTGGGCGGTCGGCGGCAGCTACCAGGTGGTCCGGCTGATCCGGATGCTGGTCGAGTTCTGGGACCGGGTCTCCCTCCACGAGCAGGAGCGGATGATGGGCCGGGCCCGGGACACCGGCGCCCCGCTGGACGGCCGGCACGAGAAGGACACCCCGCAGTACGCCAAGGACCCGCAGGGCAACAGCATCCCGCTGGACTCGCACATCCGGCTGGCCAACCCCCGTACCCCCGGCACGGCCGGCACCCGGCTGCTGCGCCGCGGCTACAACTACGACCGGGGAGTACGGGACAACGGCGACCTCGACACCGGCCTGGTCTTCTGCTGCTTCCAGCAGGACCTCGACCGGCAGTTCGCCGCCGTCCAGAAGAAGCTCGCGGGGGAGCCCCTGGTGGATTACATCAAGCCGTACGGCGGCGGGTACTTCTACGCGCTGCCAGGTGTGCGCGGTGAGTCCGACTGGCTGGGCCGCACCCTGCTGGCCTGACCGGCC
The DNA here is from genome assembly GCF_036084755.1 of Streptomyces sp. NBC_00370. Taxonomy (NCBI): domain Bacteria; kingdom Bacillati; phylum Actinomycetota; class Actinomycetes; order Kitasatosporales; family Streptomycetaceae; genus Streptomyces; species Streptomyces sp. NBC_00370. The sequence continues at coordinate 7,415,591 of NZ_CP107968.1, forward strand.
GGTCGGCTCAGGCCGCCGCGAGCCGGCGCAGGGTCCGCCCGAGGTGCCCCGCGTACCACCGCTGCAGCACCGGCACCACGGGTCCGCCCGCCCGGGTGTACCAGCGGCTCGCCCGGCTGAAGGCCATGACGGTGAACCACACCGAGCCGTCGTCGCGCAGGTCGACGACGAACGACTCCTCGCCGCGCTCCGGATGCCCGGCGAGCGTGCCGTAGCCGAAGCCCGTGCGGTCCTTCTCGTAGAGGGCCCAGACGACCTCGCAGGGGGCACGCAGCCGCAGCGGCCCCACCCCGACGGAGACTTCGACCGCCGTGCCCTGCTCGGCCCAGGCGCGGTCGGCCCGAATCCGGGCGCCGGAGCCCCGGTGCATCCGCCAGGTCGTCACGGCGGCTCCCGCCGCCTCGAAGACCGCGCGGCCCCGGCCGATCCTGACGGTGCGGTGCAGATGGTGGTAGCCGTCGGGGAGCGGCCCGAGCCGGGTGGCGCCGACCTCGGGGTAGCTGAAGGGGCTCGGGCCGCCGGTCACGGGGGTGTTCATACGGTGTTCTCCTTGAGTCGTCGCAGGGCCAGGATCGAACAGAGCGCGAAACCGAGTGCGTTGCCGACGCCGTGGGTCGCCGCCATCCAGCTCAGGTCCGGGTGGGCGATGCCGGTGGCCTCGCCCAGGGCCCAGCTCAGTGCGAGCAGCATGGTCGCCACCAGGACGCAGGCGGAGACCGCGAGCAGCGTGCCCGTGAGCCGGTCGGGCGCGCGGGACCGCAGCTCCCGCCAGGTCAGCAGCGCCACGGTCCACATCCCCGCCGTCAGGACGACGGCGCCGGCCAGTTCCGTCCAGTCGCCGGTGAAGAAGCCGACGAGCACCAGCAGGGTGCCGGACGGCACGCTGAGCGCGGCGAACCGGCCCGCCCGTCCGGGAGCGACCCGGCCGGCCAGGCTCGCGACCAGTGCGGCGGCGAATCCGGCGAAGTGGAAGTGCGCGACCGTCAGGGCGAGCACCGAAGGCCCGAAGCCGAACAGCGGACGCCCCCAGCACACGGCGACCAGGGCGGTCCCGGCGACGGCCGGGGTCACCAGCGCGGTCAGTACGGCGATCTCGGCCGGTGCCAGGGAGCGGGTCCTGGCGAGCCGTAGGGGCGCCTGGAGCGCCAGGGCGACGGTGGCGAGCCCGTAGCAGCTGGCGAGCAGTCCGGCCGCGGGACCGCGCGGCAGCCACAGCGCCACGGCGCCCAGCGCGGCGGGCACCGGCCACAGGCGGCGTAGCGCCGGGAGACCGGATGGCCGGCCGCCGCCGGGCCTGCCGGGCGGTTCGACGAGCCGTAGCCCCAGCGGCACTATCACCAGCATGCCGACCATCACCACCAGGCTGACCAGCACGGACATCCCCCACCACCCCTGGTCTTGAACGTGTTCAATTCCTCGGACGAGCTTATGCCTCAACTTGAACACGTTCAAGACCGCCCGGCGGCCGATCCGGCCCGGCTTGCGGGCGCGCTGACGATCCGGCAGATATGAGAAGACATATCCGGAGGAAGAAACGGGAGAATCTGGTGCGTTCACCCATCCGTCGTCGGTATGCCACGCTCGTGGCACTGTCCGTGGGCATCGTGATCACCGCAGGCTGCGGCGGTGACGTCAGCGGCCAGGACGCGTCGGACGCCAAGGAACTCTTCCTGCAGCCGGTCGCCCCGCGCGGACCCGACCCGTTCACCGGATCCACCGCCGTGCGGCTGCCCAAGGGCGCCGCGCCGACCGCCAGGCCCTCGACGGGCGCCCGCACCGACCCCGACGCGGCCTCCCGCGCCGCCCGCTCGCTCCCCGGCTCCACGCCGGGGCTCTACGGCGGCACCGAAGCCAAATCCAGCTGCGACGTGGAGCGCCAGGTCCGCTTCCTCACCGAGGACCACCGCAAGGCCCGCGCCTTCGCCCAGGGCGCCGCCATCGGCGACGCCTCGGTCCCCTCGTTCCTGCGCGGACTCACCCCGGTGACCCTGCGCGCCGACACCCGGGTGACCAGCCACGGCTACCACAGCGGCTCCGCCACCTCCTTCCAGTCCGTGCTCCAGGCGGGCACCGCCGTCCTGGTGGACGACCACGGGCTGCCCAGGGTGCGCTGCGCCTGCGGAAACCCGCTGCGGCCCGCCGTCGCCATGCAGGGCGGCGTGACACACCGGGGCAAGCCCTGGTCCGGCTACCGGCCCGAGCGGGTCGTCGTCATCACCCGCGCCCCGCGGACCCTCACCAGCCTCGTCGTCGTCAACGCGCTGAACGACACCTGGCTCCAGCGGCCGGTCGGCAGCGACGGCGACCAGGACGGCCCGCCCGTCGAACGGCCGCCGTACGCGCCCGGCGCCGACATCACCGACCCGGGCGCCGTGAAGCCGCCCGAGCCCGAGCCGTCGGGCGAAGCGCCCGCCACCCCCTCGCCCGCCGAGCCCCCGGTGCCGTCCCCGGTGGAGCCGTCCACGGAAGCCCCCTCCGACCCGTCCGGCGACGTCGTCACGCCCGACATCCCGCCCGGCCCCTCCGACCAGGACACCCCGCCGGGCCCCGACGGCGATCTGCCGCCGATGCCGGACGCGCCGCAGCCGGACGGGGACTCGGCCACCTCCGTCACGTTCCAGGGCTGACCGACCGCCGCCGCGACCACTCGAAGATTCCGACAAATGATGACAGAGTGTCCCCATGGTTGATCGGGCAGCAGGTCCCCTGTCGCTCCCCGACGACTGGCCCGCCCACCCGGACCTGAGCCTGTCGCTCAACCGCATGGGCACCTTCGACTGGGATCTCGACAGAGAACTGATGCATCTGGACGGGCCGGCCCTCGAGGTCTTCGACCTGCGTCCCGACGAATTCGACGGCACGCCCGGCGGACTCGCCGTGCGGGTGTCGGCCGAGGAGGCCGGCCGGCTCGCCGGTGTCGTGAAGCAGGCGCTGAAGGACGGCAGCGAGGCGTACGGCTCCTACATGCGGATCAGGCACCGGGACGGTTCGCTGCACTGGGCCCACACCCAGGGCTGCATCAGGCGCGACGCCGACAACCGGCCGCACCGCGTCATCGGCATCGTCAGGGACGCCGCCCAGGAGCTGGCCGACTCCACGGCGCGGCTCGAACTCGACGCGGTCCGGCGGGTGCAGACCAGCGTCGTCGAGAGCACCACCGCCGCGCTGGCCCACGCGCGGACCGTGCGGGACGTCATCGACGTACTGACCGAGTCGCACGGCCTGGAACACCTCGGCGCCACCAGCCTGGTCATGGGGCTGCTGGAGTCGGGCCGCATCCATCTCGTCGCCGAGGGCCCGGAGGGCTCGTTCGTGCCCGGCACCCGGATCACCCGGATCGACGACCAGTACCCGATGAGCGAGGCCGTGCGCACGCTCAGCCCGCGCTTCATCGAGTCGGCCGAGGAATTCGCCGCCTACTACCCGGTGCTGTGGCCGCACATCAGCGATCTGGGTATCACGGCCGCCGCCTACCTCCCGCTGATCGCCCAGGGCCGCCCCATCGGGGCGCTCGGGCTGCTCTACGGCGACAAGAACGGCTTCAACGCCGAGGACCGCAACCTGCTCGTGGCCCTCGGCAGCAGCATCGCCCAGAGCCTCCAACGCGCCATGCTCTTCGAGCAGGAGCACGACCTCGCCGAGGGGCTCCAGCAGGCCATGCTGCCGCGCCGGATCCCCGCGGTGCCCGGCGCCCAGATCGCGGTCCGCTACCGCTCGGCCCGGCTCGGCAGGGACATCGGCGGTGACTGGTACGACGTGATCCCGCTGCCCGGCGGCCGGATCGGCGCCGTCATCGGCGACGTCCAGGGCCACGACACCCACGCCGCCGCCGTCATGGGCCAGCTGCGTATCGTGCTGCGCGCGTACGCGGCGGAGGGGCACCCGCCCGCCACCGTGATGGCGCGCGCCTCGGTCTTCCTGCACGAACTCGACACCGACCGCTTCGCCACCTGCACCTACGCGGAGGCCGACCTGACGACCGGCGTGGTCCAGCTCGTCAGGGCGGGACACGTCGACCCGCTGCTGCGCGACACCGACGGCAGCTGCCGCCGCCTCCCGGTGCCCGGCGGGATGCCGCTGGGCCTCTCGGCCCTCTTCGGCCAACTTGACTACCCGGTCAAGACCCTCGAACTCGACCCGGGCCAGACCATGCTGCTGTACACCGACGGACTCGTGGAGCAGCCGGGCGCCGACCTCGACGACGGCATGCAGCTGCTCGCCGCGCTCGTCCGCGACGGGCCGCACGACCTCCAGGTACTGGCCGACCAGCTCTGCGACCTGGTGGAGGAGCGCGGCGGCGAGGACGACGTCGCCGTACTGCTGCTGCGCCGCAGGGGCGCCTACACGCCGGAGACCGGAGGCAGGCTCCAGCAGCACGTCGCCCAGAACGACCCGGAGGCGCTCAGGTCGGCCCGGCAGATGATCAGGGCGGCGGTGGGCGCCTGGGCGGCCAGGGAACGCTCGGACGAGATCGAACTGACCGCGGACGAGCTGATCACCAACGCGCTGATGCACACCGACGGCGGCGCCGTCGTCACCGTACGCGTGCTCACCAACTCCGAGCGGCGGCTGCGGGTCGAGGTCGAGGACCGGTCGAGCGTGCTGCCGCGCCGGCGCGAGGCCACCGACTCGGGAGTCTCGGGCCGCGGGCTCATGCTCGTGGACGGGCTGGCCGACGCATGGGGTGTGGAGTCCCGCGGCAGCGGCAAATGCGTGTGGTGCGAATTCGCCGTTCCGCACCGACCTTCCAGGACATGGGGAACTTCTTGACCGCCGACCTGACCACCGAACCGATCACGACCGCGGCACCGACGGCGGGGCCTGACCCGGCGCGCGGCGCCGACCCGGCCGGCGATCCGATCGCCGAGCGGCTGACCCCGCTCGACCTGGCCTTCTGGCACCTCGAATCCGCCGAGCACCCCATGCACCTCGGCGCACTCGCGCTGTTCGAGCCGGGACCGGGCGCGGCCACCGTGCGCGACCTGCTCGCCGCGCGCGCCGCGGCCGTCCCCCGGCTGCGGATGCGGGTACGCGACGTGCTGCTCCCGGTGGGCGCCGCCGCCTGGGCCGTGGACCGGGACTTCGACGTCACCCGGCACGTACGGCCGCTGACCCTGCCGGAGGGCGACTTCGCCACCGAGGTGACCCGGCTCGCCGGCGAGCTGATGGAACGGCCGCTGGAGCGCGGGGTGCCGCCCTGGGAGATGTACGTGCTGACGCCGCCGGGCGACCGCGAGACCGAGCGGCCCTTCGCCGTGCTGGTCAAGCTGCACCACGCGCTCGCCGACGGGATGCGGGCCGTCGCCATCGGCGCCGGGATCTTCGACCAGATCGCCGACGTGCGGACGGCCGGAGTACGGCGCGCGCGGCCCGTGCCGCCCCGGTCCTGGCTGCCGGGGCCCGGCCGGGTCGCTGCGCTGGCCAGGGAGCGCTTCACCGACCTGGGCAGGGCTGTCGGGATCGGCGCCTCCGTCGTACGGGCGGGCAGGTTCGACCCGTACGGCGTCTCCGCGCTCACCGCCGGGTCCAGCGGCACCCGGCAGCTCGGCACCGCCGTGCTGGACCTGGACGATGTGCGGCGCGTGCGCAGAGCGGCGGGAGGCAGCGCCAACGACGTCCTGCTGGCGACCGTGGCGGGGGCGCTGCGGCGCTGGATGCTCGGCCGGGGCGAACTGCTGCCCACGGCGCCGCCGCGCGCCCTGGTGCCGGTCTCCCGGCGCCGCCCCGGCAGCCCGGCGGGCTCGGCCAACAGCCTCTCCGCCTATCTGCTGGGACTGCCCGTCACCGAGGCCGACCCGCTGGCCCGGCTGCGCGCCGTGCGCAGGGAGATGGAGCGCAACAAGGCCGAGGGCCCCTCGCGCGGCGCGGGCGCCGTCGCCGTACTCGCCGGGCAGCTGCCGCCGCTGGCCCACCGGCTCGGCGCGCCACTGGCCGGCAGCGCCGCCAGATTCCTCTTCGACATCCTCGTCACGAGCGTGCCGCTGCCGCGCTCCGCGCTCTCGCTCGGCGGGTGCCCGCTGAGCGAGATCTACCCCCTCGCGCCGCTCGCGCGCGGCCAGTCCCTGGCCGTCGGCCTGTCCTCGTACGGCGGCCGGGTGCACGTGGGTCTGGTCGCCGACGGCAAAGCCGTCCCCGACCTGGGCGCGCTGGCCGGATCGCTGCACGCCGAACTGGCCGAGCTGGTCCAGGTCACCCGGTAGAGTCGGGCCGGCAGAGCCGATAGATCGGACTGCTCAACCGCAAGAGCCCCATAAACAGCTGCCTCACAGGTGTTGACGCCGTCCAGTCATCCGATGAATATTCGTCCTGATTGACGGCGCGGTGATCGACGACAGAGCGGTCGGCGACGGAACCCTCAGGAGGCGGCAGCGGTATGCGGCACACCACGCTCGGAAGCGGTCCGGTCCAGGTGACCGAACTGTCCTTCGGAGCCGCCGGGATCGGCAATCTGTACACCCCGGTGGCGCCCGAGCACGCCCGGGCCGCGATCGACGCGGCCTGGGACGCGGGCATCCGCTACTTCGACACCGCGCCGCACTACGGCACCGGGCTCTCGGAGCGCCGTACGGGCGAGGCGCTGCGCGCCAGGCCCAGGGACGAGTACACCGTCTCCACCAAGGCGGGCAGGCTGCTGGAGCCCGTCCCCGCCGGGACAACGGCGCCTGCCGCCGACGACCTCGCCAACGGCTTCGCCGTCCCCGCCACGCACCGCCGCGTCTGGGACTTCAGCGCCGACGGGATACGCCGGAGCATCGAGGACAGCCTGGAGCGGCTCGGCCTCGACCGCATCGACATCGTCTACCTGCACGACCCGGACGACCACGAGGAAGCGGCCTTCGAAGAGGCGTACCCGGCGCTGGAGAAGCTGCGCGCCGAAGGGGTCGTCGGGGCGATAGGCGCCGGCATGAACCAGACCGCGATGCTCACCCGCTTCCTGCGGGAGACGGACGTCGACGTGGTCCTGTGCGCGGGACGCTTCACCCTGCTCGACAACAGCGCGCTCACCGCGCTGCTCCCCGAGGCCGCGGCGCGCGGCAAGAGCGTCGTCGCCGGCGGGGTCTTCAACTCGGGCCTGCTCGCCGACCCGCGCCCCGGCGCGACGTACGACTACGCCACCGCCCCCCAGGAACTGGTCGAGCGGGCCCAGCGGATCGACACCGTGACCCGCCGCCACGGAGTGCCGCTGCGCGCCGCTGCCCTGCACTACCCGCTGCGCCACCCGGCCGTCGCGAGCGTGCTCGTCGGCGCCCGGTCGGCCGACGAGGCGCGGGACGCCGCCGAGCAGTTCGGCCGTACCGTCCCCGACGACCTGTGGGCCGAACTGCGCGCCGAAGGGCTGCTCACCGAGGACGGAGCCGCGTGATGAACCCGCCGGACATCGTGGACGCGCACCACCACATCTGGGATCTGTCCGTACGCGACCAGGAATGGCTCGACGGGCCCGAGATGGCCCCCATCCGGCGGGACTTCTCCCTCGGCGACCTCGAACCCGAGGCGCGCGCGGCGGGGGTGAGCGCGACCGTACTCGTCCAGACCGTCACCGTCGCAGCCGAGACCCCCGAGTTCCTGGCGGTGGCCGCCACCAGCGACCTGGTGGCCGGCGTCGTCGGCTGGACCGACCTGACCGCCCCGGACATCGCCGACACGCTCGCCGCGCTGCGCGCCCGGCCCGGCGGCGCGAAGCTGACCGGGATCCGGCACCAGATCCAGGGCGAGCCCGACCCCGAGTGGGTGCTGCGCCCCGAGGTCAAGCGCGGCCTCGCGGCCGTCGCCGCGGCGGGGCTCGTCTACGACCTGGTCGTCCTGCCGCACCAGATGCCCGCCGCCGCCCGCGTCGCCGACCTGCTGCCCGGGCTCACGTTCGTACTCGACCACGCGGGCAAGCCGCCGATCGCGGCGGGATCCATCGAACCCTGGGCGCACCACGTCAGAACCCTCGCCGCCCGGCCCAACACCGTGTGCAAGCTCTCCGGACTCGTCACCGAGGCGGACTGGGGCACCTGGACGGCGAACGGGCTGCGGCCGTACGCCGACACCGTGATCGAGGCGTTCGGCCCCGACCGGCTGATGTTCGGCTCCGACTGGCCGGTCTGCCGGCTCGCCGCCTCGTACACCGAGGTGCTGGAGGCGGCGGGCACCGTGACGGACGCGCTCAGCGACGACGAGCGCGCCGCCGTCTTCGGCGGTACTGCGCGGCGCGTCTACGCGCTCTGACGGTCCCGCCGTAGGGCCGCTACACGGTCTGGACGGGGCCCTCACCGCCCAGCAGGGCGCGCCGCACCACGTCGGGGAAGGGGCCGAGGCCGAGCAGCGCCGTGACACAGCTCGTGGCCAGCGTGTGCCAGACCCCGGCCCTGCGCAGCATCGCGTGATCGCCGTGCGCGAGCAGTACGGCGCCGGCCTCGGCGCCCACCGCGCGGGCGCGCGCCACCAGCGCGACGCTGCCGCGCGGATCGGTCACCCGGTCGCTCTCGCCGTGCAGCAGCACCACCCGGCGGCCGGTCAGCGCATCTACCGGTTCGTCGGGCGGGCACCACGGCGCGAGCCCCACCACGCCGCTGACCAGGTCGTGGCCGGCCGCCGACAGCGCCGCACGCGCGCCCATCGAGTGCCCGAGCAGCACCACGGGCACGCTGCCCGCGAGCAGCGCCAGCTCGTCCAGCGCCCGGCGCGCGTCACGCGCCGCGTCGGCGCGGCTGCCGTTCCAGCCCCGGTAGCGGTAGCGCACCCGGCCCACCAGCACGTCCTGTCCCTCGGTCGCCCGCAGCACGGCCCGGGTGAAGGGCCGCAGCCGGGCCCCCGGCAGATTCAGCCGGGTCGGCGGTTCCTCGCCGTCGGCGCGGCCTCCGTGCAGCAGGAGGACGGCCGCTCGCGGGCGGGCGACCGTTCTGTCGAGGAGCAGCGCGGGCTGCACGGTGGCGTGACGATCGCGTACAAGCACCTGTGGTCTTCCTTTCACCGGCTCGCCGGGCAACCGCTCGGGGCGTGCGGCACGCTTGAAGCATGCCGGAAGTACCCGAAGTCGAAGCGCTGCGAGAATTCCTCGACGGCCATCTGGTGGGCAAGCGGATCGTGCGCGTCCTGCCTCTGACGGTCAATGTCCTCAAGACCTATGATCCGCCGCTCACCGCCCTGGAGGGCGAGAGTGTCACCGCCGTCGGGCGGCGGGGTAAATATCTTGACATCGTCGCGGGCGAAGCGGGGCTGCATCTCGCGATTCATCTGGCCCGCGCCGGATGGCTGCGCTGGAAGGACTCCTTCCCGCCCGCGCCGCCCCGGCCTGGCAAGGGCCCGCTCGCGCTGCGGACCGTGCTGGCCGAGGGGGACGGCTTCGACCTGACGGAGGCGGGGACGACCAAACGCCTCGCCGTGCATCTCGTACGCGACCTGGCGGATGTGCCCGCCATCAGGACGCTCGGTCCCGAGCCGCTCGACGACTCCTTCGACCGTGACGCCTTCGCCCGGCTGCTCGCGGGGGAGCGGCGGCAGCTCAAGGGGGCGCTGCGCGACCAGCGGCTGATCGCCGGGATCGGCAACGCGTACAGCGACGAGATCCTGCACGCGGCGAAGATGTCGCCCTTCAAGCCCGTGCACAACCTCACCGAGGACGAGGTCACCACCCTCTACGAGGCGATGCGCACCACCCTGACCGAGGCGGTCGAACGGTCGCGCGGCGTGGCGGCGGGACGGCTCAAGGCGGAGAAGAAGAGCGGGCTGCGGGTGCACGGCCGCGCGGGCGAGGCCTGCCCGGTCTGCGGCGACACCATCAGGGAAGTGTCCTTCAGCGACTCGTCGTTGCAGTACTGCCCCACCTGTCAGACGGGCGGCAAACCGCTCGCCGACCGGCGGCTGTCCCGGCTGCTCAAGTAGGACGGCGCCTGCTGGGCCAGCCGCGCCCTTCTCACGGCGGTGCGGCGCCGTGTCCCGTGCCGCGTTCCGTGAGCGTCACCAGCCGTCTGCCGTCGGAGGCTTGTACCTCGAAGTGGTCGATCTGGTCCGGCTGCAGCGCGGCGCCGCCCCGGGTGACCAGCGGCTTCGGCTGCCCCGCCGGCGCCGCCCAGGTCGTCACCGTCTCCCGCGACCCGTCCCGGCCCACCGCGACCAGCGCGCAGCTGCCCGGGGCGACGGGACGGCTCAGCTCGAATGCGACATCCGTTCCCCACGCCTTCGCTGCGGCGGTCACCACGGCCGCCGTCCCCGTACCTCCGTCGGACGCCGTCCAGCGCACGCTTTCGCCGGGGCCGCCGCCGGGCGCCGCAGCCAGCGCGCCCAGCGGCCCGCCCACCGCCAGCACGGCGGCGGCCGCCACCAGCAGCAGCCGCCGTGTCTTGCGTCTGCCGCGCACCGCGTCCGCCCGCTCCAGCAGCCGGTACAGCAGCTCCTGCCCGGCGACGGCGACCGGCGCGACGCCTGCGGGCGTCTGCCGCGCGTACGCGTCGAGTTGCGTCCGCACCGCACCGAACCCGTCAAGCCGCAGGGCGCAACTCGGACACTCCATGAGGTGATCCTCGAAGCGGAAGGCGTCGGCGGCATCGAGCACACCGAGTGCGTAGGCGCCGACATCGCGATGGAGATCCAGGGTCCGCATGCCGTCTGGTACGGAACGCGGCCGCAAATCACTCAAGCCGGTGCCCGGCCGCCTACACTCCGGCGTCATGTTGCGCGTACTGGCTGTGGACGACGAAGAACCGGCCCTCGAAGAGCTGCTGTACCTGCTCCGTGCCGATCCTCGGATCACCGCGGCCGAGGGCGCCACCAGCGCGACCGAGGCGCTGCGTCTGATCGGGGCCGCGCTGGAGGCGGGTCCCGGCGAGGACGCGGCAGTCGACGTGGTCTTCCTCGACATCCACATGGCGGGACTCACCGGCCTCGACGTGGCCCGGCTGCTGGCCGGCTTCGCGGAGCCGCCGCTGATCGTCTTCGTCACCGCCCACGAGGGCTTCGCCGTCCAGGCGTTCGACCTGAAGGCCGTCGACTACGTGCTCAAACCGGTCCGCAGGGAACGGCTCGCCGAAGCCGTGCGGCGCGTCGCCGAACTGGTGGGGGAGCGGACCCCGCTGGCCGCCGCCCACAGCGACCAGATCCCCGTCGAACTCGGCGGCGTCATCCGGTTCGTGTCCGTCGAGGACATCGCGTACGCCGAGGCGCAGGGCGACTACGCCCGGCTGCACACCGAGACCGGCAGCCATCTGGTCCGGGTCCCGCTCACCACCCTGGAGGAGCGCTGGCGTAGCCGAGGCTTCGTCCGGATCCACCGCCGCCATCTGGTCGCCCTCGCCAGGATCGACGAACTGCGGCTGGACGCGGGGGCGATGAGCGTACGGGTCGGCGCGGCCGAACTCGCCGTCAGCAGACGGCACGCGCGCGCCCTGCGGGACCTGCTGATGCGCAGGACCGGCCGCTGACCGGCGCGCACGATCTTCCCCGGGCGTCGGCGGCGCCCGTACACTCCGGGCCCGGACACTACAGTGCGGTGGTGACGACGGGGGAGGGGACGCCATGACGGGGGAGGTGCCCCGGCAGGCCGCGCCCCGGCGCGAGGTCGTCACCGGCGAGCCCCGCAGGGTACGGCCGCTGCCCCGCTACCGCGCGCAGGCGGAGATCGACGAACAGACCGCGCTCGGCGACGCGTACGTACGCTCCCTGATGCGCAGTCAACTCCGGGCTGGAATGTCCGCGTTCGCCGTTCTCGCGCTGGTCGCAGGAACCCTGCCGCTGGCCTTCGCTGCGCTGAGTCAGCGGGCCGTCGTGTGGGTGGTGCTCGGCTTCGCCGCGTATCCGCTGCTCACCCTGCTCGGCTGGTGGTACGTACGGCGCGCCGAGCGCAACGAACGCGACTTCGCCCGGCTCGTGAAGGGCCGGCCGCCGCCGTGAGTCAGGGCTACACGGTCGCAGCGGTGACCGCCGTCGTGGTCGCCACGGTCCTCGTCGGCGGCTTCGGGCTGCGTATCTCCCGCACCACCTCGGACTTCTACGTCGCCTCCCGCACCGTGCGGCCCGCGCTCAACGCGGCGGCGATCAGCGGCGAATACCTCTCCGCCGCCTCCTTCCTCGGGATCGCGGGACTCGTCCTGCTGCACGGCCCCGACATGCTCTGGTACCCGGTCGGCTACACCGCCGGCTATCTCGTGCTGCTCGTCTTCGTCGCTGCCCCGCTGCGCCGCTCGGGCGCCTACACCCTCCCCGACTTCGCCGAGGGCAGACTGGAGTCGAGCCAAGTACGGCGCCTCGTCAGCGTGTTCGTGGTCGGCGCCGGCTGGCTCTACCTCGTGCCGCAGCTCCAGGGGGCCGGGCTGACGCTGAAGATCCTCACCGGCGCCCCCGACTGGTGCGGCGGTCTGCTGGTCGCGCTGGTGGTGGTGATCGCCGTCGCGGCGGGCGGGATGCGCAGCATCACCTTCGTCCAGGCGTTCCAGTACTGGCTGAAGCTGACCGCGCTGCTGGTGCCCGCCGCCTTTCTGCTGCTCGCCTGGCAGGGCGACGGACGGCCGCACGTCGATCTGGCCGCGGCGGGGATCGACGGCCGCGCCGACCACCCGCTGTACGCCACGTACGGGCTGATCGTCGCCACCTTCCTCGGCACGATGGGGCTGCCCCATGTCGTCGTCCGCTTCTACACCAGCCCCAACGGCCGCGCCGCCCGCCGCACCACGGTCGTCGTGCTCGCGCTGATCGGCGCGTTCTATCTGCTGCCGCCCGTCTACGGCGCGCTGGGCCGGCTGTACGTGCCCGAACTGCCCCTCGGCACCGACTCCGACGCCGCCGTGCTGCTGATGCCGGGCCGGGCGGTCGGCGGGCTCGGCGGCGAACTGCTCGGCGCGCTCGTCGCCGGCGGCGCCTTCGCCGCGTTCCTCTCCACCGCCTCCGGACTGACCATGGCGGTGGCCGGGGTACTCACCCAGGACGTCCTGCCCTCGCGCGGCGTCCGCCACTTCCGGCTGGCCACACCGCTCGCGATGGCCGTTCCGCTCGGCGGCTCGCTGATGGTCACCGGCATCCCGGTCGCCGACTCCGTCGGCATGGCCTTCGCCGTCTCCGCCTCGTCCTTCTGCCCGCTGCTCGTGCTCGGCATCTGGTGGCGCGGGCTGACCCCGCCCGGCGCCGTCGCCGGGCTGCTGCTCGGCGGCGGACTCGCCTTCGTCGCGACCGTGGTCACGGTCAGCGGGACCGTACCCGACGGCTGGGCGCACGCCCTGCTCGCCTGGCCCGCCGTCTGGTCGGTGCCGGTCGGCTTCCTCGCCATGATCCTGGTCTCGCTGGCCACCCGGCACCGGATCCCGCCGGGCACCAGCGCGGCCATGGCCCGCTTCCACCTCCCGGAGACCCTGACCCGACCCGAGGGAGGCGCCCGCTGAGCGGGACCGCGCTCGCCGCGCTGATCGTGCTCGGCCCGCTGCTGCTGGCGGGCGGCTTCGTCCTGGGCCGCCGCACCGCCCGCCCCCAGCGCACCAGCGACGTCGGCAACCCGGTCGAGCACGCGACCTTCGAGACGCTGCACACCGCGTCGCTCGCCGCGCCGCCGCTGCGCGCCGGGCTCACCGAGGAGAGCGCGCGCAAGGCGGCCCGCAGACTGCGCTCGCTGCTGGGCACCGACGCGCTGTGCCTCACCGACCGGGACCGGGTGCTGGTCTGGGACGGGGCGGGGGAGCACCACGGCGCCGAGGTGATGGACCGGGTCAAGGGGCTGCTCGACAGCGGGCGCGGCACGGCGTTCACCGACGAGTGCGCCGACCTCGACTGCACGATGCGCTGGGCCGTCGCCGCGCCGCTGACCGTCGACCACCGGGTGCTCGGCACGCTCGTCGCCTACGCGCCCCGCGAGTCGGCCGTGCTCGCCAGGGCGGCGGGCGAGGTGGCGCGCTGGGTCTCCGTCCAGCTGGAGCTGGCCGAACTCGACCGCTCGCGCACCCAGCTCATCGAGGCCGAGATCAAGGCACTGCGCGCCCAGATCTCCCCGCACTTCATCTTCAACTCGCTCGCAGCCATCGCCTCGTTCGTCCGCACCGACCCGGCGCGCGCCAGGGAGCTGCTGCTCGAATTCGCCGACTTCACCCGCTACTCCTTCCGCAGGCACGGCGACTTCACCACGCTCGCCGAGGAGTTGCACTCCATCGACCAGTACCTGGCGCTCGTCAGGGCCAGGTTCGGCGAGCGGCTGTCGGTGCGGCTCCAGGTCGCGCCGGAGGTGCTGCCGGTGGCGATGCCGTTCCTGTGTCTGCAGCCGCTGGTGGAGAACGCGGTGAAGCACGGCCTCGAAGGGGCCGTCACCAGCAGCCGGATCACCATCAGCGCACTCGACGCCGGATCCGAGGCCGAGGTGGTGATCGAGGACGACGGCATCGGCATGGAGCCCGACCGGCTGCGGCAGATCCTGCGCGGCGAGGGCGGGGCCTCGACCGGGATAGGGCTGCTCAACGTGGACGAGCGGCTGCGTCAGGTGTACGGCGACGAGTACGGGCTCGTCATCGAGACCGGCGTGGGGGCCGGCATGAAGATCACCGTACGGATCCCCAAGTACCGCGCGGGCGTGCACGGCTGACCGGCCGTCAAAATCGGACGCCGGCCGGCCCCTCCCGGGGGCGTCAGAAGAGATGGATCGCGAGATGGCCCAGCGGCAGCCCCAGCTGCCAGGCCGGGGTCCACACCTGCGGCCCCTCCTGCTCGGCCGCCCTGAAGGCCTCCCGGCCGCCGGCCGGCGCCACCCCGTCGAGGTCGGGCGCCAGCAGCTCCGTCTCCTCCAGCCACCGCCAGGCCGCGCCCGCCAGTTCCAGATCGGGGTCGGGGCTGCCGGTGCCCGCCTCGAAGGCGGCCGCCGTCAGCCCGTCGAGCCGCCCGCACACCCACTCCCGCCAGGACGTGCCGTGCGCGGTCAGCGAGCGCCACTCCTCCATCCTGGCCGCCACCCGCGGGCCGTCGGACGGGCTGTCCGAGAGGAAGATGGTCAGGGCCAGCGCGTCCCGTCCCGCCCGGTATTCGAGCGTCGTCGGCGGCATCAGCCGGCCGGTGCGCAGCAACTCGTCGGCGATGTACTCCGCGTACATCCACGCCATCGGCACCAGCAGGCCACCCCCACCGGCCCCTTCGGTACATTCCGGACGCATCGCTCTTCGCCTTCCTTCCCCTCCACGCGTATCGCTTCACGGAGCATTGAACCGGCGGCGGCTGCTCCGCGTGGCCAGAAGTGCGGGATCGGGCGGCGGACAGGAGCGGATTGTGACGGGTGGGGCCGATGGTGGCGCACATGTGCGCAAACTCCTCGGCGCCTATGTCCTCGGGGCGCTCGCGCCGGACGAGGACCGGCGCGTCGCGGAACATCTCGACGGCTGTGACGCCTGCGCCGCCGCCTACCTGGAGGTGGCCGACACGCCGTCACTGCTCGCGCTGTTCGACGAGGACGACCTGCTGTAGCCGGGCAGCGCCCTGCCGAGGGCCCGCAGCGCGTAGTACGAGCGGGACTTGACGGTGCCGGCGGGTATATCCAGGACCGCCGCCGCCTCGCCCACACTCAGCCCGCGGAAGTAGATCTGCACCAGCACGGCCCGGTGCTCCGGGCTGAGCGCCTTCACCGCCTGCCGTACGTCGAGGACCGCCGCCGCGCTCTCCGTACGGTCCTGCGGGTCGGGCGTCGCCGCCAGCAGCCCGTCACTGACCTCGGGCGGCCGTACGAGCCGGGACCTGCGGGCGTCGATCGCCAGCCGGCGGCCGACCGTGAACAGCCACGGCCGCATCGAGTCGAACGGCGCGTCGAACGCCTCGGGGTGGAGCCAGGCGCGCACCAGCGTCTCCTGGAGCAGATCCTCGGCGCGCTGCCGGTCCCCGTAGGTCAGACCCAGCAGGAAGTGCAGCAGTGCGGGGCCGTGTTCGCGCTGCAACTGCGTCAGCGCCCGCTCGTCGGTCCTGCTGGCCGCTGTCGCGGTGGCGGTGGTCATCGTGCACGCTCCTGTCTCCCGTCTGGCGCGTATATGAACGCATCCGGGCGGCGAGTGACAGACAGCTCACAAGGACGTGCGACGAGCGGTCGCTCACTGCGACGAATGGTGCGGTGAACGGTCCGGCGGGGGCTCGTAGGCACGGCGTTCGACCATTCCGGCGACTCGTCCGGCCCGGCTCCTTGAAGTCCGTTTATATGCCTATAGGGATTTATTACGTTCATATCCCTAATGCAGTGGAGCGCCCCATGACGAAGCGCACGCAACAGGGAGCGGTGGCGGTCGCCGCGCTCCTCCTCGGTTCCGCCGTGGCGGCCTGCGGAGCCCCCGCCAAGGCCCCTCCGCCCGCCCGGCCCCACCCGGGCTCACAGCCGCCGTCAGCGGCGGGCGGCGCCGTCCCCCAGCGCGGCTTCACCCTCGTCGCCTCCGGTGACGTCCTGCCGCACGACTCGGTCATCCGGCAGGCGAACGCCGACGCGAACGGCGCGGGCTACGACTTCCGGCCGATGCTCTCCGCGGTACGGCCCGTCGTCTCGGGCGCCGACGTGGCGATCTGTCACATGGAGACCGTGTACGGCGCCGACGGTGGCCCGTACACCGGCTACCCGTCCTTCAAGTCCCCGCCCGAGATCGCCCGCGCCCTGCGGGACACCGGCTACGACTCCTGCTCGACCGCGTCGAACCACACCCTCGACGACGGCTCGCGGGGCGTGCGCCGCACCCTCGACGCGCTCGACAAGGCGGGCGTGCGGCACGCGGGCTCCGCCCGGTCGGCGGCCGAGGCCAGGCGCCCGGCCGTGCTGACGGCGGGCGGCGCCAAGGTCGCGCAGCTCGCGTACACGTACGGGACCAACGACATCCCGTTCCCGGACGGCCAGCCCTGGGCGGTCGGACTGATCGACCAGGAGAAGATCATCGACGACGCGCGCGCCGCCAGGAAGGCAGGGGCCGATGTCGTGGTGGTCAGCATGCACTGGGGCACCGAGTGGGAACCGGCTCCCGACGCGCGGCAGTTGAGCCTCGCCAAGGCGCTCACCGCGGCCACGACGAACGGCAGGCCCGACATCGACCTGATCCTCGGCACGCACGCGCACGTCCCGCAGGCGTACGAGAAGGTCAACGGCACCTGGGTGATCTACGGCATGGGCGACCAGATCGCCGGCTCGATGATCAACTACGCGGACCAGCAGGACCCGCGCGGCGACCAGGGCTCCATCGGCCGGTTCACCTTCGCGCCCCCGGCGGCCAAGGGCGGCCGCTGGACGGTCAAGAAGGCCGAGTTCATCCCCGAGTGGATGGACACCGGCGCGGGCCGCGTGGTCAACCTGCCCGCGGCGCTCGACCGGTCACCCGAGCGCGGTGACTACCGCGAGGCGCAGTCCGCGATCAGCGAGGCGGTGCTCAGCCGCGGGGCCGCGGCCGACGGGCTCACGATGGGCCACTGACCCGCCCCGCCGGCGGCCGCCGTACGGGCCGCTGTTCGGGCCGGCCGGCCGGTTACGGTACGACCGTGACCGGCCACCGGCCCGCCTTCACCAGCCGCACCGCGACCGACCCGACGATCCGGTGCCCCGCCGACTCCGACGCGCCCACGACCACCGCGTCCGCCTTCAGTTCGTCGGCCGCCGTGACCAGGCCGTTGAACGGATCGCCGCGGAAGGTGTGGAACTCCCAGCGCACGTCCCATATGTCCTTGACCCGCTCGGTCGACTGCCGCAGCTCCTCGATCAGTTCCTCGGCGATCTGCCCGGTCGTGTCGGCGACCGGCGCGCCGAGCGACGCTCCGGCCGGCAGCACTGGCTGTACGTAGACGATGGCGAGCAGCGCCTTCTGCCGACGGGCGAGGCCCCCGGCGTAGGAGGCGGCACGGAACGACGACTGGGATCCGTCAACGCCCACGACGATCACTTTCGGACCGTCGGTACCGCGTTCGAACTGGGTGGGCTGCTGGTCAGTCACGGCACGCAGGCTATCCGTTCCCGCCGGAGTGTCCACCTCCGGTCTCCACTTAAGCGCCGGTCAGGCTGGTTCCATCGGGTACTTTCACCCCGACACCCGTGTTGGTCAGCCCCCGTGGGCGGGCACCGTGCGAGCCATTGGTCATGAAAAAGGACCAGATGATCCCGGGCCGCCGACGCGTCCTGCGGATCGCCGCCTGTTTCGGAGCCGCCGCCGTCACCGCCAGGGTCATCAGCGCGGGACAGGCCGAGACCCCCGGCCACCCGGCCGCGCCCCCGCCTGCGGCGGGGCCGCAGGCCGCCCCGAAACTCAAACCGTCCGCCTACCGGCTGCGGCCCATGACCGCGGAGAACCCGCCCGGCTACCTCGCGCCGGCGCCGCCCGTGCGCAAGGAGCCCTTCCTGGAACTGACCGGCCTCGGCCGCTCGGTCGTGCTCACCTTCGACGACGGCCCCGACCCCACCTGGACCCCGGAGATCCTGACCGTGCTGCGCGAGCACGACGTGCACGCCATGTTCTTCGTCTGCGGCGAGATGGCCTCGTACTTCCCCGACGTGCTGCGCCGGGCGGCGGACGAAGGCCACATCATCGGCAACCACACCTGGACCCACCCCGAGCTGCCCACCCTCACCCCCGCGAAGATCAAGAGCGAGATGGAGCGGACCAGCGAGCTGATCGAGAAGACCACCGGCACCGCGCCGTCCTGGTTCCGCGCGCCCTACGGAGCCTGGAACAAGCAGACCTTCGAACTCGGCGCCGCCCTGGGCATGGAGCCGCTCGCCTGGACCGTCGACACCCTCGACTGGACCCGGCCGGGCACCGACAAGATCGTGCGCACCGTGCTCGGCGGCGCCAAGCCGGGCGTGGTGGTGCTCTCGCACGACGGCGGCGGCAAGCGCGACCAGAGTGTGGCCGCGCTCCGCCGCTACCTGCCGGAACTCGTCGACGCGGGCTACAGCGCGGTACTGCCGCACCCCTGATCCGCGGGGCCGCCGACCCGGCTGGTCAGCGGGTGCTGACCAGCCGGGCGAAGACCACGACGTTGCCGTCGTAACCGCCGGCCTTCGAGTAGCCACCGCCGCAGGTGATCACCCGCAGCTCGGGGTAGCCGGTGTCGCCGTACACCCGGGCGCCGGGGAAGTCCTTCTTGGCGAAGACCTCGACCCCGTAGATCTTGAACACGGCGACTTTGTCGTCGAACCGCTTCACCTCGACGTGCTCGCCCTTCTTGAGCGCCCCGAGGCCGTAGAAGACGGCGGGCCCCGACTCGTTGTCGACATGGCCCACGACCACCGATGTGCCGCGCTGGCCCGGCGCGATCCCGTTCTGGTACCAGCCGGCCATGTTCGGGTCCTGCGGCGGCGGCGCCTCGATCCAGCCGTCGGCGTCCGTACCCACCTCCATCACGGGCGCGTCCACCTTGATCTCGGGGATCCGCACCCGGGACATCGGGGCGTACGGCAGCGGCTTCACCCGGGTCGCGGGCACGGCCGCGGCGGCCGGGTCCCGGTGCAGACCGTCCAGCGAGGCGGCCGAAGCGGGCTGCGGGGGTCCCAGCGGTACGTCGACGCCGTTGCGCATCAGCGCGATCCCGGTGAGCATCACGAGAGCCAGCACGCCCCAGGGTGCGCGTTTCCTGGACTCCGGGCCGCTGTGGTCCTGGCCCATGGTTCTCCCTTCGTCGGCACCTGTACGGCACGCTAAGCGCGCGGTGCCGCCGCGGCGATCACTGGCAGGCGAACGGGTGGCCCGGGCCGGTGCGGTGACCCATCAGAGTATTCGGCACATAAAACTTCTGATGGGCCGTGACCTGCGGCTGGGCCGTGGCGCGGGGCCGTCTGACGGCGTGTCGGCTCACCGGGGTGGACCAGTGCCGACATGCGACGGATGTGCCGTCCGGTGATGGTTCGTCATGGAAGGCGTACTCGTCGAATTTCCCGGAGCACCGCTTTGGGGCGTCTTCCGCTGGAGGTTCAACGATGCGTGCTTCACGCGCTCTCGCGGTGACAGCGACCGCCTGCGCGGCCGTGGCGCTCTCCGCCCCACTGGCCGCCGCCAACAACGGTCCGTCCAACGTCATGGTCAACCCGTCGGCGGTCCACCCGGGCGGCACGATCCAGATCTCCGCCGACGGCTGCGGCCACGGCGGCTGGGTCTCGTCCAACGCCTTCCCGAAGGCCAAGCTGCCGTCGGTCGAGTCCGGGCACGTCAGCACCACGGCGCGGATCTTCAACAACGCCACCCCCGGGCGTTACAGCCTGACCGTCAAGTGCAACGACAACCCCAACACGGTGTCGCAGCAGTTCACGGTGCTCTCCGGGCGGGGCGCGCTGGGCGGTCTCGGCGGCAGCGTCGGACCGAGCTCGACGGAGATGGCGATCGGCGCGAGCCTCGTCGCCACGGCGGCCGTCGGCGGTTCGCTGTTCATCGCACGCCGGCGCCGGATGAGCGGCTCGGCCGTCTGACCGGGTTCCCCCACCCCGAACGCCCGTCGCCCCGGGTCCTGTGCTAGGACCCGGGGCGACGGGCTGTCGTGCGGCCGTGCGGCGCGGTCAGTGACCACGCCCTTCGGCGCGCCGGCGGGCCACGTAGATGGTGCCGGTCGCAGCGGCCATCACCAGCGCCGTACCCGCGACGATCTGCGCCGTGGACACCCCGCCGACGCTGCCGCCGAGACCGCCCCTGACCCCGGCGGTCGGCGCGATCGTGGCCGGGCTGACCGTCGGCGTGGGCCGCGGCGAGGGGCTGGCGCCCGCGATGGTGAGGTTGGTCGTGCCCGAGCTGCCGTCGCAGGTGAAGGTCACCTTGTAGACGGCGCCGCGCTTGGCGTCGAAGTCGACGGTGGCCGTCGCTGTCCGGCCCTTGGGGATGGTCACGTTGTCGAAGACGGCGGAGGACGCCGTCGCGCTCTCGTCGCAGTCGGTGACCGAGAGGGTCACCTTGCCGCCCGCCGCGATCGTCGACGGGGTGACGGAGAATCCGAACGGCGTGATGTTGCCTTCGGGCGCCGCGGTGGCGACGGGGGCGGTGAGGGCGAGCGCCGCCGCTCCCAGCAGAGCGGCGGATGCGGCACGTATCACGCGCATGGTGAGTCCTCCGGGTCCCCGAGGAGCAGTCGCGGAACCGATTTCCGCACATGGCGTGGAATGCACCTCGATGCCCGAAACGCTAGGAGCGCACTATCACACCCGCGAACGCTGTCGGGCGAATGGGGCACGGATGTCCCCCGGGCGGCGGACATCCGTGCCGGACCTGACGTGTACGGGCGTGATGAGGACGGGTCAGGACTTGATGCCGGGGAACAGGTCGAGGAACGGACCCGCCGTCGCCGCGATGCCGCGGCCGTACGGGGCGTCGAAGTCCCAGATGAGGAAGAGCAGGAAGGCGATCAGCACGCTGAACAGCCCTGCCAGCAGCAACTCCCGGAACGTGCGCCGGATCTGCAGCAGGAAGATCAGCCCCACCGTGACCACGGCCCCGATGATCAGCCCGAACCAGACCACCCCCGGCATGGTCGCGCCCGCGTTCTCCCCGCGCGCCCCCCTGGCGTCGTCCGCCGCCGCCACCGCGTCGACGAGCGGCTGGTACGCCTGTCCCCCCAGGTCGGTCTTGGGCGCGTACTGCGTGACATCACGGCGGATCTGGCCGAAGAGCGTGGTGCCCCGCTTGCTGAGCGCCTCGTGCTCGGACATGTGCGGCCACTCGGTCTTCACGACGTACTGGACGTACGTGTCGATGTCGCCGCGGATCCGGTCGCGCACCTCCGGCGGGTAGACCTGGACGCGCTGCTGCACCTCGTGCAGGGACTGGGCCTCCTGGCGCACGTTCTCCTGGGCGCTGCCACGCGCCTCCCAGACGCCGGCGATCGCCAGACCCAGCACGATCGCGTAGATCACGCCGATCATCATCGTCATGTAGTCCATGACGTCAGGGGTCTCGGTGGGATCGTCGTCCTCTCCGATACGGCGGTTGTTGATGATGACGATGGTGAGGACGACGACGCACGCGGCGGCCATCGCGATGCTCAGAACG
Organism: Streptomyces sp. NBC_00370; assembly: GCF_036084755.1. NCBI lineage: Bacteria > Bacillati > Actinomycetota > Actinomycetes > Kitasatosporales > Streptomycetaceae > Streptomyces > Streptomyces sp. NBC_00370. Next base: position 7,437,511 of record NZ_CP107968.1, read on the forward strand.
AGCCATTCCTGCATGGGGTCTCCATGGTTCAGCGGGCACGTGGCCGCAGTACGGCCACGGCGAGTACGGCCGGAGCCGTGATCATCAGCATCATCAGGACGGGCGACGTGCCCTTCCTCGGCTGCTTGCGTGCTGCCTTGTGGTAGGCGGGCAGCGCCACCGGGGACGGCGAGGGAGTGACGGACGGGGTCGGTGACGGGCTCGGCTTCGGCTTCGCCTTCGGCGGCGCGGCAGCCGGTACCGGCGTCGGTGGCGGAGTCGGGGGAGGCGGCGTCGGTTTCGGCAGCCGGGGCGCCGGAGGCGGCGGTGGCTGGTGCGTCACCCGTGGGGGCGGCGGGGTGGGCTTCGGCGGCGGAGCCGGCGGCTTCGGCTTCGGCGGCTTCGGCGGAGGCGGCGGCGGAGGGGGCGGCGGTGGTGGCGGGGGAGGCGGCGGCGGTGGCGGTTCGGGCGGCGGGGTGGGTGTGGGCGTCGGCCAGCAGTCGTTGTCGCCGGCGTGGGCGACCGCCGTCCACCCGCCGGGGCCGAGCGACGCGTAGGCGCAGCTGTCGGCGGTGGCGGGCACCGGAGCTGCGAGCAGCCAGAGGAGCGCGGAGGCAGCCAGCAGCCGTCCGACGTGGGATCCGTACACGGGCGAGATATTGGACCCCGTTTTCTCGCGGCGCGCCGATAGTCCGCTGGATTCCCCCAGATAGGGGGATTTGGTGGGCACGAATTCTCGATTCACAAGTTTTTTTCGGCCGCTTTGAACGCTGAGCACCTCGCCGCCCGTACCTAGGGCCATGAACGGCGCACCCGGGCGCTTCAACTAGCTTGCAGACAACGGGAGTTGACATGAACAGCAGGCGGAACGCCTCGCTCGTGGTGGCCGCGGTGGCCGTATTGGCGCTGACGACGGCGTGCGGTCAGGAAAAGGGCACGCAGACCAACGGCCAGTCCGTCGGGGCGGCTCAGCCCGCGGCCGGCGGTTACGGGACCGACAGCGGATACGGCGCCGACACCAAGGCGGAAGCGGCCAAGCCCGCCGGTCAACTCGCCGTCTGGGAAAGCGAGAAGCTGGGCAAGGTCGTCACGGACAGCGCTGGATTCACGCTCTACCGGTTCGACAAGGACACGGCGAGCCCGCCCAAGTCGAACTGCGAGGGCGCCTGTGCGACGGCCTGGCCGATCGTCGCGGCCGACGGCGCCGAGGCCGCTCCCGGCGTCGACCCCTCGCTGATCGGCGAGGTCACCAGGGCCGACGGCACCAAGCAACTGACCATCGCCGGCTGGCCGATGTACCGCTACGCCAAGGACACCAACCCCGGCGACGCCACCGGACAGGGGGTGGGCGGTACCTGGTTCGCCGCGGCCCCGGACGGCAAGAAGGCCGCACCGGCCGCCGCCACCGCCGACCTGCCGGGACTCTCCGTCCGCAAGGACCCGAAACTCGGCGACATCATGGTGGACGCGCGGGGAATGACGGTCTATCGGTTCACCAAGGACTCGGCCTGGCCGATGAAGTCGGCCTGCACCGGCGCCTGCCTCGACAAGTGGCCGGTTGTCGCCCCCCTCGACATAAAGGACACGAAGGGGATCATCAAGAAGGGATTCGTGACCTTCAACCGTCCCGACGGACTCAAGCAGCAGAGCGTCGACTGCTGGCCCGTCTATACCTTTGCCGGTGACAAGAAGCCCGGTGATGTCAATGGTCAGGGCGTGGGCGGCACATGGTTCGCCGCCTCCCCCGACGCCAAGCCGGTCGGAGCGCCCAAGTAGTCCCCACGTCGCGCCTCCGGCCCACTGGTCCGCCCTCCTGCCCCCCGGCACGAGGGCGGACCGGCCGCATGTGCCAGCGGTGTGTGACCAAGAACGGATCTCTAATTTCCGTTTGGGCTCGCTCTCTTGGCGGTCGATCAGTAGCCTCGCTTCGAACAACCGGCCGCGTCCCGGCCGCAACCCGTGGCGACTTGTTGGAGACATCGATGGAGCGTCCCGCCTGGGCCCCGCGAGGCATCGACATATCGATGCCGAGCGTTTCCCGCATTTACGACTACTATTTGGGCGGTTCGCACAATTTCGAGGTGGACAGGGAAGCCGCGCGGAAGGCAATCGGCTTCCTGCCGGGTCTTCCGGCGATCATGAAGGCGAACCGCGCATTCATGCGCCGCGCCGTGAATTTCGCCCTGGACGACGGCATCACCCAGTTCCTCGACATCGGCTCCGGCATTCCCACCTTCGGAAATGTGCACGAGGTCGCGCAGGCCGCGGAGCCAGCGGCGCGCGTGCTGTACGTCGACCACGACCCGGTCGCCGTCGCACACAGTGAGGCGGTGCTCGCCGAGAACGACAACGCTGTCGTGATGGCCGCAGACCTCCGCAAGCCGCAGCAGATCCTGACCGGCCCCGAGGCCCGGCTGCTGGACCTCGACCGGCCGGTCGCGCTGCTCCTCGTCGCCGTCCTGCACTTCCTGGAGGACGCCGACAAGCCGTACGAGGCCGTCGCCGAGCTGCGCGACGCGCTCGCGCCCGGCAGCCTGCTGATCCTCACGCACGCCTCGTACGAGGGCATCCCCGCCACCGAGGAGCAGGCGGGCGGCGCCGTCGGCGTCTACCGCACCATCCGCAATCCGCTGGTGATGCGCGGCCGGGCGGAGACCGCGCGCTTCTTCGACGGCTTCGACCTGGTCGAACCCGGTCTGGTCGCGATGCCCGAGTGGCGGCCCGACACCCCCGTGGCCCAGGCGGATCCGTTCGCCTTCTCGGGCTTCGCCGGGGTTGGGCGCAAGGCGTGATGGTGCCGTCGCAGGCGTCGGGCTCCGCAGAGGACCCGGACGGCCTGGAAGACAGACTCCGCCGGTTCGCGACGATCTGGAGCCGGGCGGTCTTCCCGTCCGCGGCCACGTCGCTGACCCGCCCCGAGTTCGAGAAGCTTCTGCTGCCGCTGGCCCGCGAGTTGAACCTGGCGCTGCACGCGCGCCACTTCGACAACGCGCCGGCGCAGCGGGTGGGCACCGCCCTGGTGACGCTGCACTGCACCGACCCCGAGGCGCTCGCCCGTACGCTCGGCGTCGTCGACTCGTACCTGGTGCTCTACTGCGGCACGGAGGAACTCGGCGCCGAGGAGGGCAGGGCACGCTGCGCCCGGCTGCAGCACGCGCTGGCCGGCGGATTCGCCCAGGCGCTGCGCGAGCGCACCCTCGCCGAGCAGGAGGCCATCGCACGCTCGGCCCTCTCGGCGCGCAGCAGCGCCGAGGAGGCGCTGCACGCCACCCAGGCCCGGTTCCTCGCCGTGTTCGAGGGCGCGGCCATCGGCATCGTCATCGCCGACCTCGAAGGCAACGTGCTGGAGGTCAACGACACCCTCACCAAGATGTTCGGCGGGCTCGAACACCATGTGCGCAGCCGGAACGTCAACCAGTGGGTGCACCCCGAGGACCGCCCCCAGGTCTGGCGGCTGCACGGCGAACTGGTGCGCGGTGAGCGCGAACACTTCCGGGCGGAGAAGCCCTTCTACCGCAACGACGGCACGGTCCTGTGGACCAATCTGACGTTCTCGCTGCTGCGGGACGCGGAAGGACAGCCGCAGTACCAGCTGGCGCTCCTGGAGGACACCACCGAGCGCAGGCTGCTCAATCTGCGGCTGCGCTACGAGGCGACGCACGACGCGCTGACCGGACTGCCTAACCGGACGCTGTTCTTCGAACGGCTCGACAAGACCCTCGCGGCCCCGGACAACGCGCGCTTCGGGCTCTGCTACCTCGATCTCGACGGCTTCAAGGCCATCAACGACAGCCTCGGCCACTCGTCGGGCGACCGGCTGCTGGTCGAGGTCGCCGACCGGCTGCAGAGCTGCGCGACGGCGCCGGGCGAGATGGTCGCGCGGCTCGGCGGCGACGAGTTCGTCGCCCTGACCACCGGGCCCGACACCCAGACCGAGGTCGCCGACCTGGCATCGCGGATCCTCGGCGCGCTCGCCACCCCGATCCGGCTCGACGGCAGGGAGTTCACCGTCCGGGGCAGCATCGGAGTGGTGGAGGGCCTCGCCGCGGAGCACACGGCGGCCGCGGTGCTGCGCAGCGCCGACATCACCATGTACCGGGCCAAGGCGGCGGGCGGCAACCGCTTCGAGCTGGCCGACCCGGAGGCCGACGCCCGCGCCATCACCCGGCACGGACTGACCACCGCGCTGCCGGCCGCGCTGGAGCGCGACGAGTTCTTCATCGAGTACCAGCCGCTGGTACGGCTCGACGACGCCACCGTGCACGGCGCCGAGGCGCTGGTGCGCTGGCACCATCCGCAGCACGGCGTGCTCGCCCCCGACCGCTTCATCGCGCTCGCCGAGCGCACCGGGCTGATCGTGCCGCTCGGCCGCTGGGTGCTGGAACAGTCCGTGCGCCAGGCGATGCTGTGGCAGGACGACCGGCCCGAGGGCGCGGCGCCGGGGCTGCTGACCGTCAACGTCAACCTCTCGCCCACCCAGCTGCACCACCCCGGGCTCGTCGCCGACACGGTGGACATCCTCGAACGCGTCGGGCTGCCGCCGGGCGCGCTCTGCCTGGAGGTCACCGAGTCGGCGCTGATCGGCGCCGACGAGGATCTGCTCAAACCGCTGCGCCAGCTCGCCGAGATGGGCGTGGAGATAGCGCTGGACGACTTCGGCACCGGCTACTCGAACCTGGCGAATCTGCGCCGGCTGCCGGTGAGCGTCCTCAAGCTGGATCGTTCCTTCACACAGGGCATGCAGCAGCATCCGGCCGACGAGGTCGACCTCAAGATCGTGGAGGGCATCGTCTCGCTCGCGCACAGCCTGGATCTGGCCGTGACGGTGGAGGGCGTCGAGACGGGCGCACAGGCGGACCATCTGCGCCGGCTCGGCTGCGACACCGCACAGGGCTGGTACTACGCCCGCCCGGGCCCGCCCAGCCAACTGCACCGGCTGCTGCTGGTGGACGCGGTCTAGGACCTGATCCGAACGACAGGCCCTAGGACTCCGGGTTCCCGGCGGGCCGGGCGGCCTGGGTGGACAGGAGCACGCGCTGCAGTTCCCTGGCGGCGCGTGGCGGTGCCACGTCCGTACGGCGCGCCAGCGCGATCGTACGGCGCAGGCCCGGCCTCGCCAGCGCGGTGACGCGCAGGTCGCGGCCCGCGCGGGCCGCGACCATGCTCGGTACGACGGCGACCCCGAGGCCCGCCCGTACGAAGCCCAGGACGGCGTCCATCTCGCCGCCCTCGACGGTGAACGCCGGCTCGAACCCCGCCGCCCGGCAGGCGGCGACGGTCAGCTCGCGCAGGTCGTAGCCGTGCCGGAACATCACCAGCGGCTGGCCCTGCAGATCGGCGATCCTGACCGGCCGCCGCGGCGCCGGGCTCGCCGCCGACGAGACCACGACCAGGTCCTCCTGGAGCAGTTCGACGGTGCTCAGCGCCGGTGAGGGCGTCGGCAGCGGCAGCACCACCAGCGCCAGATCGAGCGCGCCGCGCGCCAGGTCACGTACCAGGTCGTGCGAGCCGCTCTCCTCGATCAGCAGCTCGATACCGGGGTGCAGGTCGTGGAAGGTGCGCAGCACCTCGGGCAGCAGGCCTGTGCACAGGCTGGGCGGCGCGCCGAGCCTGACCCGGCCGCGCCGCAGCTGGACCAGCTCCTGCACCTCGTGCCGCGCGGTCTCCGCGTCGGCGAGGATCCGCCGGGCCAGCGGGAGGAGCGCCTCGCCCGCCTCGGTGAGGGAGACGTTGCCGCGCGCGCGGCTGAACAGCTCGGCCCCCAGCTCGTTCTCCAGCGACTTGATCTGCTGGGACAGCGAGGGCTGTGCCACATGGACCCGCTCGGCCGCGCGCGTGAAGTGCCGGGTCTCCGCGACGGCCACGAAGTAGTGAAGCTGATGGAACTGCACGATGACATGATAGGCCCCGCCTATCGACATGAGCCGCACCATGTCTTGGACCTCTTGAGCCGTGGCCTCTAGCGTCATGCACATGGCTCTGGCAACGCGGACGGACAAACGGCCGTCCCTGCCCCGCACCCTGTGGGGATCGACGGTCGGCAAGAAGACGATCATGGCGGTGAGCGGGCTTGTCATGCTCGGCTACCTGGTCGTCCACATGTACGGCAACCTCAAGATCTTCTTCGGCCTCGACAGCTTCAACAGCTACGCGCACTGGCTGCGGACCATGGGCGAGCCGCTGCTGCACTACTCCTGGGCCCTGTGGATCGTCCGCGTGGGACTCGTCGCCGCCGTCGTCCTGCACGGCGTCTGCGCCTACCAGCTCAGCCGCCGCGACCTCGCGGCGCGGCCGGTGAAGTACGCGCACAAGCGGCAGCGCACGAGCTACGCGACCCGCACCATGCGCTGGGGCGGGATCATCCTGGCCCTGTTCATCGTCTGGCACATCCTCGACCTGACGACCGGGACCGTGCACTCGGGCGGCTTCCAGGAGGGCCACCCGTACGAGAACGTCGTGGACACCTTCTCCCGCTGGTGGAACGACGTCATCTACATCGTCGCGATGCTCGCCCTCGGGCTGCACATCCAGCACGGCTTCTGGAGCGCGGCGCAGACGCTCGGCGTCGGCAGTCCCACCAGGGAGCGCGTACTCAAGGCCACGGCCAACCTGCTGGCGCTGGTGCTGACCGCGGGCTTCATCGTCGTGCCCGTCTCCGTCATGACCGGACTGGTGAACTGAAATGAACGCACCGAGCGAACCGAACGAACCCAACGACTTCACCGAGTACACCACCGGAGAGCCCGTCGCGGACACCAAGGCCCCCGAAGGCCCGGTCGCCGAGCGCTGGAACCGGCGCCGCTTCGAGGCCAAGCTGGTCAACCCCGCCAACCGCCGCAAGCACACCGTGATCGTCGTCGGCACCGGGCTGGCCGGTGGCGCCGCCGGCGCCACTCTCGCCGAACAGGGCTACCACGTCGTCCAGTTCTGCTACCAGGACTCCCCGCGCCGGGCCCACTCCATCGCCGCGCAGGGCGGCATCAACGCCGCCAAGAACTACCGCAACGACGGGGACTCCATCCAGCGGCTGTTCTACGACACCGTCAAGGGCGGCGACTTCCGCTCCCGTGAGTCCAACGTGCACCGGCTCGCCGAGGTATCCGTCGAGATCATCGACCAGTGCGTCGCCCAGGGCGTGCCCTTCGCGCGTGAGTACGGCGGCCTCCTCGACACCCGCTCGTTCGGCGGCGTCCAGGTCTCGCGTACGTTCTACGCGCGCGGTCAGACAGGCCAGCAACTGCTCCTCGGCGCCTACCAGGCACTGTCCCGGCAGATCGCCGCCGGCGGGGTCGAGATGCATCCGCGCACCGAGATGCTCGACCTGATCGTCGTGGACGGCCGGGCCAGGGGCATCGTCGCCCGCGACCTGATCACCGGCAAGGTCTCCACGTACTTCGCCGACGCCGTGGTGCTCGCCTCCGGCGGCTACGGCAATGTCTTCTACCTCTCGACCAACGCCAAGAACAGCAACGCGACCGCGGTCTGGCGGGCCCACCGGCGCGGCGCCTACTTCGCCAACCCCTGCTTCACCCAGATCCACCCCACCTGCATCCCGCGCTCAGGCGAGCACCAGTCCAAGCTGACCCTGATGAGCGAGTCGCTGCGCAACGACGGCCGGATCTGGGTGCCGAAGGCGCGCGGCGACGCCCGGCCGCCCGCCGAGATCCCCGAGGACGAGCGCGACTACTACCTGGAGCGGATCTACCCGTCCTTCGGCAACCTCGTCCCGCGCGACATCGCCTCACGTGCCGCGAAGAACGTCTGCGACGAGGGCCGCGGCGTCGGTCCCGGTGCCCAGGGCGTGTACCTCGACTTCGCCGACGCCATCGGCCGGCTCGGCCGCAAGGCCGTCGAGGAGAAGTACGGCAACCTCTTCGAGATGTACGAGCGGATCACCGCAGAGGACCCGTACGAGGTGCCCATGCGCATCTACCCGGCGATCCACTACACGATGGGCGGCCTGTGGGTCGACTACGACCTGCAGACCACCCTGCCGGGGCTGTTCGCGATCGGCGAGGCCAACTTCTCCGACCACGGCGCCAACCGGCTCGGCGCCTCCGCGCTGATGCAGGGCCTCGCCGACGGCTACTTCGTCCTGCCCGCGACGCTCAACGACTACCTGGCGCGCAACCCGCACCTCGACCCCGTCGACCACACGCACCCGGCCGTCGAGGAGGCCGTCGCCGACACCGAGGACCGGCTGCGGCTGCTGCTCGCCGTCGACGGCGACCGCACCCCCGACTCCTTCCACAAGGAGATCGGCGAACTCCTCTGGGAGTACTGCGGGATGGCCCGCACGGAGGACGGGCTGCGCAAGGCGCTCGACCGGATCCCGCAGATCCGCGAGGAGTTCTGGCGCCGGATCAAGGTGCCGGGCACCGGCGAGGAGCTGAACCAGTCGCTGGAGAAGGCCAACCGCATCGTCGACTACCTGGAACTGGCCGAGCTGATCTGCCTCGACGCGCTGCACCGCGCCGAGTCCTGCGGCGGCCACTTCCGCGAGGAGTCACAGACCGAGGGCGGTGAAGCGGCCCGCCGCGACGAGGAGTTCTCGTACGCGGCCGCCTGGGAGTACCACGGCACCGGCGTCGCACCCGTCCTGCACAAGGAAGACCTCGTCTTCGAGTACGTCCACCCCACTCAGCGGAGCTACGCATGAAGCTCACCCTGCGCGTCTGGCGTCAGCGCGACGCGGCGGCGCCCGGCGCGATGGTCACCTACGCCATCGACGGCATCTCCGAGGACATGTCGTTCCTGGAGATGCTCGACACCCTCAACGAGGAACTCATCCTCAAGGGCGACCAGCCGGTCGCCTTCGACCACGACTGCCGCGAGGGCATCTGCGGCGCCTGCGGTGTCGTCATCAACGGCGACACCCACGGCCCCGAGCGCACCACCACCTGCCAGCTGCACATGCGCCACTTCAAGGACGGCGACACCATCGACGTCGAACCGTGGCGGGCCGGGGCCTTCCCCGTCGTCAAGGACCTCGTGGTGGACCGCTCGGCCTTCGACCGGATCATCGGCTCCGGCGGTTACATCACCGCGCCCACCGGCGCGGCCCCCGAGGCACACGCCACGCAAGTGCCCAAGCCGGACGCGGACTTCGCCTTCGAGCACGCCGAGTGCATCGGCTGCGGCGCGTGTGTGGCCGCCTGCCCCAACGGCTCGGCGATGCTCTTCACCTCGGCGAAGATCAACCACCTCAACGTGCTGCCGCAGGGCGCGCCCGAGCGCGAGACCCGGGTGCTCGACATGGTCGCGACCATGGACGACGAGGGCTTCGGCGGCTGCACCCTGGCCGGCGAATGCGCCACGGCCTGCCCCAAGGGCATCCCGCTGATGTCGATCACGTCGATGAACAAGGAGTGGCTGCGCGCCAACCGCAAGGTCGCCCGCTGACGCCCGCGTGCCGACGCGGGCCGCCCGCTAACGCAGTCCGCGCAGCTCCGCCAGCCGGCGGTACGAGTCGAGGAGCGCGTCCCCGTCGTACGTGCTGGTCGTGACCAGGAACTCGTCGGCCCGGGTGCGCGCCAGCAGCTTGTCGAGTGCGGCGGACACCTCGTCGGCCGTGCCGTACAGCTGGCCGTCCCGCGCCTCCTCGAACAGCGTGCGCTCCCGCGCGGTCATCGGGGTGTCCAGGACCGTGTCGACGGGGACGAGCGGCGGGAACGCGCCATGGGTGCGGGAGTAGGCCGTGGACCACGCCTCGGGCAGCAGCAGCCTGCGGGCCTCCTCCGTGGTGGCGCCGACCGCCACGGTGCCCGAGACGACCACGTAGGGCCGCTCGCCCCAGGCCGAGGGCCGGAACCGCTCGCGGTACCCCTCGATCGCCCGGACCATGGCGTCCTCGCCCCGTACGGCGGCGATGACCAGCGGCAGCCCGGCCTCGGCGGCCACCTGGGCGCCCTTCCCCGTGGCCAGCACGAACGCGGGCACCCGCAGGCCCTCGGCCGGATGGGCGTGCACCTGCGGATGGGCGCCCTGCTCACCGGTGAAATAGCCCAGCAGCTCGGCGAGCTGCCGGGGGAAGTCGTCCGCGTCCTGCTTGTCCCGGCCCAGCGCCTTGCGTATCCCGTCGGTGAACCCGACGGACCGGCCCAGGCCCATGTCGATCCGGCCGGGGAACAGCGACTCCAGCACCCCGAACTGCTCGGCGACGACGAGTGGCTGGTGGTTGGGCAGCATCACCCCGCCGGTGCCGACCCGGATGGTGCCGGTCGCCGCCGCAACGGCCGCGGCGAGCACGGTGGGCGCCGACCCGGCGACGCCCGGCACGCTGTGGTGCTCGGAGACCCAGAAGCGGTGGTAGCCCAGCTCCTCGATCCGCCCGGCGAACCGCACGGTGTCGCGCAGCACCCGAGGACCGTCCCGGCCCTGCCGGGTCCGGGAGCGGTCCAGTACGGAGAACGGGATGCCGGCCGTGATACTCACCCTCAGTTCAACGCTCCCGGCCCGGCGGGATTCCCGGCCGGGCCAGGACCCGGCGTCACTCGCCGTCGTCGAGGCGGAAGCCGACCTTGAGACCCACCTGGTAGTGGTCGACCTCGCCGTCGACGATGTGACCGCGTACCTCCGTCACCTCGAACCAGTCGAGGCCGCGCAGCGTCTGCGACGCGCGGCTGATGCCGTTGCGAATGGCCTTGTCGACGCCTTCGGGGGAGGTGCCGACGATCTCGGTGACCCGGTAGGTGTGCTCAGACATGGGCTGTACTCCACTTCGTCGCGACGTACGGGTGTGACGGGTGTCCACTCCACCGTGCCGCACACCCCGGCGGTCCGCGATGCGGACACCGTCGTGTGATCTGCGTCATGGATTCGGCCTGCGGATTCGGCCTTCCCTGCCGGTCGTACCTCATCCGATCGGATGTTCCTATCTCCCGGACATATGTAAGTCACACGCAAGGGATAGATTGCATGCATAGACCATCAGTCTTCGACTGTGGTCGGCCGGGAGCAGGGCGTACGCGAAGGAGCAAGGGCAATTGTGGGCATAACTCACCAGAGCGCCGCGAAGTCACCGCGGACCGACGGCCCAGGAGAGCACTACAAATGGATCGCGCTGTCGAACACCACTCTCGGTGTCCTGATGGTGATGATCAACCAGTCGATCGTCCTGATCGCACTGCCTGACATCTTCCGCGGTATCCATCTGGATCCGCTGGACTCGGCGAACACCAGCTATCTGCTGTGGATGCTGATGGGCTTCATGGTCGTCACGGCCGTGCTCGTCGTGACGTTCGGCAGGCTCGGCGACATGTTCGGCCGGGTCCGCATGTACAACATGGGCTTCGCCGTCTTCACCCTCTGTTCCATCGCCCTCTCGCTGACCTACTTCGACGGCAGCGCCGGCGCCCTGTGGCTGATCGGCTGGCGCATCGCCCAGGGCATCGGCGGCGCGCTGCTCTTCGCCAACTCCACGGCGATCCTGACCGACGCCTTCCCCACGCACCAGCGGGGTACGGCGCTCGGCATCAACTCCATCGCCGCCATCGCGGGATCGTTCATCGGGCTGATCCTCGGCGGTGTGCTGGCCCCGGTCAGCTGGAAGCTGATCTTCCTGGTCTCGGTGCCGTTCGGCATCTTCGGCACCATCTGGGCGTACATGAAGCTGCACGACACGGGCGCGCGCTTCAAGGCCAAGATGGACTGGTGGGGGAACATCACCTTCGCCGTCGGCCTGATCGCCGTCCTCGTCGGCATCACGTACGGCATCCAGCCCTACGGCTCGTCCACGATGGGCTGGCTGAACCCGATGGTGCTCGCCGCCCTGATCGGCGGCGTCGTGGTGCTCGGCATCTTCGTCTGGATCGAGATGAAGGTGGCGGAGCCGCTCTTCCGGCTCTCGCTGTTCAAGCTGCGCGCCTTCACCGCGGGGAACATCGCCAGCCTGCTGATGGCGCTCGGCCGTGGTGGTCTGCAGTTCATGCTGATCATGTGGCTCCAGGGGATCTGGCTGCCGCTGCACGGCTACAGCTTCGAGAAGACCCCGCTGTGGGCCGGCATCTACATGATCCCGCTGACCGTCGGCTTCCTGCTGTCGGCGCCGCTCTCCGGATGGCTCTCCGACCGGTTCGGGGCCCGGATGTTCACCGTCGTCGGCGCGCTGATCACCGGCGCCGGGTTCGTGGCGCTGATGGAGCTGCCGACCGACTTCAACTACTGGATCTTCGCGGTCCTGCTGTTCGTCAACGGCCTCGGCTCGGGGCTGTTCTCCTCGCCGAACCGCGCCGAGATCATGAACGCGCTGCCCGCCAGGTCGCGCGGGGTCGGCGCCGGGATGACGGCGACCTTCCAGAACTCGTCGTCCGTGCTGTCCATCGGCATCTTCTTCAGCCTGATGATCGTCGGCCTGTCCAGCAACCTGCCGAGCGCGATGCACGACGGGCTGCTCGCCCAGGGGGTGCCGGAGAGTGTCGCGCAGAACGTCTCCCATCTGCCGCCGATCGCCGTGCTGTTCGCCGCGTTCCTCGGCTACAACCCGTTCAAGGAGCTGCTGGGGGACCAGCTGTCCAAGCTGCCCGACGGCGGCGCGAAGGTCACCGGCAAGGAGTTCTTCCCGCATCTGATCTCGGGCCCCTTCCACCAGGGCCTGGTCATCGCCTTCTGGTTCGCGGTGGCCGCCTGTGTGGTCGCCGCCGTGTCCTCGCTGCTGACGGGCCCGCTGGGCCGCAAGCACACCGTGATCGCCCCCGAGTCCCTGGGCTCGGAACTGGCCGCGGTCTCCGGCGAGTCGGGACTCACGCTGTCCGAACTGGTCGTGCCCGACGAGGGCGGCCCGGTGAGCGGCGACGGACCGGCCCCCGCCAGGCAGCCGCAGGACTGACCGGACCGGCTTCCCCGACGACGCCTGCTGACCCGCACAACCGGGGTCAGTAGGCGTCTCCCGTGGTGGACGACGTGATGATCCCGTCGTGCGCGAAGTCGCCCGGCGGGATGCCCGGGTGGTGGCCGCCGGTACGGGGGCGCGGGGCGGAGCTGCCGAGCGCCAGCCGCGAGACGATGCGGTAGCGGTCGCCGCGGTAGAGCGAGTGCACGTACTCCACGGGCCGGCCCGAGGTGTCCAGGGTCAGCCGCTCGATGAGCAGCGCGGGGGAGAGCACCGGTACGTCCAGCACGGCCGCCTCCGCCTCGTTGACCACGGTCGGCTCGATCGACTGGGTGGCCTCGTGCACGGAGAGCTGGTGGTGCTCGCGCAGATGGTCGTAGAGATCACCGGCCTCCAGCTCCTGCGGGGTGAGCGCGGGGGCCAGCTCGGCGGGGATGTGCAGATGCTCGATCGCGATGGGCGCGCCGTCGACCAGCCGCAGCCGGGCGATGTAGATCAGCTCGGCGGCCGGCGACACGCGTAGCTTGCGGCCGATCCTGGCGCCGGCCTGGATCGTGGCCCGCTCCAGGATCCGGCTCGACCAGGCGCCCGAGGCGCGCGGGACGACGAACGCCGTGTCGTCCGAGGTGAGTTCCTGGGTGATCTTGGCGGGCGCGACGAACATGCCGCGGCCGTGTTCCCGTACGAGCTGCCCCGTGGCGACGAGTTCGTCCACGGCCATCCGCAACGTGGGCCGCGACACACCGAGTTCGGCGCAGAGCGTGCGTTCGGACGGGATCGCGTCCCCCGGGCTGCCGGCCTCGATCAGGCCGAGCAGATGCTCCCGTACCCGCTCCCGCTTGAGCACGCCACCACCCGACGAGCCACTCCCCATGGATTTGACCTCTCCTGCTTCTGGCGGGCTGTGCCGCGCTACGGCGATCCTAACTGGTCAACTGGTAAGTGTCATGGTAACCGGCACGTACCGCCCATGTGACGACGAAGGTCAATGTTTTCAAGGGTCTTGACGGCAACATTGGTCCATGCCACCTTCTGGTCACGCGCTTTACCACTTGACCAATTGGTCAGTATCCCATTGGGGTGGTCCGTGAAGATCCGCTTCATCGCCGGTTCCGCAGCACTCGCGGCGACCCTGGCACTCAGCGCCTGCAGTTCGTCCTCCGGCACGTCGGCGGGACCGCAGAAACTCACCGTCTGGATCATGAAGGACAGCGTCACCGACGCCTTCCTCCACCGTTTCGAACAGGACTTCGCCAAGACCCACAAGGACATCGACCTGGACATCCAGATCCAGGAGTGGGACGGCATAGGCGAGAAGGTCACCGCCGCCCTGGCCAGCAAGGACGCCCCCGACGTCATGGAGGTGGGCAACACCCAGGTGGCCCAGTACGCGGCCAGCGGCGGCGTCGAGGACCTCACGGACCGCACCGAGGACCTGTCCGGCGCCGACTGGCTGCCGGGGCTCGCGGGGCCGGGGAAGATCGACGGCAAGCAGTACGGCATCCCCTGGTACGCGGCGAACCGGGTCGTCGTCTACAACAAGGACCTCTTCGCCCAGGCCGGCATCACCGCGCCGCCCACCACCCACGCCGCCTGGCTCGCCGACACCGCGAAGCTCAACAAGGGCGCCACGCAGGGCATTTACCTACCCGGGCAGAACTGGTACACCCTGGCCGGCTTCATCTGGGACGAGGGCGGCGACCTCGCCACCCGTACCGGCGGCAGCTGGAAGGGCACCCTCGACACCCCCCAGGCGCTGGCCGGCATGGACTTCTACCGGCGCCTCCAGGCGCTCGGCAAGGGGCCCAAGGACTCCGACGAGGCCAAACCGCCGCAGGCCGAGGTGTTCGCCAAGGGCGACGTCGCCCAGATCATCTCCGTCCCCGGCGGGGCCAAGCTCATCGAGGAGACCAACCCCGCGCTCAAGGGGAAGATCGGCTTCTTCCCGATACCGGGCAAGGAGGCCGGCACCCCCGGCTCCGTCTTCACCGGCGGCTCCGACCTCGTCGTCCCCGAGGCCTCGGCCCACCACGACGCCGCCTACCAGGTGGTCAAGGCGCTCACCGGCGACAAGTGGCAGACGGACATGGCCAGGACCATGAGTTACGTCCCCAACAGGACCTCGCTCGCCAAGGCCGTCCAGGGCGACCCGGGTACGGCCGCGATGGCGGCGGGCGCCGCACGCGGCCGGGCCACCCCCAACTCGCCCCAGTGGGCGGCCGTCGAGGCCACCAACCCGATCAAGCAGTACATGACGGCGGTGCTCACGGGCAGCGACCCCGCCGAGGCGGCGAAGACCGCCTCGACCAGCATCACCAAGACGCTCGGCTCATGACGGCGGCCCCCAGGGCCGTACGCGGGGCGCTCTGGCCGTATCTGCTGATCGCCCCCACCGTGCTCGGCGCCGCCTACCTCCTCGCGTATCCGCTCGTCCGCAACCTGGTCATCTCCTTCCAGCACTACGGCCTCGGCGAACTCATCAGGGGCGGCGCCTCGTTCGCCGGGCTCGCCAACTACCGGGAGATCCTGGACGACGACGAGTTCTGGGAGGTGGTGCGGCGGACCTTCTGGTGGACCGGGATCAATGTCGTCCTGATCATGGTGCTGGCCACCGGAGTCGCGCTGCTGCTCCAGCACCTCGGGCGCAGGATGCGGCTGCTGGTGATGTGCGGTCTGGTCCTCGCCTGGGCCAGCCCCGTCATCGCCACCACGACCGTCTTCCAGTGGCTGTTCGCGTCCCGGCTCGGAGTGGTCAACTGGCTGCTCGTCCAGCTCGGCTTCGACTCGTACGAGAACTACTCCTGGTTCGCCGACGGCAGTGCGACCTTCACCATCCTGGTCACCCTCGTCGTCTGGCAGTCCGTGCCGTTCGCCGCCATCACCCTGCACGCCGCGCTGCTGACCGTACCCGCCGAGCTGTACGAGTCGGCCCGCATCGACGGCGCGGGCGCCGCCCGGATCTTCCGCTCCGTCACCCTGCCCATGCTGCGGCCCCTCTTCGGGCTCGTGCTGTGCCTCGAAGTCATCTGGGTCTTCCGCTGCTTCGCCCAGATCTGGGCCATCAGCAAGGGCGGCCCCGGCGACGCCACGACCACCCTGCCCGTCTACGCCTACCGCGTCGCCCAGTCCCTGCACCGCTACGACCTGTCGGCCGCCGCCTCCACCATCACCGTGGTGCTGCTCGTCGCCGTCCTCGTCGTCTACTTCCGGCAGATGTTCCGGCAGGAGGCAGAAGCATGATCCGCCGCCGCACCCGCCGGCTGCCGCTCAACGCGGTGGCGCTGCTGGTCTTCGTCTGCTCGGTCTTCCCCGTCTACTGGATGGTGCTGACCGCGTTCAAGCCGACCGTCGACATCCAGTCCGAGACCCCCGTCTTCCTGCCCACCTCGCTCACCCTCGACCACTTCGACAAGGCCGTGCACGCCGACGGGTTCTGGCTGTTCTGGCGCAACAGCCTGCTGGTGACCGGCTGTTGTGTGATCCTCGCGCTGATCGTCGCCCTCGGCGCCGCCTTCGCCGTCGCCCGGCTGCGCTGGCGGGGCCGCAGGGGCTTCATCCTGATGGTCTTCATCGCGCAAGTCGCGCCCTGGGAAGCGCTGCTGATCCCGATGTACATCATCGCCAGGGACACGGACATGCTCGACAAGCTGTCCATGCTCACCCTGATCTACTTCATGATCACGCTGCCCTTCACCATCGTCACACTGCGCGGCTTCCTCACCGCCATCCCGGTGGAGCTGGAGGAGGCCGCCCAGGTCGACGGCTGCACCCGCGCCGACGCCTTCCGCCGGATCACCCTCCCACTGCTCGCACCCGGGCTGCTGGCCACCTCGCTCTTCGGCTTCATCACCGCCTGGAACGAGTTCGCCTTCGCCAACATGCTGATCATCAAGAACCAGGACGATCGCACCCTGCCGGTGTGGCTGTCGTCCTTCTCCAACGTGTTCGGCACCGACTGGGGCGCCACCATGGCCGCCTCCACCCTCTTCGCCCTGCCCGTGCTGGCCCTCTTCCTGGTGCTCCAGGGCCGGGTCGCCACCGGGATGACCAGCGGCGCCGTCAAGGGATAGGGGAAACACCGAGATGACCGCACCCCCACTGGTCCCACGCCCCACCCATCTGGGCACACTGCCCGGACGGTTCACCCTCGACGCACACACCGCCGTACGCGCGGCGCCCGGCGGTGCCACCGCGGCCGCCACCCTGCTGCGCACCCTGCTCGCCCCCGCCACCGGACTGCCACTGCCCGCGTCCGACGACGGCCGTGTCGTGCTCGTCGTCGACCCGGCGCTCGGCGGCCTCGGCGACGAGGGGTACGGCCTCACCGTCGGCACCGACGCCGTACTGCTGCGCGCGGCGCGCCCCGCCGGGCTGCTGCGGGGAATCCAGACGATCCGTCAACTCCTGCCGCCCCAGGCGCTGTCGGACACTCCCGTACGCGGCACCGCGTGGACGCTGCCCTGCGTCCAGATCACCGACGTGCCGCGGTTCGCCTGGCGCGGTGTGATGCTGGACGTCGCCAGACGCTTCCGGCCCGTCTCCTTCCTGTACCGGTTCACCGATCTGCTCGCGCTGCACAAACTCAACGTGCTGCACCTGCATCTGACGGACGACCAGGGCTGGCGGATGCCGGTCGCCGGCTACCCGAAGCTCACCGAGATCGGCGGTCTGCCGCACGGCGGCGCCTACACCCGCCAGGAGCTGACCGGTCTCGTCGGCTACGCGGCGGAGCGCGGCATCACCGTCGTACCGGAGATAGAGCTGCCGGGCCACGCACGGGCCGCGCTCGCCGCCTATCCGGAGCTGGGCAACGTACCCGGACGCCGGCTCGGCGTCTGGGACCGCTGGGGCGTGAGCGAGAACATCTTCGGCGTCCACGACGAGGTCGTCGACTTCTTCCGCACCGTGCTCGACGAGGTGATGGACACCTTCCCCTCGCGCCATGTGCACCTCGGCGGCGACGAGTGCCCCGTCGTCGAGTGGCGGCAGTCGCCCGCCGCCCACCGCAGGGTCGTGGACGAAGGGCTCGCGGGCCCGGAAGCCCTGCGCGGCTGGCTGCTCGGCCGCGTCGGCGCCCACCTCGCCGCGAACGGCCGGCGCCCGCTCGGCTGGACCGACACCGGCAGCGACCTGCCCGACGGCTTCACCGCGGCACCGTGGCTGGAGGAGTCGCACGGACTCACCGCCGCACGGCGCGGCCAGGACATCATCATGGCCCCGCACCGGTCCACCTTCCTCGACTACCCGCAGAGCGAGCGCCCCGGCGAACCGCCGGGCCAGCCCGGCGGTGTCGTCACCCTGCGGGACGTCTACGCCCTCGAACCCGCGCCGCCCAGCTGGGAGCCCGAGGCCGCCGCCCATGTCCTCGGCACCCAGGCGCAGTTGTGGGCCGAGTACGTCCCCACCGAGGCGCACGCCGAATATCTCGCCTTCCCCCGGCTGTGCGCGCTCGCCGAGACGGCCTGGTCCGCACACCGCGACTGGCCGGGGTTCCAGGACCGCCTCGCACACCACCGAACCCGGCTCGACGCACTCCATGTGCCCGGCCGCCCCCCGCACCACCTCCCCGCACCATCCCTGTCAGGAGAGGAAACCGGTCGATGAACAGACGGAAGACCGCCACCGCACGCTTCAGGACCGCTGTCGCGCTCGGCGCGGCGGCCGGCCTCGGCTGCGCCGCCCTCACCGCCCTGCCCGCCTCGGCGGCGGCGCCCACGGTCAAGGTGCAGTACCGCCAGAGCTCCACCGGGTCCGACCAGGCGGAGCCGTGGTTCAAGGTGGTCAACACCTCGGGCTCGGCGCTCTCGCTCAGCACGGTCAAGGTCCGCTACTACTTCAAGGCCGACGCCGGCGCCTCGTACACCTTCGCCTGCTCCTGGGCGGTCAAGGGCTGCGCCAACATCACCGGCACCTTCGGGACCCTCGCCCACCCGACGGCGACCGCCGACCGCTATCTGGAGATCGGCTTCACGGCGGGCGCGGGCACCCTCGCGCCCGGCGCCGACACCAGCGACATGCAGCTGCGCTTCTACCGCTCCAACTGGGCGTCGCTCAACCAGAGCGACGACTACTCCTACGGTCCCGCACAGACCTCGTACGGCGACTGGACCAAGGCCACGGCCACCGTGGGCGGGACACTCGTCTGGGGCACCGCCCCCGCGGGCAACGACCCCGGGGGCCCCACGGACCCGCCCACCGACCCGCCGACCGATCCGCCCACCGGCGGGGCGACGCTCTTCGACGACTTCAACTACACCTCGTACACCGACCCGTCGATCGCCGGCCACGGCTGGAGTGTGCGCGCCAACTCCGGCGGACCCGGCATCCCGGGTGCCACCTGGGCCCCCGACAACGTCACCTTCGCCAAGGAGGGGACGAACTCGATCATGAATCTGGAGACCTCGACCGCCGGCACGGGCGGCACCACCGAGCAGACCGAAGTCCTCACCCAGGCGACGAAGTTCAAGAACGGGACCTACGCGGCCCGGGTCAAGTTCGCCGACACACCGAAGTCGGGTCCTGACGGCGACCATCTCGTACAGACCTTCTTCACCATCAACGACCTCAAGGCACCGATGGCGGACGACTACGCGGAGTACGACTTCGAGTACCTCCCCAACGGCGGCTGGGGCGAGTCGTCCAACATCCTCTACACCACCTCCTGGGAGACCTACAACCCCGACCCCTGGGTCGCGGTCAACCAGCACACCGAAGGCCGGTCGAGCTACAACGGCTGGCACGACCTGGTGCTCACCATCGACAACAACGCGATCACGTACTACATCGACGGCCAGCTCTTCGGCACGCACGACGCCCAGTACCTCCCCGAGCGGCCCATGTCGATCAACTTCAACCAGTGGCTGATCGACTTCGGCGGCCAGTCCAGTACGACCCCGCGCGCCTACGACCAGAAGGTCGACTACGTCCTGCACGTCAAGGACCAGGTACTGACTCCGGCGCAGGTCAGCGCCAAGGTCAACGCGTACCGCGGCGCGGGGACCGCGTTCGAGGACACGGTGCCGAACGGCGGCTGACGAACCGTCAGAAACGTTCACGAAGGGCCGGGGTGCGGGTGCCGGAGGGCGCCCGCACCCCGGTGTCCGGTTTCGGGACTTGACCGACCCATTGGTCCATACCAAAATCGGCACACCCGTGCGAACAATGTTCGCTCCCCCCATGTCGGGTTTCCTCGTTGCGCCACGCTCCCGTGCCATCACGCAGAAGGTGACCTACGTGAAGAACCGCTGTCTTGTCTGTTCCGCGGCGTTGTTGTCCGCCGTCGCTCTCAGCGGCTGCGGCTCGCTGCCAGGGGGAGGCGGCAAGGACGACTCGCCGACGGTCACGGTCTGGCTGATGAAGGACAGCGTGTCCGACGCGTTCCTCAAGCGCTTCGTGACCTCGTACGAGAAGTCGCACCCCAAGATCACCCTCGACGTCAAGATCCAGGAGTGGACCGGGATCGGTGACAAGGTCCTGGCAGCGCTGGACAGCGAGAACCCGCCGGATGTCGTCGAGGTGGGCAACACCCAGGTCGCCCAGTACGCCGAGACCTCGCACCTGCGGGGGCTCACCCTGGAGTCGGTACGCGACCTCGGCAGCGAGGACTGGCTGCCCGGCCTCGCCCAGCCTGGCCGTATCGAGGGCGACCAGTACGGCATCCCCTGGTACGCCGCCAACCGCATCGTGATCTACAACAAGGAACTGTTCGAGGCGGCCGGCATCGACAAGCTGCCCAGGACCCGCGACGAATGGATCGCCGACACCACCGCGCTCAACACCGCCGACACCCAGGGCATCTATCTCGCGGGACAGGACTGGTACAGCCTGGCCGGCTTCATCTGGGACGAGGGCGGCGAGCTGGCCGTCGAGGACGGCAGCAGCAACTGGCACGGCACCCTCGACACGCCCGCAGCCCTGCGCGGCATGGCCTTCTACAAGCAGTTGCAGGGCCTGGGCAACGGGCCGAAGAACTCCGACGAGGCCACACCGCCGCAGGCCGACGTCTTCGCCAAGGGCGATGTCGCCCAGATCATCTCGACCCCCAGCTCGGCCCGGATCATCGAGGAGAAGAACCCCCATCTCAAGGGCAAGCTGGGCTTCTTCCCGATCCCCGGCAAGACCGCCGACACGCCGGGCGCCGTGTTCACCGGCGGATCCGACCTGATCGTCCCCAAGAACACCCACCACGGCACGGCGGCCACCGATGTGGTCGAGGCGCTCGCGGGCGAGAAGTGGCAGACGGACCTCGCGAGGACCATGAGCTACGTCCCCAACAAGACGACCCTCGCCGGGGTCATCAGCGGCGACGAGAGCACGGCGGCGATGGCCGTGGGCGCGGCGCGCGGCCGGGCGACCCCCAACTCGCCGCAGTGGGCCAGCGTCGAGGCCAAGAACCCGATCAAGCCGTACATGACCGAGGTGCTGGAGGGACAGGACCCGAAGAAGGCCGCCAAGGCGGCGTCGGAGCTGATCACGACGGCGCTCACCTCCGGCTGAGCCGCGGGGGCGCCCGGGTCGGACGCAGGCGCCGGTGCACCACCCCCGGCATTCAGCCGTCCCACATCCGCTTTCCGCCGTGTGGTCATGTCAAATCCAGCCGGTGACGGAAGAAACGAGGTGCCGGACCGCCGCAGCACGCGGCGGGCCCGGTCGCCGCCTTTCCCACCGGCACAGGAGACACCCATGCCCGCCGCCGTCCCCGCCCCGCTCCTCCCCACCGCACCCGCCGCACCCGCCCCCGTCGTCCCCACGACACCCGCCCCCTTCGTCGCCGCCCCGCACACCGCCGAACCGCGCTACGTGGTCTCCCTCGCCCGCGACCTGCCCGACGTACGCGCCGCCCAGCGGCTGCGCCACCAGGTCTTCGCCGGCGAGCTGGGCGCCAAGCTCGACAGCTCCGAACCCGGTTACGACAGCGACGCGTTCGACGCGTACTGCGACCACCTGCTGGTACGCGAGGAGCGCAGCGGCGAAGTCGTCGGCACGTACCGGCTGCTGCCCCCCGACCGGGCGCGCGACGCCGGACGGCTCTACTCCGACAGCGAGTTCGACCTCTCCCGGCTCGGCCCGATCCGCGACGACCTGGTCGAGGTCGGCCGCTCCTGCGTGCACCCGCTGCACCGCACCGGCGCCGTCATCAGCCTCATCTGGGCCGGACTCGCCCGCTACATGACCGGCAGCGGACACACCTGGCTCGCCGGCTGCTGTTCGGTCCCGCTCGCCGACGGCGGCACACTGGCCGCGTCGACCTGGCGCACCGTACGCGACAAGCACCTCGCCCCCGAGGGGTACCGGGTCACCCCGCTCCGCCCCTGGACGCCGCAGGACACCGGCAGGCCGGCCCCCAGGACCGAGCTGCCGCCCCTGCTGCGCGGCTATCTGCGGCTCGGCGCCTGGGTGTGCGGCGCGCCCGCGCACGACCCCGAGTTCGGCGTCGCCGACCTCTACGTCCTGCTGTCGATGCGCCGTACCGACCCGCGCTACCTGCGGCACTTCCTGTCGCTCGTACCGGCGGCATGAGCGGCTGGCTGCCCACCGCGCCCTGCACCCCGCGGGGCTGCGGCACGCACCACGGTCCCGTGGCCCGTACGGCGGTGGCCGCGGGCCGGGTGCTGGCGGGGCTGACCGTCCTGCTCGCGGGGGTCCTCGCCGCGCCCCTGGTCGCCACGCTCGGCGCCGCGCCCCGTGACCGGCTCACCCGGCACTGGGCGCGCGCCCTGCTCAGGGGATTCGGCCTGCGGGTACGGATCGTCGGCGCCGGGCGGCCGGACACACCGGGGCGGGGGAGCGGGGTGCTGGTGGTCGCCAACCACATCTCGTGGCTCGACATACCGCTGATCGCCGCTGTCCTGCCGGGCCGGATGCTGGCCAAGAGCGAGATCCGGCACTGGCCCGTCCTGGGCGGGGTGGCGGCGCGCGGCGGCACCCTCTTCGTCGAGCGCGAGCGGCTGCGGGCACTGCCCGCGACCGTACGCACCCTCGCTTCGGCGCTCACCGACGGCTCACGGGTGATCGTCTTCCCCGAGGCGTGCACCTGGTGCGGCGGCGGCCGGGGCCGCTTCACCCCGGCGGTGTTCCAGGCCGCGCTGGACGCGGGTGTGCCCGTACGGCCCGTCCGGATCACCTACCGGGGGCCCGAAGGACACCGCTCCGGTGCGCCGGCCTTCGTCGGCGACGACACCCTGACCGCATCGCTGTGGCGGATCGCGACGGCCGGCGGCCTCACGGCGGAGATCACGGTCCTGCCGCTGATCCCCGCCGGTCTGCACACCGACCGCCGCGCGCTCGCCCTCGCCGGTCAGCTCACCGTCGCGAGCGACAGCGCGAACCGTCCCGCCTCATCGGTCCACCAGTGCGTCAGCTCCATCCCCGCGGCGGCCAGCTCGGCGCGCACACCGTCCTGACGGAACTTCGCCGACACCTCCGTACGGACCTCCTCACCGGCCTCGAAGCTGACCAGCAGATCCAGCTCGGGGATCTTCACGGTGAGGGCGCGCCGGGCCCGCAGCCGCATCTCGATCCACTCCTGCTCCCGGTCCCAGCGCGCCACATGCTCGAAGTCGGCGGGGTCGAAGTCGGCGCCCAGCTCACGGTCCATGACCGACAGCACGTTCTTGTTGAAGGCCGCCGTCACACCGGCCGCGTCGTCGTAGGCGCTGACCAGCGTGGACTCGTCCTTCACCAGGTCCGTACCGAGCAGCAGCGTGTCGCCGGGGTCCAGCAGCGCGCGCACCGACGCCAGGAACCGGGCGCGTTCGGCGGGCAGCAGATTGCCGACGGTGCCGCCGAGGAAGGCGACCAGCCGTGGCCCCGGTGTGGCGGGCAGTTCGAGACCGGCGGTGAAGTCGGCGATCAGCGCGTGCACCCGCAGGTCGGGACGGTCGGCGACGAGTGCTTCGGCCGCCCCGGTCAGGGCGCTCTCGCTCACGTCGACCGGGACATAACTGTGCAGTCCCTTCAGCGCGTCGAGCAGATGGCGGGTCTTCTCCGACGAGCCCGAACCCAGCTCGACCAGGGTGCTCGCGCCGCTCGCCGCCGCGATCTCCCCGGCCCTCGCGAGCAGGATCTCCCGCTCCGCGCGGGTCGGGTAGTACTCGGGCAGCCGGGTGATCTCCTCGAACAGTTCGCTGCCGCGCGCGTCGTAGAACCACTTGGGCGGCAGCGTCTTGGGCGTACGGGTCAGGCCCTCACGCACGTCGGCGCGCAGCGCGGCGTCGGTGGCGTCCTCGGGCAGGGTGCGGGTCAGCTGGAAGGGGCTCACGCGGGGGGCTCCTTGAGGGGGGTCAGCGACAGGTCGGTACGGGTGGCGACGACCAGCGTCCGGTCGGGGATCCCGCGCCAGCGCGGATCGTCGTCGTACGGCTCGGAGGCGACCACCACACCGTCGTCCGGCCCGGTGAGCGTCCAGAGGGTGTCCCCCCAGGCGGTCGCCGCGATCGTGCCGCCGTCGGTGAGCAGCAGATTGAGCCGGGACGCCGGCGCGGCGGCGGCCACCTCGGTCACGGTGTCGGCCAGCGCCTCGCCGATCGAGTCGCCGCGCCGCAGCCGGTGCAGGATCAGCGCCCACACGAGTGCGGAATCGGTACGGGCGGCCAGGGACAGCAGCTCTTCGCCGGGCAGCCCGGCGGCTAGCGCCGCCAGACTCCCCGGCCAG
Organism: Streptomyces sp. NBC_00370; assembly: GCF_036084755.1. Lineage (NCBI taxonomy): Bacteria > Bacillati > Actinomycetota > Actinomycetes > Kitasatosporales > Streptomycetaceae > Streptomyces > Streptomyces sp. NBC_00370. Next base: position 7,461,972 of record NZ_CP107968.1, read on the forward strand.
CCCTTGACCGCCCCGTTGTGACTGAACAGCCAGGGCCCGGACGCGAAGGGCGCGGCCGCGGCCTCCCCGTCGGCGCCCGGCTCCGTCGCGTCCCGCACGGCGGCGAGCAGCGCGGTCGTACGGACCACCCGGGCCAGATCGGTGAAGCCGAGGTCGGCCCAGATGGGCCCGGCGCGCCGGTAGCGGGCCGGCGCCGGATCGCCCTCCGCGTACCAGCCGACCCCGAAACCGTCGGCGTTCACCGTGCCGTGCCGCTGCATGCGCGGCTCCCACGACTGCCGGTACAGCGCGTGGGCGGGTGCGACCAGCACCTCGCCCAGCGCCGCCGGCGGCCCGAGCCGGGCGAGATGGCGGCACATCAGGCGCCCTCCCCGGGTGCCGCGTCCCGCGCGGTGCGGAACCCGGCGAAGATCTGCCGCCTGACGGGCAGGTCCCAGTTGCGGAACGTGCCGCGGCAGGCCACGGAGTCCACCGCGAACGAGCCGCCGCGCAGCACCTTGTGCGCGCTGCCGAAGAACACTTCCGAGTACTCCCGGTACGGGAACGCCACGAAGCCCGGGTACGGCAGGAAGTCGCTCGACGTCCACTCCCAGACGTCCCCGATCAGCTGGCGCACCCCGAGCGGTGAGGCGCCGCGCGGATAGCTGCCGACCGGCGCGGGGCGCAGATGGCGCTGGCCCAGGTTGGCGTGCTCCTGCGACGGCTCCTCGTCACCCCACGGGAAACGCAGCGAGCGCCCGGTGGCCGGGTCCCAGCGCGCCGCCTTCTCCCATTCCTCCTCGCTGGGCAACCTGCGCCCCGCCCAGCGGGCGTACGCGTCGGCCTCGTACCAGCTCACGTGCAGCACCGGCTCGTCCATCGGCACCGGCTCGACCGTGCCGAAGCGGCGGCGCAGCCACTGGTCGGCCTCGCGCCGCCAGAACTGCGGCGCGCCGATGCCGTGCTCGCGGATCTGGGCCCAGCCCTCCGGGGCCCACCACCGCTCGTCGGTGTAGCCGCCGTCCTCGACGAAGCGCAGATAGTCGCCGTTGGTGACCGGCACGCTGTCGATGAAGAAGGCCGGCACCAGCCGCTGGTGCGCCGGGCGTTCGTTGTCCAGCGCCCACGGCTCCGCCGTGGTGCCCATCGTGAAGCGCCCCGCCGGCACCAGCACCTCGGCGGGCAGCCCCGTCACGTCACCGGCGGGCGGCTCGGGCGCGGTCAGCGCCGCCGGACCCTTGCGCAGCTGGTGGGTGATGAGCATGGTCTCGTCGTGCTGCTGCTCGTGCTGCGCGATCATCCCGAAGGCGAAGCCGGCGTCCAGCAGCCGGCCGCCGCCCCCGGTCAGCGGCGCGTGCTCGATGATGTCGAGCACCCGCCCCCGTACGTCGGACGCGTACGCGCGCGCCTCGGCGGGCGCCAGCAGCGGCAGGGTGGGCCGCTCGGAGCGCGGGTGCTCGAAGGCGTCGTAGACGGAGTCGATCTCGGGACGCAGCGCGTCCCCGCCGCCGACGTTACGCAGCAGCCACTGCTCCTCCTGGTTGCCGATGTGCGCCAGGTCCCAGACCAGCGGGGACATCAGCGGCGAGTGCTGCGCGGTCAGATCGTGGTCGTCGACGCAGGAGGTCAGCAGCGCCGTACGGGCGCGTGCGGTGGTCAGCGACTCGACGGCGCGGCGGCGCAGCGCCTCGGCCGAGTCGGCGGATATCTCGGTGACGGTCGCTTGCGGGGCGCGCGGGGCCTGCGGGCTCCCGGCGGTTCGGTCGGTCATGGGCGGAGATCCTTCTCAGGTTCGAAGACGCGTTCCGGGACGCGGTCGGTGACGCGTTCGGGGACGCGCAGCTCGTCGGCGGGACATCGGCCCCGCAGCACGAAGCGTTCGGTGAAGGCGGCGACAGCCTCCTGGATCGCGGTACTGGCCCCGATGCGCGGAAGCGCCTCCTGGGCGAGGGCGAAACAGGTGACCGCTGTCGCGTGCAGTTCCGGGTCCGCGAGTCCGTCGCGGGCCGCTCTGATCCACAGCGGGTTGCCGGGCGCGGGCCCGGCTCCCGCCGTGTCGGCCAGCGGCTTGACGGCGCGGTACACGCTCTCGGCCGCTTCCGGATCGTCGAACAGCGCGGTCGTGACGGCGAGCGGCACCAGCCACCCGTCCTCACCCGGCTGCGCGTCGATCATCCGCAGCTCCAGATGGCCGCGCGGTCTGGCCGGCGGGAAGAGCGTGGTGACGTGGTAGTCGAGATCGGCGCGCAGCGGCGGGCGCGGCAGCCCCGATCTGATCCAGTCACGGAACGAGACCCCGTCCGGCACGTGCCAGGGGCCTTCCGGCGTCTGGACACACATCACCGGTGCGTCCAGGGCGTGCGCCGCCCAGGCGGCCCGTGGTTCGAGCCGCAGCGAGGGCGCCGCCGTGCGGGCCGGGTCGAGCTGGGTCCACATCGCCTGCCGGGTGGACCGCCAGCCGGTCCGTCTGCCCTCACGCATCGGCGAATTGGCGAAGGCGGCGACCAGCACGGCCCCGAGCAGATGGGCCAGCTGCCAGCGTCGCGCGTAGCCGAGCGGTCCCGGCTCCTCATGTCCCGCGTCCAGGCACACCTGGACGGACGCGGTGGTACGCATCATTGCCCGGCCGGCGGCGCCGATCCGGTCGAGATACGCCTCCATGGCGTCGTAGCGGGGCGCGTGCAGCATGCGCTGCGGGAGGTGCCAGGGGTCCTGTCCGTAACCGGTGAGCGCGAGGCCCGCCGTACGCAGCGCCGGACGGACGAGATCCAGATCGGCCGCTGTGGAGGCGACGCACTCCATCAGGGAGGCGGCGGGCTGGGAGCTGAGCTCCAGCTGGCCGCCGGGTTCGAAGGTCAGTGCCGAGGTCAGCGGCAGGGTCCGCAGGCCGTCGAAGGCGGCTTCGAGGCGGTGGACAGGGACGGGGTCGCGCGGGTCGTGCAGATCGTGAACGAGCCATTCCAGTTCCACACCGACGGTGCGCGGTGGCCCGGTCTTGAAACATATGCCGCGCAACAGCGCCTCGGCGTCGTCCTCGCCGAGCGGTTGTTCCGCGTCGATCAAACGGTCGGATGGCATGGCCGGATCCTCCTGTCGAAGACCGTGACCGACCTCGTCCCGGGGTCGGGACGAAGCGCTCCGGTCCAACCTAAGGCCACTCCCGCCAGTTCGCACAAGAGTGCCCTTGAGTCACCGAATCGTCAGAAATCCGGTTGCCCCGGAGGTGATCCCTCACGCACGATTCCGCACATGAGTGCGCGACTGCGGGGGATCGCAAAGGAGACCGAGGAGATCGTCGGGGCCGGCCGTTACCGCGGCCCCGACGGCTCCGACGTGCTGATACGCCCGGCGCTCGACGCCGCGCTCGCCGGCACCCGGATGTACGGGCCCGAGCCCGTCCCGGTCGTCCTGGACCGTGGCCGAAAGGGGACCGTCGAGGTCACGGACGAGAGCAGCCTGGAGGCCGCGGCGCGGCTCACGGCGGCGGCGCCCGGCCCGGTGGCCGTGCTGAACTTCGCCTCGGCGCGTAACCCCGGCGGCGGCTATCTGAACGGCGCGCAGGCCCAGGAGGAAGCGCTCTGCCGCGCCTCGGCGCTGTACGCGACGCTGCTGCGCGCGCCCGAGTTCTACGCGCACCACCGCGAAGACCGCAGCCCCTTCTACACCGACCGGGTGATCCACTCACCCGGGGTGCCGGTCTTCCGCGACGACCGGGGCCGGCTGCTCGCCGTCCCGTTCCGGGCCGGCTTCCTCACGTCGCCCGCGCCGAACGCGGGGGTGATCGCGCGGCGCGTCCCCGACGAGAGCCACCGCGTCCCCGCCGCGCTCGCCTCCAGGGCCGAGCGGGTCCTGGAGACGGCGGCGGAGAGCGGATACCGGCGGCTCGTGCTGGGCGCGTGGGGCTGCGGGGTCTTCCAGAACGACCCCGCCCAGGTGGCCGGGACCTTTCGGGCCCTGCTCACCGGGGACGGGCGGTTCGCCGGGCACTTCGACGAGACGGTCTTCGCGGTGCTGGACCGTACGGCGGCGCGTACGACGCTGTCGGCGTTCCGCGACGTGCTGGCGGACGTGCTGACCCGGCGCGGACCGCACAGCTCAGGGGCTGCTCAGGCCCAGCCGTAGCGCTCCTTGAGCCGGTTCACGACGAGGTTGAAGCGGCCCCGGTCCAGGGCGCACGCCTCGCGCCGCATGCCTCCCTCGTGGAGCCGCATGACCCGGTCGATCGCCACCCACGAGTCACGGCCCGCGCGGTCCCAGGGGCCGACCCCGATCGGCACCCAGTCGCGGTCCTGGTTGTGGGTCTTGCTGGAGAGCTGGACGGCGAGCAGCGTGCCGCCGGGCTCACGGGCGACCACCAGGACCGGCCGGTCCTTGCCGCGTCCGTCGTTCTCCTCGTAAGGCACCCAGGTCCAGACGATCTCGCCGGGGTCGGGATCGCCGTCGTGGACGGGCGCGTACTCGGTGCGTACCGGACCCACCTCGCGGGGCTCGGCCTCTGTCGTGGCGGTGGGGCCGCTGCGGCCCGGGAAGTCGCTGTCGGCATGGTCCTGGGCGCTGGGAAAGGGCGTCATCCGCAAGACGTTAGGACCTGTGTGCGGCCCGCCGCCGGGCGGGTCACCCCGACGATCCGGGACGATGCCGGACGATCCGGGGCGTGTCCCACGCCACGTCGCGCCGGTCCGCGCGCCGTACCCGCCGAACGGGGCGGGGGAGGGGCTAGCGTCACCCGCATGACTATCGTTCCGCAGCGCTTCGAGATCCTGTTGGTCGCAGAACACGCCGAACACGCCGACGGCTCGGACGGACCGCCCGACGACGCGCAGGCGTTGCGCTCGGCCGTGGTGGAGGCGACCGGGGACATCGGCGCTTCCGGCTACCCCCGTTACGCGGGCAACGGCATGGAGGCCGACATCGACCCGCAGACCCACACGGTGGAGGCGCTGCTGATCGACGGCCAGGAAGTGGACTACGGCCTGTCGGCGCGGGTGGTGGACGCGAGCCCCAGCTGATCGCGCACCGTCCTTGAGGCGCGTTGACAGTGGCCCGTCGGCGGGCGGAGACTCGCGCTGGCCGATGTGAACGACCGTTCGCACGGCAACACAGCCGAGTTGTCCGGCAGAGCCGCCGTGTCGAAGGGATCCGCAGATCCGATGACCACCATCCGGGATGTCTACGTCGTGGACGCCGTCCGCACCCCGATCGGCAGGTTCGGCGGGGCGCTCGCCTCCGTACGTCCCGACGATCTCGCCGCGCATGTGGTGCGGTCACTGGTCGAGCGCACCCCGCGGCTGGATCCGGCCAGGATCGACGACGTCGTCTTCGGGGACGCGAACGGCGCGGGCGAGGACAACAGGGACGTCGCGCGAATGGCCGTCCTGCTGGCCGGCCTGCCGGTCTCCGTGCCGGGCGTGACGGTCAACCGGCTCTGCGGGTCCGGGCTCGAAGCGGTCATCCAGGCGGCCCGCGCCGTCGCGCTCGGCGACGCCTCCGTCGTAGTGGCGGGCGGCGTCGAGTCGATGTCCCGCGCGCCGTGGGTGCTGCAGAAACCGGAGCGCGCGTTCCCCGCCGGGCACCAGCAGCTGCACTCCACGACGCTCGGCTGGCGGATGACCAACCCGGCCATGCCGGTCGAGTGGACCGTACCGCTCGGCGAGGGCGCCGAGCAGATCGCGGACAAGCACGGCATCACCCGCGAGGAGCAGGACGCCTTCGCGCTCGCCAGCCACCGCAAGGCCGCCGACGCGTGGGCCGCGGGACTCTACGAGGGCGAGGTCGTCCCGTACCCGGGCGTGGAACTCGCCCGCGACGAGTGCATCCGCGACAGCACGTCGATGGAGGCCCTGGCCAAGCTCAAGCCCGCCTTCCGCACGGAAGGCGGCGGTACGGTGACGGCCGGCAACGCGTCGCCGCTCAACGACGGCGCGGCGGCCCTGCTCATCGTGGACGAGGACGGGCTGCGCGAGACGGGCCGTGAACCACTGGCCCGGATCCGCACGTCCGCCGTCACCGGCATCGAGCCGCAGCTGTTCGGCCTCGGGCCGGTCGAGGCCGTCCGGCGGGCGCTCACGAAGGCCGGCCGGTCGTTCGCCGACCTGACCACCTTCGAGCTCAACGAGGCGTTCGCCGCGCAGTCGCTCGGCTGCCTCGCCGAATGGCCCGAACTCGACCCGCGACTGGTCAACCCGCGCGGCGGCGCGATCGCCATCGGCCACCCGCTCGGCGCGTCAGGCGCCCGGCTGGCGGGATCGGTGGCGCATCAGCTGGCGGCAGCCGGTTCAGGCACCGGCCTCGCCGCGCTCTGTATCGGCGTGGGCCAGGGCCTGGCGCTGGTGCTGGAGCGCTGACGGCCCGAGACCACTGACGACCCGAGACCACTGACCGGCGGGACCGCCGAACGCCGGGACCGGGGCTTGTCTCAGCCCTGGTTCTCCACGTGCTTGTTGTCGCCCTCGGCCTCGGCCTTCGCGACGGACTTACGGACCTCGTCCATGTCCAGCGCGCGGGCCTGACCGATCACGTCCTCAAGGGCCGTCTCGGGGAGCGCACCCGGCTGGGCGAACACCGCGACGTTGTCACGGACGATCATCAGTGTCGGGATGGAGCGGATCTCGAACGCGGCGGCCAGCTCCTGCTGGGCCTCCGTGTCGACCTTCGCGAAGACGAGGTCTCCGTGGCGCTCCGACGCCGACTCGTAGACGGGGGCGAACTGGCGGCACGGTCCGCACCAGGAAGCCCAGAAGTCGATCAGAATGAAGTCGTTCTCCGACACCGTCTGGTCGAAGTTTTCCTTCGTGAGTTCCACTGTGGCCATTGCCTGCTACCTCTTCCTGATTCACCGGTGGGAGCCGCCTCGCACAACGGCTGCCGCCACCGTCGTATTCCTGAGCCGTATTCCTGGACCGTTCCCGAAGATCGTGTGGCCATGCGGCCCCGCCCGGACCAGACTGACCCCATGACGGATGCCATGGATTACGACGTTGTGGTGCTGGGTGCGGGACCGGTCGGGGAGAACGTGGCCGACCGCGCCAGGGCCAACGGGCTGAGCGCCGCGATCGTCGAGAGCGAGCTGGTCGGCGGCGAATGCTCGTACTGGGCCTGCATGCCGAGCAAGGCACTGCTCCGCCCGGCCATCGCGCGCGCGGAGGCGCGCAGGGTGCCGGGCCTCAAGCAGTCGGTGCAGGGCCCGCTCGACGCCGCCGCTGTGCTCGCCCACCGGAACGAATACACGTCCGACTGGAAGGACGACGGCCAGGTCGCCTGGGTCGAGAGCACCGGCACCGACCTCTACCGGGGTCACGGACGGCTCGCCGGCACCAAGAAGGTCGTGGTGACGACCCCGGAGGGCGAGGAACAGGTGCTCACCGCACGGCACGCCGTCGCCGTGTGCGTCGGCAGCCGCGCGGTCCTGCCCGACCTGCCGGGCCTGGCCGGCGCGAAGCCCTGGACCAGCCGCGAGGCGACCAGCTCCCAGCACGTACCCGACCGGCTCGTGGTCGTGGGCGGGGGAGTGGTCGGCGTGGAGATGACCACGGCATGGCGGGCGCTCGGCTCCGAGGTCACCCTCCTGGTACGCGGCGACGGGCTGCTGCCGAACATGGAACCCTTCGCCGGCAAGCTGCTGGCCGAGTCCCTGACCGAGGCGGGTGTGTCGGTCCGTACGAACACCTCCGTCACCCAGGTGGAACGCGACGGCGGCACCGGACCCGTCACCGCCGTCCTGGACAACGGCGAACGGATCGAGGCGGACGAGATCCTCTTCGCCACCGGCCGCGCCCCGCGCACCGACGACCTCGGCATGGAGACGGTCGGCCGCAAGCCCGGCGACTGGATCGAGGTCGACGACAGCTGCCGCGCCAAGGGCAGCGACTGGCTCTACGCGGTCGGCGACGTCAACCACCGCGCCCTGCTGACCCACCAGGGCAAGTACCAGGCCCGTATCGCCGGCGCCGCCATCGCCGCCAGGGCCCAGCACGTCCCCCTCCTGGAAACCGACCGCTGGGGCGCCCACTCGGCCACAGCCGACCACGCGGCCGTCACCCAAGTCGTCTTC